>JAXMAW010000068.1:0-32156 GCA_046350195.1 Gemmataceae bacterium
CTGCACCGGGCTGTACTCGCTGCTGGCGGTGCGCTTCCTGTTCGGCGTCGGCGAGGCGGGGGCGCTGCCCAACGTGGCCCGCGTCGTCGCCCGCTGGTTCCCCCAGCCCGAGCGCGGCCGGGTCACCGGAATCGTGCAAACGACGATGGTCCTGGGCGGGGCCACGTCGCCGCTGCTGGCCGCATACATCATCGAGAGCCTGGGCTGGCGCTGGGCGTTCGTGCTGTTCGGTACGACCGGCGTCGTCTGGGCGGCGTTCTTCTGGCGCTGGTTCCGCGACGACCCGGCCCAGCACCCCCAGGTGAACCCCGGCGAGTTGGCCGCGCTGGGAGACGGCGGCTCCGGCGGGGTGGTGCACCGCGAGGGCATCCCCTGGCGCGCCGTACTCCGCAACCCGAGCATCTGGCTGCTCGCCGCGATCATGACCTTCAGCGCGTTCAACAGCTACGTCTACCTCTCGTGGTTCTCCTCCTACCTGCAGGAAGGCCGCCACGTCGAGCAGGTCGAGGCGGGCCAGTTGGCGTCACTGGTGCTGGTGGGGGCGGCCGGCGGCATGTTCCTGGGCGGGTTCGTCGCCGACCTCTTCGCCTGGCTGCGCTGCGACGAGCGGGTGGCGCGGCGCCTCTTCGGCGCGGCCGCGTTCACCGTCTCGGCCGGGTTGTTGTACCTGGGAATACAGTGCGAGTCGCCGCGGCTGACGGCGGTGTTCGCGGCGCTGTCGATCCTGGCGACGACCTCGACGCTCTCGACCTGGTGGGCGTGCGTCACCGAGATCAGCGGCAAGCACCTCGGCGCGCTGTTCGGGCTGGTCAACGGGATCGGCTTCTTCGGCGCGCTGGGCTCGCAGTTCTTCTTCGGCTGGTACGCCGACCACCGCGGCGAGCTTGGCTACTCCGGGCGCGAGCAGTGGGACCCGGCGTTCTCCGTCTGCATGGCCGTGCTGCTGCTCGCCGGGGCCTGCTGGGCGTGCTTCGTCTCCCGGCCAGTTGATGGTATCGACTCGTAGACCGGCATGGCTGACTCTTCTCGTAGGACAAGCAGCCTTGCTTGTCCGGCCGCGCCAGGGACAAGCAAGGCTGCTTGTCCTACGGAAGCCAGGCGTGGGAGGGGCCAGCCGTTCGGCGTCCGCTATGCTGACGGGGTTGCTTCACTGGGGTCCCATGACGAGGCGGGGTTGGGCATGAACGCGGAACAGAAGCGGCTCGACGAGCAGCGGCAGGGGCTGGCGAACTGGCGGCTGTGGGGGCCGTACCTCAGCGAGCGGCAGTGGGGCACGGTCCGCGAGGACTACTCCGCCGACGGCGACGCCTGGCGCTACTTCCCCTTCCACGCCGCCCACGCCCGCGCCTACCGCTGGGGCGAGGACGGCCTCGCCGGGCTCTGCGACGACGAGCAGCGCCTCTGCCTCGGCCTGGCGCTGTGGAACGGCCGCGACCCGCTGTTGAAGGAGCGCCTCTTCGGGCTGACCAACAACGAGGGGAACCACGGCGAGGACGTCAAGGAGTTGTACCACTACCTCGACGCGACGCCGACGCACTCGTACCTGAAGGCGCTCTACAAGTACCCGCAGCGCGAGTTCCCCTACGCCCGGTTGGTGGAGGAGAACGCCCGCCGGACGCGGAACGACCCCGAGTTCGAGCTGCTCGACACGGGAATCTTCGACGACGACCGCTACTTCGACGTCTTCGTCGAGTACGCCAAGGCAGACGCCGACGACGTCCTCTGGCGCGTCCACGTCATCAACCGCGGCCCGGACGCCGCCGAGCTTCACGTCCTGCTCCAGGCGTGGTTCCGCAACACCTGGTCGTGGGAGCGCGACGGGAAGCGGCCCTCGCTCCGGTCCGCCGGCGACCGCGCCGTCGCCGCCTCGCACGAGGGGCTGGGCGAGTACGCCCTGAACTTCGACGGCCGGCCGGAGCTGCTGTTCTGCGAGAACGACACCAACGCCGCCCACGTCTTCGACGTCCCGGGCGCGGAGGGCTACTTCAAGGACGCCTTCCACGAGCACATCGTCGCCGGGCGGGCCGAGGCGGTCAACCCCCAGCGTCAGGGCACCAAGGCGGCGGCCTGGTACAGGCTGACGCTCCCGCCCGGCGGCGAGGCCCGGGTGCGCGCCCGGCTGGCGAAGTCCTCGTCCGCCTCCTTCGCGGACTTTGCGGACCTCTTGCAGAAGAGGCGGCACGAGGCCGACCAGTTCTACGCCCACCTCCAGCGCGGGATAGACGACGAGGACGCCCGGAGGGTGCAGCGGCAGGCGCTGGCGGGGCTGATCTGGTCGAAGCAGTTCTACCACCTCGACATCCCGCGCTGGCTCAGCGGCGACCCGGGGCAGCCGACCCCGCCCCCCTCCCGCCGCACCGGCCGCAACGGCGACTGGCGGCACCTGAACAACGCCGACGTCGTCTCGATGCCCGACAAGTGGGAGTACCCGTACTACTGCGCCTGGGACCTGGCCTTCCACGCGGTCACGTTCGCGCTGATCGACCCGGAGTTCGCCAAGCAGCAGCTGGTGCTGATGACCCGCGAGTGGTACATGCACCCCAGCGGCCAGATGGCCGCCTACGAGTGGGCCTACGGCGACGTCAACCCGCCGGTCCACGCCTGGGCCGCCTACCGCGTCTTCCAGATCGACCGGAAGCACCAGGGAGGCCACGGCGACCTGCCGTTTCTGGAGCGCGTCTTCCACAAGCTGCTCTTGAACTTCACCTGGTGGGTCAACCGCAAGGACGCCCACGGGCGGAATATCTTCCAGGGCGGCTTCCTGGGCATGGACAACATCGGCGTGTTCGACCGCAACCTGAAGTTGCCCGACGGCGCGGTCCTCGACCAGTCCGACGGCACCAGCTGGATGGCGATGTTCTCGCTGAACATGCTGCGCATCGCCCTGGAGCTGGCGCTGCACAACCCGGTCTACCAGGACATCGCCACCAAGCTCTTTGAGCACTTCCTCGAGATCGCCGAGGCGATGACGAACATGGGCGGCCGGGACACCGGGCTGGGCCTGTGGGACGAGGAGGACGAGTTCTACTATGACTGGTTGCACGTCCCGGGCGGCCAGGCCCGGCCGGTCAAGGTCCGCTCGATGGTCGGGTTGGTGCCGCTGTTCGCCGTCGAGACGGTCGAGCCGGAATGCCTGCTCCGCCTGCCCGACTTCCGCCGCCGGCTGGAGTGGTACCTCGACTACCGCCCCGACCTGGCCCGGCTGGTGTCGCGCTGGCACGAGCCGGGCCGGGGCGACCGCCGCCTGCTGTCGTTGCTGCGCGGGCATCGGATCAAGTGCCTGCTAAAGAGGATGCTGGACGAGAGGGAGTTCCTTTCCCCGTTCGGCGTTCGGTCGCTGTCCCGAGCCCACCTCGATCGGCCTTACGAGCTGACCATCGACGGCCGGACGCTGCGCGTCGGCTACCTGCCCAACGAGTCGGACTCGGGCATGTTCGGCGGCAACAGCAACTGGCGCGGGCCGGTGTGGTTCCCGGTGAACTACCTGCTGATCGAGTCACTCCAGAGGTTCCACCACTACTACGGCGACGACTTCCTGGTGGAGTGCCCGACCGGCTCGGGGGTGCAGATGACGCTGTTGCAGATCGCGGGGGAGTTGATGCGGCGGCTGTCGCGGCTGTTCCTGCGCGACGAGAGGGGGGAGCGGCCGGCCTTCGGGGCGAACCCGAAGTTGCAGCGCGACCCGCACTTCCGAGACAACCTGCTCTTCTACGAGTACTTCGACGGCGACACCGGGCGCGGCGTCGGGGCGTCGCACCAGACCGGCTGGACGGCGCTGGTCGCTAAGCTGTTGCAACCGAGGAGCGCCGCGGCAGCGTGCGAAGTGGCACGGCGAGCTCGCGAAGTAAAGGGGTGTGTGATGCCCCCCCGGCCCGGAGGTGAAACGAGGTCGTCGATTCCCACCCGACCGCTTTACTTCGCGGCTCGCCGTTCACTCCGTGAACAGGCCCGCGGGCACCGCCCGGATTGCCTTCGCCGGCGGGCGGATGCCGGCGGCGCGCGACAGGATCACCGCCATGTGCTCCGGCGTCACGCGCTGCTTGTACACGCCCGGCTTGATGCCCGGGCCCATCGCCACCAGGGGAACGTGGGTGTCGTACTCCCAGGGCGTGCCGTGGGTCGTGCCGCTCAGGACCGAGGTCAGCATGTAGTGCTTCTGCACGATCAGCATCACGTCGCCCGAGCGCCCCTCGAAGAACGACCGCCGCGTCATCCGCGCCACCTCGTCGGTCAGGTCCTCACGCAACAGGTCGGCCCGCGTGTACGCCGCCGCGATGCCGGTCTGCTGGGCCAGCCACCGCGCCATCACCCGGGCGGCGTCCTCCACCTCCACGCCGCGCGCCGCGGCGTACTTGCGGTTGAAGTAGAGCATCAGGCTCTTGTGGACCGTCAGCCACTTGCCCTTGAACTCCTTCTCCTCGTCGGGCTTCCGCTCCTCGGGCTTCCGCTCCTCGGGCTTCTTCTCGTCGGCGCAAGCCGTCCGGGCGAACGTCTCGTCGAGGTGGGCCTCCGCCGCCCGCAGCATCCTGTTCAGGTCCACCCGTCGGGCGTCGAGGCCCTTGCCGCGCGACACCTCCGGCAGCGGGCAGATGCCGTGGTCGGCCGTCATCGCCACGACGTACTTGCCCTGGCCGACCTTCTCGTCGAGGAACGCCAGCAGCTCCTTGACCAGCAGGTCGCTGCGCAGGGTGACGTCGAGCACCTCCTGCGAGTCCGGCCCCCACGAGTGGCCGACCAGGTCGTTCGACGAGAAGCTGAGGCTCAAAAAATCTGGCCTGTCCCGGCTGCCGAGTCTCTCCGCCACGACCGCCTTCTTGGCCAGCCCCAGCAGCACCTCGTTGCCGAACGGCGAGGAGCCCAGGGCGGCGTAGTAGTTGGCCCGGTCCTTCTTCGGCCCGTCGGTGAACGGGTGGGGGAAGGTGCGGCCCTGGTGGTTGCCCTTGCCCTCGCCCCGGCCCTCGTCGGGGCCGGAGTACTTCTCGTAGTCGAGGTCGGGACGCAGCCGCAGCCAATCCTTGCCGTGCCAGCGGTCCACGAGCTTCTCTTGGTTGAACTCCTTGACCCAGGCGTGCACCCCGTCGCGGTAGTAGTTCGAGGTGACGAACTGGCCGTTCTTGTCGGCCCAGTAGCAGGCGTCGGGACGCTTGCCCCCGGGCAGGACGGCCGAGCGGTCCTTCAGCGACAGCGCCACGACCCGGGCGTCGTCGCCGAGCTGGCCCTTGAACGCCTCGGCGAACGTCGGCGCCAGCAGGCGGTCGGGCGAGACCCCCTTGGGGTCGGGCTTCTTCTTGCCCTTCGGGGCCGGCACCGGCGGCACCTGGGCGTGGCGGTCGCTGCCCACGCAGTTGACCGTCTTCGCCTCCTTGCGGTCGTACCACTCGTTGCTGATGATGCCGTGCGTCATCGGCGGGCAGCCGGTCGAGATGGTCGTGGCCGGGGCCGGTGATCGTGTAGGCGTAGGGGTAGTGACAGTTGTCGAACCAGGGCGCCCTCGCCGGTCAGCCGCTTGAAGCCGCCCTCGACGAACAGGTCGTTCCACCGTGACAGGTAGTCGCCCCGCATCTGGTCGAAGACGAGCAGGACGACAAGGCGGGGCTTCTCCTGGGCGAAGGCAACGGGGGAAAGGGGTAGGGCGGCAAGGACGAGGACTCAGACGGGCGAAGGAGCGGGGGGCCTCCCTGACGGCGAAGTTGAGGTACCATCAGTCTAACGCCCGGGAGCGGGGGTGGCGATGAAGATTCGGCGTGAACCGCCGGCCGGCCCGGCGCATCCTGAAATTGTGCGCCCGGTGGGGAATGTGCTATAACGACGGGCGTAACCGATCGACACGGAGGAAGACCATGAACAGTGAGTTGAGACGCCGTAGCGACGAGGTGTTGGGCCGCATCACCCAGCTGCGAGACTCTCTTTGACGTCCCCGCCAAGCAGCGTCAGCTGGCCGAGCTGACCGCGCGGATGGGCGCGGCCGGCTTTTGGGACAACCCCGAGAAGGCCCAGCAGACGATCAACGCCACCAAGCCTTTGAACAACTTCCTCAAGCCGTACAACGAGCTGGCCGAGGCCGCTGCCGACCTCGCCGCGATGTGCGAACTCGCGGAGGAGGACGCGTCGATGGAGGCCGAGCTGGAGCCGGCCCTGGCGCGCGTCGAGAGGCAGGTCGCCGACTTCGAGCTGAAGGCGATGCTCGACGGCCCGCAGGACGCCAGCAACGCCTACGTCAAGATCCAGGCCGGCACCGGCGGCACCGAGGCGTGCGACTGGGCCCAGATGCTCTTGCGCCTGTACACCCGCTGGGCCGAGCGTAACGGCTTCACCGCCTCCCTGATCGACGAGGACCCCAACGAGGAGGCCGGCATCCGCAGCGCCACGCTCCACGTCGTGGGCGACTACGCCTTCGGCTACCTGCAAGGCGAGACCGGCGTGCACCGTCTGGTGCGGATCAGCCCGTTCGACGCCAACGCCCGGCGGCAGACCAGCTTCGCCGCGGTGGACGTCGTCCCGGAGCTGGACGACTCGATCGAGATCGAGATCCGCTCCGACGAGTTGCGGCGAGACACGTTCCGCTCCGGCGGGCCTGGCGGGCAGCACCAGAACAAGACCGAGTCGGGCGTGCGGTACACCCACCTCCCGACCGGCATCGCCGCCGAGAGCCGCACCGAGCGCAGCCAGCACAAGAACGACGCCAACGCGATGAAGCTGCTCAAGGCCAAGCTCTACCAGGTCGAGGAGCAGAAGCGCCGGGCCGAGGTCGAGCGGATGTACGACGAGAAGGGCGAGGTGTCGTTCGGGAGGCAGATCCGCAACTACACCCTCCAGCCGTACACCCTCGTCAAGGACACGCGGACGGACGCCCAGACCGCCCAGGTCAACGCCGTCCTCGACGGCGAGATCGACGACTTCATCCAGGCGTACCTGCGCTACAAGGCCGAGCAGAAGCACAAGAAGAAGTAGCCCCATTCCTCCGGGGGTGTGCGCCGTCGCTCACCCCCGGAGCTTTTTTGCGTATTTCTCGCCAAGCCCGCGGGCCGGATTCGCATTTACTTCAGCGTACCCGCGTCACCTTCGGGTTGCGCCGCCCGACCACTTGCGTCCGGGCGGGCCAGGGCCGATACTGAACGGGCTCAGTGGCGTACCCCGGAGGCGGCCGCATGGGGCCGGACGACTCGTTCCCAGATCTGATCCACCGGCTCCGTCAGGGCGACCAGGACGCGGCCCGGCGCATCTTCGACGCCTTCGTCCGCCGGCTCATGGGGCTGGCGCGCGGCCGGCTCGACCGGCAGATCCTCCGCAAGGAGGACCCGGAGGACATCGCGGCGTCGGCCCTGGCCAGCTTCTTTCGCCGCGACAAGGCCCGGCCGTTCGACCTGGCCAGCTGGGACGACCTGTGGTCGCTGCTGGCGGTGATCACCATGCGCAAGTGCGGCCACCGCGTCGAGTACTACCTGGCCGCCTGCCGTAACGTCCGCCGCGAGGCGGCCCCAGGGTGCGCGGCCGACGACTCCACGCTGGAACTCCGGGCGATCGCCCGCGAGCCGACCGCCGACGAGGTCGCCACGTTCGAGGACACCGTGCGGCAGCTGCTGACGAAGATGGACGACCGCGACCGGGAGGTGGTGCGGCTGGTACTCGAGGGGTTCAGCGTGCCGGAGATCCACACGAGGACGCAGCGGAGCGAGTACACCATCCGCAAGGTGATCGACAAGGTGCGCGCCCGCTGGGAGCGCCTCGACGCGTGAGCAGGGCGGTGCCGGGATGGACGACAGCTCGTCGATGTTGCACCTGGAGCGGTTCGAGCGGGAGTGGCGGAGCAGGCCGCCCGCCGACCTTGACGCCCACCTACCGCCGCGGGGCAGCCCCGGCCGGCGGGAGATCCTCCTCGACCTGGTCCACGTCGATCTGGAGTACCGCTGGAAGGCCGGCCTCGGCCGGCGCGTCGAGGACTACCTGGACCGCTACCCCGAGTTGCGTCCGGACCCCGACGCGGTGGTTCGGCTGGCGGCCTGGGAGTTCGAGCTGCGCCGTCGGACCGAGCCGGACCTGGAGCCGGGCGAGTACGCCCGCCGCTTCCCCGACCAGGCCCCAGAGCTGGCCGAGAGGCTCGCCGAGGTCAGCACCGTGTACGCACCGCGCTCGGCGAGCGTCCCGGCCGAAACCGGCCCGCCCGAGATACCTGGCTACGAGGTGCTCGAAGAGCTGGGGCGCGGAGGTATGGGCGTCGTCTACAAGGCCAAGCAGGTGGCGCTGGACCGGCTGGTGGCCCTGAAGGTGATCCGCGCCGAACTGTCGCCGCACCCCGCGGCGCGGCAGCGGTTCGCCGCGGAGGCCAGGGCGATCGCCCGGCTGGACCACTCCGGCATCGTCCGCGTCCACGAGAGCGGCCTGCACGGCGGGCAACCGTACTTCGTGCTGGAGTACGTCGCCGGCGGCTCGCTGGCGGAGCGGCTGCGGCGCGGCCCGCTGCCCCCGCGCCGCGCCGCCGACCTGGTGGCCCGGCTGGCCGACGCGGTCCAGCACGCCCACGAGCAGGGCGTGGTGCATCGAGACCTGAAGCCGGCCAACGTCCTGCTCCCAGGCCCGACCGTGGGGGAGGGCGTGGAGCGGGGCGCCTTCCCACGGTTGGGCCTGGGACGGCGAGCCTAGATTGCCGACTTCGGCCTCGCTCGCCACCTCGGCGCCGGGGTGCAAACGCATGCCGGGGACCGCCTTGGCACCCCGGCGTACATGGCACCCGAGCAGGCGCGCGGGGAGCAGGAGATGATCGGCCCGGCCGGACGATGTTTGGGCTGGGGACGATCCTGTACGAGTGCCTCACCGGCCGGCCGCCCCACCTCGGCGGGGTGCGCGACGAGGTCCTGCGGCTGGCCCAGCGGGGGAGTCGAGCCGCCCCGCCGGCTCAACCCGAGGGTGCCGGCGGCCCTGGAGCGCATCTGTCTGAGAGCTCTGTCCAGGGTCCCGTCGCGGCGACCCCCCTCGGCGAAGGCCCTCGCGGACGACCTGCGGGGCTACCTCCACCGCCGCCGGGCCCTGGCCGGGGTGGCCGTGGCGCTGGCGGTAGCCGCACTACTGGGGCTGGGCGGCTGGGCGGCAGTCCGGGCCTGGCCGAAGCCGCCGGTCGGGGCGCGCCCGGTGGTGTCGATCAAGGAGGTCACCCTGCTCGCCACGGTGGACGGAAAGAAGCTGTGGGCCGACGTGGAAAAGGAGCCGGGCCGGGCGCTGCCCATTCGCAACGGCGAGCTGTTCCAGGTGTCGGTCGTCCTCGACCGGCCCGGGTACGTCTACCTGATCTACCTCGACAGCGGAGGCGAAAGTGCCTCCCGCTCCCCTGGAACCAGAGCGGCGACCGCAAGATCGACGACCTCGCCCAGCGCCCCGCCGCGGCAGGGAGCCCGCCGTCCGGATCGAGTCTCCCCGGCCGGAGAAGGGATCCGACACGGAGCACCAGATGATCGGCTGGCCCATGGAAGGAGACCGGTCGAGCTTCGACGGCCTGCTGGTAGTCGCCCGGCGAGCCGGTGCCCACCGGCCGGCTGGCGGCGCTGGTGAGGCCGCTCAGACTGCCGGCGCTCGGCCGCGACCCACTGGTCAAGCTCATCGCCCGCGAGGCGGCGGGCTCGTGCTCGACCAGCGCGGCGGCCTGCCAGGCGACCTCCGCGGCGCCTCCACGACCTGCGCGGCCCCGGCGGGTGGCCCGAGCAGGAAAGGACGAGGTGATGAACTACCTGGCCCCGCTGCTGCGGGAGTTCGACAGCGTCGGCGGCATGCTGTTCACCCACGACGCGGTGACGGCCGTATAATGACCCGGAACCCCTTGTCGCTTCCGGAGCGTCCGATGACCCGCACCCTCGACCTGAACAGGATGTACGCCGAACTGGAGCGGCGGCCGGGCGACCGCGTCATGCTGCTGGCGGCAGGCGGACTGGCACGAGGAGTGCGACCAGTCCGCCCCAGCCGAGTACCTCCGCTGGCTGGCGGCTGAGCAAG
Source organism: Gemmataceae bacterium (assembly GCA_046350195.1). Taxonomy (GTDB): domain Bacteria; phylum Planctomycetota; class Planctomycetia; order Gemmatales; family Gemmataceae; genus CALDUY01. The sequence goes on from JAXMAW010000068.1 coordinate 9,982, forward strand.
GCAGGTTTCGCTACTCCGCCGAGGATGACTCGCTGAAGCACCACCACGACACCTGGCACGAGGGTTGGTACTGGTGGACGACGTCCCGGCAGCGCGCGACTGGGGTACCCTCGGTCCGCCGTGCTGCCGCACCGCGTCTGGAAGTCGCTGGGCCACACGCTGCCCTACGACCCGCTGGTGTTCAAGGAGTACCCCAGCGTCCGCGCCGCGATCGAGGCCCTAATCGAGGGCTGGCTGAAGCCGACGCCGCGGAAGGCGCGGCGGGAGGAGGGGGAGAGCACGCCCGACAGGACTTGAACCTGTAACCTGCGGTTCCGAAGACCGCTGCTCTATCAATTGAGCTACGGGCGAAATTCTAGTTTCTAGGGACTTACGGCGTTTCTTGATTAACCCTCGCCACGTCCCTTTACTACCGTTGTTACTACCGCTATGCTTTGGGGTAGTAAAGCCCCCGGCAGCCCTACCCGCCGGGGCGAACGCCACCTAACCCTAAGCAAGCGAGGTGACGCGTGGCCGATTCTACCAGGCCGCCGGGCGGTAGTAAACCCACCCGCCCCCCACGCAAGCCACAAAAGCCCGGCAAGCCGTACCCCGACTACCCGCTGAGCCCCCACCCGTCCGGCAAGTGGCAGAAGAAGATCCGGGGCCGCATACACTACTTCGGCGCCTGGGCGCGCCGCGAGGGCGGCAAGCTGGTGCGGGTGCCGGGGGACGGCTGGGAGGAGGCCCTCGCCGCATACAAGGCGGTGGCCGACGACCTACACGCCGGCCGCACCCCCCGGGTAAAGAGCGACGGGCTGACGGTGGCCGACCTGGCGAACCGCTTCCTGACGGCCAAGCTGCGGCAGCAGGAGGCCGGGGAGCTGACCCCCCGCAGTTTCGCCGAGTACCGGGCCGCTACCGACCGCCTCGTCGCAACCTTTGGGAAGGAACGGCTCGTTGACGACCTGGCGGCGGACGACTTCGAGGCCCTGCGGGCCGACCTGGCGAAGCGATACGGGCCGGTGCGGCTGGCCAACGAGGTGCAGCGCGTCCGTACCATCTTCAAGTTCGGGTACGAGGCCGGCGTGATCGACCGGCCGATGCGCTTCGGCCCAAGCTTCCGCAAGCCGTCGGCGTCGGTGCTGCGTCGCCACAAGGCCAAGGCCGGGGAGAAGCTGTTCGAGGTCGATGAGGTGCGCCGGCTGCTCGACGCCGCAGGGGTGCCGCTGCGGGCCATGGTGCTGCTGGGCATAAACGCCGGCTTCGGTAATAACGACGTGGCCACCCTGCCGCTGGCCGCGCTGGACCTGGCCGGCGGCTGGGCCACGTTCCCCCCGCCCAAGAACGGGGTGGCCCCCCGGTGCGCGGTGTGGCCCGAGACGGTGGCCGCGCTGCGGGAGGCCCTGGCCAAGCGCCCCGACCCGAAGGACCCGGCCCACGCCGGGCTGGCCTTCGTAACGAAGTACGGCGGCCAGTGGGTGAGCGGCAAGCGCTCCTCGCCGGTGGCCCAGGAGACGGGCAAGCTGCTGCGGTCGCTGGGCATAGCGCGGCCGGGGGTGGGGTTCTACACCCTGCGGCACACCTTCCGCACCGTGGCGGACGCCACCCGGGACTTCCCCGCCGTCCGGCTGGTGATGGGCCACACCGACGCCAGCATTGACGCCGTCTACCGCGAGCGCATAGAAGACGGCCGGCTGCGGGCGGTGGCCGACCACGTGCGGGCCTGGCTGTTCGGGGGCAACCCCGGCGGGGGCGGCAAACCCCAGCCCGGTGCCACCAAGGAGGACGCCCCCCAGGCCCAGCCAGGGGACGCCCCGCCGGCGCCGCCCGCCCCGGCACGCACCGACCGGCCAACGCTGCGGCTGTTCGTCGGGTAGCCTAAGCCGCTTAGGCTATAATACGGACAGGGCTTGTCGGCTGATCCCCGACGCAGGCAGGCCGGCTGGCGCGGACCACCTTCCCCGCGCCGCCGGCCGGCCGGCCCGCCATTAGGGAAGGTGAACATGTCGTCGCAAAACCACACGGTTGGGTGGCTGATCGCCACGCTGAAGGATTACGAAGCGGCCCAAGCCGAGGAGGCCCAGAGTGTAGGTGCCGCGCCGGCCGGTAGCCCCGAAGCGATTGAACGGGTATGGCGGTACCAAGAACGCCAACGGCTGGCGGTGGCGTTGGGGACGGCCCAAGATTTAGACCGGATACGGCTGCTGTGCGACGAGATAGACACCCCAGGGCTGACCGCGGCGAACGTGACCAGGCTGCGGGCCAAGGTCTGCCGGGCCAAGCCATGCGCCTTGGAAGAGGCGGACGCCTTGTCCCTTGCCGAGGCCGCTGACGTTCTCGACGCCCTGGTAGAACGCCCGCCCAGGCCGCAGCCCTCCGGCCAGGTCGAGACGCCGCCGTCGCCTACCGGGCAGCCGGTGACGGGGCGACCGAAGAAGGAAGCCGGGGTGAGCGTGAACGACAGAATGGCGGCAATGCTGAACGCTGACCCCGTGGGCCGTCTGTGGTGGACCGCCACCGAATGGGCCACGCAGCTGACCTGTACCCCCGCCGCGGTGAAGCAGACCAAGATGTGGAAGGAAACCATCCGGGCAGCTAGAGCCTTGTATGCGGCCGATGGGGCCACCCGCAAGCGAAAGGAGACGCCTGGACCGAAGGGAAGGCGACGGTAACTTACCGCCGGGCCGGACTTACTTACCGGCCACGAAAAACCTAGGGCCGCAAACCCATTACGCCACAAGGGTTTGCGGCCCGCTGCGTTTTGTGCCCACGCCCAAAACTTACTACCCGCCCAATGGGCAGGAGGGCACAATGATGCCGCCAGAACAGCTGCAACCAACGCTGCCCACCGGAGCCACTGCCCTGATCGCCCTGGCCCGGGTAGCCCACCGTGACGGCAACCGGTCCGTAGAGAGGGCGGCCGTCGAGAAGCTGGCCAGAGACTACGGTTTGGCCGTCGCCTTCCCTTGCTGCGAAAGTGTCGAGCGTGACCTGAGCGAGGGCCGGCCCCGTGAGTAGGACATTAACCCTCGCCGAAGTGGCTGAACGATTTGGCGTCGGCTACCGCACGGTTGCCACTTGGGTTCGGGCTGGCGAACTGCGCGCGGTTGACGTGGGCCGGCGGGCAGGCAGCAAGAAGCCGCGCTTGAGGATCACCGCCGAGGCCCTCGCCGCCTTTGAGGCGCTCCGGGCACCAGCCCCGGCGCCGCCCCGGCAACGCCGGCGACGGCCGGCCGGTGGGATCATCAGTTTTTACTAGGAAGGTCCGGAAGGTGAACGGTAACATCCCAAATTTGGTTCCTCGGTCCTCGGGGGTGAAATGCCAATTGAATGGCCACCCTGCTGGCAACTCCTCCGCCCCGGCACTTGCCCACGACCCGACAAACCCCAATGAATATGATCTTGACGATCAGGACGAAGCGGAAGAGGCAGACCAGCCGGGGGACGCCACCGACGGCGGCGAGCCGGACGAGCCGGAGGAGCCCACCGGGCCGCCCGAACTGGCCCTCGCCCCCAACCTATTGGACATTATCGCCGACGATCTGGCGGCAATTGGCCTAGTTGGTGAAAGAGAAAATGGACTGTTGGTCTACTTGTGTTACTGCAGTCGCAAACTGGCCAAACCGCTCTCGCCAATAATCCGGGGCCCCTCCGGCTCTGGTAAAGATGAATTGGCCCGTCGCCCGGCCGACCTGGTGCCCCCGGAAGACGTGGTTGATGCCATGCGAATTACGCCCCAGGCGCTTTACCACGGTGAACCGGGCTGGCTTGAGCACAAGCTCGTGTTGGGCGGTGAGCGTTCGCACCAGGAAGACGACGCCCAGCGGGACCGGACAGCAGCCATAAGGCAAATGCTCAGCCATGGTTACATTACAAAAGCAATCGTCGTTGAGGGCAGAACGCGCCACATCCGGCAGGGCGGACCAATTTGCTACAGCGAAACTACTACAAAAGCCAGTGTTTTTGATGAAGATCTCAATCGCTGCGTGCAGTTGTACGTTGACGACAGCGAAGAGCAAACGCGACGCGTACTGCAAGCCGTGGCGGCCAGGCACCAGCCGGGCGAGAAGCCAGACAGGCAAGCGATAAAGGAAAAACATTGGGGGTTTCAGCGCTGGCTGCGGGCCGTTGATGTTGCCATTCCTTTCGCCGACTGTTTGGCCGCCGCAATGCCGACCAGCAAGGTTCGTGTCCGCCGGGTGTTTGGCCAGCTGTTGGGATTGATACAGGTCGTGGCGTTCCTGCACCAAGCCCAGCGCGAGTCCGATGATAATGGCCATTTGATTGCCACTATAGATGATTACGGCGTGGCCCGGCGGTTGCTCCTGGGACCGTTGCACCGGTCTATTGGCCGGGGCGACGAGCACGCAAGGACTGCCGAGCTGCTGGCCAAGCTGCCGCAGGGGGAATTTAGCACCACGGAGTACCGAATTGCCCTCGGCGGAATGACACGCAAAGTGGCCAGTGATCAGCTGAACGGCTTGGTCGCCCGTGGCCTGGTTCGACTGGTGGCTCGGGGCAAGGGCAGCGTGCCCGACTGCTGGGAAGTGACCTCCGCCCCCGACGACTTGCTGCCCACCCCTGAACAGCTGCTTGAGGAGGGCGAGGCATGACCGGCAGCGTTACCCGCGTTACCCCCCGTTACTTCGGCTGGTTACGCAGCAAAATGTTACAGTGTAAAGGTTTACGGCGCTGCGTTACCGCGTTACCCCCGGAGGGGGGGGTATACGGCGTGGCCCGCCCCCCCTTCCCGGGCAACGGGGTGACGAACGGCTGCAAGTGCTGTTGTTTTAAAGGACTTAAGTGCGTTACCCGGCCGTTACCCGGCCGGTAACGCGAGGAACGCCCTGGCCGGCTGGGCGGCATGGCTACTGGGAGGAGGTGGACCGATGACGACGTTATTGGAGTTCGTGCCGAAGAGCACCTTGGGCCGCCCGCACGCGGCCGGCGGAGCAGGGCGGGCGGAAGAAGCTACTGGCCGTACCCCAGTGCGAGGACACCCAATTCCACAGCCAGCCGTTGCACCCTACGTTCAAGCACCGCGTCAAGTGCTACCGCTGCGCTGGCTGGGCGACCTGGCCGACGTGATGCGGCACTTCTACCCGGCGGAGCAGTGGCCGCAGCACCGGGCCCGCGGCCCCGCACCGCCCACGAGGCTAACTACGACCGGGCGAAGGCGAACAGGGGCAGCAGCCGGAGCCGGAGACGCGAGCCGACCCCCTTCTTCCCGGAGACGAGGATGGAAGATACCCGACACCAAACACTTGGACGCCGGCGAGATCGACAACCAGACGTTCAGCGGCGAGGCCGAGGCCGCCATGGAGGAGTTGCTGGAGGGCACGGCCGGCAGCAGGACTGGCCAGGAACGCCGGACTTGCGGCCCAGGCTGGCGCTCGGGTTCAGGTGGCCCTCGAGGTATGCGCTTCAAGCACGGCCTGCACCCGCTGGCCCTGGCCGACCGCGCGGTGCCGAGATTTGGTTCCGCAGGCCGGACGCCCGGCACCTGGCCGAATGCGGAATCTGACTGCGACGCGGGTGTGTCGTGCCGCCCAGGGCTTGCGCCACTGACCAAGGGCAGATCACGGCGGATCAGGGCGACTCCGGCTGGAAAAGGAAGACGCATCGCCCAGCAGGTAGCCGCCCGGAACCGCAAACTTGGCCTTGCGTGATCAGATGTACGGACAGGCGGCGAGGGAGGATCAATAATGTCAATCGGACGCAAACAGCCGCAACCGGCCCCAAACGACCCCGTAGCCCCGGGGCTGACCGCCCGGCAGGAGTGCCAAACTGGCCCTGGCGTCGAGGGCCACCATCGGCCAGGCCGCCAGGCGCACGCTTGGTGCTGCCGGCTTGCCCCGCACCATACGGACCTGGTTGGCCGACGTGCCGGCGTTCCCGAGGCGGGTGGCCCAACTGCGGGCGGCGGCGCTGCTCAGCAGACGCTGGGTACCATCAACGGCGAATGACCCAGGCGGCCGGCACGCTCTCCGCGCGCGGCACGCTGTACGCGGCCAACGAGGGGTGCAACTGGGCGCCGCCGCGCTGCTTGAGGCGGGGCTGCAGGACCGGGACGCCACCGGGGTGGAGAAGATGAAGGCCGAGGCGGCCGAGGCGGGGAGCCGCCGTGGCCGGGCTGGCGGCGGACAGGAAGGGGCCGCCGCATGAAGGAACTGGCGAGCCTGCGGCGGGAGTTGGCCCAGTTGAAGGCCCAGGTTGACGGCAAGCAGCCCGGGGCCGCCGGCCGCCCTACGACCGGTTCTGGGCGGCCGTAGCCGGCACGCCCGCAGGACCCGCCGCTGCGGCCGGAGGAGTACCCGGCCGGGCTGTACGAATCCCTGGCCAAGAGCACGGGAGGGCCAGCCGGGCGTTGACGTGAGTAGAGCGGCGCATAGAGGAGCGGCGTTGTTGCGGTCGTTGAAGGACCACCAAGCATCGCCCGGAACCAGTAACTAACCCAACGGAGAGTGATTATGTACGACACTGACTACGAGGACGTTGTGGCGAACTGCTGCCGCCAGCCGGCACTTGCCAGTGTGACCCGGACCAGCCGGTCCGGAACCCAGACCGCACCGGCGAGACGGCCACCCTGGCCGGTACCGCCGGAGGAACGCCCCTGCCTGCTGGTGGCGAACTGCTGCGGGCAACTCGAATGTAACTGCGCCTGCGAGGACGACCAGCCACCACCGCCACCCGGTGACGAGCGAGGTGCGGCGGCTGCGTGACGTACCGCCGCGCACCAGCGCGGCCAGTTGCTCTACGACGGGCTGGAAGATGGGGAGGGCACGACGAGGACAACTGGCCGGCAACGTTGAGCACCACGACGCCGACCGCCGGGCGCCCGCCGGGGTCGAGGACGACACCGACCTGTACGACGACGAAGACGGGGACGAAGACGACGCCCCCCTGCCGCCCGCCGGCATGGGGCTAACCCGCCAGGACGCCGAGGCGTACAACCGGCTGGCCGCCAACAGGGAGTTCTACGCCGGCTACGACGAGGCCGACGTGCTTTACCACCCGGACGTCCACCCCGCCGACGGGCTGCTGCTGGTGCCGACCGCAACGACTTCCGGGGCGGGTTGGTTGACCCCGACCCCCGGGGCCACTCGACACCTTGCGGCTGGTATACGACAGGCAGGACCGCCAGCGGCTGTACGCCGGCGCGGCGCTGACTGTGAACGGCTTTGAGCAGATTGACGCGGCACCGCCCCCGCCGCCGCCGACCGTGGCGCACGTGGCCGAGGCAACCGCAACGCACGCCTGGGCAGGGCCGCCCCCTTGACCTGCTGGGCCGCCAGCGCGCGCCAGCGGAGGCCGTGGCCAACAGGCGGGCGGGCCTGGCACTGTTCCCCCACACCACCGCCCTTGCTGTGACCGACCATAGAGACCGCCGTACTCCGCGGCGGTGCGGCCAGGCGGCACGCCACGCCGGCTGCCGGTGGCAGGTTGAGTTTCGCATTCTCGGCCCGCCGCGCCACGGACTTCCACCGTGACCAAGGGGCCGGCAACCATCAACGCCGGCGTGGCGGCTGCCGGGGACACCTCCGGCGGCTGCCCCGGCTGGGTTCAGGCCTTCCCCACCAGCCCAGCCGCCCCGGGGTTTACCTATCCTGCCGTCAACCCACCAACCCAACAATCGACCGGACCGCCGATACCGCGAAAACGGCCAGGCCCGCCCCGCCCCCACCCTTACCAACGAAGCCGTGCGAGTCTCCCCGCTGTGGGGGCCAGGCCGTGCCCGGTGAGCGGTGGTGCCCCGAGCGGGCCGGGCGGGGCGAACGAATGATCTAAACTCCGGCCAGTCCGCGGCGAATAAGGAAGGCGGGTTTGTTCCGCCTCAGAAAGGGCAACCTTGAACGGGTTTTTGCCTCCCGGGAAAAACCCCAACTTGCGGGAAAACCACCGTCTGCCCCGGAAAACGGCTGGTAGGAGCCGAAGCAGGCCAAGCTACCCCAACGGGTAGGGTGGGTTCGCGGCACGGCAATGCAATGGGCTGGCCCTGCGGCAGGCCAGACTGAGGGACCCCAACCCCTACCGGGCGGGGTCACTTATCGTTTTCCCCCCGACCCAGGCGGCAAACAGGCCGCCCGGGGCACCTACGGCCTTGGTAGGAGCCGGTCCCGAATCTCGTACAACACGGACGCGATGTCAATGCCGAGCCTGATGGATTCGGCAAATGCTACCAGGCAAATGCCCCCGAGCAGGCCACCGATAATCATGCCGAGCCCGTACCCCAAATCAACCTTTGCCGTCAAAACTGCCCCGACCACCAGCCCCACGCCGATGAACATGAACGCCAGCATGCGGTATACAACCTCCAGGAACCGCAATAGCGCTTAATTTGTTGGCCGCCCTTGGGCCGGGAGGGTCCCGAGGCCCCGCCGTTGGCGGGGCGCGGGAGGTCCGGCGGGGATTGGATGCCGGACCCGGCCGCGGGGACGCTGACCGGGGTCTTGCACTTCGGGCAGGCCAGGGTCTTGCCAAGGGCGGCGTCGGGCGCCTTCGCCCGGGTGCCGCAGTTGTGGCAGGTTACGATGTTGGACAAGGGGCGTACTCCGGGTCGTGAGGCTGGGTGCCCGCCTAGGGTACCACACCCACGCCCCCGACGGAAGGGGCTGGTCTTGCCCCGGCGGGTTAGTGCCTTCGGCCGGAAGCGAGCCACCCCTACCCCTCCCCCAGCAACCCGACTAGGCCGACTACCCCGACTGGTGGCCCACGGGCTACCTGCTGCCCTACCCACCCCACGCGGCGGCGGGGTAGTCGGGTAGTCGGGTTAGCCGAGTTGCCGGGGGGGGAGAAGGAGGTAAACGCACTAGCCGGTAAGGTAGTCCTACCTGGCGTTTGACCTCAACCATCTGGCCCCAGCGGAAGCGATACCTGCCTCCGCGCCAATCACCTTCCTTGGCTCCGTTCAGCGGCCTGCACCACATCCGCAAAGCCCAAAGACCGTCCCCGTAGAGGTATTTGACAACCGCCCGCTGGGCTGCTAGCGTTACCAACCATCGGCTGTATCTGCCAAGCAACAACAACAAGCACAACCATCATCCCTCTAGTGCGAGGACAGGCCATGGCGTGTTCACACTGCGGTGGAGACGGCCACAACCGGGTTGCATACTGCCCCATCCGTGTGGCTGAGGAGGAGCAGAAGGTTCGAGGGCTTCGAGCGCTTCGGCTGGGCACCTTGGAAGGAAAGGTCGGGGCACTGAGCCCGACGTCAAGCACCTTGGCCTCGTAGCACTGCCTTGAGTTCGGCACCGGCATACTCGCCGCCCTCGGGACGCTGTTCGTAAAGGCAGACCGAATGGGCGCCTTTACTCTCCTCGGTCAACGTAGCCCTGCTCGTCCTCGTTTCCTTTGTCTGCGGGTTCTTGGCTGGGTGGGTTGTGACCAGGGCGGCGAAGGTACTCCTAGGGTACGGCCAAGCAGACGTCTGACAGTTACGGCCAGCTGGTGTGGCAGCCCCTACCACGACCCGGTAGGTCCGGGCCGGTTGGTACCTTGGCGCTTGCCTCTATATAAGGTGGGGCCAACGCCAGGCCCGCTTGCCCGGCCAGCCGGTACGGTGGGGCGGCGGTAGGCGGGGCGGCTGGCGTTCTGCCGGCCAGGTGGCTGGGTGCGGTGTGGCGTGCTTGCCCGGCGGCTGGGGGAATAAGCCGTTGTTCGGGCGGGTAGGGGGCCACAGGTGCCGCTGGGCTGCTGGGCTAACGGCCGCACGGCTAGGCACCCGGTTGGCGGTTGGGGTTGGGTAGTGGCAAGGGAGCGGGTGGCGGCGGTAGTAATTACTACCGCAGCGGCGCGTTTTGGGCCGTTTTCGGCCGTTTTCGGTACCGGGCCAGGCCAACGCAAAACCCCTGGTTTTCCAGGGGTTTATCGTGTTTCTGGGGTTTGCTGGCTGCGGCCGAAAAGCTTCCGAAGACCGCTGCTCTATCGAAGACAAGGCTACGGGCGCGGCGGGCCCAACGGGGTGATGATACCAGCCACGGTTCGGGCCCGCAACCGTCAACGGGAGAATCCGGGCCCGGCCGCGGGATAGGACTACCCGCCGCCGCTTCGGCGATCATATTACCCAACGCGGCCCGGCCCCGCGCCCCGGTTACGGGGGCGGCCGGGCCTGCGTGACGTCCCGAGGAGCACGCACCATGTCGGAGTCCCAGCAGAAGCCCGCCGCACCGCCCGAGCCGCAGCAGCAGGCCGAGATCGTCCTCAACGAGAAGGACGCGCACGTCGCCTACTCGAACTTCGCCCGCGTCACCTCCACCGCCGAGGAGGTCATCATCGACTTCTGCCTCAACCCCAACCCGTTCCACACCGGCCGGCAGGAGATCAACGTCTCGCAGCGGCTGATCGCGAACTTCCACCGCCAGCGCTCTTCCAGGCCATGGGCATGACCCTCCAGCGCCACGAGCAGACGTTCGGCCTTTTATCGAACTCGACATCCGCCGCCGCGCGCCCCGGCACCCCGCCCGGCGGCGCTTCGAAGTGATCCACACCCGAACCGGCGAGCGGGGGGCGTGAGCCCCATAGGCGTCAAGATAAGGGGGAACCCCGTCGGTAGGATGAGTTTAGCACGACTTGTCCTGGCGGCGAGGGCCCCATGCTCAGTGTAGCGACGCTGACCGCCTTGCAGGCGGCTGTTCACCTCCACCGCCGACGAGCGGCCGCCGGACCGGCTTCGCCCGCCGCAAGCGCTTGTGGACCGGCCCCGCCTTCGCCCAGGCAGCGCGACGTTCGGCTGGCTCGACCGCCCCGACGCCTCCCTGGAGCGCTCGCCTGCCACGCCGGGTCGTCGCGGCAGGCGGCAGGGGCGGCGGACCCCCGAGGGTGGCGTTCCTCGCCGCTGTGCTGGGCCACGCCGTCGAGGTTGGCCCTGGAGGCGCGACCCGCCGCCCTGCCGCTGCTGGGCCGGTTCAACGGCGTCTACGCCGAGGCTGCACCACCGTGGCGGCGCCCGACTCTCGCGCGTCGGACTTCTTGGGGTGCGGCGGCTCGTCGGCGGCGGCCGCCGTGAAGGTCTACGTCCGCTACGGTACGCGGCGGGGCGGTCGCGAGGTCGCCTTCGGGCCAGGCCGCCAGCCGGACGTGACCGCCGGACAGGCCCACCCCGCCCTGCCGGCGGGGCGGCACTGGCCGACACAGAGTTCTTCGACCTGGGGCTGCTGGGAGGCTACGCCGAGCGGGGCGTCCACTGGGTCAGCCGCCTGCCCGCCCACGCGAAGGTGGCGGCTTCCACAGGGGCAAAGGCCGGCCGGGCTGGCGGCGCTGCTGGGCGGCTGGGAGGGCGACCGCCTCGACCAGCCGGCGGCGAGGTCGGCCGGAGCGGGGAGTTGCCCTGCCGGCTGCTGGCCTGGCGGTGCCGCCGGACGTGGCCGCCAGAGGCGGCAGCGGGCCCGGGCGGCGGCGCGGGGCGAAGGGCCGCTCGCCCGGCGCCCGCCAGCTGGAACTGGCGGGGTGGGCGGTGCCGATCACCGACCTGCCGGCGTCGGAGGCGGCGGCCGAAGAGGCGATGTCCGGCTGTGCCGGGCCCGCTGGCAGGTGGGCTGCTGTTCAAGCGGCTGAAGTCGCAAGGCGAGGCTGGCCCGGACGGCGGGGACGACCCCGGGAGCAGGTGCCGTGCATTGCTGGCGAAGCTGCTGGGGCAGGTGGTGGCGAACTGGGCGACGCTGCTGCGGGGGCGGGCCGCTGGCGGGGTTCGAACCGGCCAAGGCGGTCGCGGTGGTGCGGTCGCTGGCGGGGCTGTTGCCCCGGGTCGTGGCCGTGCCGAGGGCTGCTCAAGCAGGCGGCACGGCCCAACTCGCCGAGGAGTTGGGCCAGCTGCGGCAACGCAAGCGGAGGCGACCACGACGCGGGATCGCCTCCTCAACGCTTCCTTGTCCTGTACCTTAGTTGACGCCTATAGGGGACTCACGCCCCGCTCGCCATGAGAATCAGCACGCCTGCCGGGCAGCCCGCGGCAGGGTCCGGCTCGCAGGCCAACATCTGCTCGATGTGCTCGATCACCGCGGCGACGTCCTGGCGTGTCGCCTTCTCGATGCCTTCCAGACCCGGGGACGAGTTGACCTCCATCACCATCGGCCCGTCGCTCGACTCCAGCAGGTCCACGCCCGCCACGCCCAGGCCGAGCACACCCGCGCGCGCGCACCGCCATCCGCCGGTACTCGCCGGCAGCCGCACCGGCTCCGCCGTTCCGCCGCGGTGCAGGTTGCTGCGGAACTCGCCGTCGGTCGCCTGCCGCCGCATCGCCCGACGACGCGGTCGCCGACGACGAACGCCCGCAGGTCGGCGGCCCCTTGGCCTCGCGGATGAACTTCTGAATCCGGATCTCCTGCTCCAGCCCGTGGAACGCCTCGACGACGCTGGCCGCGCGGCGACTCGGCCAGCACCACGCCGACGCCCTGCGTCCCCTGCAACAGCTTCACGACCACCGGCAGGCCGTCGAGTTGCTCGATGGCGCTGGCGAGGTGGTCGGCCTGCCAGGTGTAGACCGTTGGCGGCAGGCCGATGTCGTGGCGACTGAGCAGCTGGAGCGCCCCGCAGCTTGTCGCGCGACCCGCGCACGTGCACCGCGCGAGCCGTTGACGCAGGAGACGCCCATCATCTCGAACTGGCGGACGACGGCGAGGCCATGGGACGCCGTCGATGCCCCGATGCGCTGGATGACCGCGTCCACCTCGCCGACGGGCCGGCCCTGGTAGAGCAGGACTCCGACGCGCCGCGGCGCAGGTGGATGTCGAACTGGAGCGTGTCGAGGACCTCGACGTCGTGGCCGCGCTGCCGGCCAGCCTGGGCCAGGGCACGGGTGCTGTACAGCGAGGGCTGACGCGACAGGATGACGATACGCATGGGCCACCTGGGGTCCGAGACCGCGACGACACAGCCGCCGCGGCGGGTTCTTCATCATCGTCTCCCCCGAAGGGCGGGGGAAGGGCAGCGCCGCGGGGCTTGCCCCGGCGGGCCGGGCGGCGGGGACAAGCCTCGCCGCTTCTCAAACGGATCTCATTACGCGGGACGCCTCTGCCCCGCGGGGGGAGAGGCCGGGACCGAGACTTGCGCGAGTAGGTCCTTGCCCTGGACATCGACCACGAACACCCCGGCCAGGGCTTCCCGGCCGAGGAGCATCCGGCACCGCATGCGGGACCGGTCGGTAACCGTCAGCCGGATGCGCCGGTTGACCGGGCCAAGCCGGACCAGCGCCGAGAACACCGGGCGGCGCTGCGGGCAACCGGTGGTGCTCCGCACCGTCGTGAAACCGACCACGGGGGCCCGCACCACGCGGCCGGCGCCGGGCCGCCGCCGGTTCAGCATCAGCCGCAACTCCGCCACCGGCCCGCCGGGCGTCTGCAGGAGTTCGTAGCCGGCCACGTCGAGCGCCGAGGAGTACGCCCCGGTGTCAATCTTGACGCGGACCCGACGAACGCCCCACTCAGGGAAGTCGATATGCTCCCGGCGACCGATCCGCAGGAGTTGTTGCGCCTCCCGCGGGCAGGGTTCTTCCGTGATCCGCTCCATTTCCCTGTCCCTCCTGGTGGGGTTGGTGGTTGAATGAGGCCTGCGCCAGTTGGCGGCGCCGTCGCCACTCTTGGAACTGAAGCCCGGCCAGCGCCGCGACGAGCAGGCCGAAGCCGAAACTGACTGCCATGTGAACGAAGTTGAACACCGGGGCCGTCGGGCCGGGGTCCCCCCCCGGCGGCGAGTCGAACTGGGGGATGGACGGTTGGCTAGCGTAAATCGCCGCAGGCACCGCCGCCGCGCACCCCGCCGCGTAGGCCGCGTCCCCGATCCCCGGCGGGGCAAACAGCGGCCGCGGCAGCAGCTGCAGGGTCGCCAAGAGCTGGCCGCGTGAGGCCGCGGACGTGGAGTCGAACAGGGCCTTGTATCCGCCAGCAGCGTCAAGCAGGGCCCGGCGCTGCTGGGGAAGGCCCTTGAAGGTGCGGCCCATCCCGGCCTCGACCAGTTCCACGGCGACGCCGCGGGCCTGATCGATGGAGCCGACGGCCCCGAGCAGCTGGCCGAGCTGCCAGTACAGCCGCATGTCGGTCGGGAACCACACCGCCAACTGGGTGAGCACATCAACGGCATTGCCGGGCAGCCGGTCGCTCATCTCCGGCGCCAGCGAGCCCGCCTCGAACGCCCCCGACGGCCCGACGTATCGTACTCCGGGGAAGACCGGATCGACCTCCAGGTTGTCGCGTGCCGGCCCGCGCCGGGCCTCGTCCGCCCGGGCGCTGTACAACCGTAAGAGCGCCAGCTCACAGGACCGGTAGCGCTGGCGCTGCCCTTCATCCCAGGCGAAAAAGGCTTCCGGCCACGACTCCAGCGCCTTCACCTGGTAACGCACCGCCATTGCCGGCTCGCCGGAGAGGAAGTACGCCGCCGCCAGGTTCGACTGGATCAGGAAATGGTCCTTGTCACCACCGGACAGAAGCCGCAGCGCGTCCGGCACCCGGTTCAGACGCAAATAGCACGCCGACAGGTTCACCCGGTCGATCGTTGTGAGCAGACCGTCGCGGTTCAGCAACTCCAACCGGGCGGCCTCGGCCAACACCTGCGACTTGAAGTGTTCAGGAGTTAACCCGCCCTTCGGGCTGGGAAGCGCGGCGGCGCGCAGCTCCAACACTAGCCCCCGGACCCCGTCGGTGTTCACTCGGCGAATACGCTCTTCCAGGTTGTACACCCCGGCCGGCAGCGGGGAGGCGCAGACGAGCAGCGCCACGGCGACCCAGACACGAGACATCGTCCACCCCTCCTTTCTGCCACATTGTAATGTACTAATGTATCCTAATCCAGACCAGTGCAAGCCACCACTATTGTAGCAGGAGGCGGACGAAAGGGGTGAAGAGCGTGGGAAGAAGTGGGTGGGCGGCGGAAACGGGAAAGTTCTGGACAGGGCGGGGCGTAACTGCTATGGATGAGGGGAATTCCGGTGTGCGCGCCGGATGTCATGGCTACTGTGGAGAAAGGATCGGGTTGAGATGACTCATACCGTGTGCCAGCCTTGCTACGACTGCAAGTACACCGACTGCGTGGCGGTCTGTCCGGTCGAATGCTTCTGGCAGGACGAGAAGATGCTGTACATCGACCCGCAGGACTGCATCGACTGCGAGGCGTGCGTACCGGAGTGCCCCGTCGAGGCCATCTTCGCCGAGGCGAACGTCCCGGGGCAGTGGGCGAGCTTCACCCAGCTCAACGCCGAGCGGTCCGCCGCGCTGAAGGGCGCCGGCGAGGGGCACATCACCGAGAAGGGCGACGCGCAGGAAGGCCCGGAGTGCAAGAAAAAGTAACCGACTGACGCCTACTGATAACAAAGAGCCGGGACGGTCCGCCTCGGGCGACGCCGTCCACGGCTCTTTTTCCACCTTCGTCGGCCCCCTCGGTCTCCCCATGCGATCCACCGGCGTCCTCCTGATCCAGCTTGGCACCCCGGACGCGCCGACGCCCCAGGCGCTGCGGCCGTACCTCCGCCAGTTCCTTGGCGACCCGCGCGTCATCGAGTACCCCCGCCTGCCGTGGTGGCTCCTCCTCAACCTGGTCATCCTGCCGCGCCGCCCCAAACAGTCCGCCGAGAAGTACGCCCGCATCTGGGACCCGGTCACCGGCTCGCCCCTGTTGCACTTTACCCGGCGCCAGGCCGAGCAGCTGCAAAAGCTGCTCCCGGATGTGCCGGTGGCGTTCGGGATGCAGATCGGCAACCCCCCACTAGGGCTGGTGGTGAGCAACATGATTGGCAAGGGCATCGACCGGCTGATCGCCGTCCCGATGTACCCGCAGTACTCGGCCACGACCACCGCCTCGGCGACGGACGCCCTGTTCCAGGCGCTGATGCGCGAGCGGCACGTCCCGGCGATCCGCATCGTCCCGCCGTACTACGACCACCCCGCCTACCTCGACGCGGTGGCGGCCATTGTCCGCGAGCAGGTCGCCTCGCTGAGCTGGGAGCCGGAGCACTTCGTCATCAGCTTCCACGGCATCCCGATCCGCTACGCCCGGGCCGGCGACCCCTACGCCACGCAGGTCAAGCGGACGACGGCGGCGCTGGTGAAGCGCCTCGGCTGGCCGCGGCAGCGGTGGACGCAGTCGTTCCAGTCGCTGTTCGGCCGCGAGGAGTGGCTCAAGCCGTACACCGACAACGTGCTGACGGGGTTGGCGAAGAAGGGGGTCAAGCGGGTGTTCGTCGTCACGCCGGGGTTCACCGCCGACTGCCTGGAGACGATCGACGAGATCGGCTACGAGTCGGCCGGGGTGTTCCACCACGCCGGCGGCGAGGCGCATCTTTCACCAGTGCCGATACCTGAACGACCACCCCGCCTGGATCGAGGCCATGCGGGCGATCGTCACCCAGGAGGAGCCACGGATGGCTGTGACCGCCCCGCCGCGCGGACTTACCAAACGGGCGGGTCGTCCGCAAGCGAGATCGAATCCACCGTGTCAGCGAAATTGCCTTGCCCGACGAAGCAGCATGGGCCGCTACCTCCTTTCCAGGTGCAGGCGCAGGAAGTGGGTGGCGCAGCTAATGCACGGGTCGTAGTTGCGGATCAGGTGCTCACAGCGCCGGGCGATCGTCCCGTCATCCTCGCCCAGGATGGTCGGGAGAAACGCGCCCAGGTCCGCCTCGATCTGGGCGAGGTTTTGCGACGTCGGGGGGACGATCTTGGCCTCGGCGATGAGGCCGTCCTCGCCGACCCGGTAGCGGTGGTAGATCAGGCCGCGTGGGGCTTCCGTCACGTGGCAGCCCTCCCCCGCACGCGGCGTGAACGGGGCCCGGCTCTCCGCCGGCTCGGCCTGGTACCCCTTGACGATCGCGATGGCCTCCTCGTAGGCGTCGATCATCTCGACCGCCCGGGCGGCGATACTCTTGAAGTTGTTCCGGCAAGGCCAATCGATCTTGCACCGCTCCGCCTCGCGCTTCGCGGTCGGGCTCAGTTGGTCGAAGCACAGGTTGAGCCGCGCCAGCGGCCCGACCAGGTAGCACTTCTCCTCCGGCACCAGGACGCTGTGCAGGGCGTTGCTTTGCGGGACGTGCCGTTCCTGGAAGTGCGCCTCGAACTCCTCCATGGCCAGGTCGAGGCCGCCGCTGGACACGACCCGGCCCTCGTTCATCGGGTACTCGTGGGGGTGCTTCAGCGAAACCATCTCATAGGGGTACTCGAACGTCGGGAAGTCAAACCCGCTGACGATTTTCAGGGTGTCGATCGAGGCCTGCAGGCCCCATTCGAGGTCGGGCAGCAGGGCCTTCAAAGCGGCCGGCGGCGGCGCCCGGTAGAACCCCCCGACGGTAACGTTGATGGGGTGGATCGCTCGACCCCCGAGCACTTCCAGCAGGTCGTTGCCTATCTTCTTGAGCCGCAGCCCCTTCTCGACCAGGCCGCGGTTGACGGCGGCCAGGCTGATGCCGCTCTCCAGGCCCAGGAAGTCCGGCGCGTGGAGCAGGTAGATGTGCAGGCCGTGGCTCTCGATCCACTCGGCGCAGTAGAGCAGCCGGCGGAGCATGCGGACCTCGGGCGAGACGCGTATTCCCAGCGCCTTCTCCAGGGCGTGGCAGGAACTCATCTGGTAGGCGACCGGACAGATCCCGCAGATCCGCGAGGTCATGTCGGGCACCTCGTGGATCGCCCGGCCGCGGAGGAACGCCTCGAAGAAGCGCGGGGGCTCGTAGATGTTCAGTTCGACGTGCTCGACCGTCTGGCCGTCCAGGCGCACGTACAGCGCCCCCTCCCCCTCCACCCGGGAGAGCGTCTTGACCTCGATCGTCCGCGTCTGAGTCATGCTCGGTCCTCCCCCGCGGGCTGGCCCACCGCCCCGGCCAGCGACTCGCTCGCCTCGCGGAACTCGGGGGCGTAGCCGTTGAAGTTGCGCGTCAGCTGGATCAGGCGGAGGGGGGCGGCCCCCGCCCGGCGGTACCAGGACAACAGGCTCGCCGCGTTTGGGTGCTCCTTGGGGCCGAAACAGCCGAAGCACTCGCGGTTGTACGCCGGGCAGATACCCCCGCACCCGGCCTGGGTCAGCGGGCCCACGCACGGCACCCCCTGAGCCACCGCCACGCAGACGGTGCCCTTCCGCTTGCAGTCCACACAGACGCTGTAGCGAGGCACCGTCGGCTTGCGGCCGATCACCAGCGCGGCGACCAGCTCGACGAGCTGGTGCTTGTTGATGGGGCAGCCGCGCAACTCAAAGTCCACCCAGACGTGCTCGGAGATGGCCGTGCTGGTTTTGAGCGTCCGGATGTAATCCGGCCTGGCGTAGACCAGGCGGATGAACTCCTCGACGTTGGCCCAGTTCCGCAGGGCCTGGATCCCGCCCGCGGTCGCGCACGCGCCGATGGTGACGAGGAACCGGCACTGCTCGCGGACCTGCTTGACCCGCTCGGCGTCGTGCGGGGTGGTCACCGACCCCTCGACCAGGCCGACGTCGTACGGCCCGTCGATCATCTGCGTCCGCGCCTCGGGGAAGTAGGCGACCTCCAGCGCGTCGCAAACCGCGAGCAGGTCGTCCTCGGCGTCCAGCAAGGAGAGCTGGCACCCGTCGCACGAGGCGAACTTGAACACCCCCAGCCTCGGCTTGCCCATGTCAGAGGTCCTCCACGTGCAGGTAGCGCGCCATCTGCTGGTAGGTGAAGACTGGCCCCTCCTTGCAGACGAAGGCCGGGCCGATCTGGCAGTGGCCGCACAGCCCCACCGCGCATTTCATGTTGCGCTCCATGGACAGGTAGACGTGCTCGGGCTTCACCCGCCGGGCCAGGGCCTCGAACACCACGAAGCGGATCATGACTTCCGGGCCGCAGGTGAACAGTCGCGTTCGCGCCGGGTGCAGGCGGAGCCGGTAGAACAGCACCGGGACGACCCCGATGTTGCCGCGCCAGTCGGCGTCGCCAATGTCCACCGTTGTTTCGACCTCGATGCCCCCCCGCCGCCAGGTGTCGTACTCGCGGGTGAACAGCAGGTCGCCCGGCCCCCTCGCCCCGTACACCAGGATCACCCGGCCGAAGTCGCCCCGGTGGTGCAGCAGGTGGTAAAGGACAGGCCGGAGCGGCGCCAACCCAACCCCGCCGCTGGCGATGACCAGGTCGAGCCCCTTGCAGGCCTCGGTGGGCCAGGCCGTGCCGTACGGCCCGCGGATGCCGACCTGGTCGCCGGGTCGTAGTCGGGCCATCGCCTGAGTCACGTTGCCGGCCGCCCGGACCGTGTGGGCGAACCCCCGGGGGCGGGCCGGGTCGGAACTGAGGGAGATGGCCGCCTCGCCGATTCCGGGGAGGAAGACCATGTTGAACTGGCCTGGTAGGAAGCGGTAGCGGTCGGCGACCTGTTCGTCCTCGAAAGCCAGTTCGTAGGTCTTGATTCCCGGGGCCTCGTCCTGGACGTCCTGGATGGTGGCGAAATCGGGGCACCAGGGGTTGACCCGCGAAGGGGCCTCGGGGTGTAAGGACGTCGCCTGCTGGTTCATGACGAGGCTCCTCGGATCGCGGCCACCTCCGCCGTCAGATCGATCCCCACCGGGCACCAGGTTATGCAGCGGCCACAGCCAACGCACCCCGAGGTGCCGAACTGGTCAATCCACGTGGCCAGCTTGTGCGTCAGCCACTGGCGGTAGCGGGCCCGCGTCGCCTTGCGGATGGTGCCACTGTTCATGTACGAGTGCTCCTCGGTGAAGCAGGAGCCCCAGACGCGCTCGCGGCGGGTGGCGGTGCCGTCGATGGAACTGTGGTCCTCCACCGTGCTACAGAAGCAGGTGGGGCAGACCATGGTGCAGTTGGCGCAGGCCAGGCACCGGTCGGCGATGGCGTCCCAACGGTCGCTCTCCAACTGGCCCAGCAGCAGATCGCGTAACCCCCGGGGGTCGAGTTTTCGTGGCATGTCCCGCTCGGCCTTGCGGGGCAGGTGTTCGGCCTCCGCCACCTCGCGCGTCGTGGACGGCCGCCACGGGGCAGCCGCGACCACCTCGCCTCCGCGGTCGGTGCAGACCTCGATCACGAACCGGTCGGGCAGCTCGAATAGGCCCAGGTCGGCCCCCGGGCCGACGGCAGGCCCGGTCCCCATCGACGTGCAAAAGCAAGTGGCGGCGGCCCGGCCGCAGTTGACCGCCAGGAGGAACGCGTTGGCCCGGCGGGCGTGGTAGTCGGTGTCCGGATAACTCCCCTCCAGGAACACCCGATCCAGAACCCGCAGCGCGTGCAGGTCGCATCCCCGCACCCCGACGAACGCGAACGGCTTGGGAGGGGGGGGCGGAGCCTGGGCCACCCACTTGCCCTTGTAGCGGATAGTTTCCAGGAGGGGCGTGCGGGGCGGGAACAGGAACTGCTTCAGGGAGTGCGGGCCGACCACGTAGGCGAAGTAGCTATTCTCGCCAGTCCGGTTCAACCGGTACCGGCCGCACTCCTGCTCGTCCGCGAGGCCGATCGGCATCTGGGTTACCGACTCCAGGTCGGCGTAGACGACGGCCGCCTGCGACAGAGTCGGCCCGATGACGCGGTAGCCCATCGCCTTGAGTTGGTCGAGGATGGCCTGCAGGGCCGGCTTCTCCAGCGTGACGAAGCAGCCGGCAGGTAGCTGGGTCGTGCTCATGCTTGCCCTTCTCCCGGAGGGGACACCGGCATCTCGGTCCGAAACACGTCGAGCAGGTGCAGCCGGGTGGCGTTGAGCCGCTGGGCCAGGGCGACCGCGGTGCGGCGCATCAGCTCCGCGCCGAACTTCGGCGACCGCTCCCCCAGGGCCAGGACTTGCGGCGCCCGAAGGGCGATCAGGCGGCAAGCGGTCAGGGCACGGGCCGTGGCGGTCATCGGGCCCAACTGGAGCAGGGGAGACCAGCCCAGCAGTTCCCCTGCGCCAACGGTGTGGATGCGGGCGTTGCCGCGCCCCACCACCCGGACCTCCAGGCCGACGCGGCCATCGAGTACCGCGTAGATGAAGGGGGTCATTTCGCCCTCGCGGAAGACGACCGCGTTGGCGGGGAACTCCTTGACCTCGGCGATCGCGGCCAGGGCCTCGAGGTGGTCGTCCGCGACTCCCTCGAACACCCGCACGCCGCGTAGCAGGTCGTGCGTCATCATGGGTGCGTCTCCTGTCGTCGGCACAAGTGACCTACCCGAAAGCCTCCCGCCGGATGGCGGCGACGAGGCGCGGGAGGGCCTTGCAAACGGCCGGGCTTAGGCCCTCCCCCGGCTGGCAACTGTCCGCCTCGACGGCGAAGATCACCACCACGGGGGGGAGCCTGCCGAGGGACTCCGCAAGCTTAAGTAGGCTCAGCACGTCGAAGCCGTGGGAGGATCGCAACGGGGCCGGTCGCCCCTCCAGCGGCCAGTGAAGGCGGCGGGACAACCCAGGGGGGCCACCGCCCCGGCAGGCATCGACCACGATGAGCCGCTCGCACCGTCCCAGGTGATCCAGAAGGGTGACCGGCTCCCGGAGGGCCAACGCCTGAACCTCGGCGTGGATACCCCCTAGCTGCCCGGCGACAACCCAGCCGACCTGGTCGTCCCCGTGCGGGGAGCCCAGCCCCGCCACAAGCACTCGCGCCATTACCTTCCCCTTACGAGGGGGCCCCGAAGCGATCGCACTCGGGGGCTTCCTGGTAAACCTCCTTCTCGGCCTCCTCCCAGAACCGCTCGAACTCCCCCGAAGGCCGGCCGGCGCTTACCCATTTCTTGTAGGTCATCTCCGCGATCAGGGTTAAGGGTGAAACCGTTTCCTTGCCCTGATCAGTCTTCTCGGCAGGTGAAGGGAACATGGCGTTCCTCCTGGTCAAGAAGGGCCCTCTAGAACCGACGCCCGAAAACAGACTGATTCGCCCACACCGCACCTTTTGCGTGTGGTCAGTCGTTGAATCGCGAGCAAATCGCAAACTTCACGTTGGTGTGAGAAAAGATGGCAGCTCCAGAGCAAAGAGCATGCCAGTCGGATGTGGACCCCAGGATTCCGGCGTCCTGGATCTCTTCTGCTGTGAGATAGGCTACCCTCTCTGAAGGGGCTGCCCTTTTGCCAGTGAATTAAAGGTGAGATGTGTGCGGAAAGGCACAGCCCGTGAGACAAAACCGGTGTATTCCCCGAGAGGGGGGGCGATCCCACCAGCCGCCTCGTGAAGGAGCCTTCGCGCCTGGCCAGGGGGAGGGAGCCCGAGGCTCAGGGGGCATCGTCCTTCGCTTTTTTACCCATTACGTCACCCGGCTTTTCTTCCTTCTTCTCGAGAGGTAGGGGAAGTACACTCCCCGC
>JAXMAW010000069.1:0-31787 GCA_046350195.1 Gemmataceae bacterium
CCGCGCGCACCATGATGAAACGCTGCTTCTCCCTGCTGCTGATGGGCGGCCTGCTCGCGGTCGTCACGTCACCGGCCCTTTCGCAAACCCCCGCCAAGCGCCCCCTGACGCACAACGACTACAACCTGTGGCGGTCGATCCGGTCGCAAGTGGTGTCCCCCGACGGGGCCCACGTCGCCTACTCGGTCGCGGCGCAGGAAGGCGACTCGGAGTTCGTCGTCCGCCACCTGGCCAGCGGCAAGGAATACCGCCAGCCTCGCGCCGGCGGCGGCCTGGGAGCGACACCCCTGCCCGCGGCGGCGGCGGCGCGCGGCGGCCGGGGCGCCGGCCTGACACCCGCTGCCACCCCGTCGCCGTTTAGCCCCGACGGCAAGTGGGTTCTGTTCCTGACCTCACCGCCGCGCGGCGGCGACCGCACCAAGGGGAAGGCCGGCGGCAGCAGTTCGCTGGGCATCCTGGACCTCGCCAGCGGCAAGGTGACCACGATCGAGCGCGTCCGGGCCTTCCGCCTGCCCGAGGAAGGGCCGGCCGTCGTGGCCTACCAGCGCGGCACGGCGCCGCTCACCGAGGAAGGCGAGGGCGAGGAAGCGCCCAGGGCGGGCAAGATGGGCAAGGGCGGACCGGGCGGCGCGAAGGGGCCGATCCTGCGGCCCGCCACGCCGAGCGAGTTGGTGCTGCGCGACCTGGCCACGGGCCGGGAGCGGACCTTCGCCGACGTCACCGAGTTCTCGTTGACCCGCGACGGCAAGCTGCTCGTCTACGCCGTCAGCGGCAAGAAGGACGATGCGTCCGGCGTGTGGGCCGCCGCCACGTCGGCGGAGGCGGTCCCCACCGCCATCCGCACCGGCGGCAAGTGCAGCCGGCTGACCTGGGACGAGAAGCAGACGCAGCTCGTCTTCCTCCAGAGCAAAACGGCTGCCGACCCGAAGACGCCCGCGGAGGTGCGCATCGCCCACTGGAAGCGGCCGACCTCGGCCGGCGCCTCGGCGTTCCTGACGCCGTCGGCCGCGCTGACCGGGCTGTCGCTGATCGCCCTCCAGGCGGGCACCCCCGCCGCGACCGACCTGACGCCAGCAGGGAAGGCGGATTGGCAGCCGAACATGCGCATCAGCGACCAGGCCGCGCTGAGCTTCTCGCAGGACGGCAACAGCGTCTGGTTTTCCCTCCAGGCCGCCCCGCCCCCGGCGGCGGAGCCCGCGGCGAAAGCGGCCCCGAAGGCGGCCGTCGAGCTTTGGCACTTCCAGGACGACTTCATCCAGCCGCAGCAGAAGGCGCGGTATAACGCCCGGCCGAGCTACCGGGCCGTCTTCCACCTCACCGACCGTACCACCCGGCAGCTCACCGACGAGACGCTGTCCCAGCTCCAGCCCGCCGCCGTCGGCGAGTGGGCGCTGGCGCTGGACGACCGGCCATACCGCGTCCTGGTCGGCTCGCAGGTCGCCGGCGCCGTGTCGGACGTCTACCTGCTCAACGTCAAGAGTGGCGAGAAGAAACTGCTGTTGAAGAAGCAGCCGTCCACGCCGTCGTTCTCGCCGGGCGGCAAGTACCTGCTCAGCTTCGACGGCAAGGACTGGAACACGGTGACCGTCTCCGACGGCAAGCGCGTCAACCTGACCGGCAAGCTCGGCGTGTCGTTCGTCCACGAGATACACGACACCCCGTCCGACGCACCGCCCTACGGCTCGGCCGGCTGGACCGGCGGCGACAGCCACGTGCTGCTGTACGACCGCTACGACGTCTGGCTCGTCGCGGCCGACGGCTCCGGCGCGAGGAACATCACCAAGGGCCTCGGCCGCAAGAACCGCACCCAGCTGCGCCTGGTCCGCACCGACGGCCGCGACCGCGCCTTCGACGTGAACCAGCCGCAGCTGGTCCGCGCCGAGAACGAGACGACGCGCGACACCGGTTTCTATCGCGTCTCGCTGGTCGGCGGCGAGCCGAAGCTGCTCGTGATGGGCGCACGCAACTACGGCGTGCCGACCAGGGCGAAGAAGGGTGACCGCTACCTGTTCACCGTCTCGACCTTCTACGACTTCCCCGACCTGTACACCGCCGACCTCGACTTCAAGGAGATCCGCCGCGTCAGCGACGCCAACCCCAAGAAGGCCGAGTTCGTCTGGGGCAAGGCGGAACTGGTCAGCTACAAGAGCCTCGACGGGGTGCCGCTCCAGGGCGTGCTCATCAAGCCGGAGGACTTCGACCCGGCCAAGAAGTACCCGATGATGGTGTACATCTACGAGCGGCTGTCGCAGAACCTGCACCGGTTCGTGACGCCGTCGGCCGGGACGTCGATCAACCCGACCTACTACGCCAGCAACGGCTACCTGGTGCTGATGCCCGACATCGCCTACGCGGTCGGCTACCCCGGCCAGAGTGCCGTCAAGTGCGTACTACCTGCGATCCAGGCCGTGGTCGATCAGGGTAATGTCAACGAGAACGCCATCGGCATCCAGGGCCACTCCTGGGGCGGTTACCAAACGGCGTACCTGGTGACGCAGACGACGCGGTTCAAGGCCGCCGCGGCTGGCGCTCCCGTCTCGAACATGACCAGCGCGTATGGCGGCATCCGCTGGGGCACCGGCCTGCCGCGGCAGTTCCAGTACGAGAAGACGCAGAGCCGCATTGGCGCGACGCCGTGGCAGGCGCTGTCGCGGTTCATCGAGAACTCGCCGCTGTTCTACGCCGATCGCATTCAGACGCCGCTGGTCATGCTGCACAACGACCAGGACGAGGCGGTGCCGTGGCAGCAGGGCATCGAGTACTACCTGGCTCTGCGGCGGCTGGGCAAGGAGGTGTACCTGTTCAACTACCCCGGCGAGGGCCACGGCCTGCGGCAGCGCCCCAACCAACGTGACTACACGGTGCGGATGCAGGAGTTCTTCGACCACCACCTGAAGGGGGCGCCAAAGCCGGAGTGGATGGCGAAGGGCATCGCCTACACGCCCCGTCCGGACGCCACCGGCGCCGGCGGGCGGCGCGGCCGCTTCGGTGCAGCGGCGGCGGGCACCGAGCCGCCGGGCACGGGTGAGCCGGAGTGACGGGCGAGCCGCGCACGCAGTAAGCGGATTGGGGAGGCGCGACCTCCGGCCAGCGCGCCGAGCGAGGTCGCGGACCACCACCCGCCCGCTTACTGCGTGCGCGGCTCGCCCCGGCGATTGGCTCAACCAGTGAGGACCCTCATGTTCGTACAGCTGACCCGGGACTTCCTGGGCCGGAAGAAGGGCGAGCGCGTCGATCTCGACGAACCCGCCGCCCACATGCTGATCCAGTCCGGCGGCGCCGAGCTGGTCGGCGACGCCATCACGCCGATGGTCAACCAGGCCCTGGAGCAGGCGCTGACCGGCGTCGCCGGCCAGGTCCGCTCCGCGGTGGACGCCACGCTCCGGGAGTTCGCGGCCGCCCAGGCCAAGTCGCGCAAGAACGCCGTCCCCGCCGTCTTCGGCGAGCGCGGCGAGGGCGACCCGAAGCGCACCTTCGGCCGGTTCCTGCTGGCCGTCCGCAGCCACGACGTGCGGGCGCTCGACGAGATGGGGTCGCGGTTCGTCGAGTGGGACGACGTCGAGAAGAAGACGGCGATGTCCACCCAGACCGGCACGACCGGCGGCTACCTGGTGCCGACCGAGTTCCACGACCGGCTGATGGGCCTGGTCGCCGAGCGGTCGGTCGTCCGGCCGCGGGCCACGGTCATCCCGATGACGGCGCGGTCGTGCCAGATCCCGGCGCTCGACGTCGTCACCGCGCCGTCGGCCGGCGACTCCGCCACGCTGGGCGGCGTGGTGGCGCGGTGGACCGAGGAGGCGACGGCGGTCAACGAGACCGAGCCGAACCTCAAGCAGGTCGAGCTGGTCAACTACGAGTTGTCCGGCTACAGCAAGGTGTCCAACACGCTGCTGGCCGACGCCGCCGTCGGGCTGGAGACGTTCCTGATGAACATCTTCTCCCGCGCCATCGCCTGGTACGAGGACTACGCCTTCCTGCGCGGCAACGGCGTCGCCAAGCCGCTGGGCGATGCAGTCGTGGGCCGGGCTGGTGACGCCGTCGTCGCGCAGCACCACGTCCAGCAGTTCAAGCTGGCCGACGTCGCCAACATGTACGCCAAGCTGCTGACCGGCGGCGACGAGCAGTCGATCTGCTGGGTGATCCACCCCACCGTCCTCGCCCAGCTCGTCCAGATGACCGGCGGCGACCAGGTCATCTTCCTCGGCAACGACCTCCAGCGCCGGCCGCGGATGAAGATGCTCGCCTACGACGTGTTGGTGTCCGAGAAGGTGCCGGCCCTGGGCACCGCCAACGACGTGACGCTGTGCGACTTCCAGCACTACCTGATCGGCGACAGGCAACAGGTCGAGATCGCGTACTCCGAGCACGTCGCGTTCCTGACGAACCAGTCGGTCTGGCGGTTCGTCTCGCGCGTCGGCGGCCAGCCGTGGCTGCGCGACAAGGTCACGCTGGCCGACGCCAGCAGCACCGTTTCGCCGTTCGTCGGCCTTCCCGCTTGAGGTAACCCCGCCATGAGTAGCCAACCCTACGAACGAGTCGCGGTCGTCGGCACGATCGACCCGCAGAACGGCAACAACAGCACGCTCAGCACCGACTACGTGGACATGAGCAAGTTCGCCGAGGCCCTGTTCGTCTTCCAGCTCGGCGCCGTGGACAACACCGTCGATTGCCTCGTCCGCGAATCGACCACCACCAGCGACGGCGGCGGGCAGACGCTGTCGGGCAAGTCGGCCACGCAGCTGACCAGCAGCGACGACAACAAGCAGGTCGTCATCAACGTCAAGGCCGAGGAGCTGTCCATCGGCTACCGCTACCTGCGCGGCCGGATGGCCGTCGGCAACGGCACGACGAACATGGTGTCGTGCGTCGCCCTGGGCCTGGTGCCGCGCTTCGGCCCGGCCAGCGATGACGACCTGGCCGACGTGGCGCAGGTGGTGACGTGACCCCGCCGGGGCCGCGACGTCAGGGAGCGGTTTGCACCTCTCCCGCTCCCTGACGGTCGCGGCTCTGACATCGCCCCCAAGGAATCGACACCATGCCGGAACGCTTTCTCGACGCCTCGCCGCGCCGGGCCTGCTCGGGGTATTTCGCGATGCACCGCGGCGAGGACGTGACGCTGCACTTCCAGC
This sequence comes from Gemmataceae bacterium, assembly GCA_046350195.1. Taxonomy (GTDB): domain Bacteria; phylum Planctomycetota; class Planctomycetia; order Gemmatales; family Gemmataceae; genus CALDUY01. The sequence continues at coordinate 5,130 of JAXMAW010000069.1, forward strand.
TGACGCCCCCGGGCGACGTCACCGGCTGGACGATCTCGCTCAAGGCCGTGCCGGCGCTGGGCGGCACGGTGCAGTTCACCAAGTCGGCCACCATCGTCGATGGGCCGCGCGGCAAGTTCAAGTTTACGCTGGCCAGCGCCGACACGTCGGGGCTGACCGTCGGCCGGTACTCCTACGACGTCCGGCGGACCGACTCGGGCAACAAGGCCACGCTCGCCGACGGCGTGCTGGACCTGCGCCAGGAGGTGACGGCGTGACGCGCAACCTCTGCTCGCTGGAACGGGCCAAGCTCAACCTGCCCACGGCGGCGACGTCGGACGACCGCACCATCGCCGCGGTGGTCGCCGCGGCCAGCGACGCCATCCGCAAGTGGTGCCGCCGTGACTTCACCTTGCAGCGCTACGACGAGCTGTACGACGGGACCCCGTCGGACCGACTGCTGTTGCGGCAGTACCCCGTCCACGCCGTCGAGAGCGTGCGGCACTCGCCGCAGGTCGTGCTGGAGGTGACCAACACCAGCAGTTCAAACCAACAGGCCCGGTCAGCGATCACCCGCGACGGCGTCGAGCTGGTGCGCGTCGCCAGCGGGACGATGACGCGCGACGCGACCGTGACGTTCTCGTCGAACGCCACGTTGCAGGCGGTCGCCACGGCGGTCAGTGCCGTCTCCGGCGGCTGGAGCGCCCGGGTGGCCGGCTCCTCGACGGGGGACTACGGCCTGTGGCCGAGCCAGGATCTCTACGTCGCCCCGTCGCTGGGCGACGGCAGCTACTCGCAAGGCCCGTTCGACTGCCGGGCACGCTACGCCGGCTTCACGCTGCACGTCGGTGAGCCGGCGGGGTTCCTGTGGAGCCCGAGCGGGTGGCTCTACCGATCCGAGGGGTGGGACGGCGGGCTGGGCTACTGGCGCGTCGGCTACACCGCCGGCTGCCGAGCCTGCCCGAGGCGATCGTCGAGGCGTGCGCCGAGTGCCAGCGTACAGCGCCTGCAGAGACGCGGCGCGACCCGTCGCTGGCCGTCCTCCAGGTGCCCGGCGCCGTCAGCCAGACCTACACCCAGCCGTCGGCGAGCATCCCGCCGAAGCGCGTCGCGGCCCTGCTGGCGCCCTACCGGAGGCACGTCGTCTGATGGCCCTGCCCGTCGATCCGAACACGACCTGCGACATCTACCACGACCCGGCCGTGACGCCGCCGTCTGCCCCGGACATCAGCGGCGCCCGGATCTACCTCGCCGGCGACTACCGCCGCTACCTCGATGCCGGCGAGGGCGATTCGCAGTGGAAGTTCACCCACGTCGCGCTGGTCGAGCCGGACCTCGACGTCCGCGACCGCTACAGCCTCGGGTCGCCCGTCATCACCCACTTCGACACGTTCTGGGTGCCCGACGGCAACGGCACCGCCTACACCGCCGTCTTCGTCGAGCGCGTCGGCCGCGGCACCGCGCTGGACCACAAGCGCGTCTACCTGCTGCGCGACCTGCCGCCCTGGCCCAACGACACCTTCGTATGACCACGAACACCACCTGCGACGTCTACCGCGCCGGCTCCTCCCCGCCGGCCTCGCCGGACGTCGCCGGCGTCGCCATCCAGCTGACGGCGAACTTCGGCGAGTTCCGCATGCAGACCGGCGAGGGCGTCGATCCCGAGTTCCGCTACACGCACCTGGCGCTGTTCCCCGCCGGCACCGACGTCCGCGACGGCTTCGACAGCGGCGCGTCCGGCGCCGCCACCTGCGACTCGGTCTACGTTCCCGACCAGAACGGCACCCGCTTCGCCGTCCGCTTCGTCGAGCGGCTGGGTGACGGCACGCGCAAGGGCTACCTCGACCGGGCGCTGCCGACGTGGCCGACGAACGAACTCTAGGCGAGCGGCCGACGTGAGTCGGCCGGTTGTTCGCCTCACCGGGGGACTGACGTCCCCCGCTCGCCCCGAATCGTGGAGACCCGCCATGCCCGACCCCGTCCGCAACCGCATCGCCCGCCACGTCCGCGTCCGGGCCGGCGACCTGGTGCCGCACGAGCTGAACCCGCGCCGCCACCCCCACGCCCAGCGCCGGGCGCTGCTGGCGCTCTACGCCGAGGTCGGCTTCGCCCGCAGCCTGCTGGCCTACGAGCTGCCCGACGGCCGGCTCAAGCTGCTCGACGGCCACCTGCGGCGGGACATCGACCCGGACATGCTCGTCGATGTCGAGGTGCTCGACGTCAACGACGAGGAGGCGCGAAAACTACTCCTGTCCATCGATCCCTTGGCGACGCTGGCGGAACACGACGTGACGAAGCTCGACGAATTGCGCCGGCTCACCGAGAGCGAGTCCGACGAGCTGACGAACCTGTGGCGCTCCATCGCCGCGTCGGAGGCCGCCGCCGAGGAGGCGATCGACCAGGCGCGGCGCGCCCCGCGGCCGCCGGCGGTCGGCGGCGAGCAGTTCCTCATCCTTATCGAGTGCCCCGACGAGCCGACGCAGCTGGCGCTGCTGGAGCGCTTCGCCGCCGAGGGCCTGACCTGTCGGGCCTTACTGAGCTGACAAGGCACCCTCGTAGGGTGGGCCGGGTCTTCGAGGCCCACCGGGACACGCCGTTCGTGAAAGCAGGCGCTCCAACTCGGGGCGTACTGTGCGGTGGGCCTCGAAGACTCGACCCACCCTACAAGAGACCACCATGCACATCATCGTTGAGTCCCCCGTCGTCGAGTCGCCGCGCGTGCAGCAGCTGCGCGGCCTGTTCGACCTGCCCGCCGAGCGCACCAGCCGGCTCGAATGGTCGGTGAACTTGCCGCTGAGCCAGCGTGAGTGGAACATCGGGCTGATCACCGGCCCGTCCGGCTGCGGCAAGTCCACCATCGCCCGCCGGCTCTGGCCCGACGAGGTCGCGCGGTCGTCGAGCCTCGCCTGGCCGGCCGACCGCTCCGTCCTCGACGCCTTCCCGCAAGAGTTGTCGATCCACGACGTCACCGGCCTGCTGTCGTCGGTCGGGTTCAGCTCGCCGCCGGCGTGGCTGCGGCCGTTCGGCGTGCTGTCCACCGGCCAGCGCTTCCGCGTCGAGTTGGCCCGGCTTCTCGCCGAGGCCGGCCCGCTCATCGTCCACGACGAGTACACCTCCGTCGTCGATCGCACCGTGGCGCAGGTCGGCAGCGCCGCCGTGGCCAGGGCGGTGCGGTCGCGCGGGCTGCGCTTCGTCGCCGTCACCTGCCACGACGACGTCCTCGACTGGCTCCAGCCCGACTGGGTCTACCGGCCGGCCGAGGGCGAGTTCGCCTGGAGGCGGCTTCGACGACGCCCCGCGATTCGGCTCGACGTCCGCCGCTGCTCCGCCAGGCCGTGGCGGCTATTCGCACCGCATCACTATCTGAGCCACTCGCTCGCTGCCAGCGCCGTGTGCTTCCTCGCCACCTGGGCCGGCCGGCCGGTGGCGTTCTCGTCGTGGCTGCCGTTCGTCGGCGCGGGCCGGCCGGCCCGGCGCGAGCACCGCACAGTCACGCTGCCGGACTACCAGGGCGTCGGCATCGGCCACGCCCTGTCGGGGCTGATCGCCGCCCTGTGGCGCGGCCTGGGCTACCGCGCCCTGTCCACGACGACGCACCCGGCGATGATCGCGGCCCGGCGGCGCTCGCCGTTCTGGGTGATGCGCCGCGCCCCGTCGCTGGCGGCGGGGCGCGAGTCGCGGCTGCCGTCGCTGCGGCACGCCACCACCCGGCTGACGGCCGGCTTCGAGTACACCGGGCCGGCCCTGCCGCGGCGGCTGGCCCAAACGCTTCTGCGAAGCGTCGCTAACCGTTGAGTGGACTCGCATGGCGCGCCTGACCGACGACGTCGAACGCAGCATCCTCTCGTTCATCCGGGCCGGCGGCTTCGCCCACGTCGCGGCGGAGGCGGCCGGGGTGCCGCGCGAGGAGTTCGAGGGGTGGCTGGCGCGGCCCGGCCCGCGCTACCGCGCCTTCGCCCTGGCGGTGCGGCAGGCCGAGGCCCAGGCCCGGCTGCGCGTCGAGGTCGCCGTCCTCGACGCCAGGCCGCTCGACTGGCTCAAGAGCGGCCCGGGCAAGCCCCGGCACGACTTCCCCGGCTGGACCGCCGCCGCCCGCGCCACCGCGGTTCGTGAGGACGCTTCCGGGTTGGCCCGGCGGGAGATTCAGGACCTGCTGGCGGCCCTTCTCGACGTCGTCGGAGACCGTCCCGACGTGCGGGGGCTCCTCGCGGACGTGGCCTCGAACTTTGGCGCTTAATGTCGCTCCCGCCACCCTTGATTCTCATTATTGATACTGTACTATTGTTCATATGGCCGTGTTGAACATGTGCGAGCACTGCGAGGCGGCCGCGCCGCTGGACGAGCTGGGCCTGTGCGAAGTGTGCCGCGGGACGGAAGGGATTCGGGTGCTGTACGAGCGGCGCCGTGGCTGGACGCCGGAGTGGGACGAGCACCTGCGGAGGCTAGCCCGGCGGGCGAAGGCGAAGCTGCCGCTGTTCGACGAGCCGACCTGAGGGGAGGTGCATCATGCGACTGCTACGAATCGTGGGGTTGGTGTTGAAGGGGACGAAGGCGGGTCGGCGTTACCACCGGGCGGCGGCCGACGCCCTGAGCGTGGCCCGCTGCCCGCGCTGCGGCGGCGAGCTGGTGGCGCGGATCGCGCGCGGCCGGCCGGGGTTCTGGTGCCGCTGCCCGGTGCGGCGGGCTTTGGCGATCGGGGCGTGACGGCTACAATCCGCCTCATGGACCTCACCTATCAGCTCGAGCCCGGCCTGACGCCCCAGGAGTTCATCGACGTGCTGGTGCGCTCGACGCTGGCCGAGCGCCGGCCGATCGACAAGCCGGACGTCATCCGCGCCATGCTGGCGAACGCCGACGTGATCCTGACGGCGCGCGTCGAGGGGAAGCTCGTCGGCGTCTCGCGGGCGGTCACCGACTTCGCCTACTGCACCTACCTGTCGGACCTCGCGGTCGATGCCGCCCACCAGCGCCGGGGCATCGGCCGCGAGCTGATCCGCCGGACGCACGAGGCGGCGGGGCGGCACACGATGCTGATCCTGCTGGCGGCGCCGAAGGCGCGCGACTACTACCCGCACATCGGCATGGCAGGCCACGACTCGTGCTGGATCATTCCCCGTCAGGACGTCCCCCAGGGGTTGGAATCGCCCGGACTGAACTCGGGGGGGAACTCGTAGAGGACGCACTCGACCGACTCGGTCACCGTGTTCCCGTAATGTCGAAGGATCGCGTCCTCGACCTGCCGCGGGTCGGCCGGGAACAGGTGGATTTCCCGGTTGAGGATGAAGTCCAGCCTCTCCAGCAACTGGGGGTCATCCGGCGGCTCGGCGGTGGCGAACCACAGGGCGCCGTCGCGCCCGCCGATCGGGAAGAGCCGGTGCTCGCGCGCGACCGACTCGGGCAGCATCTCGACCAGCAGCCGGTCGGCGGTGAACCCGTTCAGATCGACCAGCACGCGCCGCACCGTCGAAGGCCACGGCGGCGCGTGGGCCAGGAACGCGGCCGGCACCAGCGCCACCTCGTCGAGGAAGCCGCGGCGGAAGGTGCTTTGCTTGGTCAGCGGCGCCAGCTCGCCGAGCCAGGTCGGCCGGTGAAGGTCGAGCAGCTCCCGCTCGCGCTGCCGCAAGGCAGAGGCGGCCGGGTCGATGTCGTCCAGGCGGGCCAGTCGGCACTGGATGTGGAGGAACTCCCCGCGCGGGTCGCCTTGCTCCTCCAACCAGTCGGCGTAGGCCAGCCGGGGCAGGTCGTCGTCCGGGTCGATCAGGATCGCGCTCAGGAAGACGTCGTCGGTCATGCCCGTGGTGACCCCGACCCTCGAAGCGTCAGCAGCACGTCCGCCCCGCCGCGCACCGCCTGGCCGACCTTCACGTTCACCGACGCGACCAGCTCGGCCGGCACCAGCACGTCGGTCCGCGAGCCGAACTTGATCATGCCGAACCGCTCGCCGGCCGCTAGCGCCTCGCTAGGCCCCACGTTACAAACGATGCGGCGGGCGATCGCGCCGGAGATCTGCTTGACGCGCAGCCGCCGGCCCGTCGCCGCGTCGTCGAGGTCCAGCCACAGCTGCTCGTTGCGGCGGTCCACCCCCGCCTTGCGGGCGTCGAGGAACTCGCCGGGGTAGTACGCCACCCGCGCCACCGTGCCGGCCCGCGGCGAGCGGTTGACGTGGACGTTGAACACTGACAGGAACACGCTGACGCGGAACACCCGGCCCAGGCCCGGCTCGTCCACCTCCTCCAGGTGCGTCACCACGCCGTCGGCCGAGCTGATCACGGCAGTCGGATCGGTCGGGACGACGCGGTCGGGGTCGCGGAAGAACGAGACGATGAACAGCCACAGCCCCGCCAGCAGCCCCGCCGGCGCCCAGAACGCCGGGTGCAGCCCGACCGCCATCACCGCCGAGGCGGCGGCCAGCGGCAGCAACACCAGGGTGGCGCAGAGCAGCTCGGCCAGGCCGGCGCGGGCCAGCCCCAGCCGGCCGCGCCAGGCGAACGGGTCGTCCTCGGCGCGGAAGCGGTAGCCGCAGACGTTGCGGACCAGCTTCAGGTCGCGCGGGTCGATCACGTCGTGCGGGCAGCCGGGGCAGTCGCCCCGGCGGAGACCGGCCATGCGGCGGACGTAACCGGGGAAGAAGCGGCGCAGCACGGCGCGGCGGAGGCGGCCCCAGGCGCGTTCCAGGCCGAAGACCAGCCCGCCGCCGGGCTGGACGCTGGTGATCGGGGCCTCGCGGGTCGGCGGCGGAGTCGTGGTCATACCGGCCAGGATACCAGGCCGGCGGGGCGGGGGCTACGACTCCGCCGGCGGCCGCGGCAGGTTGCCCGAGCTGGACGGGCCGTTGGACCGCGCGTTGGAACCGCTCCAGCACCGCCGAGCGGATCCGCCGCACCCGCTGCCGGTCCCCGGCGCCCGGGCCGTTGCCGGCCGCCGGGGCGGCGGCCGGCAACGGCTCCGGCGGCGCGGCAGGCTCGGGCGGGTCGCCCGGCGGCCGGCACCGCCTGCGGCGCGGCGGGGAAGGTGAACAGGTCGTACGAACTCGGCGAACTCGACGTCCTTGGTCATCTGCGCCGTGCCGAAGGTGTCGATGTTCTTGTAGGGGATGAAGAAGACGCGGCCCTGGTCCTGGCTGCCGACAGCCGGCCCTTGAGCACGACCAGGCTCTCTTCTCGATGCGCAAGAACGAGTGGATGGCGATCTCCATGCCGTTCGCCGTCACGAGCATGTACTTGGCGTGCAGGCTCCGCCGGGATGTGCCGCAGCAGCGCTCCCCCCGCCGTCGTGCATAGGTCCCCCCGGCCCCGCCGGCCTCTCTTCCGTCCGCCCACGTGGAGCTTAGCTCACGATTCGTCCCCGCGGGGCGCGGCCGCGCTGACGGCGGCCCCCGCCCCGGTTATCATCCACACCAGGGCCCGGCCCGCGGGATGGGCCGGGCCCAGTCTGGGAGGGCTTGTATATGAAGCATCTGACGGGGGGCGTCCTGCTCCTGCTGCTGGCCTGGCCGGCGGCGCGGGCGGACGACAAACCCAAGGGCGAGCCGACGCCGAAGGCGCGGTACGACGCCCTGGTGAAGGAGCACCAGAAGGCGCAGCAGGAGTTCTTCAGCGCCCTCCGCGCGGCGAGCACGCCCGAGGAGCAACAGAAGAAGATGGCCGAGGCTTCCCCGGCCCTGGAGAAGGTGCTGGCGAAGTTCGTCGAGCTGGCCGAGAAGCACCCCAAGGACGCCGTCGCGCTGGACGCGCTACAGCAGGTGGTGTCGAACGGCTTCGTCCGGGGCGGCCCGAAGGGGGCCAAGGCCCGGGCGATCGAACTGATCCTCCGGGACCACGTCGCCAGCGGCCGCCTCGGCCCGCTCTGCCAGCAGGTGGGCAACGACTTCGGCGTCAAGAACGCCGACCTGCTCCGCGCCATCCTGGAGAGGAACCCCGACAAGGGCGTCCAGGCCGAGGCGTGCCTGGCGCTGGCCCAGCACCTGCAACAGCAGGCCGAGATCGCCAAGCGCGTGGCGGACGACGCCGACCTGGCCAAGCGGGTCGAGGGCCTCTACGGCAAGGAGACGGTCGAGGGGATGAGGAAGGCCGACGTCGCCAAGCTCAAGGCCGACGGCGAGGCGATGTTCCAGCAGTTGGGCGAGAAGCACCTCGCGGCGTTCAAGGCCGACCGGCTGGTGACGCTGTGCCAGCGCCTGGGCTTCAGCTCCGACAAGGGCAGCGAGTCGCTGCTGCGGACGCTGATGGAGAGGCGCGACGACAGGCAGGTCAAGGGGGTCGCGTGCCTGACCCTGGCCCAGGTGCTGAAGACGCGGGCCGACGAGACGTCGGAGAAGGACGCCAAGGAGGCGGACAAGCTCCGCAAGCAGGCCGAGGGGCTGTTCGCCCAGGCCGCGGAGAAGTACGGCGACGTCAAGATGCCGTTCCGCGGCACCGTCGGCGACAAGGCCAAGGGCGAGCTGTACGAGATCCGCCACCTGGCGGTCGGCAAGCCGGCCCCGGAGGTCGAGGGCGAGGACCAGGACGGCAAGAAGTTCAAGCTGGCCGACTACAAGGGGAAGGTCGTCTTGCTGGACTTCTGGAGTCAATTCTGAGGGGGCTGAAGGGCCTTGTGGCCCCACGAGCGGTCGCTCGTGAAGAACCTGGAAGACAAGCCGTTCGCCCTCGTCGGCGTGAACACCAACCGCTACGACGTCAAGAAGCTGAAAGAGGTGATGGACAAGGAGAAGCTGAACTGGCGCTCCTTCGCCGATCCCGCCGGCAAGGACGGCGACCAGGGGTCGATCTCCAAGCAGTTCAACCTGGTCGGCACCCCGACGCTGTACGTGCTGGACCACAAGGGCGTGATCCGCCACAAGTGGCTGGGCAGCCCGGGCGAGAAGGCCATCGACGCCGCCATCGACAAGCTCCTCAAGGAGGCGCAGGGCGGCTCGAAGTAGTACGTCTCGTACCAGCCCGAAGCGCCGGCGAGGCGGCCGCTCCGCCCTCGCCGGCAGCTCCGGGCTGGTAACCTTCACCTTCCCTCGGAACCCCGCCGATGCCCCGACTTGCCTTCTCCGGGCTGTGCTGCGCCGCCTTTGCGGGCCTGGCCCTCGCCGCCGCCCCGCCGGCCTGGCTCGCCGTCGATCACGTCCCGTTCGGGTTGCCCGCACGCGTCGTCCCGAAGGACAACCCGCTCACCCGGCAGCGCGTCGAGCTAGGCCGCCGGCTGTTCTTCGACCCGGTCCTGTCGGGCGACCGCACCGTCTCCTGCGCCAGCTGCCACCGGCCGGAGCACGGCTTCGCCAGCCCCGAGGCGCCGCCCCTGGGCGTCCGCAAGGAGAAACTTTCCCGCCGCGCCCCCTCGCTGTGGAACCGGGCCTACGGCACGGCGTTCTTCTGGGACGGCCGCGCCTCCTCATTGGAAGAGCAGGCGCTCCAGCCGATCGAGAACCCCGCCGAGATGGGCTCCGGGCTCCCGGCCGTCGTCGCCCGCCTCAAGGCCGATAACGGCTACCGATCGGCGTTCGAGGCCGCCTTCCCCGACGGGGTAACGGCGGCGAACCTGGCCAGGGCGCTGGCCAGCTTCCAGCGCGTGCTACTGCGCGGCGACAGCCGCGTCGATCGCTTCCGCAAGAAGGGCGACCACGCGGCGCTTTCGCCGGCGGAGCGGCACGGCCTGTGGCTGTACGAGAGCAAGGCGGGGTGCTGGCAGTGCCACGCCGGGGCGAACTTCACCGACGAGGGGTTCCACAACACCGGCGTCGGCTGGGGCAAGTCGCCGCCCGACCCCGGCCGATTCGCCGTCACCAGGAAGGATTCGGACAAGGGGAAGTTCAAGACGCCGTCGCTGCGCGGCGTGGCGAAGACCGCGCCGTACATGCACGACGGCAGCCAGAAGACGCTGGAAGACGTGGTCGAGTTCTACAACAAGGGCGGCGCCGCCAACCCCCGCCTCGACCCGGCCATGCGGCCGCTGGGCCTGACCAAGGATGAGGTCCACGCCCTGGTGGCGTTCCTGGAAGCGCTATGACCGGCGCCGGGCGAACGCCAGCTCCTCCTTCAGGGACTTCTCGGCCTTCACCTCCGAGAAGCTCGGGGCCAGGCAGAACAGGTCCCACTGCTCACCCTTGTAGCCGTGCTGGCGGACGTACCAGTTGTCGTCGTCGTCCCGCTCCAGCGGGAACAGCGAGCACGGCGCCGGCTTGTAGGCGAACTTGTCGCCCTCGGCGGCGCCGACCTTGTGCAGCACGCACCCGCCGTTGAAGAAGACGCACCAGCCGTCGATCACCCGCAGCATCGGCTTGCCGGACTTCAGGCGGCGGCTGACGTACCCGTCCTTCTCCACTGCCTTCCTCGCCTTGTCGGTCAACAGCGGCAGGAACTTGGGCAGGTTGGCGTCGAGGCGCGCGGCCTCCTCGGGGGAGACCGGCGGCCGGCCGTTCTGGCAGCAGATGCCGTCGCAGCCACGGCCGTAAATGCACTCGAAGGTGGCCTGCCGGAGGTTCAACACCGGCAGCGCGGTCGTCCTTGCCTTCGCCATGGCACTCCCTCTGGGGAACCGTCACCCCGCCTGCCGATCGCGGTACCGCGCCGCGACGCGCTTGGCGCCCCGGGCCAGGGCGTTGCGGACCAGCTGCACGGTGAACTCGGCGTGGGTCAGCCCCGCCGCCCACAGGTTGTTCGACATCGCCCGGTCCGGCGCGAAGTCCGGGTTCGGGTTCAGCTCCAGGATGTACGGCTGGTCGTCGCGGATGCGGAAGTCCACCCGGGCGTAGTCGCGGCAGCCCAGCACCCGGAACGCCCGCCGGGCGCACTCGTCGATCTTCCGCGCCAGGCCCTCGGTCAGCTCCGCCTTGAAGTGGTAGTCGGTCGTCTCGAACTCCGCCGACCCCTTGGTCCACTTGGCGTCGTACGACAGGATCGGCCAGTAGTCCGGCCCGCCGTCGGGGAAGACGACCTCGGTGCCCGGCAAGAGGCGCAGGTCCGGCATCTCGACCAGGGCGACGGTCAGCTCCCGGCCGAAGATGAACTCCTCGACCAGCACCGGGCCGTTGAACTGCTCCAGCACGAACGCCAGCCGGCGGTTCAGCCCGGCCAGGTCGCTGGCGACGCTGCCCTGCTCGACGCCGACGCTGGCGTCCTGCTGGGCCGGCTTGACGATGACCGGGAAGCGCAGCGGGCACTCCGCCAGCGGACCCTGCCCCGGCTCGACGACCAGGAACGGCGCCGTCGGCAGCCCCTCGGCGAGGAACAGCCGCTTGGCCAGGTGCTTGCTCCGGGCCATGACCAGGGTGTGGAACGGGCAGCCGGTGTACGGCACGCCGAGCCACTCGAGCACGCCGGCGGCGTACATCTCGGTGGCGTTGTCGGCGGCGCAACCCTCGAACAGGTTGACGATGGCGTCGGGCCGGTTGGTCCGGACGACGTCGATCAGCTCCTGGGCCTCCGAGGCCACGCCGGCGGTGGCGACCTCGAAGCCGGCCTGGGTCAGGACCTCGCCGACCGCCTCGACGTTGTCCATCACCTCGATTTCGGAGACGTAGTCCGGGTGGCTCTCCGGCAGGATCGGCTCGTTGTGCAGCACAAGTACGCGTTGGCGGTTCATGGTTTGTTCCATTCCCCACGTCCGTGTGTGGCTTCGGGCCTTCTTCCGTGAAGGCGTCGGCCCGGCGGGCGCGGCGGACCGGGTAAGCGGGTCATACTGCCAGATGGGCGGCCTTCACACAATGCCAACCTGGAGGCGTCAAGAGGGGTTAGGTCGCCCCCGGCCGCGACGTGACGGCCGGGTGTCAGCCGCACCGCCGCCGTGACGGTGGGCGCGATACGCAAGTATATCCTGCCCGCGCCGCCGCCGTGGGTCTTGAGCGACGGAACGACGGCGAATTGATTTCCGCGCGCGACGGTTTCGCGAGTCGTGCCGGTGGTGTACCATGGGCGGCGGCGTTTTGTCCCTTCGGCCTAAACCCGAGTGCGCCGTGCCCGGCCCCTCGCTCGCCGACCCGCGCCCCGACCGCGCCCCGCTCCCGACGACCGACCCGGGACCAACCGGCCCGGACTATAGCCGGCCGGAAGGCGCCAATGAGCCGCCGGCCATCCCCGGCTACGAACTGTTCGAGGAGTTGGGCAAGGGCGGCATGGGTGGTCTACCGCGGGCGGCAAGTCGCCGCCGACCGCGTGGTGGCGTTGAAGATGAGCCTCGGCGGGGCGGCGCGGACGAACACGCCCTGGCGGGTTCCGGACGAAGAACATGAGCGGTGGCCCGCTACGCACCCGAACATCGTGCAGGTGTTCGAGGTCGGGGAGTACAAGGGGCTGCCGTTCTTCTCGCAGGAGTTTGCGCCGGCGGCTCGCTGGCGAGGAAGCTGGGCGGCACGCCGCTGCCGCCAGCCGGGCAACGGCGGCGATCGAGGCGCTGGCCCAGGCGGTGCAGGCGGCGCATGAGAAGGGCGTCGTCCACCGCGACCTGAAGCCGGCCAATGTGCTGCTGGCTCCTTCGACGGGTGGGACGACCCCGAAGATCGCCGACTTCGGCCTGGCGAAGAAGCTCGACGACGACACCGGCGAGACGGTCGCTGGGGCGATCATGGGCACGCCGTCCTACATGGCCCCCCGAGCAGGCTAGGCGAGGTCGTCGGCCCGGCGGCGGACGTGTACGCGGCTGGGGCGATCCTCTACGAGTGCCTCACCGGCCGGCCACCGTTCCGGTCGGCGACGAAGTACGACACGATCCAGCAGGTGATCGGCACCGACCCGGTCGCCCCGCGCGCGCTCCAGCCGGCCGACACCCGACCTGGAGACGGTGTGCCTGAAGTGCCCTGCACAAGGAGTCAGCGCGGCGGTACGGCAGCGCGGCGGCGCTGGCCGACGACCTGCGGCAGCACACCGGGCGGGTGAGCCGATCGTGGCGCTGACCGGCGGGCGTGGCGGAGCGGCTCGTGAAGTGGGCGACGGCGGCCGGCGACGGCGGCGCTGGCCGCGGCGGTGCTGCTGGGGTCGATACTGCTCATCGGCGGGTGGGCCGGCTTTACCCTTCAACTCGACAAGGCCCGCGTGGACGCGCTCGAGCAGAAGGGCATCGCGGTAAGGGCGTGAAGACGAAGGACGCGGCACGCGAAGTCGCGGGTCGTGTCGGCGAACCTGGCAGCAGGCCCGAAGCCAGACGCTCGGCGACGCAGGCAACGCTGCGGCGGCATACGCTGGTTCGTCCGCGGGCTGGAGTTGGCGGAGGACAGGCGGCCGTTGCGGTCGGTCTTGCTGGCGAACCTGGCGGTTTGGCGTGAGCACGTCCATTCCGCTGCGCGCGTGGGCCACAGTAACTCTATCTCCACTGTCGCCGTCAGCCCGGATAGTCGAACGATCGTGACGGTCGATGCGAATACGCTCGCGCACTTCTGGGACGCGGATACGGGCCGCCGTATGGGCGACTCGCTCCCTCACCCCGACGTGGTTTATGACGTCGCCTTTAGCCCCGACGGCGCGGCCGTGTTGACCGGGTGCCGTGACGGGAGGGCCCGCCTGTGGAGTGTGAAGGCCCGAAACGAGATAGGGCAGCCCTTTACGCATCGGAACTCCGTCACGGCGGTTGCCTTTCGGCCGGACGGAAAAGTGATCGCCACGGGGTGCGTTGACCGGATTGTTCGCCTGTGGGATCCCCTCACGGGGAAGCCAGTCGGGGAGACGATGCCACATGGCGGCGACGTGACCCGAATCACGTTCAGGCCCGACGGGAAGTTCCTGTTAACGGCAGACAACGGCGGGGCGGTCCATCGGTGGGACGCGGCGACGGGGAAACAGACCGCACCGCCGGTCACGCACGATCGCCCCGTCCACGCCATCGCGTGGGGCCCGGGCGGGAGGTACGCCGTCGTTTGCCACGACGGCACCCGGTCGTCGATCCTGGATGCGGATGGGTGGAAATTCATCGATTTTTACCTGCACCATCAAGTGCCAGCCACTGCCGTGGCCGTCAACCTCGACGGCCACGCGGTGACGTGCCATGGGCAGGAAGTGCTGATGTGGGATCTGTGGTCGATGGGCCGACTCGGCGCGACGATTCAGCATCAGACGGCGTGCGCCGCCGTCGCTTACGTCGGGGGTGGGAAGCGGCTCCTGACGGGCTGTTCGGACGGCAGCGCTAGCCTTTGGAACCTCGGTGCCAGCCAGCCGGTCGTCGCGAGGATCAAATACACCCGCATCACGGCGCCGTTCGTCACCGGTAGAGGAGCCATCAGCCCGGACGGCCGATTTGTTGCCGTAGGCTCGCTGCGAGGGGAGGTGGAATGTTTTCAGCTCGCCACCGGAAATCCAGTGGGGTCACCGAGAAAGATAGGCGCGGCGGTCGTGAGCATGAAGTACAGCCCGGACGGGAAAACGCTGCTGGTAGGCGACATGAATAAGATCGCACGGCTATACGACGCGGGCACCTTGGAACCTGTTGGGCCGCCTCTGGCCCACCACGGGATCGTGAAAGGGGTAGCGTTCTCGGTTGATGGTCGTACCCTGGTATCCGTCGCCGAAGCGGGTGAACCCCACAGGTGGGACGGAGGGACCGGGCGTACCAACAACGGCATGGTTTACGTCTGGGACGCCGCCGGCGGGAAACCTACCGGCCCTCCGGTGACAGGCCTGTCCCCCGGATTCAGCTCCATCGCCGTGGGGCCAAATAACAAGGCCATGCTGGTTTGCGGGCACGGTGGGGCCTGGTTGTTACGACTGCCTTCCGGGCAATTGCTTCAGGAGTTCAAGCCAGGGGGAAGGATAGACGAGGTGGCCTTTAGCCCAGACGGCAAGTTGATCGCCACGGGAAGCCAAGACAAGGTCGCTCAAATTTGGCATGCCGAGGACGGACGGCCCCTCACTTCGCCTCTTCCGCACAACAGCGGCATCCTCCATCTCCAATTCAGCCCTGACGGGCGGTACTTACTAACCGGGACCGTGGACGGCTCCGCCTTGCTCTGGGACGTGGTGACGGGGAGGCGGGTCGGCCCCGCCTTCCAAAGCCCCACCCATGTACTTTCCCTTGCCTTCGAGCCGGCTGGGGATTCGGTCGTCGCGGTCGATAGCAAGGGGCTAATCATCAGATGGAACGTACGAACTTACCTGCATGACGAGCCAGGGCGGTTGGCCCTCTTGGCACAGGTTCTCACCGCACGGGAGCTAGACAAGGACGGGGGACTGCGCTTCCTCAGCGACGCCGAATGGCGGCAGCGCAAGGAGCAGCTCGCCGCCTTCGGCGGCTCGCCTCTGCCGTGACTCACGCCAGTCCGTATCGCTTCATCGCCGCGTCGAGGATGCCTTCGATCAACCCCTCGTAGCCCAGGCCGGCCATGCGGGCCAGGATCACCAGGTCGCTCGTCTCGGGGTTCAGCCCCGGCAGCGGGTTGACCTCCAAAAAGTACGGCACCCCGTCGCGCAGCCGGAAGTCCAGCCGCGACACGTCGCGGCAGCCCAGCGCCCGGTACGCCAAGAGCGCCGCCTTCTCGACCGACCGCAGGTGCTCGGCGGGCAGCCTCGGCGGGCAGTCGTAGCGGATGACGCCGATGTAGTCGCGCTTGACCTCCAGGCTGTAGACGAAGCGCGGCGTCGCCTTGACCGGCACGACGTGCAGCACGCCGACGACGCGCGGCCACTCGTTGCCCAGCACGCCGACGGTCAGTTCCTCGCCGGCAATGAACTCCTCCGCCAGCAGCGGCTGCCGCTGGTCGCGCCGCTCCGCCAGGGCGTCGGCCAGCTCGGCCGGCGTGTCCACGACGCACTTGCCGCGGATGCCCTTGCTCGACCCCTCCCACGCCGGCTTGACGATGGTCGTGTAGGCCAGCTCCGGCCGGGACCGCACCGCGGCCAGGTCGGCGCCCGGCGCGAACACCTCGCCGCGCGGCACCACCCCCCCGTGCGACCTCACCAGCCTGCGGGCGACGTCCTTGTCCAGCGTGACGGCCAGCGTGAGCGGGTCGCTGCCGGTGTAGGGGATGCCGAGCATCTCCAGCACCGCCGGCACCCGCGCCTCGCGCGACCGGCTGGTGCCCTGCCCCTCGGCGAGGTTGAACACCAGGTCCGGCGGGTCGTCGAGCAGCTTCCGCAGCAGCTCCGGCCCGTTGCCGAGCGGTACGGCCTCGTGCCCGCGCGCCCGCAGCACGGCGGCGATCGCCTCGATCGTCGCGGGGCTGTCGAACTCTTCCTGGTGGTCGTCGGGGAAGTCGTGGCCGGCGGGGAGGTCGGCCTTCAGGTCGAAGGTGATTCCGATTTTCACAGCTATCAGCCGTCAGCTATCAGCCATCAGCCAGAGCCGGTGTTCTGTCCGGCTGACGGCTGATAGCTGATAGCTGATAGCTCTCCTTTATGAGCCACATCCGTTGGCCAGCACGTTCAGCGACCTCGCCTTCCGGTCGCCGTCCGGCTCCTCGTGGCCGCCGCAGCAGTCTTCGTGCTCGTTGGCGTTGGTGATCACGTTCAGCTGCCGGCGGCGGTCCATCCGCTCGCTATTTTCGGGGATCAGGGCGCTCTTCGAGCCTTGCAAGAGCGCGCTGACGCCGGTCGTCCGGGTCGGCTCCGCGGTGTTCGGGCGGTCCTCCGCCTGGTAGCGGACGATCATCCCCTCGAAGTTGCGGAGGATGACCGCGTCGTCGGAGGCGCTGAGGACGTAGTTGGGCATGACCGGGATCTTGCCGCCTCCGTGCGGGCTGTCCACGACGTAGGTCGGGATGCCCAGCCCCGACATGTGGCCGCGCAGGCCCTCCATGATCTCCATGCCCTTCCACACGCTGGTCCGCATGTGGCCGGCCCCGATCACCGGGTCGCAGTGGAAGATGTAGTACGGGCGGACCTTGATCCGCAAAAGCGCCCGCATCAGGTCGCGCATCACCTCCAGGCTGTCGTTGACGCCCTTGAGCAGGACGCTGTGGTTGTTGACCGGCATGCCGGCCTTGAGCAGCGCCTGGCAGACGCGGGCGGCCTCGGGGGTGATCTCCCGGGGGTGGTTGAAGTGCGTCTGGATCCACACCTTGCCCGCCGACGCCAGGAGGTCGATCAGCGACTGGTCGTAGAGCTTCTGCGGCAGCGTGACCGGGACCCGGGTGCCGATGCGGATGACATCGACGTGCGGGATGGCGGCCAGGCCGTCGAGGAAGAACTTGAGCTTGTTCTGCGGCAGCGTGAGCGGGTCGCCGCCGGAGACGATCACGTCGCGGATTTCCTTGTGGTCGCGTACGTATTCGATCATCCGCTCGTCGTTGCGGCTGATCGCGTCCCAGCCGCCGCGCACCATCGTCGCCCGCTTGCGGGTGCAGAAGCGGCAGTACATGGTGCAGACGTGGGTGGTGACGAGAAGGGCGCGGTCGGGATACCGATGGGTCAGGCCGGGGACGGGCGAGTCCTTGTCTTCTTCCAAGGGGTCTTCCAGCTCGTAGCCGGAAGGGTTCTCCTGCTCGAGCGGCGACGGCACCGACTGGATCCGGATGGGGTCGTTGGGGTCGTCGGGGTCGATGAGGGAGAAGTAGTAGGGCGGGATGGCGGTCTTGTACTCCGCCTCGAGGCTGCCGATGACTTCCAGCTCTTGCGGGGAGAACGGCAGGAGGTGGCGGAGTTGACGCACCGAGCGGATGGCGTTCTGCGACTGCCAGCGCCAGTCGTCCCACAGGTGGTCGGGGACGTCGCGCCAGAGCGGGTGGCGCCTGGGGGTGCCGGGAGGCTCTTCGTCGGGGTCGCCGTAGACGACCCGGGTGCAGGGTCTCGCCTCGAGGCTGCTTCGCTCTTCGGAATCACTCATCGTCCAGGAGGCCTCCAGGGACAATTCGGTCAGGCCGCCGACCCGGCGAAACCGGCACCGACGTCGCGGATGGTACCGCGACGCGGGGGAATTACAAGCCCTTCTCCAGGCTCGCGCGGCAACATTCTTCCGACCCACCCGACGCACCCGTCAGGGGCGTCACAGATTGCCAGCCGCGAGGCCTTCACCAGGCTTGTCTCCCCCGGCCCTGACCCCTCCTCAACTCGCGCGCCACGCGCGCGAAGATCGAGAAGGTGCAGTAGTGTAGACGGGACGGTAGGGCCAGGCCAAGACGACTTCGCGAGGAAAGTCGGAAATCTTGTCAAAAAAGTCAATCGGCAGCTTGAGCGACAGAATTGAGTGAACCTTTTGGGCTGTCAGAGCCACCCTGTCCGACCTTTCCGGTCGGCGTAGACTGCTCCGCATGAGCCACCCCAACCAGCCTGAGTCGGCCGGCCTGGCCCGCGTCCTCGGCCCGGTCATGACCACCGCCATCGTCATCGGCACCATCATCGGCTCCGGCGTGTTCAAGAAGCCCGCGGTCATCGCCGATCGACTTCTACTCCGGCGTCGTCGCCGTCGTCTGGGTCCTCGGCAGTGCTCGTCGTGCTCGCCGCTGGTCGGACAAGCCGAGGCGTCGCCGTGCTGTTCCCGCACCGGCGGCAACTACGTCTTCCTCAAGGAGGCCTACGGCCGGCTCGCCGGCTTCCTCTGGGGCCGGGTCGATTTCTGGATCATCCGCTCACCTCCATCGCGGCTCCGGCGACGATCTTCGCCGAGGCCGCTTCGGCGACGTGCGATTGCCGTCCGACGTTCCAGTCCGCCGTCGGCCTCCTCGGGGACAGCTGGGCCACCGGGGCCGTGCTGCGTATCGCCCACCGTCGCTACCATCCTCGGCCTGGGGGCGGTCAACATCCGCGGCGTCCTCCTGGGCGGCTTCGCGCGGTCGTCGTCACGGCGGTCAAGGTCGGCTCGATCGCCGGCATCGTCGTCCTGCCGTTCTTCTTCCTGGAGTCGGCGACGCCGCCCGGCGGCGTGAAGCCGTCGTGGGACAACCTCGCCCCGGTGGCCGGGTGAGCTGGTCGGCCTTAGCGCGACCTGCTGGTGAGCGGGCGCCCTGGCCTGCGCCGCCTTCCTCGGCGTGCCGTGGCCGTACCACGGCTGGATGAACATCGCCCCGATCGCCGGCGAGGTGCGAAACCCGTGCCGCAACCTGCCGCTGTCGCTGCTGGCCGGCGTACTCGTCGTCGTCGCCCTCTACCTCGGCTCCAACCTGGCGTACTACCTGATGGTCCCCGGCGGCGAGATCGCGGCGCTGAAGGGCAAGGACACTTCCGTCGCCACCGTCTACGCCCTGCGGCTGCTGGGGGACCTGGGGGCGGCCGCGGCGTCGGCGGCGATCATGTGCTCGGTGTTCGGCTCGCTCAACGGCAACCTGCTGGTCGGGCCGCGGCTGCTGTTCGCCATGGGCGAGGACGGCCTGGCGCCGGGCTCGCTTCACAGCGTCCACCCGCGCTGGCGGACCCCGGCGGCGGCCATCGCCGTCTACGCCGTCTGGCCGTGCTTGCAGGTGATCGCCGCGGCGGCCCTGACCGCGACGGGGGTGCTCGACCCGAGGAAGTCGCACTTCGACATGCTGACCGACTTCGCCATGTTCGGGGCGGTCATCTTCGAGACGATGGCGGTGCTGGCGATCTTCCAGTTTCGCCGGACGATGCCCGACGCGCCGCGGCCGTACCGCTGCCCGGGCTACCCGCTGGTGCCGCTGCTGTACACGATCATCCCGGGGTTCGTGCTGGTGAACACGTTCATCAACCAGGTGCCGAGGCGGCGACCGGCGTGGGGTTCATCGCCGTGCTGGGGGTCGTCGCCTACTACGCTGGGGTTGCAGAGAACCGTCGAAGCCTGGTCGCCAAGCGAGGGCTGAAGCCGCCTGCTCCGCTGGTCGCCCAGCCGGCGAGCAGCCCGAACCCGACCGCCGCGGCGACCAGCGCCGCCATCGTGACAGCCGCCGGCCGCAGCACGCGCCACTCGGCCGGGTACTGCCAGCCGGCGAACGTGCCGACGGCCGCCTCAGGACGACGCCGAACACCAGCCTGCTCGGCCGCCACCAGCATCGCCCGCAACCACAACGGCGGCTCGCGGTCGGCCAGCCGGGTGAACGCCCGGGCCACGCCGAGGCCGACGGCGGTGCCGCCGGCGCGTCCCCTCGCGGGCGGCGACGACGCCGACCAGCTCGCCGAACAGCCGCCAGCAGGCCGCCGAAGCCGCCATGCCGGCCAGCACGCAGAGGAAGAACTGCGTCCGCTCGTCCATGGCCGGCTACCCTCGCTCAAGGACGTCAGCTCGGCCTGCAGGCGGGCCAGGACCCTGCACTTGGCGATTTCCGCACCTGCCGGGGCTCAGGCCCAGGTCGGCTGCCGCCTCGACGGCCGGCTGGCCCTCGACGGCGGTGCGCCAGAACGCCTGCCAGGTCGGCTCGGCGCAACTCCGGCCGTAGCAGCTCGAGCACCCGGCGCAGCACCAGGCGGCGGTCGGCGTCGTCGAGGATGCTGGCCTCCTCGGCCTCCTCCGGCGTGGGGACGTCGCCCGCCGGGCGTGTTAGCCCTCGCCGCCGCCGGCCCCGGGCGGCTGTCGCGGCGGCGGCGGAGCAGGTCGCGGATCTTGTTGCGGGTGATGACGCGGAGCCAGCCGCGGAAGCTGCCGGCGGGCTGGCGGCGGAACGTGCTCCGCCGGCTGGCGACGGGCGCCGAAGACGTCCTGGGCGACGTCGGCCCCGTCCTGCTCTTGCAGGCCGGACGACCGGCACCAGTGCCAGACGAGGCCGGAGACCGCCAGGAGTCGGTCCACGCTGGCGCTGTCGCCGCCGGGCGCGCAGCCGGGCCAGCAGGTCGACGACGTGGCCGACGCTTCGCTGGGGGAGGACATGGGGCCATTGTACGCCGGAGCCACCGGCGGTGTAACATGAGATCGTTCTCTCCAGAGACGAGCCATGGCCTCGTCCTGGAGCCGGAACGTTCCTTGCCGCCGGCGTTGGCACGCTGCCCGAGCCGGACTCGGCTGCTGCTGGCCGACCACGTCGATCGCTGCCCGGCGTGCGAGGGGCGGCTACGCGGCGTTGGAGCAGGAGGCCCGACCTGCTGCTGGCCGAGGCGGTGCCGGGTTGAGGCGGCGACCGAGAGTCTGCCGCCTCGGCCTGGAGATTGCCCGCGCCACGCCGGCCGGGTGCGGGTCGGCGAGCGCTGGGGCGCGTCTGAGCTGCTCGACGAGCTGGGGCTGGCACGTTCTCCCAGGTGTAACGCGCCCGCGACCGCGAGCTGGGCCGGCTGGTCGCGCTCGTTGCCGCGGCCAGGCGTCCTGGCCGACGACGGCGAGACCGAGCGGTTCCTCCGCGAGGCCCGCGCGGTGGCCTTGGCTCCAGCACCCCGGCATCGTGGCGCTGCACGAGATCGGCCAGACGGCCGACGGCACCTGCTTCCTCGTCGAGGAGTTCATCGCCGGCGTCACGCTGGAAAAGCGGCTTGCCAGGGCCCGATCGACCCGCGCGACGCCGCGGCGCTGCTGTCGCAGGTGGCGCGGGCGCTGGACTACGCGCACGAGCAGGGCGTGGTGCATCGGGACCTGAAGCCGGCGAACATCCTCCTCCAGGGCCCGAGCGGGAGGGCGTTCTCCCCCACGGGCGGGCCCTGATTCGGAGCCGAAGGTCGGCCTCGACTTCGGCCCGGCCAAGCCGCGACGCCGACGAGCCGCCCTTGACCCTCGAAGGCCAGGTGCTTGGCACCCCCGCCTACATGTCGCCGGAGCAGGCCCGCGGCGACCCCACTCGTCGATGCCCGCAGCGTGACGTCTATTCGCTGGGGGTCATCCTCTACGAGCTGCTCACCGGCGACCGGCCGTTCCGCGGCACGCGGCGGATGCCGCTGTTGCAGGTGCTGGAGGACGACCCCTGCCCGCCGCGCCAGCTCAACGACAAGGCGCCGCGCGACCTGGAAGTCGTCTGCCTGAAGTGCCTGGCGAAGGCGCCCGCCCGTGCCGCTACCTGTGCCGCCGGCGCGAGCTGCTCGACGACCTCGACCGCTACCTCGCCGGCGAGCCGATCCGCGCCCGGCCGATGGGCCGGGCCCGCAAGCTGATCCGCTGGGGTCGGCGGCACCCGCTGATCGCCAGCCTGTTCCTGGCGGTGACGTTCGGCAGCGCGTTCGGGCTGGCGCACCTGTCGCGGCTGTCGCGGCAGCTGGTCCAGTCGGCGGCGCTGGAGAGCGCCTCGCAGCACGCCGAGATCCTCGAGGTCGTTAACAACCGCTTCACGTCCGAGGTGATCCAGCGCGCCTGGCAGCGGAAGGTGCCGGTGCGGGCCGACTACCTGACCGAGCACGGCGCGCTGCCGCTGCCGGCCACGTTTACCATCGACATCGCCCAGGAGCTGTCGCGGCAGAGCGAGTCCGGGATGCGGGTGCGGCTGTACAGCGACTTCCCCTGGCCGTGGCGCAAGGACGGCGGCCCGCGCGACCGCTTCGAGCACGACGCCCTCACCCAGCTGCGCGACCAGCCCGAGGAGGCGTACTTCCGCTTCGAGGAGTACGAGGGCAAGCCGGTGCTGCGCTACGCCATCGCCCGGCGGATGAGCAAGGACTGCCTCTCCTGCCACAACCACCTCGCCGAGAGCCCGAAGAAGACCTGGCGCGAGGGGGACGTCCGCGGGGTGCTGGAGATCATCCGCCCGTTGGAGCGCGACGCCGAGCGGACGCGGCAGGGCTTGCGCGGAACCTTCTTGCTGATGGCGTGCGTCTCGGGGATACTCCTGGGGGTGGGCGTGGCGGCGATGGCGCTGGGGCGCCGCCGCCGGCTGTAACGCCGCGGCGTTCTGAGAAGTATCGGGATAGTTTTGCCACTCGTGTGCCGGAGGTGCGTCATGACGAGGTCCGATCGACGAGAGTTCCTGGCCGAGGTGGGGGCGGGGGTGACGGCGGCCCTGGTGGGGCCGGCCCTGGCCGCCGAACTCGGCCTGTCCGACGTCCGCGCCGACGACAGCAAGCTGCCGGCGCTCGACCGGCTCAGCGCGTTGCTCCAGGAGACGCCCAAGGACAAGCTGCTCCCCGTCGTCAAGGACCAGCTGGACCGGGGGACGTCGCTCAAGTCGCTGGTGGCGGCGGCGGCGCTGGCCAACGCCCACGCCTTCGCCGGGCAGGATTACGACGGCTATCACACGTTCATGGCCTTGGCCCCCGCCTTCACCATCGCCGAGGAGATGCCGGAGAGGGAGCGGCCGCTGCCGGTCTTCAAGGTCCTCTACCGCAACGCCACGCTCATCAACGGCGCCCACAAGGAGCGGACCAACCTGCTGGGCGAGCACGAGCACATCGCCCTGTCGAAGCAGCCTGACAGGGACATGCTCCAGGCCGCCCGCGCGCAGAAGATCGACGAGGCCGACCGCGTCTTCGTCTCGATGACGGCGAGGAAGTCGGCCGAGGAGGCCTACGAGGACGTCCAGCCGCTCGTCCAGGACATCATGAACGTCCACAACGTCGTGCTGGCCTGGCGGTCGTGGGAGATCCTCGACTTCGTCGGCAAGGACCGGGCCCGCACGATGCTCCGCCAGAGCGTCCGCCACCGCGCCCACTACACCCCCGCCAACAGCACCAGCCCCGAGGCGCAGTGGCTGGCCAACAACCTCGGGCCGATCCTGGAGCGGCACGGCCTGCTGGGCAAGGCGCCCGGCACCCGCCAGGCCGACAAGGCGACGGTCGAGAGGCTGGCGCGGACGATCTACTCCGGCAAGCGGACCGACGCGCCCGAGGCGGCGGCGGCGCTGCTGGGCGACGGCATCGCGCCGGACTCCGTGGCCGAGGCGACGGTGCTGGCGGCGACGATGCTGGTGCTCGGCGACAAGGGCCGGACCAAGGCCTGGCCGGGCAAGCCGGTCGGCAGCTGCCACGGCGACTCGGTCGGCGTGCACGCCTCCGACGCCGCCAACGCCTGGCGGCGGATCGCCGGCGTGACGGGGGCGCGGAACACGTTCGCCAGCCTCATCGCCGGGGCCTACCACACCGCCGGGCAGTCGGGCACGCAGATGGCGAAGCTGTGGCCGTCCGCCGAGGAGCTGGAGAAGGTGTCCTCGAAGGACGCCACCACCCTGCTGGGCGCCCTCGACGAGGCGGTGCGCGGCGGCGACCAGGCGCGGGCCTGCGCCGTGGTCGGCCGCTACGCCCAGCTGGGCTGCGACGCCAAGCCGGTGTTCGCGGTGCTGCGCAAGTACGCCGTCAGCGAGGACGGGGCGCTGCACGCGGAGAAGTACTACCGCACGGCCAGCGACGAGTTCCGGCGGGCCCGCCAGGAGTTCCGCTGGATGCACCTGACGGCGCTGGCCCGCGTCACGGCGAGCACCTTCGGCAAGCCGGCCCCGGGGCTGGAGGACGCGCGGAAGGTGTTCAAGGCGTGACCCCGATCCGCCGGTGACCACCAAAACGAACCCAGGCGACGCCGACCCTTCCCCGGAAGGGCAACGTCGCCTGGCCCGTTTATTGGTGGAGGCGAGGTGTTCCCACTCCCCGCCTCCGGCCCACCCGGCCGCGCCTCTCCGAGCGACCTCTCCTGACAAAAGTCAAGGTCCGACGATCGCGGCGGCCGGGCCCGTGCCCCTCACGGGGCGCGTTCACGCATCCTCTTCACCGCCTTTCCCTGGCGGCCTGACGGCCGAACCCCGACTCCCGGAGTTGACTCGCCAGTCCATGCACTCCACCCCATTATGCCCCTTCGCACGGAGACGGCGCGAGGGCGACCCATCTTTTCCCGCTTTCCCCGTCGGAGAATTTTCCCGAGGTTGCGCCGTTACCGAGGTTGTCGGCCTCGGCGCGGCCACCCTCTGGCGGCTCGTGCTGTATATACGGATAATGCAAGGGACACAAGGAGATGCCTGCATGCCATTCCGCAACCTCGGCGCCGTCCTCCGCCACCAGGCCCAACGCCTCGGCGACCGCCCCCGCCCTCCGCTACCGCCGCTACGGCCTGTACCACGACTACGGCTGGCGCCACTACCACGAGGACGCCGCCGCCGCGGCCGCCGCGCTGGTGGACGTCGGCGTCCGGCCCGGCGACCGCGTCGGGCTGGTCGGCGAGAACAGGCTGGACTGGCTCGTCGCCGACATGGCGATCCTCGCCGAGGGGCGGTCAACGTCACCCCGCACGCCCCGCTGACGGCCCGGCAGATCCACTCCAGCTGCACGACGCCGGCGTGGTGTGGGTGATCGCCTCGTCGAAGGAGCAGATGGCCAAGCTGCGGTCAATCCGCGGCGAGCTGCCCGAGCTGCGCGCGCCGTCGCCTTCGACCCCGACGCCGCCGGCGACGACGCCACCCCTGGGAGGCGTTCGAAGCAAGCGCGGCCGGTCCGCCATGGGCCGGCTCGCCGACGAGCCGACGGCGCGAGGAGACGGTCAGGTGGGACGACCTCGGCGACGGTGATGTACACCTCCGGCACGACCGGCAACCCCAAGGGTGATGCTGACGCATGGCAACCTGCTGTCGAACGCCGGGGCCTGCCTGGAGGTGCAGGGCTACGGCCCCGACGACCTGATCCTCAGCTGGCTGCCGTACACCCACATCTACGCCCGCACCTGCGACCACTACACCGCCCTGTTGGCCGGCGTGACGCTGGCGCTGGCCGAGTCGCCGGAGACGCTGGTCGAGCGCATCGCCGAGACGCAGCCGACCCACCTCGCCAGCGTGCCGCGCTTCTACGAGAAGGTGCTGACCGCCGTCGCCTCGCCCGACCCGGAGGTGACGGCCAAACGGCTGCGACACGTGTTCGGGCCGCGCATCGACTGGATGTCGTCGGGCGGGGCCCCTCTGCCGGTGCCGATCGCCGAGGCGTTCCACGCCGCCGGGCTGAAGCTGATGCAGGGCTACGGGCTGACCGAGACGTCGCCGGTGATCTCGTTCAACTCGAAGGCGAACAACAAGCTCGGCACCGTCGGCCGGCCGCTGCCGGGCGTCGAGGTGAAGGTCGCCGAGGACGGCGAGCTGCTGACGCGCGGGCCGCACGTCATGAAGGGCTACTGGAAGAACCCGCGGGCGACGGCGGAGACGATCAAGGACGGCTGGCTGTACACCGGCGACCTGGCGAAGATCGACTCGGACGGCTACCTGTCGATCACCGGCCGGAAGAAGGAGATGATGGTCCTGTCGAACGGCAAGAAGGTGGCGCCGACGAACATCGAGGGGCTGCTGGTGACCGACCCGTGCATCGACCAGGCGGTGGTGATCGGCGAGGGGCGAAACTTCCTGACGGCGCTCGTGGTGCCGCACTGGGGCAATGTGAAGGCGGAGCTGAAGCTCGACGGCGACCCCGAGTCGCTGGCGAGCCACCCGGCCGTGACGGAACTGCTGACCCGCCGCTGCGAGCAGGCGCTGGCGGACGTGTCGCGGGCGGAGCAGGTCAAGAAGTTCACCGTGCTGCCGCGGCCGTTCAGCATCGAGGCGGACGAGCTGACGGTGAGCCTGAAGATGCGGCGGAACGTGATCCTGGAGCACAACAAGGAGCGGATCGAGGGGATGTACCACGAGGGGGGCGGCAGTTACGATGCGGGGTGACCCGTCGTACCATCGACACCGGAAGCAGCCATGCTGAAGCGTCGTGGCCTCACGCTGGCGGATTCCGCTGGCCGACGTCGCCACGTGGCCCCGGCCGCGCTGGCCGTGGCGGTTGCTGGCGCGATTCGGCTGGCGTCCGAGCTGGCTGCCGGTCGCCGACCGTCGTCTACATGCCCGGCGAGGCCGGCGTGGAGTACGGTCAAACGTGCTTCCGCCGGCTGCAAGAGGTGATCGGCCGGGGCGGGTTCGGCACGTTCGACCTGGGATGAGCCGGCCTTGCCCCTCTCATCGTGCCATCGACTGGACCAGGAGCGCGATCCCGATCAGGACGAGGGCGGCGTGGACGTACTGGAGGAACGAGCGCC
>JAXMAW010000070.1:0-31616 GCA_046350195.1 Gemmataceae bacterium
CCCACGCCCACGGCTTCATCCAGCGGCTGCCCAACGGCTACGAGACGCCGATCGGCGAGCTGGGCCACTCGCTCACCCTAAGCGAGCAGTACCGCATCGCCCTGGCCCGGGCGATCCTCCGTGACCCGGCGCTTTTGATCATCGAGGAGCCGGACACCGAGCTGGACGACGACACCAAGAACTTGCTGGATGACACCCTGTCGCGCTTGCTGCCGGGCCGGACCGCGATCTTCCTGCCGCACCGCATCTCCTCGCTGAAGGCGTGCAACGCGATCTATCTTCTCAGCAAGGGAAAGGTGGCGGACACGGGCACGCACAAGGAGCTGCTTGCCCGGAACAAGCTCTACCGCCACCTGCATTACCTGGAATTCAACCAGGTGGAAGAGGTGGCGTAACCCCGGAGTGGCGGGGTTCATCCCCGCTGTCCGTCTGTCCGCACCGCCGGGATGAACCCGGCGGCTCAAGGAGAGGGGGTCACCCATCTCGTTCGGAGGGCTCCTCACCGCGTTGGTAGATCGGTAGGAAGCGGTACTCGACCGTCAGCGCCAGGACCGCCATCGCGGTGCAGTAATTCGGCCCGTAGACCGCCTCGTTGCCGCACGACCAGGAGCCGGACGACGACTGGTTGCGCAACAGCTCGCGGTGCAGCCGAGCCCGGTAGGTGGTCCAGTAGTTGCCGCCGACCTGGAACGTGGCCTGGGCGCCGTAGTAGATCCCGTAAAAGAAGTGCGAGTTCTCGCCCCAGCGCGGCAACGTCTCGGCGCGGACCAGGTAGCCGGCGCCGTCGAGGACGGGTCGGCTCTTGTGCTCGCCCTTGCCGCACAGCTCCAGCGCCAGCACCGCCGTGCCGGTGCAGGGGACCGTGGTGAACGAGTAGGGCATGTAGCGGAAGGCGCCGCTGCGGGCGTCCTGGCAGCGCTTGATGTAGGCGACGGCCTTCTCGATCGTCTCGGCGGGGACGTCGCAGCCGAGGTTGCGGGCGGCGCGGAGGGCCATCACCTGCCACCCGGTGACACTGAGGTCGGACCCGCCGACGTGCTCGACCCGGTAGCGCCAGCCGCCGCCGTGGACGGCGTCGCGGCGCTGGGCCCTCAGGATCACCGCGACCCCCCTCTCGACGGCGCGCCTGACCTCCTTGCCCAGCTCCTTGTCGAGCATGCCGCACACCTCGGCCAGCATCAGCGTGGCGATGCCGTGGTGGTACATCTCCTGCCCGCCCTCGTTGGCCAGCACCCCGTTGGGCCGCTGCATCGACAGCACCCAGCGTACACCGGCCTCGATGTTCCGAGCGTACTTCCCCTCACCGGGGACGTGCCCCGCGGAGAGAAACGCCATCACACTGAGGCTGGTGACGGCCACGTTCCGGCCGGAGCCGCCGGCCGTCCACGACCCGTCCGCCTTGTTCTGCGTGTTGGCGAGCAAGGCCAGGGCCTTTCCCACGGCGTCGTCCGCGGGCGTCTTCTTCAGCAGCGGCTGGCCGCTGGCCGGCCAGGCAACCAGGGCAAAGGCCAGGAGGGTGGCCAGGGTGGGTCGTGTCATCGTCGAGTGCCCCGCAGCCGTCAGGTCTACTTACCTTTCTATTGTACGCCGGGTGACGGGACCTCACCCGGGCCTGATGACGTCGCCGAGGTCGAACGGCTGGTGAATTAGGTCGGCCTCTCCAGGGCCTCCCGCATCATCGCGGCCAGCTCCCGTGGCGTTTCGCCTTGCCGCTCCAACACCGCGATCACGGCCCGGCGGTCGGCGACGGAACGGTTCTGACTGAGCTTGAACTTCCCCTCCACTCGCGCAAGTGGCAGCTCGACGCCGACAATGCCCTTGAGCAGGCCGCGCCGGTACTCGTTGGGCATTTCTCCCGGCCAGCGCGGGGCCGGCTCGTATTTGTGAGAAAGGCGGGTCACGAGGTCGGACAGGAGGGCCTCCTCGGTGATCGTCCGTGCGAGGCCGTAGACGTGGACGGCGGTGAAGTTCCACGTCGGCACCGCCGGGGAGCTTGCGTACCAGTCCGCCGAAACGAAGGCGTGGGGGCCGGAATAGATGGCTAGCGACTCCGCCCCGCCGAGGGATCGCCAGTGCGGGTTGGCCTTCGCCAGGTGGCCCAGCAGGACGCCCCGCTCGCGGTCGAGCAGCATCGGCAGGTGTGAGGCGAAAGGGACGCCGTCGATGGCGGTGACAAGCGTCGCGAAGCTGTGAGCGTCGAGGAAGTCGCGCGGCGGCCGGAATCGGCTCCCGGCGAAGGAAGGCGGTATGTACATCAGCGGTCTCACGGCGAGTCAGCGCAATCAGCAGGGCGTGCGGCTTGACACGGTAGATGGACACCCCTACCATAGCAAAGTTCGCAGACGCCCCCATCGTCTAGCGGCCTAGGACATAGCCCTCTCACGGCTAAGACAGGGGTTCGAGTCCCCTTGGGGGTACTTTTCCACTCTCCACTGTGTCACCCTCCTTCTGAGGCAACCCCTTCCGGAAGGGGCCACTTTCGCTTTATCTCGCGATGTCGGCCCAACCTGTTCCAGCTAAAGTTCACTAATAAAAAGAGCAACGGGCCACCCGGAAACGGAACTGAAGGCGGAGCTTTGAGCACAAGCCCCGGCCGTTGCCCGAGGGGAGCGTGGCGCGACGTGCCCAGGCAGCGGCCCGGCCGGGTGGTTATCACGCGGATAACCGCCTGGCCGCGAAGTGGGAGTCTTGGATGGGCCTCGGGAAGCGAGGCCCGGCGGGCGCCAGGCCTACCCCGCCGCCTTGGACCCTGCAGGCTGCGCTTGAAGAGCCAGACCCAGCCGGCTCCCGTACTCCGGCGGGACCACCTTGCGTAGCTCTCCCATCCGTTTCACCAGCCCCTGGAGTTCCTTCTGGACCGTCTCCTTCTGGGCCTTGTCCTTGACCGCCTTGGGGCCGAACAATTTGTCGCTGAGCTTGCGGTACTGTCCCATCACCTCGCTCAGCTCCTTCCTGGCCTTGTCCTTGCCTCTCCTTTCCTCGGCCGACGGCTCAGGTCGGTCCGCTTCTGAGCGGCGAAGTCGCCCACCAACAGGTCGAGCCGGCCGTCCCCGTCGGCAAGGACGGGCGCAAACCTTGGCCCGAACCCCTCGCCGCGGCTCCTTCGGCACGTCGGCCCCGTAAGAGCCTCGCCCGGCGGGACCAGCTGAACGCCCTCGGCCAGCTTGGGCTCCTCGCCGTGCCGACGTTGCGGTAGAGCCACACTGCCGTCGCCGGGCGCCGACCACCAGGTCGGTCTTGCCGTCGCCGTCCCAGTCGGCCGCGAACGGGCCGGCGTCGCCGCCCGGCACGCGGATCGGCTTGCCGCCCGCGTGCAGCGGGGCGTTCTCGCCGAAGGCGTAGCCCTTGGCCCTTCGCCTCGTTGGGCACCAGGTAGACCTGCCCGCCGATCTCGCCAACCAGTAGGTCGGGCTTGCCGTCGCCGTCCCAGTCCACGACGTGGACCGCCGAGGCGGTGCCGGTGATCCCGGCCCGCCTGCCCCTCGGGTACCTCAATGACCTCACCGTCGTAGCGGATGACGCCTACCCTTGGCGTCCTTCTCGAAGGTCGCGTCCCCGGCGATGAGGATCATGTCGCCGGAGTCGCGGCGGCCGCCGCCAATGTTAATGGTCTTGTCGTCCTTGTACTTGAGCTTGACCGGGGCGGCGAAGGACCGCTTGGGTCCGCCCTTGAAGAAGAAGATCTCGCTCGGCCAGGAGCCGGAAATCAGGTCCAAATGGCCGTCCCGTCGAGGTCCACCAACTGGGGACCGAACCCGACGCATCAGCCCGTCGGGATCGACCGTCCGCGGCCCTGCCCTTGAACTTGACGCTGGCGGCGTACCGCTCGGCGTCGGTGCCGAGGTTGCGGTAGACCCAGGAGGACGCCTTGGCCGAACTGGCCGACGAGCAGGTCCTTGACGCCGTCACCGTCGAAGTCGGCGACAAACGGGGCGGCGTGGCCGACGTCGGTGTCGATCGGCTTGCCGCCCGCCTGGAGCCGGACCGGTGGCAGTAGCTCCTTGGCGGGATCCGGCGTAGCGCCGGCGGCCCGGCGGTGAGCAGGGCGAACAGGAGGTGAGCGGACATCAGCTTCCTCCGATGGAAAGCAGGCGACACCTGAACCACCTCTTCCTATTGGCCGGGGAACCACCAGGGGTTGGCGGGTAAGGCGTCAGCCCAAATCCGGCCGGGCCAGTAGCCGAACAAGCAGGCCGGCAGGGGCGCGTTGATGCCCCGCCTTCGGTAACGACTTGGTCGGCCCATTTCTCAGAGATAAGACGACCGGCCTCCGCCTTCCCCCACCAGCACAACCGAACTCAAGAGGGTCCTGCGCGACATGACGGCGAGGGCACGTCCGAGGGCATGGCCATGGCAGACCACGGGGACCTGCCGCATGGTAGGCCCGCAGGCTGGTTGCGTCTCATACACTGAGGCGGGCCAGCTCAATGGAGATTATCATGAGGCACGTGTACTTCTACCACTACATCGGGATGATGCGCGTCGGGAGGTTCTTCGGCCACCGACGTCCCGTTCATGGGCAACGGGGAGGCATCGACTGACGCCCCCATCACCGCCATGGCGGGGGTGCTGGCCTTGGAAGCCGGCATCCGCCAAGAGGTCCTGAGGCAAACCCCAATGCAAAGATTCACTACCTCACTGTGGACAACTTCCTCCCGCTCCGCACCGAGGGGTCACCGGCGGCCTGACCGCTCCCCGCACACGTGG
This sequence comes from Gemmataceae bacterium, assembly GCA_046350195.1. GTDB lineage: Bacteria > Planctomycetota > Planctomycetia > Gemmatales > Gemmataceae > CALDUY01. Next base: position 4,708 of record JAXMAW010000070.1, read on the forward strand.
GGTGAGCCCCACCCTGCATGGCAGATTTGGGAGTGCCATGACCCTTTCAGACTACCGGGACACTAGGAGGCTCCCCAGATCGACACACCCGGCGTTGATCTTGACCCTCGAATCCCGACCCATGGGACTCCGCTGCTAAACATTGTCTGCCGCCGTCAGCCTTCGCGACGGCCGATCGTTCCTGGCCTTGACCCCACCGCCAGCCGCTGATGGCGGGCATGTCATCGCCGACCTGGCGAATGTAGTGCTTGTGCTCAATCAGCCTTTCGTGGATCGCCTGTTTGAAGTACGCCGCCCGGCGCCCAGCTGCGGCAGCCGTCGATCACGTCCTCCACCAGGTGGAACCGGTCGAGGTCGTTCAGCACCACCATGTCGAATGCGGTCGTCGTACCCTCCTTGTAGGCCACGCGCACGTGCAGGTTCTTGTGGCTGGTCCGCCGGTACGTCAGCCGGTGGATCAGCCACGGGTAGCCGGAAGGCGAAAATGACCGGCTTGTCCTTCGTGAACAGCACGTCAGCCGTCCCATGTCGGGTGCTCGCTGGCCGGCTGGAGCTTCATCAGGTTGACCACGTTGACGACCCGCACCTTCAGCTCCGGCAGGTGCTTGCGGAGCAGCTCGACCGCCGCCAGCGTCTCCAGCGTCGGCACGTCGCCGCAGCACGCCATGACGACGTCCGGGTCGCTGCCCTTGTCGTTGCTGGCCCACTCCCAGATGCCGACCCCCTCGGTGCAGTGCTTGACCGCCCGGTCCATGGTCAGCCACACCGGCGCCGGCTGCTTGCCGGCGACGACGACGTTGACGTAGTTGCGGCTGCGCAGGCAGTGGTCGGTCACCGACAGCAGGCAGTTGGCGTCCGGCGGCAGGTAGACGCGGACGACCCCCGCCTTCTTGTTGATCACGTGGTCGATGAACCCCGGGTCCTGGTGGGAAAACCCATTGTGATCCTGCCGCCAGACGTGGGAGCTGAGGAAGTAGTTGAATGAGGCGATGTCCCGGCGCCAGGGGATGTGGTTGCAGACCTTGAGCCACTTGGCGTGCTGGTTGAACATGCTGTCGATGATGTGGATGAACGCCTCGTAGCAGCTGAAGAACCCGTGCCGCCCCGTCAGCAGGTACCCCTCCAGCCACCCCTGGCACTGGTGCTCCGACAGCACCTCCATCACCCGGCCCCGGGCTGAGCTTGTCGTCCTCGGGGTAGATGTCGGCCATGTAGCAGCGGGTGGTCACCTCCAGCACGTCCTGCCAGCGGTTACCGTTGTTCTCATCGGGGCTGAACAGTCGGAAGTTCTGGGCCTCCAGGACCAGCTTCATCACGTCGCGGAGGAACTTGCCCATCATCACCCGCGCCGACTCGGCGGTCGATGCCCTCGGGGTTTTCACCTCGACGGCGTAGTCGCGAAGTCGGGCAGCTTCAGGTCGCGTAGCAGCCCCCTGTTGGCGTGCGGGCTGGGCGCTCATCCGCCGGGCTCCTTCGCCGCCAACTCGGCCAGCTCGGCCTTGAGCCGCCCCTGGGCGTCGAAAAAGCCCGGCCGGTAGCCCTTCATCCACTGCTCGGAGGATTTTGATGTGCTCGGGCTTGTCCATGTCCCCCATCGGCACCTGGTGGCTGCGCCAGTAGTCCTCGCACTTTTTGCCGTCGATCTCGGCCGGACAGGTCCAGCCCTTGGGCGTACGGAAGACGATCATCGGCCAGGCCGGGCGCTTGACAACGCCCCGGGAGCGGGCGTCGGCCCAGATCTGCTTGACCTCCGCCACGACGGTGTCGAGGACGGCGGCGAGCTGCTGATGGACGGCCTTGGGGTCACTCCCTTCGACGAAGTGGGGCTTGTAGCCCATGCCCTCGAAGAACTTCGTCAGCTCCCCCTTGGGGATGCGGGCGAGGAAGCACGGGTTGGCGATCTTGTACCCGTTCAGGTGGAGGATGGGAAGCACGCAGCCGTCGCGGGCCGGGTTGAGAAACTTGTTGCCGTGCCAGCCGGTGGCCAGCGCCCCCGTCTCGGCCTCGCCGTCGCCGACGACGCAGGCCACAATGAGGTCGGGGTTGTCGAACGCCGCCCCGTAGGCGTGCGACAAGGCGTAGCCCAGCTCTCCGCCCTCGTGGATACTCCCGGGCGTTTCCGGGGCGACGTGCGACGGGATGCCCCCGGGGAAGCTGAACTGCTTGAACAGTTTGTGCATGCCCTCGGCGTCCTGGCTGACGTTGGGGTACACCTCGCTGTAGGTGCCCTCCAGGTAGGCGTGGGCGACCAGGGAGGGGCCGCCGTGGCCGGGCCCGATGATGTAGATCATGTTCAGGTCATCCTTCTTGATGACCCGGTTGAGGTGGACGCAGAGCATGTTCAGGCCCGGCGACGTGCCCCAGTGGCCGAGCAACCGCGGCTTGATGTGCTCGCGCTTCAAGGGCTCCTTCAAGAGCGGGTTGTCGAGCAGGTAGATCTGGCCGACCGACAGGTAGTTCAGCGCCCGCCAGTAGGCGTCCAGCTTGCGCAGGTCCTCCGCGGAGAGCGCCCCGGCCTTACCGCCATCGAGGCTCGGCTTCACATCCTTCACGACTTGCGACATGGGTCCACTCCTCTATGTAGGGGTCCTTTTTGGTTATCAATCCGAGCTGGCGGCCAACTCGTCCAGGGCCTGCCGGATCACCCCCGCGCTGGCGCGGAGCTGGTCCGACTCGTCCTCGCTCAGCGGCGGGTGGAACGTCTCCAGCACACCTTGCCCGCCCAGCAACCGGGGCAGCGACACCGTCACGTCGCGGACGCCCGCCACCTCCGCCACCGGGGCACACACGGTCAGGATGGCCCGCTGGTCGTGCTGCACCACGTCGAGGATGCGGGCCAGGGCGCTGCCGATGCCGTAGTAGGTCGCCCCCTTGCCGCCGATGATCGAGTAGGCCGCCCGCCTCACCTTGCCATCGACCTCCTCGCGGACCGGCTCGGGGATGGTGATGCCGCGCAGCCGGGCGAACGCCGACAGCGGCATGCCGCCGACGGTCGCCAGCGACCAGGTGAGCACCTCCGAGTCGCCGTGCTCGCCGATCACGTAGGCGTGGACGTGGTGCGGATCGACCTGGCAGTGGGCGCCGATCAGGCTGCGGAAGCGGGCGGTGTCCAGGGTGGTGCCGGAGCCGAGCACCCGGCCGGCGGGAACGCCGCAGGAGGCGGCGTAGCGGGCGGCGAGGTGCGTCATCACGTCCACCGGGTTGGTGGCGACGACCAGAACGGCCTCGGCCGCGTGCTCGAGCACCCGCGGCACGACCTCGGCGAAGACAGCGGCGTTGCGCCGCAGCAGGTGCAGCCGCGTCTCGCCGGGCTTCTGCCCGACGCCGGCGCAGACCAGGACGGCCCGGCAGCCGTTCAGGTCCTCGTAGCCGCCGGCCCGGACGTCGAGCGGGTGGGCGAACGGCACGGCGTGGCGGAGGTCATCCGCCTCCGCCTCGGCGCGGGCGCGGTCCTTGTCCACCAGGACGACCTCGCGGCCCACCCCGCTCATCACCAGCGCGTAGCCTGCCGTCGCGCCTACCAGCCCGCTGCCGACGATGCCGACCTTCACGAGGACCTCCTTCGCCCGGTCGCCGTGAGGGGCGCCTCACTTCGACCCGCTCCCCTCGCCTTCGAACTCGCGGGCGTCTCCTCGCCGACGAAGTAATACGTCTGGCCCCTTCCAATCCGTGCCGCCGCCGGCGGCAACCGGGGGAAGCGGACGCCGGCCACGGGGTCCTCGACCATCTCGTCCTTGAGGTACTGGTCCTGCTCGTGCAGCGACATGTAGGTCTTGACGAACGACACGACGCGGTCATCGACCCAGGAGGCGACCGCCTGCGGATCGACCGCGTCGAGGGGAAATGCACGCTCCGAGTGGCTGTCGAATTGCATCAGCGCCGGGACGATCGACAGGTCGGAAGTCAGGACCAGCTGAGACACGTCGCGGTCGGTGCCGGCCGTGAACGTCAGCCGCACCCGCGCCAGCTTCGACTGGAACTCGAACGTCGCCTCCCGTGTGGAGGGGAGGATGTTCGGCGTCACATCCACCCGATCGCCGAACTTCTTCTTCAATAGCTCCAGCCTCGGACGCCACACCTCCTGGAGCTGGGCAAACACCTTCCCGAGCTTCTCCAGACGTTGCTTCCGCTCCTCGTACGCCTTGACCTGCTCTTCCCGCGCCTTTTGGCGCTTGTCGCCGAAGGCGGTGAACTCGGCGTCGATGCGGCTCGCCAGGTCGTTGATGTCTGGCATGATCGAACCCCCAGCGTTAGGGTGATTTGGTGGGCCAATCACGGGCCCGAAACGGCCGGCGCGACCCCGAGCCGCGCCGTTGGCCTACCCGACCTACCCGGGCCGGTGGCCTGTTTGTACGTCTGTGCTGCCGCCGGTTGTCAGGCCACCCCGGCCATCGACCCCGTCGTGGCCGTGTGGGCCGTTCCCCTGATGGGCCACGATCATGGCCGGCGCGGCCTTCCGCCCGGTGAGCCAGCGGATGACGACGTAGAACACCGGCGTGAAGAACAGGCCGAAGAACGTCACCCCCAGCATGCCGCTGAAAACCGCGATGCCCAGCGCGACGCGCATCTCGGCGCCCGCGCCCTTGGCGATGGCCAGCGGCACGACGCCGAGGATGAAGGCGAACGACGTCATCAGGATCGGCCGCAGCCGCACCTTGCACGCCTCGACGGCGGCCTCGACGCGGCTCTTGCCTTGGTCCTCCGCCGCCTTGGCGAACTCGACGATGAGGATGGCGTTCTTGGCCGCAAGGCCGATCAGCACGACCAGGCCGATCTGAGTGAAGATGTTGTTGTCCATCCGCGCCAGCCAGATGCCGAGGATGGCGGCGAGCATGCACATCGGCACGATGAGGATGATCGCGAACGGCAGCGACCAGCTCTCGTACTGGGCCGACAGCACCAGGAAGACGAACAGCACCGCCAGCGGGAACGCCAGCACGGCGGGCAGGGCCCCGTCGCTGAGATTCTGGGCAAAGTCCGCCGCGATGACCTGCTGGTAGGTCAGCTCGGTCCACTCAAACCCCATCGCCTGCGGCAGCTCGCGCTTGGCCACCTGGTCCATCAACGAGATGGCCTGACCCGAGCTAGTCCCCGGCGCCGTGTTGCCGTTGACCTCGGCCGAGGGGTACGAGTTGTAGTGGTTAACGATGGCCGGCCCGCTGACGTCCTTGATGGAGATCATCGTGCTGAGCGGGACCATGTCCCCTTGCCGGTTGCGCACCTTGAGGTTGCCCACGTCGGCGGGCTTGAGGCGGTACTTGGCGTCGGCCTGGACGTTGACCTGCCAGTTGCGGTTGAACAGCGTGATGTCGTTGACGTAGGCCGAGCCGAGGTAGGCCTGGAGGGTGTCGAAGACGAGGTTCAGATCGACCCCCTGGGTCTGGGCCTTGACCCGATCCACATCGACGTACAGCTGCGGCACGTTGGCGCTGAACGTGCTGAACAGGCCGACCAGCCCCGGCTGGGCGTTGCCCTTCTCGGCGACATTGGCCACCGCCCCTTGCAGCGCCTCCATCCCCAGCCCGCCGCGGTCCTGCACCTGCATCTTGAACCCGCCGGTGCTGCCCAGGCCGTCCACCGGCGGCGCCCCGAACACGCCGACCTGCGCCTCGGGCACCTGGTCGTAGTACGCCTTGCGCAGCCGGGCGATGACGGCGTCGGCGCCCAGGTCCTTCTGGCCGGCCCGCTCCTCGAACGGCTTGAGGATGACGAACATGCCTCCCGCGTTGGAGATGTTCGTGCTGGTCAGGACCGAGTATCCGGGCAGGCCGATGACGTGGGCCACGCCGGGGTCGTTACGGGCGATCTCGGTCATCCGCGTTACCACCTCGTCGGTCCGCTCCAGGCTCGCGCCATCGGGAAGCTGGCCGTTCACCACGAGGTAGCCCTTGTCCTGCTGCGGGATGAAGCCGACCGGGACCGCCCCGAAGCCGAGGTAGGTCAGCCCGAGCAGCCCGCCGTAGACCACCAGCATGACCACCGCCAACCGAAGCATGCCGCGGACGATCACCCCGTAGGCGCCCGTCACCATATCGAACACCCAGTTGAAACCGCCGAAGAAAACGAGCAGGACCTTGTTGACGACCCCGCTCAGGATCCAGCCGACGACCGAGCCGGCCAGGAAGACGCCCAGCCGCAGCCCCCACACGGCCCCCGCGCTGGCGGCGTGCTCGGCGTGACCGTGGCTGTCTGGCAGGGGGACGCCCACCATCGGCGCGACGACCGGCACCAGGAAGCGGTAGGCGAGGAAGCCGCCGATCAGGGCCACCGCCAGCCGCGGCAGTGCCTCGCGGTGCTCCGAGCCGTGGCCTTCCCCGTGCCCGTGCGGCTTGAGCAGGAGCACGGCGAACGCCGGGGCCATCGTCAGCGCGTTGGCGGCGGACAGCACCGTCGAGGCGGCGATGGTCAGGGCGAACTGCTTGAAGAACTGGCCACTGATGCCGGCGATGAAGGCGGTGGGGATGAACACCGAGCACAGCACCAGGGTGATGGCGATCACCGGCCCGGTCATCTCGTCCATGCCCTTGATGGTCGCCTCGCGCACCGGCAGCCCCTGGGCCATCCACCGCTCGATGTTCTCGACAACGACGATGGCGTCATCGACGACAATGCCGATGGCGAGGACCAACCCGAACAGCGACAGGTTGTTCAGCGAGAACCCCATCAGGGCCATGACGGCCAGGGTGCCGATTAGCGACACGGGGACGGCGATCATCGGCAGCAGCGTCGCCCGCCAGTTCTGGAGGAACACCAGCACGACGATGAACACCAGGACGAACGCCTCGAAAAGCGTCTTGTAAACCTCGTGGATCGACTCGTTGATGAACACCGTCGTGTCGTAGTGGATGTAGTAGTCGATCCCCTTGGGGAAGCTCGCCTTCAGCTCCTCCATCCTCTTCTTGAGCGCGTCGGCGGTCTTCAGGGCGTTCGAGCCGGGCAGCTGGAAGATGGCTAGCGTGATCGACGGCTCGCCGTCGAGGTAGCTGTTGACGTCGTAGTTCTTCGCGCCCAGCTCGACGCCCTTCTGGCCGGGCTGGTCGTCGCTGACGACGTCGCGGAGGTAGGTCAAGCTGCCGTCGTCGTCGGTCCGCACGACGATGCCGCGGAACTGGTCTTCCGTCTCCAGCCGGCCCAGCGTGTTGAGCGGCAGCTGGAAGTTCAGCCCGGCGGGCGTGGGCGGCTGGCCGAGCCGGCCGGCGGCGACCTGCTGGTTCTGGGTACGGATGGCATTGGTCACGTCGGACGCGGTCATGTTCCGCGCCGCCAGCTTCTGCGGGTCCAGCCAGACGCGCATGCTGTAGTCGCGCGGCCCCAGGAAGGCGACGTCGCCGACGCCGTTGACCCGGGCCAGGGCGTCCTTGATCTGGATGGTCGCGTAGTTGCTCATGAACAGCTGGTCGTACTTGTAGCGCTCCTTCCCGGTGGCCGGGTCCTTCTCCTTCTGGGAGACCAGGTTGATGCACAGGAGAATGCTGGGCGACTTCTTCTTGGTGGTGACGCCCTGGCGCTTGACCTCCTCCGGCAGCTTGGCCTCGGCGATCTTGACGCGGTTCTGCACCAGCACCTGGGCCATGTCGAGGTTGGTGCCGAGCTTGAACGTCACGTCCAGCGTCATCTGCCCGTCGTTGGTGCACCGCGAGGACATGTAGAGCATGTTCTCGACGCCGTTGACCTCCTGCTCGATCGGCGTGGCCACGGTGTCGGCGACCACCTTGGCGCTGGCGCCGGGGTAGCTGGCCGTGACGCTGATCGTCGGCGGGGCGATCTCGGGGTACTGGGCGATGGGCAGCATCACCAGGGCGACCAGGCCGACGATCACGATCACCACCGAGATGACCGTGGCGAAGATGGGCCGGTCCACGAAGAAGCGTGCGAACATGGCGTGCCTGCTCCGTCATTCCTACTTGGTCGTCTTCGGCGCCGGGTCGGGGGCCCTGGGGGCGCCGGGCCTGGGGGCCCGGCGCGGCGCGACCTTCATCGCGTCGCGGACGCGCTGGATGCCGTTGACGACGACCCAGTCGTCGGGCTTGAGGCCATCCCGGACCACCTGCAGGCCGTCCACGACGCGGTCGAGGGTGACGTCGCGCCGCTCGACCTCGTTCTTGTCGTTGACGACGTAGACGAACTTCCGCCCCTGCTCGGTGCCGACGGCCCGCTCGGTGACCATCAGCGCCTTGTACGGGTCGCTCACCGGGACGCGAACGCGGGCCCGCATACCGTCCTCGAAGATGCGCTTCGCGTTGGACAGTACGCCCCGGACCTGGATCGTGCCGGTGCTGGGGTTGACGCGGTTGTCGGCGAAGTCGATTACCCCCTGGTGCGGGTAGCCCTCCTCGCCTTCCAAGGCGACGAAGACGGGGATCTTCAGCTCCTTGATCGGCGGCTCGGTCCCGTTGGCGTTCTTTTGCTTGCGGAAGTCCTTGCGGTAGCGGAGCAGGGACCGCTCGTCGATGTTGAAGTAGACGTGGATCGGCTCGACCGAGACGAGGGTGGTCAGCAGCGTCTCCCCGCCGCCCGCATTGACGAGGTTGCCCACGTCCACCTGGGTCCGGCTAATCCTGCCGGCGATGGGGGCGGTCACCTTGGTGTACTCCAGGTCGAGCTTGGCCTGGGCGACGGCCGCCTTGGCCTTGGAGATGTCCCCCTGGGCCAGTGCCTGCTTCGCGGTCCACGCGTCCAGTTCCTCGGGGGAGGCCGCCCGCTTCTGCACCAGCCCCCGGACGCGGTTGTACTCGGCCCGGGCGAACTCCAGGTTCCCCTGCGCGCTGGCCACCTGGGCCTCCGCGTTGGTCAGGGTCACCTGGTGCTGCCGGGGGTCGATCTCGTACAGCAGGTCGCCGACCTTGACCATCTGCCCGTCCTGGAAGTTGACCTTGATGAGGTGCCCGCGGGCGCGGGCGCGGATCTCGACCTTCTCGGCCGCGGCGAGCCTGCCCTCGTAGTCGTCATGGTCGGTGACGTCCCGAACGACCGGCTGGCTGACGGTGACGGGCGGCGGCGGCGTCTCCGCGACCGGAGGGGAACTGGAGGCGCACCCGATCACCGCGGTGGTGAGTGCCAGCAGGGAAGCGCCGCGCAGGATTCGCACGCTTGACCGTGTCATGGTGACCTTCTCAGGGCGATCTTGTTCAAAGCAATCTGCTAGGGCGGGTGCGAGGAGTCGATCGCGAAGGGGTTCCTCTCCGCCCAGGCAAGCCCCGACCAGCTGAGGCCGTGACAGGCCAGGTCCAGCGCGATGCACAGGCCGACGAACCAAGGCCCGGCGCCGGGCCAGCCGACCGACAGGCTCACCGCCAGGAGGAGCGCCGCAACCCCCGCTAGGGCAAACCACGCCCGGCCGGGAGTGGGCGAAATCAGCGAGCGGACGAGGCGAACGGCCGCAATACAAAGTAAGAACACCGCCGCCACCATGGCCAGGCTAACCGTCGCCTGAAGCGGCTGCGCCATGACGTAGAGCCCGAACAGAGCCTCGATCCCACTGGCGGCCAGGTGGAGGATTGCCTCCTTCCTGTTCTCCATGAGGAAGGCGACCAGAACCTGGATGACGCCCGAGGCGATCAGGAGCGGCCCGAACACGAACATCGATGTCAGTTCGAGAAAGGTCGTGGCGCCAGCGGCAGCCGCGCCGAGGATCAGGAGCACCACTCCCAGCGCGAGGAACCATCTCCGGCGGGTACGAAAGTCGCCTCCCGGGGAGGTGACGTTGGACTGCGTCATGTGGGGCATCCTGACGGCTAGGCCTCTTCACTCCGAAGACGTTCTATCCTATTCCCCTAGCTACGGCCAGTAACGGAGGGCTTCCTCAGAACGGCATACCTTGGGGTGGGCGGCGGGCGAATGGACCTTGGTCCTATAGCCACCTGGCCCGGCGGATCTATTGCAATTCAAACCTGCTTCCAGCAGGCAGCAGCGTGTCGAGCGGGGACCTAGTCTGGCGATGTGGAAGAACGCGAGCGCGCCAACGAGGCTCTACAGTTGTTGACTGGGCCGTTCTGGTCAGCCTTTCGCATCCCTTCCGAGGCGGTTCGAGGGTTGGCCGATCCCGGCCGAGTCCTACGATCGCCTGCTCGACAAGGCCCCCGACGACCTGTGGCGCGCCTTCCTGCTCTGCGGCTGGTGGGCGGGGCTGCGGCTGTCGGAGGCACGCGAGTTGCGGCTGGCAGCAGTCCGACGTCTGCCCGTGGATCGACTTCGACCGCATCGTCCCGCCGGCGTCGTTCGCCAAGAGTGCCCAGGACCAGTCCGTCCCGATGCACGCGACCTACGCCAGGCCCTGGCGGCCCTACCCGGGGCTGCGACCTGGTGTTCCCCTTCCGCCTGCGCAAGGGCGGCGGGCGCCTGTCCCGGAACGGCATCACTAACCGGGTCCTGCTGATGGCGAAGCAGGCGGGGGTGAAGCTGTCGATGCACCGCCTGCGGAAGGGGTTCGGCTGCCGGGTCGCCAAGCCGCTGGGCAAGGGCAACGCGCCGGTGCTGCACGAGCTGATGCGGCACTCGTCGATGCAGATCACGATGGACTACTACGCCAGCGTCGATGACGTGCTCCAGGACGCCATCAACGAGCCTGACCTGGACACCCTTACCCAACACCTGGCCCTGTAGGCCGTATCTGAGGTATCGCCTTCCTTGACGTAAACCCTTGCGTATCAAGCGGAGAGGGAGGGATTCGAACCCTCGGTGACGTTGCCGCCACACCGGTTTTCGAGACCGGCCCAATCGGCCGCTCTGGCACCTCTCCGAGTAAACTGAAGTCATCAACTGGTCTGTTCTTAAGCTTAGCCCCTCTTAGTAATCTTCAGGTACGATACACCTGCAACACTACCCAGGAGTAATGTGGCCCCCGCCAGCAAGCGTTCCACGAGGGCGACTCCAACCTACCCTTCTGGGGTGGAGTTAGATCCATGTCCAGGGATTCTAGCTGGAAACGCAAACCGCGCAAAGCGGTCGGCCGACCGAAGAAGCCCAGCTTTGGACTTTTCCCGAACCAGCTGACGACTCGTACTCCGTGTCCTGTGTAGCGGCCCGGCAGGGCCGCCCGGGCAGGGCAGCAGGGGCCGGTGCCGTCAGCAGTCGTTGCCCGCGACTGATGCGTTGGGTAAAGTGGGGGTAAGTGCTGGGCGGCGGACTTGGTCCGCCCCCAACCCCGCCGCACGCCCTGGAACAGAGTCGGCTCGGCGGAGTTGTCCCCCCGGCATCGGACCGGGGGATGGTACGACCCCAATCTGAGTTCCCGCCATGGCAATCAAGGTCACCTGCCCGAGGTGTGGTAAGCGGGCTTCGATCGGCGTGAACGCCGCTGGGAGGGCGGCGAGGTGCCCCCATTGCGGGAATCACTTCATCGCCTCCCAAGCCTCGCCAGCCCTCCACCCGGGGCAGGCGACCGGGGTCGCCGATGCCCCGGCCGATGCCCCGGCGGACATCCGGCTGCCTTCGATTTGCCTTGACCACTGGGAGGACATCGAGGACCACATCGACCGCCGTCGCCGCGACGCCGAGGAGTCCCCGCACCGCGTGCCCGACGGGGCCCCGGATGGCAACGGAGGGCCAATCCCGACGAGCCCGGCCTGGCGGGGCATGGGAGTCGAAGGCCTGGGGATCGCCTCGGTCGCGCTCGGTGCCGTCGCGCTGCCCCTCTCCCTGCTCCCCGGTGCCGGGCCTTTGAGCCTGTCGCTGTGCGGACTGGGTGTCAGTCTGGGCGTTGCCGGGATGATTTCACTGGCCCGTCGGGGGCGGGGCGTTGCCTTCCCCGTCGCTGGCGCGGTCGTCAGCGCCCTGGCGGCGGCTGCGGTGAGCCTCCTCGGGCTGGGGGCGCCTGCCGGGGATCGCCCCGACGGACGAAGGTCGGCGCGGCAGGCCATTCTCCGTGGTGGCGAGCACGAGCCAAAGGAAGGGGTTGCCCCTCCGGCACAGCCCGAACCCAAGGCGCCCCCCGGCCCAACCTGGGTGCCGCAGGGCAAGGTCGCGAAGTTGGGCGACTTACAGGTCCAGGTCGCCAGGGTCACCATCAGCAGGGTACCGTTGAGTTCAGCTACGCCCAACGCCACCTCCAGGGACCCGCTGCTCATGGTCCAGGTTGACCTGCTCAATACGAACCCGACGCGAAAGGTGGACTACACCTCCTGGGCGAGCAGAGACGTCCCCACCACCGGCGGCCGCGCCACGCTTACCGACAACCTCGGCAACACCTACAAGCAGATCGACTTCGGCCCCGGCAGCTACCCCGCTGGGGCGGTCGGAGGGGCGGCGTCAGTGTACCCCGACAAGCCCGTGAGCGATGTGCTCGTATTCGAGGTGCCGCTGAAGGCCGCCACTCACCTCGACCTGGAACTGCCCGGGAGGAACTGCGGGGCCGAGGGGGCGGCCCGCTTCCGCATTCCCACCTCGGTGGTGACCCAGGCCGCCCCCGGGCCCGTCGAGTAGGGACTGCTCAACCAAGCCGGGGTTGTCCTCGTCGCCCACCCACGTCTCGGCGAAGGACGGGTGCAACCCTACGGCGGACTCCCCACCGTACACAACCTCTTGAAATTGCCCCGCCTCCCCACGAATCTAGTCGTCAGCCCCCGCGAACGCGCCCGACCCCTCGGAGCCGACGACCATGGCCGAGCCTACCGCCATCACAACCCCCGGCGGCGTCACAGCCGCGCCGGCCGCCGCGCCCAGCCCCAACGGCACCGCCCCGGGCCACCAGCCCTACGTGCCCGACTCGGCGAGCCTGCCGGAGTTCACCTGGCAGGCCATCTTCGCCGGCGCGGCGCTCGGCATCCTTTTCGGAGCGTCGTCGCTCTACCTCGTCCTCCGCGTCGGCATGACGGTCTCGGCCAGCATCCCCGTCGCCGTGCTGTCCATCACCCTGTTCCGCGCCCTCAGCCGGGCGTTCGGCCTCCGCGGCGCCACCATCCTGGAGAACAACATCACCCAGACCGCCGGCTCCGCCGGCGAGTCGATCGCCTTCGGCGTCGGCGTCACCATGCCGGCGCTGATGCTGCTCGGCTTCGACATGGACCTGACGCGGGTCATGGTCGTTTCGGTGCTCGGCGGGCTGCTCGGCATCCTGATGATGATCCCGCTCCGCCGCGCGTTCATCGTCAACATGCACGGCAAGCCCGGCCAGCCCGACACGCTGCTCTACCCCGAGGGCACCGCCTGCGCCGAGGTGCTCATCTCCGGTGAGAAGGGCGGCACCTCCGCCGGCACCGTGTTCGTCGGCTTCGGCATCGCCTTCGTCGTCAAGTTCCTGGCCGAGGGAATGTCGGTGCTGGCCACCCTGGTCGCCGTCCCGCTGCGCTTCTTCCAGAAGGCCGCCTTCGTCTCGACCGAGGTCGCCCCGGAGCTGATCGGCGTCGGCTACGTCATCGGCGTCCGCGTCGCCTGCATCATGATGGCCGGCGCCGTCATCGGCAACCTCGTCATCGTCCCCTCCATCGCCCCGTTCGTCGATAAGGGCGACGGCATGGCGGGCCTGGACCTGCTCAAGTTCGTCCAGGGCAACTACCTCCGCTACATCGGCGCCGGTTGCGTGACCGCGGCCGGCATCATCAGCATGTTCAAGACCATGCCGATGATCCTCCGCTCGTTCCGCTCCAGCCTCAGCCGGCTCGGCGGCGTCCAGGCGGGCGGCACATTGCGGACCGAGCGCGACATGCCGATGGCCAGCGTGCTCCTCGGGGCGGTCGTGCTGCTGGGCCTGCTGGCCTGGTTCCTCGGCCATGAACTGTTGGCCGACGGACAGTCGGGCTACCTGTGGAAGGCGGTCCTCGGCGCGGCCCTGGTGCTGGTGTTCGGCTTCCTCTTCGTCACCGTCTCGTCGCGGCTGACCGGCGAGATCGGCTCGTCGAGCAACCCGATCTCCGGCATGACCGTCTCGACGCTGGCGCTGACCTGCCTGATCTTCCTCAGCCTGGGCATGACAAGCCCCGCCGAGAGCGTCCTGGCCCTGTCGATCGGCGGGGTCGTCTGCATCGCCGCCTCGAACGGCGGCACCACGTCGCAGGACCTCAAGACCGGCTTCCTGGTCGGCGGCACGCCGGTCTACCAGCAGTGGGCGATCCTGATCGGCGCGCTTTCCAGCGCCCTGGTGATCGGCTCCATCCTGATGGTCTTCAACCAGGCCGGAACGGTCGTGACGTCGAACAAGAAGTACGTGCCCGACGTGACCCTGTCGAGTGGGCAGTTCGACGCCTTGAAGGAGCGGGCCACCTACGACGGCAGGGAGTACCGCGTCTGGCACGCCCGCCCCGGCAACCCCGAGAAGGCCGAGCCGGGCAAGTATTACGTCGATGAGGCGCGCAAGGTGGTGTTCCTGGAAGACCCGGCGATCACCGGCCGCGTGACCCAGCGCGACGACGGCAGCGACGTGAAAATGAAGTTCGAGGCGCCCAAGACCGCGGTCATCGGCATCATCATCAACGGCGTGCTGGAGCAGAAGCTCAACTGGGGCCTGGTGCTGATCGGCGCCATGCTCGCGGTCGGGCTGGAGCTGTGCGGCGTCGGCTCGCTGGCGTTCGCCGTCGGCGTGTACATCCCGATGCAGTACACGACCCCGATCTTCCTCGGCGGCATCGTCCGCTGGCTGGTGGACCGCAACACGGCGGCCCCGGCGGCGGGCCAGGACGAGGCGACCGCCATCGCCGAGACCGAGACGGGGCCCGGCGTGCTTCTGTCGTCGGGCTACATCGCCGGCGGCACCATCGCCGGCGTGATCATTGCATTCCTGGAGCTGCCGTTCTTCGAGATGATCAAGAATGTGCTGAACTTCAGCCGCAAGGTCGATGGCGCCAACCAGCCGATGCTCGTGTGGAAAGAGGCGGGAATCGACCTGGCCCCCGTCTCGGTAATCCTGGCCCTGCTCGTGTTCCTCACGCTCGTGGGGATGGGCAAGCTGCTCAAACCTTCCCGGCAGGGCGGGTGAGGCAGGCGGCCGGGAAGGAAAGGAGAGGTTTTCCCGCCCCCGTTCGGTTGACCGGGCCGTTTGGGCTGGCAGAGTTGGGTCTGGTGTTCACGGAGGAGCCCATGACCCGCCACGCCGTCCTCGCCCTGTTCTTCCTCGCGCCGCCCCTGCCAGCCGACCCACCCTGTGTCGAGAAGAAGTACTGCCACACCGACGTCCTGCTCGTGCCGAAGGAGAAGGCGACGACGGTGCCCGACTGGAAGCTGCGCGAGGTCGAAGTCGGCCGCGTCATCACCGGCCCCGTGCTCGACTTCGTCGAGGAGAAGCGCTGCGTCACCGAGATGACGCTTCAGTCCCACGAGGTCGAACAGGTGGTGACGGTCACCGAGAGCCGGCCGGTTACCGTCACCGACCCTTGCACCGGCAAGTGCCGGACGGAGTACAAGCCGTTCGACGTGGTGAAGGCGGTGAAGGTGAAGGTGTACAACGTGGTGCCAGTGCAGCGGGAGGTGGTGATCCGCGTGCCGGTCCTCAAGACCGGCCCGAAGGCCGTTCACAGGCGGCTTCAGCTCGACAAGACCACCACCCCGGCGGTCGAGCGCCGCTACGAAGCGGTGACGACGCCGAGCGTGAACAAGGTATTGGTGCCTGCCCCGGTCGTCGTGCCGCCGTGCCCGGTTTGCCGGTAAGGCCGTCAGACATACCGCTCGCGCACCCGGTCGAAGTCCCCCGCGGCGGCGACGAACCGGACCACGAAGAAGTCGTAGCCGCCGCTGCCGTAGACCATGGTCTGTGGCAAGAGCGAGTAGCTGTGCTTCACCCCGACGGTCGGGCCGGCCTTGACCAGGATCGGCGGCGGGGCGACGAGGGTGGTGCCGTACTGCAACTTCAGGCCGCCGGTCAGCCCGCCCCCGCTTTTCAAGTTCGCCACCCGGGCGTAATAGCCGATGTTCCGGGCCCACTCGGCCATCAGCGCGCAGAGGGCGGCGGCGTCGTTGTCGAACGTGGTCGAGCCGGCGATGACGACGTCGTCGCCGAGGCCACCGTAGACGGTGTTGCGGCCTAGCCCGCCGACGAGCAGGTCGCGGCCGGCGGTGCCGTGGACGAAGTTGCCGCTGCCGAAGGCGATCAGGATGTTGTTCAGCGCGTCGCCGACCAGCCGGCTCATCCCGCCGAGGCTGCCCCAGACGTTCTCGATGCCGACGACGCCGCCGGTGTTGGTGGCGAACCTATGGCCGAGGTCCACGCTGGCCGGCCCGTCGCCGCGGTAGTCGAGCCAGTCGCTACCGCCGCCGCCGCTGAGCACCCCGGCCATCCACCCGTCCTTGCCGAAGACGAACTGGTCCCGGCCGGCCCCACCGGTCAGGTTCTCGAAGCCGAGGTAGCCGTACAGCCCGTTGTAGTCGCCCTGGCCGGGGCCGATGATCGTCCAGGTGTTGTTCCCCGGGCCGCCCACCAACGTGTCCGACGAGCCGCTGCCGCCGATGAGCCTTTCGATGCGGGTGAACGAGCCGACCGCCGGGGCGACCCCCGAGGCGAGGTCCACCGTGACCGGCTTGCCAAAACCGGAGTAGTCCAGCGTGTCCCAGGAATCGCCGCCGTCGATCCGGCCGGCCACCGAGGAGCCGGGGCCGAAGACGAAGCGGTCCTCGTAGCGGTCGCCGGTCAGGTTCTCCATCGACGAGAAGGCGAAGCCGTTGACGGTGCCGGCGTTCGGCCCGGTCAGCGACCACCAGGAACCGCCGCCGTCGTAGTCCAAGGTGTCGCTGGCCCCACCGCCGCGCACCGCCTCGAAGCCGTAATACAGCGCGCCAACCGCCGTCGTTGCACCCTGGAATGTGTAGTCCGGCTGACCGAAGCCGAGTGGCCCGTCGAAGCCCCCGTAGGGGATCGGCAGGGCGTGCGTGGTGACCGCCCCACCGTAGGCCGAGTAGTCGAGGTCGTCGTAGCCGCCGCCGCCGGACACCGAGCCGGTGACCTGGCCCCCCGACGCGAACGACACCGTGTCCTGGCCCGTCCCGCCGCGCAGGTGCTCGACGGCCTGGAACGCGACCTTGTTGGTGCTGACGGTGCCGGCGTTCGGGCCGGTGACCTTCCACAGGTTGCGCAGGGAGTTGTCCAGCTCCAGCGTGTCCTCGCCGCCGCGGCCATCGACCGTCACCGAGTTCAGGCCAAGGTCGCCGTCGATCTCGAACGTCTCGTCGTCGTCGCCGCCGCGCAGCGTCAGCGACAGGATGCGTCCCCCCGGGCCGTTGAGGGGGGCCCGGTAGTATTCCCCGTTGAGGCCCCAGTCCGACGAGCCGAATACGCTCAGCACCAGGTCGCCGCCGTCGCGGTAGGCCCGGATCGTCAGGCGCTCCTTGACCTCGTCCAGGCCGAGCACCTGCTGGCGCATGTCGAGCACCAGGTCGTAGTTGCCGGACATCCCCGACGTCAGGAAGCCGGCCTGTTGGGCCTGCGTGCCGACGTAGGTGCCGGTGCCGCCGAAGCTGCCGTCGGGCGTGGGGTAGCTGTTGAAGTCCTTTTCCCCGCCGGTGGCGATCCAGGAGAAGACGCCGGCGATGGAGTAGGCCCCGGCCGACTCGACCAACAGCGGCGAGCCGGAGTCGCCGCGCTCCATCCCCGACTCGCCCCAGAACAGCCCGGTGTCGCCCCAGGTGTTGTGGGCGTCGGTGCCGTCGTCGAAGTCGTAGCTGAGGAACTGTCCCTCGACGTGGTCGATGACGTTGCGGCCCTCGCGCTTGACGCGGGTCATCTCGGGGTTGCCGCCGGCGAACACCTCGGCGACGCTGGCGCCGCTCGCCGTCAGCAGCTCGACGTCGCGGTTGCCCAGGCCGCGGACGAAGCGGACGTCCCACGTCCCCGCCGGCAGGCCGCGGTCGCTCACCTCGACGTTGTTCGTCCCGATGCCGGCGAGCGCCCCCAACGCCGCCTGCACCTGCGCCGCGGTGGCGCCGGCGTCAAGGGGGGCCGTGGTCTGGCCCTGGAACGTCAGGCGGAACGTGCCGCCGGGCTGGCCGTTGGCGGTAACGCGCTGCACCTCGTCGAGGTGGTTGCCGTCAACCCCGGTGCCGGTGCGGCCGTAGCCGACCATCGTCACGACCTCGCCGGAGACGTCGCCGGCCCAGAAGCCGAAGCGCTGAGCCCCGAACGGGGCGACGAGGTGGCGGCTGGCCTGCTGCTGGACCTGATCGACCAGCGTCATCAGGGCCAGGTCGCTGCCCTGATTGGCCGGCCCGCCGTTGACCCACGACGAGTTCAGCAGGACCGACCCGGCGGGGATGTTGATGGTGATGTCGATCTCGGTTTGCCCGCGGGCCAGCTGGAAGGTGATCGACTTGCCGCCGCCCCCATCGACGACGTGGGCGGCGGTGAGGATGTGCCGGCCGTCGGCTAGCAGCGCGCCGGTGCCGTAGCCGGACCCCTGTTCGACCAGGACGATGCCGTCGAGGTCGCCGCCCCGACCTACCTCCGGGGCCAGGCCGTGGGCGCCGACGACGGGGACGACGCGGCGTTCGAGCGGTTCCAGGGTGAGGGGGCGACGCGCGGGCCGCCCGCCGCTGACGCAACGAGCGTCACGTCCCGGCCGGCGGTGGTGTGGCGAGCGGAACATGCTGGTAACGTCTCAGTGGGGGTTCGCTCGGCGGGCGGGGCGGTGGTAGGGCGGCCCGGCCGGGAGACCACGCTCGTGCGTCGGTGCTTAGACGAGCGCGGACGGGAAATCGTTCCGTTAATTATACAGACGGGCGAGAAGGCTGCACGGTTTTCTCTGTCCGATCCCTCGATACATTCAACCGCCCCCGGACAGGAAAGTAACGTCCGGGCTGCTCGATAGAATCGACGGGCCATTCTACAGAATCCCCCTTGCCGGGCCGGGTCGGCCTTTAGTAAGATGGCTACATCCTACCCGAAGACCCCGCGCGACGCGCGGCTCGCCAGTTAGACTCATGAACCTCCCTTGTGACCACGGCCTGCGCCGCCAGACGGTCGTCCAATCCCTGCTCGCCGACGTGTTCCAGGGCCGGCTCGTCGCCGGCCAGCACCTGGTGACGCAGGCGTTGGCGGACCGGTTCGGCGTCAGCCACACGCCGGTCCGCGAGGCCCTCATCATGCTGGCGGGCATCGGCGTCGTGGACCTGGTCCCCAACCGGGGCGCGATCGTCCGGGCGGTGACGGCCCGCGAGGTGAGGGAGGTCTGCCAGGTGCGCCGCCTGCTCGAGTGCCAGGCGACGCGCAGCGCCTGTGGCCGCATCGACCTGGCCGAGCTGCACGCCATTGCCGCCGAGCTGCGGCGGCTGCGGGTGTGGACAACGGCCGGCATCGCCGAGTTCGTTCGGGCGTCGCGGCAGGTCGATACCCGACTGCACGACCTGATCTCGTCGTCGTGCGGCAACGAGTTTTTGGCCAAGGAGATCGGCCGGCTGAAGATCCTGTTCCGCGCCTTCCGGGACCTGTCGTACACCCGGCACGAGGCGCGCAACGACCACCGCCGGCTGGCCGACGAGGCCGGCGAGCACTTGGCCATCGTCGAGCCCTTGCTGGGCGGCGACGCGGGGTCGGCGGCCCGGGCCATGGCCCGGCACATCCGCTCCGGGGTGAAGTACTGGACCCGGGCGATGCCTTCGGAAATGACAAGGTGACAAGGTGACAAGGTGACAAGGTGACAGGGAGAACGATCATGCGATACCCGAAGTCGAGGATTTCCCGGACGGCGGCGCTCACCCTGCTTGTCACCCTCTCGTCCGCCGTCGCCTTGTCCGCGAAAGAGGCACCAGGGCCGACGTACAACCGTGACATCCGCCCGATCCTGGCGGAGAACTGCTTCGCCTGCCACGGGCCGGACAAGGCGGCGCGGAAGGGCGACCTGCGGCTGGACATCCGCGAGGAGGTGATCAAGTCCGGGGCGATCGTGCCGGGCAAGCCGGCCGAAAGCTCGTTCATCGAGCGGCTGGAGACGACGAACGCCCGGCAGCTGATGCCGCCGCCGAAGACGCACAAGAAGCTCACCGCCCAGCAGAAGGCGACCCTGCGCAAGTGGGTCGAGCAGGGCGCCGAGTACCAGGCGCACTGGTCGTTCCTCGCGCCGGCCAAGCCGGACCTGCCCCAGGTGAAGACCAAGGGCTGGGCGCGCAACCCGATCGACTACTTCGTCCTCACCGAGCTGGAGAAGCGCGGCCTGAAGCCGGCGCCCGAGGCCGACCGCCGCACGCTGGCCCGCCGGTTGAGTCTGGACCTGCGCGGCCTGCCCCCGACCATCGCCGAGGTGGAGGCGTTCGTGAGCGACAAGTCCAAGAACGCCTACGAGAAGTACGTCGAGAAGCTGATGGCTTCGCCGCAGTGGGGCGAGCACCGCGGCCGGTACTGGCTCGACGCCGCCCGCTTCGCCGACACGCACGGCATCCACTTCGACAACTTCCGCGAGATGTGGGCCTACCGCGACTGGGTCATCAACGCCTTCAACAAGAACCAGCGGTTCGACCAGTTCACGATCGAGCAGCTCGCCGGCGACCTGCTGCCCAACCGCTCCCTCGAGCAGCAGGTCGCCACCGGGTTCAACCGCTGCAACATCACCACCAACGAGGGCGGGGTCATCCCGGAGGAGTACCTGGTCCTGTACACCCGCGACCGCACCGAGACCGCGTCGCAGGTGTGGATGGGGCTGACGATGAACTGCGCCGTCTGCCACGACCACAAGCTCGACCCGCTCACGATGAAGGACTTCTACTCGCTGGCCGCGTTCTTCAACAACACCACGCAGAACGCGATGGACGGCAACATCAAGGACACCCCGCCCGTCGTCACCGTGCCGCGCCCGCAAGACCGCCAGCGCTACGTCACCCTGGTGAACCTGATCGGCGAGGCCAGGCGGAGGGCCGACGAGCGGAAGGCCGCGGCGCGCGCCGACTTCGGCAAGTGGCTCGCCGGCGCCAAGCCGGAGGCGTTCGACGGCAAGGTCCCGACGGACGGGCTGGTGCTGCACGGGAAGCTGTCGGAGGGCGAAGGGAGCAAGGTCAAGTTCGACCTGGCCGGGAAGGAGCGCGTCGTCGACCTTGCCGGCGAGACGAAGTGGGACAAGGGCCACCTCGCGGAGAAGGCGTACCAGGTCAGCCCGGTCAAGACGGTCGAGTTGCCCGAGGCCGGCGACTTCGACAAGGGGCAGGCGTTTACGGTCTCCGCCTGGGTGAAGCTGCCCGCCGTCAACGTCGCCGGCGCGTTCCTGGCCCGGATGGACGAGGGCAACGACTTCCGCGGCTGGGACCTGTGGCTCGAGAACGGCCGGGTCGGCATGCACCTCGTCAACAAGTGGCCCGGCGACGCGATCAAGGTCGTCGCGACGAATCCCATCAAGCCGAAGGCCTGGACGCACGTCCTGGTCAGCTACGACGGCTCCGGCAAGGCCGCCGGCGTGAAGGTCTACCTCAACGGCGCCGAGCAGAAGAACCGCGACGTGCAGGCCGACACCCTCAAGAGCACCACCCGGACCAAGGTCCCGTTGAAGCTCGGCACGCGGCACACGGGCAACCGCCTCAACGGCCTGTCGCTCCAGGACGTCCGCATCTACAACCGGGCGCTGCCCGACTCGGAGGTGATGCGGCTGGGCAAGACCGCCCGGCTCGGCCAGCTGGTCGCGAAGGGGAAGAAGCTGAGCGCGAAGGAGAAGGACGAGCTGTTCGACTGGTGGCTGTCGGCGGAGGACAAGGGGTACCCCAAGCTGCTCGCCGCCTTCGAGGCGCTCAAGCGCGAGGAAGACGCGATCAAGGCGCGCGGCACGGTCGCCCACGTCTCGCAGGAGAAGGGCGAGATGGCGATGGCGCACATCCTCTTCCGCGGCGAGTACGACAAGCGGCGCGACAAGGTCGATCCCTCCACGCCGAAGGCGCTGCCGCCGATGCCGAAGGACCTGCCGCGCAACCGGCTGGGGTTGGCCAGGTGGCTGACGAGCGGGAGCCACCCGCTGACGGCGCGCGTCACGGTGAACCGCTTCTGGCAGGAGGTGTTCGGCCGGGGCATCGTCCCCACGGCGGGCGACTTCGGCATCGCCGGCGAGCTGCCGTCGCACCCGGAGCTGCTCGACTGGCTGGCGCTGGACTTCCAGGCCGACTGGGACGTGAAGCGATTCTTCCACCAGGTGGTGACCAGCGCGACGTACCGCCAGGCGGCCGTTATCACGTCGGAGAAGCGCGAGAAGGACCGCGACAACGTTTGGCTGTCGCGCGGGCCGCGCTACCGGATGGACGGCGAGATGATCCGCGACTACGCGCTGTCGGCCAGCGGCCTGCTGGTCGAGAAGCTCGGCGGGCCGTCGGTCAAGCCGTACCAACCCGACGGCGTGTGGGAGGCGGTGGCGATGGACGTGAGCAACACCCGCATCTACCGCCGCGACACCGGCGAGGGGCTGTACCGCCGCAGCATGTACACGTTCTGGAAGCGGGCCGCGCCGCCGGCGTCGATGGAGATCTTCAACGCCCCCAACCGGGAAACGTGTGTCGTCAAGCGCGAGCGGACCAACACGCCCACCCAGGCGCTGGTGACGCTCAACGACGAGCAGTTCGTCGAGGCGGCGAGGGCCCTGGCCGAGAGGGTGCTCAAGAAGGGAGGCACGACCCCCGAGGAGCGCCTGGAGTACCTGGCGAGGACGCTGCTGGCCCGGCCGTTCCGCGACGAGGAGCGGCCCGTGGTGAAGCGCCTGCTCGGCGAGCTGCTCGCGGAGTTCCAGGCGAAGCCGGACGAGGCGAAGAAGCTGGTCGCGTTCGGCGAGTCGAAGGCCGACCCGAAGGTGGACGCGAAGGAACTGGCCGGGTGGACGATGCTCGTCAACTCGCTGCTGAACCTGGACGAGGTGTTGAACAAGTAACAGGCTTCCCTCGCGGGGGGCGCGCTCGGGCTGGTGTAACCAGCCCGAGGCGCCCGCGAGGGCCGACGATGGACGACAGGGAGCGATGACCATGGACACCCTCCAAGACTACCAAACCTACCTGACCCGCCGGCAGTTCTTCGGGGCCGGCGTCTCGAGCGCCCTGGGCATGGCCGCGCTGTCGTCGCTGCAGGCAGCGGACGACCCCTCGAAGGCGCTGCCCGGCCTGGCCCACCACTTGCCGAAGGCGAAGCACGTCATCTACCTGCACATGGTCGGCGGTCCCTCCCAGATCGACCTCTTCGACTACAAGCCGAAGATGAACGAGTGGTACGACAAGGACCTGCCCGACTCCATCCGCAAGGGCCAGCGGCTGACCACCATGACGTCGGGCCAGGCGCGCTTCCCCATCGCGCCGTCGAAGTACAAGTTCAAGCAGCACGGCCAGTGCGGCATGTGGCTGAGCGAGCTATTGCCGTACAAGGCCAAGATGGTCGATGACATGTGCTTCATCCGATCGATGAACACAGAGGCGATCAACCACGAGCCGGCCATCACCAACATCCAGACCGGCAACCAGGTGACCGGCCGGCCGTGCCTGGGCGCGTGGACGAGCTACGGGCTGGGCTCGTTGAACAAAAACCTGCCGACGTTCGTGGTGCTCGTCGCCAAGCCGACGAACACCGAGCAGGTGCAGGCGATCTCGGCCCGGCTGTGGCAGAGCGGCTACCTGTCCGGCGAGTACTCCGGCGTGCCGTTCCGGTCGGCCGGCGACCCGATCCTGTACATCAACAACCCGCCGGGCGTCTCGGAGCAGACCCGCCGCAAGACGCTCGACGGGCTGAAGGCGCTGAACGAGATGAACTACCGGCTGGTCGGCGACCAGGAGACGCACACGCGCATCCAGCAGTACGAGATGGCCTACCGCATGCAGGCCAGCGTCCCGGATCTGGTGGACCTGAGCAAGGAGCCGGCCTCGACCTTCAAGCTCTACGGCGAGGAGGCCCGCAAGCCCGGCACCTTTGCCAACTCGGTTCTGCTGGCGCGGCGGCTGGTCGAGCGTGGGGTGCGGTTCGTGCAGATGTACCACAACAACTGGGACACGCACGCCAACGTCAGCGGCCGGCTGCCGGACCAGTGCCGCGACGCCGACCAGCCTTGCTGGGGCCTGATCCAGGACCTCAAGCGCAAGGGCCTGTTCGACGAGACGCTGGTGATCTGGGGCGGGGAGTTCGGTCGGACGATCTACTCCCAGGGCGGCCTGTCGAAGACCAACTACGGTCGGGACCACCACCCTCGCTGCTTCACCATGTGGATGGCCGGCGGCGGCAGCAAGGGCGGCGCGATCTACGGCGAGACGGACGACTTCAGCTACAACATCGTCAAGGACCCCGTCCACATCCGCGACTTCCACGCCACCGTGCTGCACCTGCTGGGATTCGACCACCGGCGGTTTACGTTCCGCTACCAGGGCCTGGACCAGCGCCTGACCGGCGTCGAGCACGCCGAGCCGATCAAGGCGCTGTTGGCGTGAGGTGAATTATGAGCCAGGTCGTTGCCCAACGCCCCCCTGTCCGGGATTGTCTGCGGCTGTCGAACGTCGATTGGAAGACGTACACCCAACTGCTCCGCGTGTTCGAGGAGCGGCCCGGCTACCGTCTGACCTACGACGGGGGGGAACTGGAGATCTTGGCGCCCTCGCATCGGCACGACCACCCTGGAAGTTTCTTCAGCTTTCTCATCCAGATTCTGACCGAGGAACTTGGTCTACCTCTGCGGGCCGGCGGATCAACGACCATGCGGAAGAAGAAGAAACAACGCGGCCTTGAGCCGGACGAATGCTTCTGGATCGCCAACGCCGCCGCCCTCGCCGGGGTCGATGAGTTGGACTTGAGCAAGCACCCCCCTGCCGACCTGGCCCTGGAGGTGGACGTCACCAACTCGTCACTGGACCGCATGAGCATTTACGAGACGCTCCAGGTGCCGGAGGTCTGGCGAATGGAAGACGGGGTTCTGACGTTCCACGTCCTCGTCGCCGGCCAGTATCAGCCGGCGACACACAGCCTGTCGTTCCCGAAGGTGAGACCGGCCGAGCTGCTGCCGTTCGTTCAGGAGGCGCGCCAGGTCCCGGACAACAACGCGGTCCTCCGCCAGTTCCGCGCCTGGGTCCGCCGGCACCACGGCCTGGCGAACCCCTGAACACGCCCTTATTCTCGCCGACATGCCAGATCCGTAATACGCTACCCGTGGACGTACCCCCGTCCGCGGGAGCGCCGGCCATGAAAGCGATCCGCCTCGAACGCCCCTTCGAGTTCGCCCCGATCGACCTGCCCGAGCCGCCGCCGCCGGGCCCCGGCGAGGCGGTCGTCGCCGTCCACCGCGTCGGCGTCTGCGGCACCGACTACAGCGGCTACCAGGGCAAGATGCCGTTCTTCAGCTACCCGCGCATCATCGGCCACGAGCTGGGCGTCGAGGTGCTCACCGTCGGCGACGGCGTGGCGAGCGTCCGCCCCGGCGACCGCTGCGCCGTCGAGCCGTACCTCAACGACCCCACCAGCTACGCCAGCCGGCGCGGCCGGCCCAATTGCTGCGAACACCTAGAAGTCCTCGGCGTCCACACCGACGGCGGGCTGAGGTCTCGGCTCGTCCTGCCCGCCCGCAAGCTGCATCCGTCATCGCGCCTGACCCTGGAGCAGCTGGCCCTCGTCGAGACGTTGGCGATCGGCTGCCACGCGGTCAACCGGGGCGCCGTGCGGCCCGGTGAGAACGTCCTGGTCATCGGCGCCGGGCCGATCGGCCTGGCGGTGCTGGAGTTCGTTCGGCTGGCGGGGGCGCGGCCGATCGTCTTCGACCGCAGCGAGCGCAGGCTGGCGTTCTGCCGCGACGCCATGGGCGTCGCCGACGTCGTCCACGTCACCGACGGTGGCGGCGAGGAGGGGAACCTGGCCCGGCTGACCGACGGCCACCTCGCCGAGGTCGTTTTCGACGCGACCGGCAGTCACAAAAGCATGTCCGCGGCGCTGGGGCTGTGCGCCTTCGGCGGGCGGCTGGTGTACGTCGGCATCACCACGCAGGAGATCACCTTCTTCCAGCACCTGATGCACCGCCGCGAGCTGACCCTGCTCGCCACCCGCAACGCGCTGCCGACCGACTTCACCCGCATCATCGGCCTGATCGAGGAGGGCCGGATCGACACCCGGCCGTGGATCACGCATCGGGCCGGCCTCGACGGGATGATCGGCGCCTTCCCCGGCTGGCTCGACCCGCGGGCCGGCGTCATCAAGGCGGTGGTCGAGCTGACATGACGCCCCGGGTGCTGCTCGAGGTCGCCGTCGGCTCCGCCGAGGACGCCGCCGTCGCCGAGGCCAACGGGGCCGACCGCGTCGAGCTGAACGCGGCGCTGACTCTGGGCGGCCTGACCCCGTCGGCGGGGTTGATGCTGGAGACGCGCCGGGCGGTGCGCGTCCCCCTTGTCGCCATGGCCCGGCCGCGCCCCGGCGGCTTCTGCTACCGCCAAGCCGAGTTCCGCACCCTGCTCCGCGACGTGGAGTTCGCCCTGGCCAACGGGGCCGACGGGATCGCGTTCGGCTCCCTGTCGGCCGACGGCGGCATTGACCGGAGTCGCTGCACCGAGGTGGTGCGCTTGATCGGGAGCCGCGTGGCCGTCTTCCACCGTGCATTCGACGTGACGCCGGACCCTGGCACGGCGCTGGAGGAACTCATCGACCTCGGCGTCCGGCGCGTCATGACCAGCGGCCAGGAGGAGACGGCGCGCCAGGGGGTGGCGACGATTGCCAGGCTGGTCGAACAGGCCCGAGGGCGCATCGAGGTTCTCCCGGCCGCCGGGATCAACCCGCGCACCGTCGCGGAGGTCGTCGCCCGCACCGGCTGCGACCAGGTCCACGCCTCGTTGCGGACGACCCGTGAGGACCGCTCGGCGGCAGCGCGGCCGCAGGTGCGCTTCGGCGGGTCGGCGGAGGACCGCTACGAGGTGACCGACGCCGCTGCGGTCCGAGAGGTGCGGTGGCGGCTCGATGGAGTGGGCCGGTGACCGAGGTTGCAATTGTGTCGGTTCGCACGAATCCCCTATAATCTTTCCCCATACTACCTGGCCTGACAGGAACCACCCCACACCCGGACTGAGGAACTGTTCCGTGAGCGCGGACC
>JAXMAW010000071.1:0-30691 GCA_046350195.1 Gemmataceae bacterium
GCCGGCGAGCACAACCCCGACTTCCTGGAGTTCGTCGCGGTCGCCGACATCCGCCCGTACAACCTCAAGCGGATCATGATCGGCGACCAGAAGGTCGCGCTGCGCAAGGGCATGAACAAGATCTACGGCGAGAAGGCCAAGGCCATCCGCCGGTACACCGACTGGAAGAAGGTCCTCGACGACAAGGACGTCGAGGCCGTCGTCATCGCCCTGCCGCTGCACCTGCACGCGCCGGTGGCGATCGAGTGCATGAAGGCGGGCAAGCACGTGCTGTGCGAGAAGCTGATGGCCCGCACCATCGGCCAGTGCAAGGACATGATCCGGGCGGCGAAGGAGAACAAGGTCGTCCTGTCGATCGGCCACCAGCGGCACTACAGCATGCTCTACGCCCACGCCCAGGCGGTGGTGAAGTCGGGCCTGCTGGGTGACGTCAAGCACATCCGCGCGTTGTGGCACCGCAACTTCAGCTGGCCGGCCTCGTTCAGCCCGCAGGAGTGGGCGCCGTACTTCGGCGGCAGCCTGGAGAAGGCGTCGCAGGCGGCCGGCGTCCCCGAGCCGAAGATCCGCGACGGCTGGTACCAGCCGGTGCTGCGCGGCGACGTCGAGGGGGTCGAGGCGCTGGCCAAGGAGAAGGGCGTTGACCTGAACAAGTTCCTGGCCGAGTGCGGCTACGACTCGGTCGAGCAGCTGGTGCGGTGGCGGCTGTACGAGCGGACCGGCGGCGGCCTGATGGCCGAGCTGGGCAGCCACCAGCTGGACGCGGCCAGCATCTTCCTGGGCAAGGCCAAGCCGCTCTCGGTACAGGGCGTCGGGACGAAGTCGTTCTTCGGCCCGAACAGGAACCCGCGCGAGATCGACGATCACGTCTTCGTGACGTTCGAGTTCCCCGGCAAGAACTACGCCCAGGACAAGCACGACGTGGTGGTGGTGACGTACTCGTCGATCAGCACGAACGGGTTCGAGCAGTACGGCGAGTGCCTGATGGGCACGCGGGGGACGATGATCGTCGAGGGCGAGCAGAAGGTGATGCTCTACTCCGAGAAGGACCCGACGAAGAAGGGCGACCAGCGGGCGATGACGATCGACGTCGGCGCCGTGAAGAAGGACGCGGCGGCGGCCGACTCGTCCTCGACGTGGGGCGGCCCGTCGGCGGTGGCCGGCGCGGCCAAGGGCGGGGCGCCGGCGGTGGGCGGCCCGGTCAGCCGCGGCTACCGCGAGGAGATGGAGGACTTCGCCTACTGCGTGCGGTCGTGGGACAGGCAGCTGGGCTACGACAAGGACAAGGGCGGCGCGTACCGCCAGAAGCGGCTGCCGCGCTGCCACGGCGAGGTGGCGATGGCCGACGCGATCATCGCGCTGACGGCGAACCTGGCGATGAAGGGGCGCGGGCGGATCGAGTTCAAGCCGGAGTGGTTCGACGCGGACAAGCCGGACGTGCCGGAGACGACGGCGTGAGCCGAGGTAATATGTTTCCGCCCGCCGCCGACTCCCCATCGAGTCGGCGGCGAGGACTTTCCTGCCGGGGGGCTCTGGTACTCCCTTACGGTGGCCCTATGTCGTCATCCGCACTGTGCAGGAGCGGCTGGATCACAAGGACGTGCGAACGACGATGGTCTATACGCAGGCGTTGAGTATAGGCGGCCGGGGTGCGTAGCCCGCTGGACCGGCTGAGGATGGTCCAGGTAAGGAAGGCAGTGCGAGCCTCTCCTACGCAAAGTAGCGAGGGGCCAAGGCGCCGTGCTACCTGATCTGGCAGGTCATGTTTGGTGTAATTATACTGCGCCCGGCGCAGCATGATCACAAGTTCGACGGCGGAGGGCGCACGGATGGGTCCAATGTTCGGCATGGCGGGGCTGGCGGAGGCCGCCGAGGCGTTCTCGCTTCTGCTCGGCTACGGCGGCCTCTCGGTGGTCGGCCTCGCGGCGGGCGTCACCCTGTTGGCCCCCTCGCGCGCCGGCGCGGCGGTGGCCCTGGTGGTGGCCGGCACCGTCTCCCTGCTGTTCTTGCCCTGGGAGGCATTCTGGCCTACCCCGTCCGTCGATCCCGACGCGCAGCACTGGGCCGCGGCCTGGCACCGGTTCGCGCTGTGGTGGTGCCTCGCCTTGGCTGCGACGCTGGCCGCCGCCGTTCGGGCGTTCGGTGCCGCAGCGCCCGCCGAGCCGAACTAGTCACCGCACCTGTCCGGGGCCTCCTTGTCGGTTTCTGGGACTTCGGGCTCCGCCCAGAATTACAGAAGTATGCCATATCTGGCATAATGACGATGGCAAAGGCTGGCGATAACGAACCGAGCGACCCGAAGCCTGTCTTCTGGGTAGCGTCGAGCAGGAAGGACCTTCGAGCGTTCCCCAGAGGCGTGCGACAGACGTTCGGTCAGGCGTTGTTCGACGCCCAGACCGGCGGGAAGCACCCGGACGCCAGGCCGCTCAAGGGGTTCAAGGGGGCCGGGGTCCTGGAGGTGGTCGAGGACGACGACGGGAGCACGTTCCGGGCCGTTTACACGGTCAAGTTCGCCGGCGTCGTTTACGTGTTGCACGCCTTCCAAAAGAAGTCGAAGAGCGGCATCAAGACCCCGGCGTCGGAGATTGAGAAGGTAAAGGCCCGCCTGAAGGAAGCGGAGAAAGATTATGCGGAATGGGTCGAGGAGCAAAAGCGAACGGGGGAAAACCCCCACTGACAAGCCTGCCCTCATCGAGAGAGGGAGCGGGAACGTGTTCGCTGACCTCGGACTTCCCAGGCCGGACATGGCCCTTGCCAAGGCCGATCTGGTTCAGCATCCGGGCCGTGATCGAGGAACGGGGGCTCACGCAGACCCAGGCCGCCAAGCTGCTCAGGATCGACCAGCCCAAGGTGTCCGCCCTCGTCCGTGGCCGCGTCGGGGTACACCCTCGACCGCCTCTTCCGCTTCCTGAACGCCCTCGGCCGGCAGGTCGAGATCGGCGTCCCGGCCCGGCGAGCAGGCGAGAAGGGGCCGTCCTCGATGCCGGTGAACGAGCAGGCGGCCTACGAGGACATCCAGCCGCCTCAAGATTCAAGAGCGACTACGGAAGAAGTACGCCTGAACAACCGGCGAAGGGCCTGTCTGACCGGCACGGCTTCGCGGGCAAACGCCGCGGGTATGATGCGGGTGGTCGCTCGCGGGAGGCTTATCATGACCGTATCGCTGGAGGAGTTGAAGGCGACGGCGTCCCGGCTTGGGTTGTCTGACCGTGCCGAGTTGGCCCACCATCTCCTCCGCACCCTCGAGCCAGCCGAGGAGGGGGCCGCCGAGGAGTGGCTGGCCCTTGCCGAACGGCGCATGGCCGGCGATGCCGGGGCGGGTGGTTGGCATCCCGGCCGAGCTGGAGAGTATGCGGAGGCCGCGGCCGTGAACCCGGTCGACTTCCACCCGGACGCCGCCCAGGGAGTCGGGCGGACGCGGTCGATTACTACGACGGGGAAGCCCAGGCCGGAGCTGGGTGACGATTTCGAACCAGACAGCCCGCAGCCTCGCGCGGATCCAGCAGAACCCGGGGATGTACACGGCGTCGAGTCAGGGTCCGTTCAGTCTGCCCGTTACAGTTCCCCTATAACGCGTTTATTACGAAGAGTTGGAGGACCGCGTCACAGGTGGCTGCGGTCGGGCACCAGAGCCGTCGTCCAGGCTATTGGTCGCGACGCAGGCCAAACTGAACGAGGCTGAGAACACCGCAGGCGCGCACTGACCGGGGCCGCCTTGGCAGCTTCCTGGGACCTCAGGCTCACGCCAAGGCCCCCCCGGCAGGCTTATTTACCTGAGGTACCTGCTCGCCAGCGCGCGGCGGCCAGCACGCCGGCGCCCTCGCCCTGCTTGGTGCAGGCCACCAGCTGCGTGAACGAGTTCAGCGAGGCCACAGCCCGAGGAAGCGGCTCCAGCACGCTGGCGAACAGGTACGCCCCGGTGCCGACGTGGCGGTCCTCGTCCAGGCTCCACCGTCACCTCGACGCCCCGGCAGAACCCGCTCGCAACCCCGCCGCCCGTCCGGCCACCACCCGCCGGCTCGACACGCTGGTGATCCCCTCGATCAACAGCCGGTTCCTCCGCGTGCTGCTGGCCCGACTCGGGGTCCGAAAGGTCGTACAGGCGCAGGATCTCTTGCAGCAGCACCCTTGCCCTCGTCGGGTCGCTGATCGACAGGTGGTTTCAGGCTCAGGGTGCGACACCGGCTTCCAGTACGCCCGCGGCGGCGCGGCCGGGCCGCCGGCAGCGTCGGCGTGCGGACGCAGCGGATGGCGGCCAGCCAGGGCGACCGCCTCCAGGCCGAACGCCAGCTGCTCGCCGGCCCGCTGGAGTACGCCGCGCCGGGTCGCGGTTGGTACGTCGTCCGGATCAGCAGCGTCGAGGCGGCCGGCTGCCGCGGGTCGAAGTCGAGGTCCACCAGGTTCAGGAACACCTCCGTGCCGTGGTCGCCCTCCCGCGTCGCCCCCCGCCGGGTGGCGTACCAGTACGCCCGCCGCTTCTCCCGGCCCTCGCCGTGCTTGAACGAGTAGAACGGCTCGTACGTCGTCGTCACCCCCGCCGTCGGGTCGGTGCTCGTCACCTCGTCGATCGAGTACACCTCCATGCCCAACGGCTGGGCCACGTCCGGCACGACGCGGTACTCGTGCCGCGACTGCGTCAGGGCGACCGGCTCGGCGACCTGCTCGAACAGGTTCACCACCGGCGTGCAGCCGAGGCGGAAGGTGCCGGCGTCCACGCCCTGCTCCAGCAGCTGGCTCGTCCGCGACAGGTAGAAGATCACCTCGAAGCCTCGGGCGGCGGAGCCGCGGAACAGCCGCGACAGCCCGGCGAGGTCGAAGAACAGGAACTTCGCCGGGTACGAGAAGAACTCCGTCAGCAGCCGGTAGCCGACGAACGACCGCGCCGGGTACGGCAGCAGCCCCTCGTCCGCCTCGAAGCCGACCGGGCGGACGGCCTCTCTGGGGTTCAGGATCACCGCCGGGCGGGTCGGCTCGCCGACGGCCTGTAGTGTCACCTGAAGGGTGCCGTTGAACACCGCCTCGTACAGCGAGGCGACGAGCTGCCCCTCGCCGACCAGGTGGAAGCGCAGGCTGTCAAGGGCCAGCTCGCCGAGCTTGGCCCCGGCCTGCGTCTCCAGGCTCAACCGCAGCGCCGCGGCGGTGCCAGGCGGCGGGCGGTAGCCGGCCGGGAACGGCGGCGGCTGGAGCCGCGCCGCCGTCAGCGTCACCGGCCAGAGGGTGACCGGGTAGGCCGTGCGGAACTTGCACGGCAGGTCGTTGACCGGCCGGGTGCGCAGCCGGCTGCCGCGCGGCAGGGCGAAGCCGGTCTTCATCGGCGTCCGCGCCGGGTCGGGCACGAACTGGACGACGGCCAGCGACGGGACCGGGGCGAGGTAGTGCGGGTAGAGGATGGACAACAGCGCGTCGGTCAGCTCGGGGAACTCGTCGTCGATCTTGGCGTGGACGCGGCCGGTCAGCAGGGCGAACGCCTCGATCAGCCGCTCGACGTGCGGATCGACGCTGCGGGTCGGCTCCAGCAACAGCCGGCCGGCGGCGCCGGGGTACTGGCGGGCGAACTCCTGGGCCAGCTGGCGGATGAAGATCAGCTCGCGCTCGTAATAGCGGTAGATCGACTCGCTCATGACGTGACGTCCGCCCGGGTGATCGACGAGTGGCCGGTGGTCAGCTCGAGGATGGTGTCGAACGCCACCTCGGGGGCCGGCTCGACCGCCAGTCGCGCCTCGATGTGGAACTTGACCGACCGCCGAACCGCCTGGTCGGGCTCCAGCAGCGTGGCCCGGACGTCCTTGAGGCGCGGCTCGTGGCGCAGGATCAGGGCCTCGAGCATCTTGCCGATGCGGGCCCGCTGGTCGGCGGTGATCGCCTCGACGCTGGTCAGGTCGGGCATGCCGTAGGCGGCGATCGACCGGGCCAGTTCGGCGCAGTCGGGCGGCAGGTCGGTCAGCACCTGGCGGGTGTTGAGCAGGTCTTCAAGGTCGCGGTGGACCGAGGCAATCATCTGCCGCACCCCGTAGCCGTGCCGCCAGGCCGAGCCGTCGGCGTCGGGGTCGATCAGCCGGTCGAGCAGCGACGGCATCAGCCCCTGCTGGGCGTCGAGGCGTGACATCGTTGGTCCCCCCTGTGGCCGCGGGCATCGAGTGGCGATCCCTGGTCGCCCCAGGTATGCTATCAACCACCAGGCGTCCTTACCTGAGTAGTGCTAACCATGCCGGCCATCCGCTGTCCGCACTGCGGACACCCGACGACCCCGAAAGCCCTCCGCCCGGGACGGTTCACGCCGAAGTGCCCGAACTGCGGCCGACCGTTCGAGCTGGTCGTGACCGGGAACGACGCCGCCCTGTCGATCCGGACCGCCCCGCTGGCGTCCTCCCCCGCCGCTGGCGCCGACCCGGCCCCCGCCGTGCTAGGGGGCTACCAGATCCTCAAGGAACTGGGCCGCGGCGGCATGGGCACGGTGTACCTGGCCCGGCAGGTGTCGCTGGACCGGCTGGTCGCGCTGAAGGTGATGCGGCCCGAGTGGGCGAGCAACCCCAACTTCCTGGTCCGCTTCACCCGCGAGGCCTACGCCGCGGCCCAGCTGGTGCACCACAACATCGTCCAGGTCTACGACATCGCCGAGGACCGGGGCGTCCACTTCTTCAGCATGGAGTACGTCGAGGGCCGCTCGCTGGGCGAGGTGGTGAAGGCGGAGGGCCGCCTGCCCGCCGACGTCGCGGCGGGCTACGTGCTGCAAGCGGCCCGCGGCCTGCAATTCGCCCACGACCGCGGCATGGTCCACCGTGACGTCAAGCCCGACAACCTGCTACTCAACTCCCAGGGCGTGGTCAAGGTGGCCGACCTCGGACTGGTCCGGACGCCCGGCATCGAGGACGAGCCGCCCGCCGCGACGGAAGTCCCCGCGCCGACCTCCCGCGCGCTCTCTGGCCTGAGCAACGTCACCGCCGTCGGGCAGGCGGTCGGCACCCCGTCGTACATGGCCCCCGAGCAGGCCCGCGACGCGACCCGGGTGGACTCCCGTGCCGACGTCTACAGCCTCGGCTGCACCCTGTACCTGCTGGTCACCGGCAAGCCGGTCTTCGCCGGCGGCAACGCCCTGGAGGTGCTCACCAAGCACGCCAGCGAGCCGGTCGCCCGGCCGGACCAGGTCGTCCCGGACGTGCCGAAGGCGCTGGCCGACGTCATCGTCAAGATGGTGGGGAAGAGGCCCGACGACCGCTACCCCTCGATGGCCGAGGTGATCCAGGCGCTGGAAGCCTTCCTGGGCGTCTCCGGCCCGGCGTCGCGGCTGGAAACGCACCTCCAGACGATCGACCAGGCCGGGAAGGCCTTCCGCGAGGCGCCGGCGGCGCAGCTACGGCCCTGGGTGCTGTTCAGCTTCTTCGGCGGCTGTGCCGCGCTGTTCCTCGTACTGGTGCTGTTGGGGTTCCGCCACTCCTGGGCCATCGCCGGCGGGGTGCTCGGGCTGGGGGTGAGCACCGCCCTGTCGTACCTGGTCGTCCACGGGGTGGCCCGGCGAGAGCACCTGTCCCTCATGGGGCGCGACCTGGTGCTCTCGTCCAGCTGGCCGGAGCTTGGCAAGGTGGCGCTCGCGGTGGCGCTCTTCCTCGCCGTGCTGTGGCTGTTCGGCCAGCTGTGGATCTGGTTGTTCACCGGGGCCGCCGGCCTGGCGCTGGCGGTCGCGATGTACTGCACGCTGGACCGCCGGCTGGCCGCCGAGCGGGCGGAGCCGCTGGAGAAGGTCGAACGGATGCTGCGGGAGCTGCGGCGGCGCGGCCTGTCGGAGGAGGCGTTGCAGGAGATGGTCGCCAGGCACGCCGGCGAGCCCTGGGAGGAGTTCTTCGAGGCACTGTTCGGCTACGAGGCGAAACTGGCGGCGCGGGCCCGGTACGGCGGCGGGCCGAGGGACGTTCGGTCGAGGTACGCCGGCTGGCGCGACCCGATCGTCCACTGGATCGACCGCCACCAGCGGCGGAGGCAGGCAGGGCGCGAGCGACTGCGGTTGCAAGCCGTCGAGCAGCAGAACCTGCTCGCCAGGGGCGTGGGTCAGGACCAGGCCAGGGCGCAGGCCGAGGCGGTGGCCGAGGAGGTGGTGCGCCGGGCCGAGGAGGTCAAGCAGGAAGTGCCGACCCCGGAGCGGAAGGGGCCGCCGCGGCGCATCCACGTCCACGACCTGCTCGACGTCGAGGTGGTGGTGCCGCCGAGGGCGAAGCCGCGGCCGGGGCGGGCGCTGGGGGAGGCCCTCGCCTCGCTGTTCGGCGGGTCGGTGCGGTTCCTGGTCGGCGTGGCGCTGGTGCTGATCTGCCTGTGGTGGCTGCACCGGAACCAGCTCCTGCCGTCGAGCGCGGACTACGACAGCCCCGCGACGTACTCCGCGATCTGGGCCAAGATTCAGGGCGGCGAGGCTCGCCCGCTGCCACTGCCGGAGGCCGTGCGCGACCTGTTCAACAGCATCAACCCCGGCGTGGCGGGGTTGATCCTGGTGCTGTCATCCATCTGGCGGCACTGGCAGGTCGGCCTGCTGGTGTTGCTCGGGGCGGCGGTCATGGTGCTCGGCCCCGCCGTGTTGACGCCGACCGCGGCCCTGGTCCTCGGCGGCGGCGTCGCGGCCGCCGGGTTCGTGTTCGGTCGCGGCACCTGAGCACCGGTTAACGGAGCTGCTCCCGGGTGAACCGCAGCAGGGTCAGCGGCGCGATGGTGTAGACGTAGACGCTGCCGTCGGCCGTGGCGCAGACGCCCATCGGCTGCCACGCGCCAGGGTGCCGTCCTTGACCTGCGCATCGTGTGGTGCCACGGCTTCGGCTTGCCGGCGGCGTCGGTGAAGGTGGTGAAGGTCGGGTTGGCCACGCCGATGCGGCCGGTTCGCGCGGCTTGCCGCCGGGCCGGCAGCCGACCAGGTGCAGCACGGCCCGTCGGGCTGCCCGTGGTCGGTGACGGCGGCCCACACCGTCCCGTCGGGGCCGACGCACAGGGCCCGGCAGTCGTCGCGCGGCTTACCAGCTTCGGGAGG
This sequence comes from Gemmataceae bacterium, assembly GCA_046350195.1. Taxonomy (GTDB): domain Bacteria; phylum Planctomycetota; class Planctomycetia; order Gemmatales; family Gemmataceae; genus CALDUY01. Next base: position 9,005 of record JAXMAW010000071.1, read on the forward strand.
AGGACGCCGAGCGTCTTGCCGGGCAGCGTCGAACCCGCGGCGGTGAGGTCAAAGGCGTACAGCGCGTTGGTCACCATCTCGGCGGCGTACAGCGTCTTCCGATCCGGAGACGTTTCCCAGTTGAGGATGCAGTGGTCCTTCGTGAACTGCGCGGGGGGTGCCTTGCCGTCGATCGTGACGGCCAGCCGCTCCAGCTTGTTGGCGTCGGGGTCGAAGCGGGCGACCGTCCCGCCGCGCACGGGGTGGTAGGCCCGGCCCTTGTGGTCGAGCACGACGAAGGCGTACATGTGCTGCATGTCGCCGAGGTCGCGGTAGGTGCGCGTCTTCAGGTCCAGGACCATGAAGTGAGTGTGGTCGATGGGCCGCTCGTCGGAGCAGGTCGAGACGTAGGCGACGCCGCGCGACTCGTCGGGGATGACGCTGATGATGCCGTGGCGGGCGATGGCGATGCCGAAGTGCTCGTTCTTGCCACTTTTGGGATCGTGAACGAGGACGTAACCGCCGGGGTAGTCGCAGCGGTGCTCGCCCTTCTCGGGGTAGCCCTGCTTGGAGCCGACGTAGACCTTGCCGGAGGCGCCGACGTTGTTGCGGGTGTGGATCTTGGCCTGGGCGGCATAGCCCTTGCCGGCGAGGTGGATCGTCTCGTGGACGTCCATAACGAGGCGCGTCTTCTCGGCCTTCGGGTCGAATTCGAGCAGGTAGGCGTTGACACCGTACTTGGCGGTGCCGACGTAGAGCCGGCCGTCGTGGCCGGCGACGAGGGAGAAGTAGCCGGACTCCTGGTTGGCGTACTCGGAGGGCAGCTTCCAGGCCTTGCCGAGGAGCCAGGGCGGCCCTCCGTCGGCACGCGCATATCCAGGGGCGAAGAGTAAGAGGGCGGGGAGCACGACCCATGCGAGGCCATTCGGCTTCAACCAAAGGGGTCGCCGGGGTTGGGGGCGCCAGGTATTTCGATGCCTCATCTGCTTTCCCCCGGGTAAGTTCGCCTGACCGACCTGGGTACGTCGGCCGCGAACGGCCACTCCGTCGGCTTATACTTGATCGCCAGGTGCGGCGTCTCGACCTTGCGGCTCCATTCCGCCTTGCTCGTCATCACCGCGTCGAGCACCCCGGTCGTCAGTAGCGTCCGCTCCACCGGGTACGGCGAGTGGCCCGACCGGATCAGCGACTCGATCGCCCTGACCAGATGAGCAAAGTGGCCGAACGGGTCGGGCTGTTGCAGGTAGAACTGGCACGCGGCCGGCTCGGCCTTGCCCTTCAGCCTGCCGGCGAAGACGAACGCGCCACCGTCGCCCTCGTAGACCCAGCCGTTGAGAATCGCCACCGCCGCCTTGAACCCGTCGCGGTACTCGACGAGGAAGACGCCGGCGTCCCTCACCTTCTCGGTCAGCGCCCGCACGTCCCCCGCGGCGTGGGCCGGCACCAGCTTCATCGCCGCCTCGAGCAGTTCCTTCGACCAGCGACCCTTGTCCAGCGCGTCCCACATCGCCCGGCCTTGCAGGCACTCGACGGACCGGACGCCGACCTCGCCACCCTGGCGGCGCTCGGCCAGGCACTGAAGCCCCTCCAGCGCGTGGAAGCCGTAGGCCTCGAACGGGCCGTAGCCGATCTGCACCGCCTCGGTCAGCTCGCAGCCGACCGGCAGCTTCAGCGCCGGCCGCCGCCACGCCACGGGCAGCGACGAGCCGGCCAGCAGCGGGACGAACAGCTCTCGCGCCCGGTCGTACATCCACTTCGCGTCGTCCCACGTCGCGGCCAGGTGCTTGTCGGTGAACACCGGGACCGACCGCTTCGACGACTCGAAGACCTGGCACGTCTCCTCGAAAAAGCGCCGGCGCGGGTAGAGGATTTGCCCCCTCTTGTTCGTCGGGTACTTGCCGTGCTCGCCGATGAGCAGCACCCCGTCCACGGCGAGCGCCTTGCCGCCGCGCGTCAGGGCGCCGGCGATGGTGTCGTGCAGGGTGAAGCCGTGCCTCTTCGCCAGCGCCTCGCTCCACTCGCCCTTGGGCTTCTGGTCCACGTACATCGAGACGACGCGCAGGTCGGGGAACGCCTTGCCGTCGTGGTCGTAGCCCTCCAGCAGCTTGCCGACGATGACGTCGGCGTGCGACCACTTGCGGTACTCGGTGACGACGGCGGCGACGGTCTTCTTCATGGCGACCCGCCCGTGGGGAACTGGTTCTGCTAGGGGAATTATCCCAAACCGCCCCCCTCGGGGGCAACCGGTCGCGGCGGGCAGTTTTCATCCAACCCTAACACAATCCCGTTGAAGGGATCACAATCCGGGCATAGAAATAGCCGTGACCGTCATTCCCGCCGGTGAGACATACTCCCCCGTTCCCCCTCGGAGGAAGAACCCCATGGTGCCCCGCTCCCGGAAAGGCTTCACGCTGATCGAGCTGCTGGTCGTCATCGCGATCATCGCCATCCTCATCGGCCTGCTCCTGCCTGCCGTCCAGAAGGTCCGCGAGGCGGCGGCCCGCATGCAGAGCATGAACAACCTCAAACAGATGGGGTTGGCGTCACACAATTACAACGACGTGATGCAGTACCTACCGCCGGCCTTCGTGGACTGGGACTCGAACTGGAACGTCAACTGGTACAACCGCTGCGGCTCGTCGCACTACTTCATCCTACCGTACATCGAGCAGGACAACCTCGCCAAGATCGGGCCGCCGTACTACTTCTGGCAGGTCTACCAGAACAACGGGCTCAAGATCTTCACCAACCCGTCCGACTCGTCGGACCCGGGAAACGGGCTGTACAACGACGCCGGCTGGGGCACCTACGGGGTGACGGGCTACGCGGCCAACTACCTGTCGATGGGCTACTTCCTGAACGACGCGACCAACCGGGTCATGAAGCTGACCGACAACACCGACGGCCTGTCGAACACCATCCTCTACGCCGAGAAGGTCGCCGTCTGCCAACGCCCGTCGCTGTCGGGTGCCCCGGGCGGGCCCTACTACAACATCTGGGCCTACGGCCGGACCGCCTGGAAGGAGTGGAACCCCGTCTTCGCCTACCAGATCCAGGGCCCGGCGTCGAAGTTCCAGGTCCAGCCGACGACCATCGGCGCCTCGGCGACTTGCGACCCCAGGCTGGCCAGCGCGCCGCGGTCGGCCGGCATCCTGGTCGGGCTCGGCGACGGCAGCTGCCGCCTGGTCGGCGCCGGCGTGTCCCCCGACACCTGGTGGGCGGCCTGCACGCCAACGGGCGGCGAGGTCCTCGGCAACGACTGGTGAGCGTCGAGGAAGGTTCCACCATGCGACAGTTCTTTGGCCTGTTGAGCCTTGCCGGCGCGGTCGCGGTCCTCGGCTGCGGGCCGGCCCGGTCGAACGTGTCGGGCACGGTGAGCTACAAGGGCAAGGCGCTCACCGCCGGCACGATCATCCTGCTCGCCCCGGACAACAGGTCGCACCAGGCCGACATCGGCCCGGACGGCAAGTACCAGGTGGCTGGGGTGGCGCGCGGGAAGGTGAAGGTGGCGGTGATCGTCGGTGGGCCAGCGGCCGCCGCCGCGGCCCGACCCGGTCAAGTCGAAGGACCCCGTCGGCGGCAAGGAGGCCAAGGCCGACGACGCCGGGATGGCCTGGCTGAAGGAGGCGGTGACGAGCCTGCCCGGCAGCCCGATCCCGGCCCACTACGCCGACGCCGCCAAGTCGGGGCTGGAGTTCGAATGAAGGACCCCGAGCAGACCTACCCGCCGGACCTGAAGTAAGGCCAGCCGGTTGGCGATACTTGGCGGCAGCGTTCTTCGGAACGTACTCCGAAGCGTCGCTAACCATTTCCAGGGGAGTTCCCATGCGCGCGGTGGCGTTCGCGGTGCCGCTGGTGGCGGCGGTCGTCCTGGCCCAGACGACGGAGCGCGGCGGCCCGCCGGGCGGCACCCTTGTGCCGACCGGCCAGTTGGTGCGGCCCGCCGGCGAGTCGCTCTCCTTCCCCGGCCCGCCCGTAGATCTGGCCCTCGCGCCGGACGGCAAGCACCTGTTCGTCAAGGACAACCGCGGCGTCGTCGTCCTCGACCTGGCGGCGTGGAAGGTCGCGCAGCAGCTGCCTTTCCCCGGCGACAAGGTCGGCGGCTCGATGCACGGCCTGGCCGTCCGCGCCGACGGCAAGCGCCTCTACGCCACCACCGCCCAGGACCTCCTCTGCGAGGCGGAGATCGACGGCGGCCGGCTGAAGTGGGCCCGCTCGATCCGCCTGCCCGGCCCCGACAACAAGGGGGCCTCGCACGCCACCGGGATCGCCTTGACCAGGGACGGCAAGCGCGCCTACGTCTGCCTGTCGCGCAACAACGCCCTGGGGGTCGTCGATCTGGAAAAGGGCGTGCTGGCCGAGCAGGTCCCGGTCGGCGTGGCCCCCTTCGCCGTCGCCCTCTCGGGGGACGAGAGGACGGCGTTCGTCTCCAACTGGGGCGGGCGGCGGCCCAACGCCGGCGAGCGCACGGCGCCGTCGAGCGGCACCCCGGTGCTGGTGGACGCGCGGGGCGTCGCCTCCAGCGGCACGGTCGGCCGGGTCGATCTCGGCGCCGGCCGGATGCGCCGCGAGGTCGAGACGGGGCTGCACCCCGCCGGGCTGGCGCTGTCGGCCGACGGCAAGAAGCTCTACGTCGCCAACGCCAACTCCGACACGGTCACCGTCCTCGACGCGGCCGCACTGTCGCGCGAGAAGGACCTCGTCGTCCGGCCCGACCCGAAGCTGCCGTTCGGCAGCGCGACCAACGCCCTGGCGCTGAGCCGCGACGGCAAGGCGCTGTTCGCCGCCAACGGCGGCAACAACGCCGTCGCCGTCATCGGCCTGGGGGGGAAGCCGGCGGTGGAGGGGTTCATCCCGGCGGGCTGGTACCCCGGCGCGGTCACCTGCGACGACAAGTATCTCTACGTCGCCAACGTCAAGGGCGAGGGCTCGCGGACCCGCGACCCGAAGAGGGCCGGCTTCGGCGTGTACGGCTACACCGGCACCGTGACGCGGGTGCCGTTCCCCACCGCGAAGCAGCTCGCCGACTACACCGCCCAGGTGCGCAAGGACGCCCGCGTCCCCGAGGCCCTGCGGGCGCTGGAGCGCGGCGATTCGGCCGCGAGGCCGGTCCCGGTGCCCGCCCGCGTCGGCGAGCCGAGTGTGATCGAGCACGTCGTCTACGTCATCAAGGAGAACCGCACGTACGACCAGGTCTTCGGCGACCTGAAACAGGGCAACGGCGACCCGTCGCTGTGCATCTTCCCGCGCGAGCTGTCGCCGAACCACCACGCGCTGGCCGAGCAGTTCGTCCTGCTGGACAACTTCTACTGCAACGGCGTGCTGTCGGCCGACGGCCACTCGTGGACCACCGAGGGCAACGTCACCGACCACCTGGAGAGGGCGTTCGGCGGCTTCACCCGCAGCTACACGTTCGGCGACGACCCGCTGACCTACTCCTCGACCGGCTTCCTCTGGGACAACGCGCTGTTGCGCGGCCGGTCGTTCCGCAACTACGGCGAGATGCGCGACAGCGAGACGACCGTCCCGGCCAAGGCCACGTTCACCGACATCTGGCGCGATTACCGCTCCGGGAAGGGGAAGGTCGCCTTCCAGCACAAGATGTACCTCGACCCGCTGGCGCGGTACACGGCGCCGGACTACCCCGGCTGGGGGATGAAGGTCACCGACCAGCAGCGGCTGGACGCCTTCCTCCGCGAGTTCCGCGAGTTCGAGAAGAGGGGCGGCTTCCCCAACCTGGTCATCGTCTACCTGCCGCAGGACCACACCTCCGGCACGCAGCCGGGCATGCCGACCCCGCGGGCCCACATGGCCGACAACGACCTGGCCGTCGGCCGGCTCGTCGAGGCCATCTCGCACAGCCGATTCTGGCCGAAGGCCGCGATCTTCATGATCGAGGACGACCCTCAGGACGGCTACGACCACGTGGACGGGCACCGCTCGGTCTGCCTGGTCGTCAGCCCCCACGCCAGGCGGAAGGCGGTCGTGAGTCGGTTCTACAACCAGACGGGCGTCTTGCACACGATGGAGCGCATCCTGGGGCTGCCACCGATGACCCAACTCGACGGGCTGGCCCCGCTGATGACCGAGTGCTTCACCGAGCGGCCCGACTTCACGCCTTACAAGGCGATCACCCCGAAGGCGCCGCTGGACGAGTTGAACCGGCCGCTAAAGGAGTTGAAGGGCAAGGACCGTGACATGGCCCTGCTGAGTCTGGCGCAGGACCTGTCGAAGCCAGACCGGATCGACGACGGCGCGTTCAACGAGATCGTCTGGCACGCGATGAACGGCGAGGCCAGGCCGTACCCGAAGGCGTGGGCAGGGGCCCACGGGCGCGGGCTAAAGGCGTTGGGGCTGCGGCTGGTGAACGGCCGACCGGGTCGGTGACCGGGTTTGCCAGGCCCGCGTGTTCCACCCCCTTTCCCGCGGGGCTCCCCCAATAAGGGCACCTCACCCAGTATCCCGTTGCTCCTCGCCTGTCCGCCGCTTACATTACTCCACATCCGCCTGATCCCTCACACCTGGCACCCAATCCGCACCAAGACCAAGGGAGACCTCACATGAGTGGGAACAACCGCCGCCAGTTCCTCCAGGCCGGCGCCGTGGCCGGCGTCGGCTTTTTCGCCGGCTTCGCGCCGGCGCAGAGCAGGAAGGAAAGGGCGAAGGTCGAGCGCCTAAAAATCGCCTGCATCGGCGTCGGCGGCAAGGGCGGCAGCGACACCGACCACGCCGGCGAGGTCGGCGACGTCGTCGCCCTGTGCGACATCGACGACAACAACCTCAACGCCAAGGCCGCCAAGTTCCCCAAGGCCACGAAGTTCCACGACTTCCGCGAGCTGCTCGACACGCTCGGCAAGGGGATCGACGCCGTCGTCGTCAGCACCGCCGACCACACCCACGCCCCCGCCGCCGCCATGGCCATGCGGATGGGCAAGCACGTCTACGTCCAGAAGCCGCTGACCCACACCGTCCTCGAGGCGCGGACGCTACGGCAGCTGGCCAAGGAGCACAACCTCTGCACCCAGATGGGCAACCAGGGCACGGCCGGCGACCTGTTCCGCACCTCGGTCGATCGGCTCCGCTCCGGCGTGCTCGGCCCGGTGAAGGAGGTTCACTGCTGGACCAACCGCCCCGTCTGGCCGCAGTCGCCGAAGGTGACCAGGCGGCCGGCGCCGGCCCCGGTGCCCAAGCACGTCCACTGGGACCTGTTCCTCGGCCCGGCCCCGGAGCGGCCCTACGCCGTCTACGAGGAGGAGGTCAAGGGCAAGCGCAACCGCAGCGGCGCCTACCACGCCTTCAACTGGCGGGGCTGGTGGGACTTCGGCACCGGCGCGCTGGGCGACATGGCCTGCCACACCACGAACATGCCGTTCATGGGCTTGCAACTCGGCCTGCCGACGACGATCGAGGCCGAGTCCGAGCCGATCAACCCCGAGACCTACCCCGCCTGGGCCAAGGTCACGTTCGAGTTCCCGGCTCGCGGCGACCTGCCGCCGGTCAAGCTGATCTGGTACGAGGGCAAAAGGGACGGCAAGCGCGTCCTGCCTGACCTGTCGGTCCTGCAAGGCACGGAAAAGGGCTTCTCCGACTCCGGCTCGCTGATCATCGGCGAGCACGCCTCGATCTACTCGCCGGACGATTACGGCGGCACGCGGCGGATCTTCGGCCCGGCCGCGAAGGACCTGGTCAAGTACGAGCCGAAGCTGCCGCGCCGCCGGGCCGAGCTGGATCTGGAGATGAAAAAGGAGTGGGTCGAGGCGATCAAGGCGAACCGGCCGGCGCACGCGATGTCGAACTTCGACTACGCCGCGACACTGACCGAGGCGATTCTGCTAGGCAACGCCGCCATCCGCGCCGGTAAGAAGCTGACTTACGACGGCAAGGAGGGTAAGTTCGCCGAGTCCGACGCGAACAAGTTCCTCCACACGGAGTACCGCACCGGCTGGAAACTGTAGTAGATGACAGGGTGACAGGGTGACAGAACCTCTTGGTCACCCTGTCACCTTGTCACCTTGTCACCTTGTCATCTGAAAAAGAGGGCTGCACCGGCAGCTTGACGATGAACGTCGAGCCCTTGCCGACCAGACTCTCGACGCGGATGCGGCCGTTGTGCTGCTCGATGATCTGTCGGCAGACGCTCAGCCCCAGCCCGGTGCCGCCGTGGCCGGCCGCGTCCGGCTCCTTGGTCGTGTAGAACGGCTCGAAGATCAGCCGCAGCCGCTCCGGCGGGATGCCCACGCCGGTATCGCTCACCTTCAGCTCGACCATGCCCGCCGGGAGGTTCTCGCGGGCCTCGATGCGCAGGTGGCCGCCGCGCGGCATCGCCTGGCGGGCGTTGATGAACAGGTTGAGCAGCACCTGCTCGATCTGGGCCGGCACCACCATCGCCTTGGGCCGGCCGTGGAACCGCTTCTCGACGTGGACGCGGTGCTTGCTCAGGTCCTTCTCGGTCAGGATCAGCGTCTCCTCGACCAGCCCGGCCAGGTCGGTCAGCTCGCGCTGCGTCGAGGTGTTGCGGGCGAAGCCGAGCATGCTGTTGATGATCGTCGCCGCCCGCTGGCTGCCCTTGAGGATCTTCTCCAGGGCCTGGGTGCGGGAGGCCTCGTCGCCGGGCGTCCGCAGGGCCAGCCGGGCGTAGTTGATGATCGTCGTCAGGATGTTGTTGAACTCGTGGGCCACGCTACTGGCGAGCGCGCCGACGCTCGACAGCTTCTGGGCGTGCAACAGCTGCTGGCGGAGCTGCTCGGCCTCGGAGCCGGGAACCATCACGTCCTCGCCGATCATTTCGCTCGCCTCCCCCGCGGTGGTCTCGCGGCCAGGCCAGGTCGGATCGAGGTCGCTCCCGTCCGGCGCCGGCCAGAGAAAGGTATCGACCCGCCGCCGGCCGGCTCTTCATCGGAAGTCCTTGCACAATCAGCCGTTGGGCACAACAATCCGGGCGGGGCACACGGGCGGGAGAACGCCGGCAACCCCCTCCGGGGAGCCGGTCCGGGCAAGCCGCGCCGGCCGGGAGGGGGCTCAGTCGCCCTTCGGCGGGTCGAGAAGTTTGCGCTCCTTCAGCCAGCCCTCCAACTTGTCGGTCCAGCCCTTGACCTCCGCGTGCCTCTTGCCCAGCCCGACGCCGTGCGGGCCCCCGTCGTAGATCACGAGCCTGGCCGGCACCCCGGCCTTGACCAGCGCCGCGTGGTACAGCTCGGCGTTCTGGACGACCACGACCTTGTCGGCCCGGGTGTGGAACAGGAACGTCGGCGAGGTGTCCTTGGTCACCTGGGTGTCGTTGCACAGGCCCTGGACGAGCCTCTCGTCCGGCTTGTCGCCGAGCAGGTTGCGGCGCGACCCCATGTGGCCGTGCGGCGGGTCCATGCGGATGACCGGGTAGCAGAGGATGGCGAAGTCGGGCCGGCAGGAGGTGCGGTCGATCGGGTCGGCGGCGTCGGGGTTGCCGCGGTCGAACCGGGTGGAGGCGGTCGAGACGAGGTGCCCGCCCGCGGAAAACCCCCAGATGCCGACGCGCCCCGGGTCGAGGCCCAACTCCTTCGCCTTGTGCCGCGCCAGGCGCACGGCCCGCTGGGCGTCCTGGAGCGGGACGGGGTGCCGGTAGCGCGGCCCGAGGCGGTACTCCAGCACGAACGCCGCCACGCCGCGCTCGACGAGCCAGTCGGCGATCTCCGTCCCCTCGTGGCCCATCGCCAGGACGCCGTAGCCCCCGCCGGGGCAGACGACGACCGAGGTGCCGTTGCGCTTGTCCTTGGCGGGGAGGTACGCGGTGACGGCGGGCGTGTCTTTCGGCGTGGCGCCCACGGCGCCGGGGGCGCCTTTCGGCCACAGGAGGGTGCGCTCCGGCTTGGGCGGGTCGGCGAGGGCGGTTAGCGAGGCGAGGGTGAGAATGACGGCGGTCATGGCGGGGTGGCCCAGGGAGGAAAGGGACAAGCCCGCGGCGCGACGGCGCGGCGCGGGCTTGTGATCGATCCTATGCGCGGGGCGGCCGGGAGGTCAGCCCCTCACTCCCCGACAGGCCGGTCAATTCTTGCGGTGGTGCGCCTCCAGCTGCTTCAGCAGGTATCCGGCCGCCCCCGCGGCGCAGCTGGTGATCTGCACGTCGCCCCCCTTGATCACCTCGCGTACCTTGTGCATGGTCACCACCTCCCCTCCCAGGACGATCGCCACCTGCTTGCCCAGCCGGTCGCGCGTCAGCCGCTGGAGCGCCTCCGCCGGCTTCTCCCGGAGCTTCAGCAGGATGCGCACGACCTCGTCCCCCTCCTTGACCGACTTCGGCTCGCCGGCCAGGTCGAGCTTCACGTCCGGGGCGGAGCGGACCACGAGGTAGCGCGGCGGCTCCTTGTGGTCGTTCTTCAAATACCGATGGCGGTGGACGACCAACGCCTCGCCGTCCTTCAGCGGCAACACTTCCTTCTCCCGAACGCTGTCACGCAGCACCGCGTAGACGCCGTCGGGAGGCTTCTTGTCCTCGGCGCGTGACGGGACCTGGCCCCAGATCAGCACCACCGTGGCGAGCAGGCACGCGGGCCGGCGCATGACGGAACTCCTTCGCGAATTCGGCAGGGCATGTCCGTGATCGGACGCCGGGCCCGCCAAATCTCGCCGTTACGGGGCACTGACCTGGGTCCGGTCCACCACCTCGTCGGGGATCACCGGGGCCGTCGCCAGCAGGACCCGGCAGTGGGCGCGCTGGACGATGTACGTCCCGCGGGCGTCGAGGTGGCCCAGCGGATCGGTCGGCGACTCGGCCGGCAGCGGCAGCACGATCAGGTCGTACAGATCCCTCTTCGCCAGCTCGACGATCTCCGGTCCGTCCCCGACCTGGACCGGGTGGACGTGCAACGGCCGGCCCAGCTGCTCGGCCCGCCGCTCGTCCTGGTGGACGACGCTGTGGCCGTTGAGCGGGTCGGAGCCGGGCGGCACGACCGACACCAGGCCCAGCGCCACCTTCTCGTCGAGCATCGTCAGCACCGCCTGGAACAGGTCGCTGTTCGCCGGGCTGCCGTCGTGCAGGAGGAGCACCCGATCGACGCCGACGCCGGCCGCCCGCAGCTCGTCCACCGACTTCGCCCGCCGCTCGCTGATCTTCGGGATGCGGTTGCCGCCGCCCAGGTCGAGGTACATGTCGCGCTCGCGGCTGAGGATGCGGACCGTCAGCGGGGCCGGCGTGCCGTCGTGCAGGCTGATCCAGTAGAAGGCGATCTGCTCCAGCTGCTCGTCGGCGGTGTACTTGTTGCTCGCCCCCAGGATCAGCTCGTGGGCCTGGATGTCCTTGGCCAGCTTCAGGATCGCGTGCAGGGGGTTGTTCGTCGGCACGATCAGCGGCCTGACCTGCTTGCCGGCCTTCTCGGCCCGCTCGACCACCGCGGTCATCAGCTGCTGGTCGTAGGCGTCGATCTCCGGCGTGTCCAGCGTCGCCGGCCCACCGCCGGAGCCGGGCGGGATGTACTTCGCCGTCATCACGATGATGCTGGTCGTCTCCGGGTCGGCCTCGGCCAGGGCCTTCTCCAGCATGAACAGGTTCTGGGTCGAGCGGATCGAGATCAGCTTGCGGTAGGTGTGCGTCAGGGCCAGGCTGTCGGCGGTCACCTCCTCGGTCGTCTCCTGGTTGAACTGCTCCAGGTGCTCGTGCTTCTTGCCGGCCAGCTTCTTGGCGTGGTACCGCTCCGAGAGGGTAAACATCGTGAAGAACGCCAGCGTGAAGACCACCCCGCCGATCGTCGCCAGCTCCTTGGTGAGGAAGTTCATCACCGCCGACATCAGCAGGATGAACAGGATGATCCCCAGGCCGACCGGCAGCTCGACGCCGCGGAACGGGATGTTGAGCGGCACCTTGAACTCGCGGGCCTGCGGCCGCTTGAACCGCAGCACCATCATCGACAGGGCCTGGAACACGAAGCTCCACACCACGCCGAAGGCGTAGGCCTCGCCGAGGATGAACACGTCGCCCTGGCTGGCGAGGATCGTGAACAGCTGCAACCCGACGATCAGGTACAGCACCCGGTAGGTCGTGCCGTAGCGCGGGTGCGGCCTGAGGAACCAGTCGGGCATGACGCCGTCCTCGGCGACGCGGTTGAGCACCCCGTTGGAGCCGATGATCGCCGTGTTCACCGCGCCGGACAGGATCAGCCCGCCGACGACGACCACGAACGCTTGTAGCGCCAGCCGGGCCCAGGCGGGGGCCCACACCTGCATGGCCAGGCCGCCGAGCAGGTTGCCGGCGTAGTCCTTCAGCCGGACCTCGTCGGGGATCATCAGCACCGCGAGGAAGCTGATCGTCCCGGTCAACAGGATGCTGTAGATGAAGACGATCAGCGCCGCCTTCTTGAAGTTGGGCAGCTTCGGCGACTCGACCTCGCGGTAGACCTGGGCCAGCGTCTCCTCGCCGGACATCGCCAGGACGGAGTGGCCGAACGCGATGAACACCCCCAGCAGTCCGATAATGCTGAGCCAGCCGAAGCCGGTCGACTTGCGGTAGACGGCGTTGCCATCAACGCCCTTCATCGGCTCGCCGGTGGCGGGGTCGATCACCGGCTCGCCGCGCAGCGCCTGGCCGAAGCCGGTGTTCTTGATGAACCCTAACGGATCGACCTCGTGGGGAGGATCGACGGTGTAGTTGGTGCGCGGCTGGAGGTGCGGCTCGGGCGACGGGACCGGGTTGGCCGTGCCCTTGGCGGCGATGGTGACCAAACACCAGCCGATCATGAGCACCCCCATGACGGTGGTGACCTGCATGATCCGCAGCGCCTTCTCGCTCGACTCGTGGATGCCGCGGAGGTTCTGGTAGAAGAAGTACAGCGTGACGAGGCAGGCGAACAACACCGAGCCCCAGTTCTTGCACAGCTTGGTGGCGTTGGCGGTGGGGTCGATCTTGGCGTCGAGGAGGATGTTGAGCAGATCGATGCCCAGGCCCATGATGTACTGCCCGGCGGTGACGCTGGAGATCGGGCCGGTCAGGATGTAGTCGAACATCAGCGCCGAGACGGCCAGCTTGGCCATCCAGCCGCCCATCGCCTCGCGGACGACGCGGTAGACCCCGCCGCGGACGAACATGGTGCAGCTCTCGATGTAGACCCAGCGCACGGCGTAGCTGAAGCACATCACCGCGAGGATGAACCACGGGGCCGCCGGGCCGATCGACAACTCGACGATGGCGCCGATGTAGTACGCCGTGCTGGCCAGGTCGCACAGCACAACGGCGGCGGTGCGCCAGTAGCTGATGAAGGTGAACATCACGCTGCTGACGATGATGACGCCGCCGGCGCCGCGGAGGAGTCGCTGCGAGAACGACCCGGAAGGTTGGTTCGGCTCGGGGGAGGCGGTCGCGGTGGTGGTCATGCGGATGCGGTCCGGGAGTGAGGGCGACCGGCCCGGCTGGGGGCCGGAACGGGACAGGGGTCGATTATAGGCACCCGGCCCGCCGCCGTCGCCTCAGGCCAATGGCGCGAACACCTTCTGGGCGTACTCTCGCCCCCGCCGGTGCGACTCGACGACGCCGAGCGTGTTCGGCGACTTCGCCTCGACGGCCTGCTCCAGCACGACGTGTGGCTTGACGGCCAGGCCGACCAGCATCTCCGCCAGCCGGGCGTGGTCGATGTCGCCGTCGCCGAACACCTCGGTCCAGACGCCGCCCCTCGACTGCCGCAGGTGCAGTTCGACGACGCGCTTGCCGTACAGCTTGACGACGTCGAACAGGGCGACCTGCGAGTCGCCGGCCCCGCGGAAGACCCAGTGCGAGTCGAGGCAAAGCGACACCTTCTTCGGGTCGGTGCCGACCATCATGTGGTGGAACTCGCGGGCGGCGTGGCGCAGCTCGGCGTCGTGGTTGTGGTACGCCAGGGTCATGCCGCGCTTGCCCAACTCGGCGCCGAGCCGGTCGAGGTTGGCCGCCTGCGTTTCGAGCTGGGCGTCGGTCTTGCTCTCGGGGCCGCCCCAGCGGATCGGGCTGGGGTTGGTGACAACGATCTCGCAGCCAAGCTTCTTCGCCTCGGCGGCGATGGCCAGCACCTCCTCAAGGCTCCTGTCCGCGTCGGCCTTGTCGTGCACCTTGCTGTTGACGTACAGCGAGCGCAACTTCAGGCCGTGCTTGCTCAGGTGGGGGGCGAGTGCCTTGACCTGACCCGGCGACGTGGCGATCGGCTCCAGGCCGGCCATGCCGGCGCGGGCGACGTCGGCGACGGCGCCGGCGAGGTCCCTGTCCCACGACCGCTTGTCGCGGGCGAAGAACGTCAGCCACGGGTACTGGCTCGTTGCCACCGGCAGGCCGCCGCCGGGCTTCGTCGGGTCGAGCGCCAGGACGGCCATCGCGGAGAGGAAATGTCGTCGGTCGGGTTGCACGGGGAGGTCTCCTCGGTGAGATCGCGCACGGGAGTGTTGTAGTCGGGGCCAGGCCACACGACCCGCCCTTTCGTCAGGGCCGCACCCGCCTCGCGATCGTTTCGAGGTCGGTCAGCTCCGCCTTGTCGCCGGCCTTCTTGACCCGGTCGCAGATCAACTCGACCGCCTGGCACTTCGGATCGACGACCCCCAGGCAGGACGGGTGGGCCAGGAAGTCGAACACGCCACGGGTGGCGATGGCGTGGTCCACGACCAGGCCGACCGCGTCGAGGAACCAGTCGAGCTTCCACCGCCCGCCGCGGAACGCGGTGATGTCGCTGGGGGCGCTCATCGGCACCTCGACGAGGCCGTCGGGATAGGTGAACGGCTGGGCGAGCTTCTGCGAGGCGACGATGCTGTCGAGCACCTTCGCGGTCGGCTTCTCGAGCGGCTTGTCCATGGCGTGGGCGGGGTACTTGCTCGACACCCACCAGAAGCCCTGCTCGCGGAGCACGGTTCGGACGTCGGGGCGGTCGGCCAGGCCGTTGTGGAAGCCGCCCGGCGTGCGGAAGCCGGCACAGTCGATGCCGATGCGCGTCTTCAGCGCCGCCGTCGCCAGCTTGACGTTGTCGCGGATGACGTCGAGCGGCTTCTGGCCGTCGATCAGCCAGGGGGCGCGGCTGAAGCGGTACTGGATGTCCTGCGGCCGGGTCGCCAGCACGTTGACGTGGTCGTAGGTGTGGTTGCCGATCGGGTGGCCGGATTGGGCGAGGTTCTTCAGCCAGGACACGTCGGCCTGCTCCATGGTGCGGCCGACGGCGAAGAGGTGGACGACGCCGCCGTGCCGCTTGACCCGCCGGCAGCACTCGGCGGTGTACTTCTTGGCGGCGTCGTCGAGGTTGCCCTTTTCGTAGTCCCAGTGGGTGTCGTCCCAGTTGGGGAAGTTGCGCGACATCTCCAGGTCGAGCGTGATGCTTATACTCGCTTTGGCGGGCCGCGGGGCCGCGACGGCGAGGACGGCCCCGGAGGCGGCGGCGAGGAACGAGCGGCGTGTGAGGGGGGTCATGGCGGTCTCCTGTCGTAGGACAAGCTGCCAGCTTGTCCTGGTGCGGAGGGACAGGCTGGCAGCCCGTCCTACGGTTTGAACTTCACCCACGAGGTCTGCGTCACCAGCTGGTTCAGCGCCGCGAACGAGATGGCCGCGTTGGTGGCGAAGCGCGGCGTCAGGTTGGCGGGGAACGTCGCCAGCGTCGCGTCGCCGACGAGGAAGACGTTGAAGTCGCGCGACAGGTTCTCGTAGCCGGCCGTCGTCTTGCAGAAGCACATGTCGGTGGCGTAACCGACCAGCAGGACGTGGCGGACGTCGTTCTTTTTCAGGAAGTCGCGCAGCGGGGGGTAGCCCTCGACGTCGAAGACGAGGACGTCGTCGGGATCGACGTCAATGTCCTTCGTCACCGGCACCGGTTGGTCCCAGAAGCCCTTGTTGTTGTAGCGCGGCCCGGCGTCGAGGCCGGGGAATTGCTTGAAGTAGTCGCTCACCGGGTGCGTCTTCGACACCGTGAGCTTTTCCGGCAGCGGCTGGCCGCGGTAGTCGAACGCGGCGAGCTTCTCCTTCAGTTCCTTCGCGGCCTGGGCGCGTTCGGCATCGGTGGGTTTGTGGGTAAGCGTGCGGTAGAGCCGGGGGCGGATGGCGTCCTTCGCGCCGATGAGGCTGTACATGACGAAGGCGACCTTGCCGCGCAGCGACTTGAGGAACGGGTTGATGACGGTGCGGGTGTGCTTGCCGGCGAGGTGGTTCTTGTCGGGGGTGCAGAAGTCGCAGACGCCGGCCGGCTCGGGCGTCTTCCAGCCCTGGCCGTCGTCGATGCCCCAGGGGTGGACCATGATGACGGCGGTGTGCTTGGCGGAAAGGCGGTTGGGCATCTCGATGATGCCGCGGGCGTTGTAGCTGAAGCGCCAGGCGCGGACGTGCAGGTCGGCGCCGGGGTCCTCGACGAGCGTCGGGGCCTCGTAGCGGGTGGCCTCGCGGATCGGCTCGACGAACTCGGGGTGGTCGGCGAGCAGCGGGCCGGGGTCTTTCAACAGGGTGAGGCGGTTCTCGTAGACGCGGGTGTCGGCGGCGGGCCGACCGGCGACGGGGACGCCGTCGGCTGTCGGTAGCGCGACGAGGAGCAGGGCCGCGAGGGGCAGGGGGCGCCGGGTCGGGGTGAGCATGGGGGATCTCCAGGGGTTACTTCAGTAGCGCCGCCACCTCGGCCCAGAGCTTCTCGCACGCCGTGCGGTCCTCGGCCGGCAGCTTCGCCAACGCCGCCTTGTCGCGAAGGCCAGCCAGGTCGTTGTCTTGCTGCCAGTGGCGCAACGCCTGTTGCGCTGCCGTACGGTCGGCGAGTTGGCCGCTCTTCAGTTGCTTCGTGCGAAGGCCCAGGTCGGCGCGGAGCCAGTCCACGGCCTGTTTTCGCAGGCGGGTCCGCTCCTTGTCGTCGAGTTGGGCGACGTCTTCCCCCTGGCCGGCGGCGGCGAGGGAGGCGAAGCAGGCGGCGTTGTAGCGGTGCTGCTCTTTCAGGTCGTCGGCCAGTTTCGGGTCGGCGGCGAAGGCGTCGGCGAACAGGCGTGTCGCGGTGTAGTGGAGCCTTTTGGCCCCGCAGACATCAGCCAGGCCGAGGCGCTCCGAGGTGTCCCTGGGCCGGAACTCGCCCTTGAGGAACGCGGGCAGCTTCCCCTCCAGGACGGCCAGCCGCTCGGCCTGGCGAACCCACGCGGCCGAGGGGTAGATCCAGTCGGGCTGCTTCGTTCCCAACTCGTGGCCGCGCCGCAAGGCCGCCAGGGAATCGGCGAAGCGGCCCCGGTCTTTCAGGGCGTGACCCAGATTGCAGTAAGCCGCGGCGTACTTCGGGTCGAGTTCGATGGCCCTGCGGTAGCAGGCGATGGCCTCATCGTTCCGGCCCTTGACCTTCAGGTCGTCACCAAGTTCGCAGTGGGCCGTGGCGTTCCTCGGATCGACCTCAATGGCCCTGCGGTGGCAGGCGATGGCCTCGTCGAGTCGGCCCTTGTCCTTCAACGCGGTTCCCAGGTTGACGTGGGCGGCGGCGTACTTCGGGTCGAGTTCGATGGCCTTGCGGTAGCTGGCGATGGCCTCATCGACCCGGCCCTTGTCCTTCAACGTGACGCCAAGGTTGTTGTAGGCACCGGTGTA
Source organism: Gemmataceae bacterium (assembly GCA_046350195.1). Taxonomy (GTDB): domain Bacteria; phylum Planctomycetota; class Planctomycetia; order Gemmatales; family Gemmataceae; genus CALDUY01. The sequence goes on from JAXMAW010000071.1 coordinate 26,493, forward strand.
CTTCGGATCGACCTCGATGGCCCTGCGGTGGCAGGCGATGGCCTCGTCGAGCTGGCCCTTGTCATTCAACGCGACACCCAGGTTGCTGTGGGTGACGGCGTTCCTCGGGTCGAACTCGATGGCCTTGCGGTAAGAGGCGATGGCCTCGTCGAGTTGGTCCTTGCCATGCAGCGCGGCGCCCAGGTTGCTGTGGGCCTTGGCGTACTTCGGGTCGAGTTCGATGGCTTTGCGGAAAGAGGAGATGGCCTCATCCACCCGGCCCGAATCCTTCAGCGAATTACCCAGGCGATAATGGGCCTCGGCGTTATTGGGATCGACCTGGATGGCCCTACGGCGACTGACGACGGCCTCGTCGAATTGGCCATTTTCCTTCAGCAAAGTGCCCAGAGAGTCGTGGGCGAGGGGAAACTTCGGGTCAAGTTCGAGGGCCTTGCGGTAGCTGGCGATGGCCTCGTCCAACTGCCCCTTGGCCCGGAGCGCAGCGCCCAGGTTGACATGGATTCCGGCATACATCGGGTCGAGTTCGAGGGCCTTGCGGCAGCAGGCGATGGCCTCGTCGATCCGGCCCTTGCGATGCAGGGTGTTGCCCAGGTTATTCAAACAGGCCTGGCTAGTGGGGCGCAACGCGACAGCGGCGGTCAGAAACCGCACTGCCTCGTCCCACTCGGGCGGTGTCACCCCCGCAGCGCAATCCCTAGATTGTGGTTGACCCAGAAGTCGGCAGGGTAATGCTGCTGGGCCTGCCGCAGCAGTTCAGCCGCCTGCGGCGGGCGGAGATACCAGGCCAATCGGGTCAGGGCTCTGGCCGGTAATTCGGTCACCCTGGCCGACTTCGCGAGTGCGTCCAGCGCCGCTTGTCGCCTGGCCCTGTCGGTCACCCGGCGGGCCGCCCGAACCCGCCGGCTCCAGGCGTCGTCCGGCTCGGCCGCCTCCATTACGGCCCACAGCCACGCCTTGTGCGCCCTATTCTCGGACACGGGGGACAGGATGTACCACTCGTCCAGGGCGGCGACGATGGCTTCCCGGAGCGCCGCGGGCCGTTGGCGGATGAGTCCGGCCGCCACAGCGGGCTCAACTTCCCCCACCGGCAGGCCGTAGGCCCGGAACGCCTCCCGCAATTTCGGCAAGGCGCGTTCAGCGGCGAACGGTTTCTCCCCAAGAACGGTCTCCGCCTGGGCCAATTGGGCGGCGTCGAGGGCGGCGAGCAGGGCGAGATCCTTCTCCTCCTCGTCCAGCTCGGTTTGCAGTTGCCGCACCAGAGCCTTCAACCCCTCATCGGCCGGACCGCTCGCGACCAGGGCCAACGCCCGCTGCGCCTGCTCTCGCGCCTGGGCGAACAGCGCCGCCCCGCCGACCTTGGCGGCCTTCGCCTGTTCGTACAGGGCCGACGCCTTGTACAAGGCGTCGTTGACCTCCCGCGACACTTGCGCCTGCCGGGCGTCGCGGTCGGCCTTGACCCACAGCCAACCGCCGCCGCCCAGCGTCACCGTCAGCAGCACCGTCGCCGCCAACGCCACGGTTAGCCGCCGCCGCTTTGCTTCCTCCACCGACCGCGCCCGCGCTTCCGCCTCCGCTAACTCCGCCTTCCGAAGCCGCTCCTGCACCCTGTCGAGGTACGCCGTCAATCCGTCCGCCACCGCCTGGGCGTCCTTCGGGCGGTCGATCACTTCGGGGGACAGACAAGCCGTCGTCAGGGCGATCAGCTCGTGGTCCGCGCCGCAAGCGTCCAGCCGCGTCATCGCGTCGGCCTGATCACCATTGCAGGCCTTACGGCGCACCTCTTCGCTCGAACGCCCCAGGTAGGGCGGCTTGCCGGTGAGGATCTCGCACAGGATGGCGCCCAGGCCGAACACGTCGGCCCGGCGGTCCAACAGCGTCACGTCGCCGTTGGCCTGCTCCGGTGGCATGTACGCCGGCGTGCCCAGGAGCGAGCCGGCTTCGGTGTCCGTGCCGAAGCCCCCCTTCGAGCCGGCGCTGCGGGCGGTGCGGATGACGGTGCCCACCTCCTGGCGATCACGCTCCCGGCTCGCCGCTCGCTCCTCGTCGGCGACGCCGCCCTCGGCGAGCACCTTGGCGAGGCCCCAGTCCATGACCTGGACCTCGCCGAACGCCCCCACCATGACGTTGGCCGGCTTCAGGTCCCGGTGGATCACCCCCTTGGCGTGCGCGTACGCCACGGCCTGGCACACCTTGAGGAAGTCGCCTAGCAGCCGCGGGCGGTCCGCCGTCACGTCGGCGCGTTCGCCCAGGAGGGCGGCCAGCGTCTGGCCCTTGACCAGCTTCATCGTGAAAAACGGTCGGTCCCCGAAGCGGCCGATGTCGTAGACGGGCACCACGCCAGGGTGCTGGAGCTGGGCCCCGACCTGCGCCTCCTCGATGAACCGACGCGCCACCTCCGGGCGATCCGCGTGCTTCTCCAGCAGCACCTTGACCGCCAGGTCACGGCCCAGGTCCACGTCGCGGCCGCGCAGCACCGCCCCCATGCCGCCGCGGGCAATCTCGCCGAACAGCTGATAGCGGTCGCCGGCCTCATTCTTCTCCGGCATGGCGTCGCTGTTGGGCCGGACGACGTGGGCGCTCTCGCCCTGGGCCTCGCGCAGGAGCACCGGCCGCTGCGAGGCGCCCAGGCTGGAGCGCGGCCCGCCGAAGCCGGCGGCCAGGCCGGCGTCCAGCGAGTCGGCGGGGGCGGAAGGGACATCGACCGTGCGGTTGAGGTCGTGGGGCTCGTTCATGGTCTGGACTCCACAGTTAGGGGGCCGTCGAACCAGGATCGGGCCAGGGGCCGTTTTCGCGCGACAATTCTGTAGAAAGTGTGACCACCATCAGGAAAGCGCCTTCAGCAGGCTGGCCGCCTCCTGCTCCACTTCGGCCGGGCTGCCGGGGTGATGGAAGGCCACCACCTCCAGCAAGGCCGCCTTGAACTCCTGGCGGGCCAGGGCGTAGGCGTGGTGCAGTCCGGCCGAATCGACGCCCCAGCGCTCCGCGATCGCCCGGATGGGCATGCTTTCCTCGAAGCGAAGCCGAAGCAGCTCGACGCGCCGCACGGCCTCCGGGCCGCGCTCGTCGGCCAGCCGTCGTTGCCGCTGGGCCGCCTCGTCCATGATTGCCCGTGCCCAGGTTCGCTCGAACACCCGGGACAGGCCTTCCTCGTTCACGGCGATGTCTGGCAACGAGCCTGCCGAACGTCCGGGCCACCTCTCGAACCGACGAGCCACGTTGCGAACGACCCCGTAGAGGAAGGCGCGGAAGCCGGGTACCCGTCCGGCCCCGGCGGCTTCGAGCGCGCCACCGTGGCGGAAACACTCGACAAACACCTCCTGGGCGGCGTCGTCGAGTTCCGCTCGCAGCCCCGAGCCGCGCCACCGCTCGCCGAGGTAGGCCCGCACGACCCCGAGGTAGCGGCGGGCCAACTCCTCACGGTCTTCAAGGCTGCCCGCCGCGGCGGCTCGAATGACGGTCCAGCAGGTGGATTCGGACGCGGGCATCGGCTGGTCAGACCTTCCGGCTCAGCGCTGGAGGTAGGCGAACAGGTCGCGCAGCTCCTGCGGCTTGAGGTCCTTCCACAGGTTATCCGGCATAAGCGACGTCGGCGATTCTTCGAGTTTCTCGATCTGGTTACGAGGGATTACGAACTTCTCCGCCTTCGCATCGACGAGGGTGATCCTCCCCGCCCCCTCCTCGACGACGAGGCCGGTGCGGACCCGGCCGTCGGTCGTCTGCACCGTCCAGGCGAGGTACTCCTTGCGGACGACGGCGGACGGATCGACAAGGCTGACGAGTAGAAAGTGCCGGTCCTTGCGGTTGGCCGTCGTCAGGTCCGGGCCGACGTTGCCGCCCTCGCCGTGCAGCTTGTGGCAGTTGGCGCACAGCTTCGTGAAGTGCGCCTTGCCCGCCGACGCATCGCCGGGAAACGCCCGAAGGTCGTTCGTCAACCGCCGCACGTCGGCGAGTTTCTCCTCCGGCGTCGGCGGCTGGACCCGGCCCCACAGCTTGCGGACGCGGGCGTCGAGGGCGGCGTCGCCGAACCGGGCCAGCCCTTGCAACTCCTCCGGCGAAACGTCGCCCGACTCGACACGCCTCGCCTCGACGGCCGCCACGAACTTCCCCGCCCATTCCCGCCGCGACAGCAACGCACCTTTCGTTCGCTGACGAAGCGACCCTTTCATCCGCGGGTATCGTTCGAGCAGCGCGGCGGCGAC
>JAXMAW010000072.1:0-30248 GCA_046350195.1 Gemmataceae bacterium
CGGAAGTAGAAGCAGTCGGAGTGGTGGACGCACTTCTTGCCCAGGCAGTTCCCACTGTCGCTGTGGACCGCCTCCCAGACGGCCGGCAACGGCTGGAAGCTGAGGTCGCTGCGCGAGCCGTCACGCGTCTGCCGTGACCAGCGGCCGACGAGGCGGAGCTGCTCCTGGAGACTGGGCTCGCTGAACAGCGCGTCGGCCCGCTGCTGCGCCACCCGAAGCCGGCGGAGGCTGACGTAGTTCGACCGCCCCTTGACGAGGGTGGCGTGGAACTCGTCGGGCATGACCTTCTGCAAAAAGGGGATGTCCTTGTGGATGAGCTGCTCTTGCAGGCTGATGGTGTGGGTGGAGATGACGACCTTGCAGTCCTTCGACCTGGTCGCGGCGAGGACGGCGGGGATGAGGTAGGCGAACGACTTGCCGATGCCGGTGGACGCCTCGACCATGAGGTGGCCTCGGCGGGCCATGGCATCGGCGACGGCCTCGGCCATGTCGAGCTGGGCCTGGCGCGGCTCGTAGTGTGGCAGCTGGCCGGCAATGGCGCCTTGGGGGCCGAGGATGTCGCCGATGGACATGGGGCTCCTTTGTTCGGGCCGGGACAGACCAATGCTCATTGTACCCGGAGCGGGAGGCAGCGGACCAGGCTGGCCGAGTCCCGCTCAGGCCAGAGGGCGCTCGACAGTGTTGGCATTTCGCCGCCCCCGAGGCACTCACCCTCGGCCCGGGCCACGCCCCGCCTTCCTGTCGCTGCCGGTCGGGCCGGCGCGGGGTACAATAATGCCTGTCGCTCCCTACCCCCGGACGGCGGTCATGCCCTTGTTGCTCACCTGCGAATGCGGAGCGCGTTTCGAGGTGGACGACCACTTCGGCCACCGCGTGGTGAGCTGCCCGGAGTGTCTCCAGACGGTGAACACGGGGTCGCGGAGACCCACCCCGCGGACCGACTGGCTGGCTCTGTTCGGCGTCGCGCTGGCGCTCTTCGGGGCGTTCACGGTCGTCGGCACGCTGGCGGCCGCGGTCGCCGGGACCGCCTCCCTGGTTCGCATTCGCCGTAGGCCCGACACGTTGTCCGGCAGGGGATTCGCCTTGGCCGGCCTCGGCCTCGGGTTGTCCTTGACGACCCTGACCATGTATCAGCCTGGCGGTGGCCTCCCCATCGGGGCCTGGGTACGGCGGCTTCGGCTGACCGGCCAACTCGACGCCCCCACCGGCGCCCTGGGCTCCCGGGACGGTTTCTTCCTGTTCCCTCGGATGCCGGCAGGCTGGAGTGTCCTCACCCGGACCAGCAGCGGCGACCCGGCAGTCGATGACTTGCAGCAACGGAAGGAAGTCGTCCTGGCGAACCCGGCCCTCCGAGCCTTCGCCGACCTGCAACGGGACGCCGATAACGATGAGCCGTTACCCCTCTTCCTCGATCACCTGCGGCGCGACCTGAGTACCCCGCGCAAGCCCCTGCTAGGCGACGACGACGAGGAGAATCCCCTGCGGGCTTCCCCGACGGCTCCGGCCGACCTGCGTATCTCGAAACTCCCGGCGAAGGAGGGGCTGGACGGTCACGAGTGGACGTTCGACCTGCCGCGCGGCGGGACGACCTGGCGGTTCCTGGTCCGCTTGTACCGCAAGCCGCGCCAGAGGAACGCCCGGGCGTCGCCGACCTACGTCCTTCGCGTCTACGCCCCGCGCGACACGTTCCGGGCCGCCGAGGGCGACCTCCGCGCGATCGCCGACGGCGTTCGTTTCTCCCCCTGACCACGGGAACCCGCAGCCATGTCCCTTGCCGTTCGCCCTGCCCCCCTGACCGTCGAGGAGTTAGGCCGGTGTGTGCGCCGGGTGGACCCGGGGGCGCTTCTGGTGTCGCCGCGCATCCTCCGCCGCGTCATCAAGACGCACCGCCGGCTCGGCGGACTGGGGCTTCGGGTGCCGCACCGCAAGAGCTACGTCATCGACCGCACCGCCCTCCTGGAAATCGCCACCCTGGCCGAGCTGGGTCTGGCTCAACCGCCGGAATGCGAGCGAGTGCTGCTCTTCCCCCGGCCCGACGCGGCGGACCTGGCGAAGGCCGAGCCGGAGGTCGCCCTGCGCGACTACTGGCGGCTACTGTTTCACACCCGGGTCCACGTCGCCCTCGCCGAGCGGCACCTCGACGAGGTGGCGGTCCTGGACCGGCTGCGCGGCCTGGGCGAGGTCGTGGTGGACGAGGCGAGGGCGGTGCTGCGGCAGGAGCAGATGCTCTTCGAGGGGGCGTCCCCGGCCGCCGTGTACGTGGAGTTCGCCGCGGTCTTCCTGGAGCTACACCACTTCGACCCGCAACGCTTGCCTTACTATTTCCCGGCCGCCGAGAACCTTGAGGGCGTTAGCCGCATCCTGGCCCGGGATCTGAACGCCGAGGAACTGCTCCGGGGCACGCGCCCCGAGGGGGCCGCCGACCTCGCGCTTCCGGAGCCCCCCCCCTCCCGCCGCGCAGGAGACCGACGAGGTGCCGGTGACCGAGCCACCCGCGTCGCTGCGGCAGCGGGCGGAGGACGCCGGCCGCCGCGGCAACCAGGTCCGGGCGGCGCTGTTGCGCCTGAAGGCGGCCCGGACGGCACCGCCGACGCAGGCCGGCAGCCTGCGCGGCCCGGCGCGTTTGGAGATCGACAAACTCGCCGAACGGCTCCAGAAGGCCCTCCGCTTCCCCGAGCGCGAGCGCGACGACTGGTCACGCTGCCTATGGTCGGTGGCGGAGCGGGCGGCGCGCGGCGTCTGGAACCAGGAGATGCGCCTGCTGTCCGACCTTCAGAAGGCCTGCCTCGACAACGAGCGCGAGCTGTACGCCGCCGACCTCGTCGAGTGGTTCGTGACCTGGTTCCGCCGCCCGGTCAAGCGACCGCTACCCGACCTGCCGTTGGTGCTGACCGTGCTGCGGCTGAGGCAGGCGCAGCACCGGCTGACCATGGCCCGCCTGCCGGCAGAGGACCGGGCCCGCCTCGCCGAGTTGCTGGCCGAATCGCTGGCCGCCGCCGAGTCCCGCCTCCGCGACGCCTTCCGCCCCCAGCTGGCCGGGGCGTTCGACCAGGTCGGCCTCGTCCCCACCACGGTCGCCGAGCGCCTCGCCCGGGACAAGCTCGTCGAGGAGCTACTCGACGCCATCGGCCAACGCGGCTACCTGACGCTCGGCGATCTCCGCGACGCGCTGGCGCGGAACCGCCTCAAGCTGCCCGACGTCAACAACCCCGTCGAGGTGCTGACCGGCGACGAGCTGATCCGACTCAACCGCGTGCTGGCCGCGGACCTCGACGGGGTCTACCGACGCGGCGAGATCTACCTGCGCTGGCTCCAGCGGCTGAGCAGCGTTTTCTTCGGCAACGTCGTCGGCCGGACCCTGACGCTGTACTTGCTCCTACCCCTTCTCGGATCCCTCTTTATCCTGAAGGGCGTCGAGGGCCTCACCGACGAGGTCCACCACTTCATCGTCTCCCCCCTCCTGGGGTTGGAGGCCCACCCCGACGATCCGCCCGACGACGAACTCACCCCCTCGGAGGCGCTGGAAAAAAAGAAGCGGCCGCCGGTCCTTCCGCTGTTCAACCCCTGGTCGTTCGGCGGGTTGGCGGTGTTCCTGCTACTCTTGATGCACGTCCCGCGGTTCCGCCGCGGGGTCCTCACCGTACTGGGGCACCTGTGGCGCGTCGTGCGGGGCCTCCTCTACGATTTACCGGCGGCCTTCTTCCGCTTGCCGGCGGTTCGGGCGGTCCTCCAGAGCAAGCCCTACCTCCTCTTCTACCAGTTCGCCGGAAAGCCGCTCCTGCTGTCGCTGCCGGTGGCGCTCGTGATGCGGCTGCGCGGGGCCGGCGGGCCCACGGTCCTCGGGGTCACGGCGGTGGCCTGGGCGCTGGCCAGCCTGGTCCTCAACACCCGGCTAGGGCTGGTCGTCGAGGAGACGACCGCCGACTGGCTGACGCGCACCTGGCAGCTCGTCCGCGACGACCTGGTCCCGGGACTGTTCAGCTGGGTGATGTGGGTGTCGCGGCGCTTCCTCGAGCGCGTCGAGATGGTCCGCTACACGGTCGAGGAGTGGCTCCTGTTCCGCCGCGGGCAGAGCCGGCTCGTCTTCTGGCTCAAGCTCGCCCTGGGGTTGCCGTGGTTCGTCGTCAGCTACGTCGTCCGGTTCGGCATCATCGTCCTGTTGGAGCCGCAGATCAACCCGATCAAGCACTTCCCCGTCGTGACCGTCTCGCACAAGCTGACGCTGGTGCTGATCGCGCCTTTGGCCGGCGTCCTCCAGCCCTACCTGGGCTGGACGATGGAGGCGACCATCGCCCTGCTCACCGCCATCCAGTTCGCGACGCCGGGGTTCTTCGGCTTCCTGGCGTGGGAGCTGAAGGAGAACTGGAAGCTCTACCGCGCCAACCAGTCGCCGACGCTCGACCCGCAGCGGGTGGGCAGCCACGGCGAGCGGGTCGTCAACTTCATCCGCCCGGGCTTCCACTCCGGCACGCTGCCGAAGCTGTTCGCCCGCCTCCGCCGGTCTCGAGGTGCGGCGGCGCGCAAGAGCGTGGAGGGCCTGCACCACGTCGAGGAGGAGCTGCGCCACTTCATCGACCGCGAGCTGATCGCCACCCTGGCGGCGAGCAAGTCGTGGCTCGTCTCGGCGACCGTGGCGGTCGGGGAGGTTCGCTTGGGGACGAACAAGATCCGCATTGACCTTTCCTGCCCCGGCCTGGCCCCGGAGAGTTGCGCGCTGTACTTCATCAACCGCGGCGGAAAACTCCTCGCCCGGCTCGACGGCCCCGGATGGCTCGCCCATCTCGACGCCGGCCCTCGCGCCGCGTTCGCCAATGCCCTGGTTGGGGTGTACAAGCAAGCCGGCGTCGAGGTGATCGAACAGCCATCCGGGTCGTTCCACTTGGGCGATCGCCCGGTGGCCTGGCGCGACTGGGTCGAGTGCTGGGAGAGGGACCTGGCCGGCCAACCGGGCGAGTCGCTCATCCCCGGCGTCCCGCTCCTGCCGGCCTGACCTACCAACCAGGTGAGTTGAACCCGGTTCGCGGCCCTGGAATAATCGAGAAGACATCCGGTCCCCGTCGGTGCGGTGACCCATGCTGAAACTGCTGACGTGTTCGCTGGGGCACTTCTGGGAGTCCGACGACGACGCCTCGGCCTGCCCCGAGTGCGGCGCCGCCGCCGACCCATTACCCCACCTCGACCTCACGCCGGCCCCCTTGCCGGCGCCCGCACCCCCGATGGAGCCGACCACGCTGGCGATGGGCCTGCCGACCATCGAGGGGTACGACCTGCTGGAGGAGGTCGGCCCCGGCCCATGCGGGTTCCGCCTCTACCGAGCCAGCCAACGGCTGATCCACCGCGAGGTGGTGATCGAGGTCGTCATGGCCCGGGAGGACCCGGCGCAGCGCTCCTGGAGTAGCCTGCGGAGTGAGGCCGGCCTGCTGGGCAAGCTCAGCCACCCGCACATCCGTACGATCCTCGAAGCGGGCGAGCGCGACCGGCAGCTCTTTTACAACGTCGTCGAGCGGATTGACGGCCCGACGCTGGCTCGGCACGCCGCCGAGGCGGCCCTAACCGTCCCCCAGGCCGTCCGCCTCGTCGAACTGCTCGCGCATGCCGTCGAGCACGCCCACAACAAGGGGGTCCTTCACCGCCACCTCGAACCGGCCAAGGTGTTGCTCCAGCCGGCGGCCGAGCAGGCCGGCGTCGCCTGCCGTCTGGGCCAAGCGTCGTTTCTCCCCCGGATCGTCGGCTTTGGCCTGCCGCGACGGCCCGTCGAGGGAGATGCGACCGACGCCGAGCTGTTTTCCGACCAGGGCTTCCTCTCGCCGGAGCAGGCCTGGGGGCGGACCAAGGACCTCGGCCCGGCGACCGATGTCTACGGGCTGGGCGGCGTCCTGTACTGGCTGCTCAGCGGGCGCGCCCCGTTTCGGGGCCCGACCCTGGGCGACACGCTCGACGCCGTCCAAACGGCCGCCCTGATCCCGCCCTCGCAGTACCGCCGGGTGCCGGCAGACCTGGAGTACGTCTGCAAGAAGGCGCTGGCCCGTGTGCCTCGCCAGCGGCACGCCACTGCGGCCGCGCTGGCGGAGGACCTGCGGAGGGTCGCCAGGGGCCGGGCTCCCGTCGGCGGCCCGACGGGGGTCGTGGATCAGCTCCGTCGGTGGGGCCGGCGCGGGGGGATGACCTACACCGCGGTGGCAGTGGTGGCCGCCCTCGCCACGGCCGCGGTAGCTTACTGGGCCGGGGCCTCCGGCGGCGCGCCGCCCTCCACGACGCTCCTTCAGGCCCAGGCCGAGCGGGACCAGGCCCGTCGCGAGGCCGCCGCCCTCCGTGCCGCCCTGGACAACGTGGAACAGCAAAAGCGCCTGCGGTCCTACCACCAGAAAGTCACCCGGGTTGTGCAGGCGCTCAACGCCGGACAGGCCGACCAGGCACGGGCCCTCCTCGACACTTGCTCCCACGAGGAGCGCCATTTCGAGTGGCACTACCTCAAAGCGCGGGCCGACGGCGGCGGCGAACTAAGACTCTCGCCCGGGCCTTCCCCGCCGACCGCGCTGGCCTTCTCGGCCGCCTCCCCGACAGCTCTCGCAACCGCCACGCAGATGCCGGCGCGCCCGCGCCCCAAGGGGCGGATCGACCTGTGGGAGCTGCCTCACCTGGGGAGGAAGCGGTCGATCGACGTGGATGCGGGGCCCGTGGTGGGCCTGAAGTTCGTGGACGGGGCCACTCTGGCCGGGGTGGCGGGGGACTTGCTCCTCTGGGACGTCCGCCCATGGCCCACGTTTGGGCGTGCGACCTCACGACCGCTGCGGAGGCCCGGCGACAGCAAACCCTTTGCCGCCCTGGCGTGGAACCCGGTAAGGCACGACCTTGCGGTCGCGACAAGAAACGGCGAGGTCATGGTTTTCGCCCCGGGCCAGCCGGATTGGTTGCTCTGGGATAGGGTTAACGTCGGCGGCGCGGCGGCATGGGTCAGGCTCGCCTATCGGCCCGACGGGCAGGCCCTCGCCGTAGGCCGGGCCGGCGACAGCCAGCTCACACAGTACCACTCGACCCGGCTCGTGCCACACCTTTCCTTCCCCGGCCCCGGCACCGTCCTCGCCTTCGCCTATGCCCCGAACGGCGACCTGGCCGTCGCCCGGTCCGACCGCTCGATTCGCCTCCACGACTCGCGGACCGGGGAGGAAGTCGGCAGTCTACAAAACCTACCAAGCTCAATCCACCAGCTCGCCTTCAGCCCAGACGGCCGGCGCCTCGCCGTGGCCTGCGAGGGCGGGCTCGTCCAGCTGTTCGGCCGGGCCGGCGGGTCGTGGGAGGAGTTGCTCGACCTGCCCGGCGACGGCGTCCACGGCCTGTCGTTCAACGCCTCCGGCCGCGCCCTCGCCGCAGCCGGCGACCGTGGCACCGTCGTGTTCGGTGGCTTCGCCAAGTAGCCGGTTACGGGAACTGTTCGGCGGGAGGGGTGGGTGTGGCACCCTCCGCGCCGCCGAGCAGGTGCCCGCCCACGCCGGGCAGGAAGCAGCACAGCGCGAACGCCGACAGGCACAGCATCACCCCGTCGAGTGGCAGTCGGTCACCGGACAGGCTGCCGGCGTGGCCGAGGAGGTACGGCAGCGGCACCCACACCATCGCCAGCGCCGCCGGCACCGACTCCCAGCGCCAGCCGTAGCTCCAGCGCCAGCCGAGGTACGTTAGCAGCAGCATCCCCAGCAGCACCGCCTGGAAGACCAGGACGTAGTTATCTGCCAGCCACGCCGGCGGCTCGGCGTCGGTGGACACCGTCTCGGCGAGGGTGCCCTCGCCGAACCAGCGCTGGCCGAAGACAAAGTACAGCCCCGCCCACAGCCGCCGCTTGATCGTCAGGACGGGGCGTCCCTGCACCTCTTCCACGACGTCCTTGCCCAGCCGGGCGTACCGGGCGGGCTGCCCGGACACCTTTTGCAACTCCTCCGTCCTGGCCGTCTCGACCATCTCATCGGTCGCCGGCCCACCGGTCGCCCTGGGGTTGTTCCCCACCCAGAGGTGGTAGTAGGTCGAGCTGACCACCGGCACCGGCTCCTTGAACTCCTGATAGTTGCGGATCGTCCACGGCGACAGGGCCGCGCCGAATCCGAGGAAGGCGCACAGCGCGCACAGCCAGCCCAGCCGCAGCGTCCGGCTGCGGAGCAGGAACCACACCAGCATCACGAAGGAGAACGGCAGGTAGGCGGCGCGGACCAGGGCCAGCCCCGCCAGCGCGGCGCCCAGCAGCAAGCTGCTGAACGCGCCCCCCTTCTCGCCCGCCTGCCCCCCCAGGTAGAGAACCAGCGCCAGGGCGGTGCTCGCCAGGGTCGCGTCGCTCAGGTTGGCAACCTCGACGACCCAGTAGGGGTGGACCGCCGCGAACAGCCCCGCCAGGGTGCCGACGGCCAGGCTACGGAACGCCCGCCGGGCGAACAGGAAGTAGAATGCGGCGGCGAAGGCGCCCAGACCCACCTGCGCCCAACGGACGACGAGGCCGAGCTGGTCCGCCGGCACCTGTCGGGCGAGAAGGCCGACCAGGTAGGGGTAGCCCGGCGCGACGGGCGGTCGTCTCCTCGCCCCCGGAGAACGGGGCCTGGAGCCGAACCAGAAGCCGTCGCGCACGTTGTCGATCAGGCCCTGCTGGTCCGACTGGCCGGCGGGGTTGGCCGGCGGCGACTCTTGTACCCGGAGCGGGCCGTCCGCCTTGCCCCCGTCGGCGCAGGCCACCAGGTAGCCCGCCCGGGCGCCGGCGGCGGCCGCGAACACGACCAGGAGCAACATAATGTCCAGGAACCCGAACCGCCGCATGTCCGCCATGTCTGACCTACCTTGCGCGGGTGAGGAATTCGCACGGCACATAGACGCCGCGGCCGGGGCCAGGGCAAGTTGCCCCGCTTGTCCGGCGTCGATGGGCCAGGTATGTTCTACAGCATCGCCGCCCCGGAGTGCCTGCCATGCCACGTTGCCACGTTGCGCTGTTGCTGACGGCGGCGCTGCTGCCGCCTGGCCGGCCGGGCGGGCGGAGGAGGAGAGCCTTCGTTCAACGGCAGCTCTCCTACTGGCTCGACCTCTGGAGAACGGCAAGGACCAGAAGGACCGGCGGCGGGGAGTCCTCGGCCTGGAGCAGATCGGCCACCACGGCAGTCGCAAGGTGACGCCGGCGCTGGTCAAGGCGCTGCGCGAGGATAAGGAGGCGAAGGTCCGCGCCGCCGCCGCCCGCGCCGCCGGCCGGGTGACCGCCCGGGCCGTCGAGCGGGCGCGGGACACCAAGCAGGACGACTCGCTGCGGACCGACCCAATCCGCGACGCGCTGGCGACGGCCCTCCGCACCGAAAAAGAGGAGGCCGTGCGCGAGGCCGCCGCGCTGGCCCTGGGCGACCTCGGCCCGGACGCCCGGGGGGCCTCCGGCGCGCTGGGTCAGGCGCTGAAGGACAGGAGCCCGGCGACCGTGCGGGCCGCCGCCCAGACCTTGCGCCGCCTCGGCAAGGACGCCCGCGACGCCCAGCCCGACTTGCAAGCCCTCCTCGCCGACAAGAAGGCCGACGTGGAGGCGCGGATCGACGCGGCTCACTGCCTGGGGCAGGTCCGCCCCGACGTGACGCAGGCCCTGCCGGTCCTGCGCGAGGCCCTGGCTGACGAAAAGGCGGATGCCCGCGTACGCCGGGCCGCCGCCGAGGCCCTGGGGAAGCTCGGCAAGGAAGGGGCTGATGCCGCCCCGACGCTCGCGGCGGTGCTCGCCGGCAAGGACACCTCGTCCGAACTGCGCCTTACCGCCGCCGTGGCCCTGGACCAGTTCGGGCCCGAGGGCAAGGCAGCCATCCCCGCCCTGATCAAGGCGACCGGTGACCCCGAGCTGGTTCGGTCGATGGGCGACAACGCCCGGTTCATCCGCTGCCTGGCGATGCACGCCCTGGGCCGCATGGGCAAGGAGCTGGACAAGGACCGCAAGGCCGCCATCGCCGCGCTCGTCAAGGCGACGGAGGACCCCAACGTCGAGGTGTGCGTCTCGGCGCTGGAGACGCTGGGGGCGCTGGGGGCCGACGGGTTAGCCGGCGAGGCCGACGCGGTGACGAAACACCTCAACGCCATCCTGCTGCGCGAGGGCCGCAAGTCGGTCCGCGAGGCCGCCCAGTCGGCGCGGGAGAAGATCCTGTCGCCGCCGAAGAAGGAGGGCAGCCCGCCCGCCGAAAAGGTCAAGGACGCGCCAGGACCAGGGTGAGCACGACGACCACCAGGACCAACGCCAGCATCGCCGTTGAGACGACGAGGATGCCGACCAGTCCCGGCGACCAGGTCGGCTCCTCCTCGACCGGGGGCAGAGGCGGCGGGGCCGGGTCGGAAAGCTCGATGTCCGGCAGGCTGACGGCGCTGAACTCGGTCGAGCTGGGCGCCTGCTGGATCACCGCCGTCTCGTCGAGCGGAACCTCCTCTGCCGCGTCGGCCGGAGGCTCCTCGTCGGCGGCGCCCCACAGCCGCAGCTCGCGCTCGGCTTCCGCCGCCGAGGCGGGGCGGTGTAACGGGTCCTTCTCCATCAGCCGCTCGACCAGCGCGACCAGCCCCGGCGGCGCGTCCGGGGCCAGGGCCGCTAGCGGGGTCGGCGACTCGCGGCGGTGGCGGACGATCTTCTCCTTGCTGGTGCCGCCGGGGAACGGTGGCTGGCCTGCCAGTGCGAAGTACAGCGTGCAGCCCAGGCTGTATAGGTCGCAGCGCGGGCCGACGCCGGCCGCGTCGAGCGTCTGCTCCGGCGCGATGTAGTCCATCGTCCCGACGATGTAGCCCTGGCCGCCGACGACCAGCGCGTCCTCGACGTTCTCCCCCTCGATCAGGGCCAGCCCCAGGTCGAGGATCTTGGCCTGGTCGCGCGGCGTGATGAGAATGTTGCCGGGCTTCAGGTCCCGGTGAATGAGCCCCTGCGTGTGGGCGTGCGACAGCCCCGCCGCCACCTCGGCCATCAGCCGGGCGGCGCGGGCCGGCCGCAGCGGGCCGTCCTGGTTGACGACCTGAGAAAGCGTCCGGCCGGGGATGTACTCCATGGCGATGTACGGCACGCCGCGGAACTCGCCGACCTCGTAGGTCCAGGCGATGTGGTGGTAGGCCACCTTCTGGCTGAGGTCCATCTCGCGGCGGAACCGCGCCAGCATCCGCTCCTCGTTGCGCGCCAGCCGCGGCGGCAGGATCTTCAGCGCCACCAGCTGCCGGCTGCGCGTGTCGCGCACCAGGAACACCTTGCCCATCCCGCCCCGCCCGATCGGCGAGAGCACCCGGAACGGTCCGAAGATCAGGCCTTGCGAGATGCCCTTGAGCAGCCGGCCGGCCTGGAACCGCGTCAGCTTGCCGGCGCGAACGAGGTGGTCGGCCAGCGCCTGCGAGTCGGTGCGCTGCTCGCGCGGCGTGCCCCGCAGCGCGGCCTTCAACTCGTCCCGGTCGAGGAGCCCGCTACGCAGCACGTGGCGCAGAAACTCCTCGGCGGGGAGCTGCTTGTCCGGGACGCCGGAGGAGGATGCCATGCCCGATCGCCGAAGTCCAGAGGGCCGGCCGCGTCGCCGACCCGGGTCGGATCACCTCGCCACCAACGGGCCTCCTCCACTATACCAGCCGGCTGTCAGTCCTGCCCGCGAATCTGGGCCTTCAGCACGTGGCGCAGGCGGCTCTCCACCCCCTTGTGCGCCTTTTCGACGTCCTTGTCGCTGAGCGTGCGGTCCTCCGCCTGGTAGCTCAAGGCGTAGGCGAGGCTCTTGGTCCCCTGGGGGATGCTGTCGCCCCGATAGAGGTCGAACAACTTCACATCGCGGAGCAGTCCGCCGCCGGCCGCCCGGATCTCCGCCTCGACCTGCTCGGCCGGCGTGGCCTCCGGCACGATCACCGCCACGTCCCGCTTGGCCGGTGGGAAGCGTGAGAACGGCGCGTAGGCATAGCGCGGCGGCACCGCGGCGCGGACGGCCGCCAGGTCCAGTTCGGCGACCAGGACCGGCCGGCCGGCCAGTCCCATCGCCTCGGCCACCTTGGGGTGCAGTTCCCCGAGGACGCCGAGTGCCGTATCCCCCGAGACGACCTCGGCCGCCTTGCCGGGGTGAAGCATCCCGGCACTCGTCGGTCGGTAGGTCGCCTTCGCGAGGTGCAGGTCGGCGAGGAGGCCTTCGATCACGCCTTTGAGATCGAAAAAGTCGAGATCCCCTCCCGCCCCGGCCCCCGCGTCGCCCCAGTGCTCGACGTGCCGCTTGCCGGACATCACGACGCCCAGCCGCCGGGGCTCTTCGGGCAGCTGGCGGCCAGTTTGCGCGAGGTACACGCTGCCGACCTCGAACAGGCGAACGGCCTCCGCCTCGCGGAGGTTGGCCGCGGCCGCCTCCAGGGCGCCGGTCAGCAGGCTCTGGCGCATCGCGGTCCGCTCGCTGGATATGGGGTTGAGCAGCCGAACGTAGTCGCGCGGCGGCAGGCGCAGTGCCGTCTCGCGCTCCGGCGTGGTCAGGGCGTAGGTGATGACCTCCTGTAGCCCCAGAGCCACCAGCCGGTCGCGCACCCGCTCCTCGAACGTCAGGTCGTCGTTTCCCAACGCCTCGGGCAGTTCCTCGGCCAGCCGCGTTTCCGGAAGCTTGTCGTAGCCGTACAGCCGGACCAGGTCCTCGATCAGGTCGGCCGGCCCCTCCTGGACGTCGAGCCGGTGCGGCGGCACGGTCGCCCGGAGCGCCGAGTCGCCGACGCGCTCGACCTCGAACTCCAACGTCTTCAGCAGCCGCTCGCACTCGGGCAGTGGGATGTCCATGCCGAGGATTCGACGGACCTCCTTTGTCGTAAGCTCGACCACCTGCAAGGCCGCCGGTGCCGGGTAGGCATCGACGACGCCCTGAGCGACGGTGCCGCCGGCGTGCTGGCGCATCAGCTCGCAGGCGCGGCCGAGACCCAGCGGCACCAGCGCGGGGTGAACCCCCTTGCTGAACCTCTGACTGGCCTCGCTCGGCAGCTCCAGCGCCCGCGTCGTGCGGCGAATGCTCAGGAAGTCGAAGTTGGCCGACTCCAGAAGGATGTTCGTCGTCTTCTCCGAGACCTCCGTCTCGGCGCCGCCCATCACGCCGGCCAGGGCGATCGGTCCGCTTCGTCGGTGATCAGTAGCATGTCCGGCGTCAGCTTGCGCTCGACGCCGTCGAGCGTCTTCAACACTCTGCCGGGACGCGCGGGCCGGACGAGGATCGCCGGCGCCTTACCCCCGGCGCGCTTCCTCAGGACGTCGTAGTCGAAGGCGTGAAGCGGCTGGCCCCACTCCAGCATCACGTAGTTGGTGACGTCCACGATGTTGTTGATCGGCCGCATTCCTGCGTAGGTCAGTCGCCGCTGCATCCAGGCCGGCGCGGCGCCGATCTTCACGCCCTCGATCAGGCCCGCGGCGTACCGGGCCGACAGGTTCGGGTCCTCGATCACGACGCGGGCGCGGCCCTCGATCGGCGCCCCGGTCGCCTGCGGCGTCGTGGTGGGGCGCTTCAGCGGCTTGCCGAGGAACGCCGCCACCTCGCGGGCCACGCCGATCATCGACAGGCATCGGGCCATGTTCGGCAGGACGTCCACTTCCAGGACGATGTCCCCGGCGTAATCGGCGAACGGCACGCCGACGGGGGCGTCCTCTTCGAGGAGGATGATCCCCTCGTGCTCGTCGTTGATACCCAGCTCGGCGTTGGACATCACCATCGCCTCGCTCGGCACGCCGCGGATCTTGCCCGGCTTCAGCTCCTTGAGCTGCTTCGGCGAGACGTGGGTGTCGAAGTAGCTCGTCCCTTTCAGGCCGAGGACGACCTTCTGGCCGCTGTCGCCGACGGAGATGTTGGGCGCGCCGGTGACCATCTTCAAGGTGCGGCCCTGGCCGTACTCGACGGTGGGCAGCTTGAGCCGGTCGGCGTCCGGGTGCTTCTCGACGGAGACGAGCCGCGCGATGACGACCTTGTCGCGGTCCCACACCGGCCCCGGCTCGTCGGCGCGGACGCGCAGCCCCTCGGGCGCGGGCAGGCCGAAGGAGCGGTACGACCCGACCTCCAGGCCGGCCATCGTCAGCCGGCGGGCCAACTCGGCGACCGGGACGTCGATCTCGACGTACTCCGCAAGCCACTTCAACGGGATTTTCATTGTCAGCTCTCAGCTATCAGCTATCAGCTGTCAGCCACGCTGTCTGGCTGACAGCTGATAGCTGATAGCTGAGAGCTGGATTAGAACTGCCGCAGGAACCGCAGGTCGTTGCCCCAGAACAGGCGGATGTCGTCGATGGCGTGTCGCAGCATGATGACCCGCTCGACGCCCATGCCGAAGGCGAACCCCGAGAACCTCGCCGGGTCGTAGCCGCCGTTGCGCAGCACCACGGGGTGGACCATGCCCGCCCCCATGATCTCCAGCCAGCCCGTCCCCTTGGTCAGCCGGTCGGCGTTGGGGTCGTCCTTCGGCCAGTCGATGTCCACCTCGATGGACGGCTCCGTGAACGGGAAGTAGCTCGACCGAATGCGCACCTGTCGCTCGGCGCCGAACATCCTCCGGGCAAACGCAATTACCGTCCCCTTCAGGTCAGCCATGGTGATGCCGTGACCGATCGCCAGCCCCTCGACCTGGTGGAACATGATCTCGCTGCGGGCGGTGATCTGCTCGTAGCGGTAGCACATCCCCGGCAGGATGACGCGCACCGGCTTCGGGCAGACCTGCCGCATGACGTGGACCTGCCCCGGCGACGTGTGGGTGCGCAGCAGCACGCCGGGCGAGGTCGTGTGGAATGTGTCCCACATGTCGCGCGCGGGGTGGTGCGGCGGCATGTTGAGCAGGCCGAAGTTCGTCTCGTCGTCCTCGACGTCGGGGCTGCGGTAGACCTGGAACCCCATCTCGGCGAAGATGCCCTGGATCAGCCGCAACGTCTGCGTCGAGGGGTGCAGTCGGCCGCGCGGCAATGTCCGACCCGGCAACGTGACGTCGAGCCGCTCCGTGGCGAGGCTACGGTCCAGCGCGCGTTCCTTCTCGCGCGCCAGCGACTCCTCGTAGGTGCGAGTCAGTGTCTCCTTGACCTGGTTGGCCTTCTGGCCGTATGCCCTCTTTTGGTCCTGTGGCACCGAACCAACGGCCTTCAGCGCGGCGAGCACCTCGCCGGCCTTGCCGAAATACTTCGTGTTCCACGACCGCAGGGCGGCCTCATCGGCGCACGCGGCCAGCTCCTCCGACGCGCGGCGTTCCAGCTCGGCTAAGTCGCTCATGGCCCATCGCAAATAGACGAAGGATGAAGGACGTCCTGCCTTCATCCTTCATCCTTCATCCTTCATCCTTTACTTACTTCCCGCGGGCAGGTTGGCGCGGGCCAGCTCGACCAGCTTGGTAAACGCCTCGGGGTCGCTAATCGCCAGGTTGGAGAGGGTCTTGCGGTCCAGCGCCACGTTGGCGCGCTGGAGCCCGGCGATGAACTGGCTGTACCGCAGCCCGCGCATGCGGCAGGCGGCGTTGATGCGGACGATCCACAGCCGGCGGAACTCGCGGCGGCGCACCCGCCGGTCGCGGTAGGCGTACAGCCGGGCGCGGATGATCGCCACGGCGGCCTGGCGGTAGAGGTTGTGCCGGGACAGGCGGAACCCCTTGGTCAGCTTTCGCAACCGCTTGCGGCCTCGGAGGACGGTCTTGCCGCTTCGTGCTCGTGTCATGGCAGTGTTTCGGGTCCAATGTCAGTGTCAGGACAGGCGGCGACCCAGGCGGGTTCACGCCTGGCCGGCCAGGTGGATGACGTACTTGCTGGAGAGCTTGCCCCCATCGACGATATTGCCGCGGAGGTGGCGCTTGCGGGCGCCGGTCTTGTGGCTGTTCAGGTGGCGCTTGCCGGCCTGGTGGCGGCGCAGCTTTTCCAACGCCGTCACGCGGAAGCGCTTCTTCGACCCCTTATGCGTCTTCATCTTGGGCATGGTCCCACCTCGATTCGTCCGGGCCGCCACGGAAAAACAAGGCTCCCCGGCCTGGACCTGCCTCCCCGCCCCGGCGGGGAGAGAGGTTCGGGCCGGGGGCGTCCGGGTTCCTCGCCGGCGAATGGCCGGCGGTGTAGTGGATGTATTGTAGTGGCTTCTCGCGTTTTGGGCAGGGGAAAATCTCAGCCGCCCGCCTTGGTCCCCTTCGGCGCCAGCATGGCGGTCATCCGCCGGCCTTCCATACGACGGCGCCTTCTCCACCTTGCAGACGTCGGCCAACTTCTCGAGGATGCCGTCGATGATCCGCCGGCCCTCCTCAATGTGCTGAAGCTCCCGACCGCGGAACAGCACGTTGACCAGCACCTTGTCGTTGTGCTCCAGGAACTTCCGCGCCTGGTTCACCTTCGTATCGACGTCGTGCTCGCCGGTCTTGGGGCGGACGCGGATCTCCTTCAGCTTCTGCTGGTGGGCCTTGTTCTTCGCCTTCTTGTGCGACTGCTGGTAGCGCATCTTGCCGTAGTCGGCGATCTTGCACACCGGCGGCCGCTCCGTCGGCGCCACCTCGATCAGGTCGAGGTTAGCCTCCCGGGCCATGTCCATCGCCTGCGACGTCGGCACGACGCCGAGCTGCTCCCCGTTGGCGCCGATCAGCCGGATGGGGCTGATGCGGATCTGCTCGTTCACCCGCGGACCACGATCCTGGGGCTGGTGTCGGTCGGTAGGACGAATACGCCGTCTCCTCCTGATGCGCGAAGACCCGTGGGAGGCCCGGGGGACGGTGCAGGGTTCGCTTGCTCGTCAATGTCAAAGGGCGGGCAGGCGCGATGGCCCTTATCCCCCGGCGTCGTGAGGCGTCTGGAGTTCGCTGGTGGGACAGCCGCCCACCCCACCCAAAATCACGTCACAATCTAACATTGCAGGCAGCACCAGGGAAGGGGCTTCCTACCGGCATCGGCGGAAAAACCGTGGCGTACGGCCCGCTCACCCCGCGATCGCCCTGGCCTGGACTGTATCCATCTTCAACTGGGCGACCAGTTCTGCCGCGCCGGAGAACCGTCGTGTGTCGCGCAGCCTCGCCAAGAACTCAACCGCGAGTGGCTGCCCGTACAGGTCTCCCTCGAACCCGATCAGGTGGACCTCGATCTTCCGCGCCTCCTCGCCGAACGTCGGGTTGGGGCCGACGTTGGCGGCGCCGGCGTGGCGGGCCCCGTTTGGCGCCTCGGCCCGGACCGCGTAGACTCCCTCGCCTGGTACGACCGTGGCGACCCGTTCGAGGTTCGCCGTTGGGAAGCCGATGGTTCGCCCCCGCCGCTGGCCGACCCCGACCACGCCGCGCAGCAGGTATGGTCGGCCCAGCAATTTCGTCGCCAGCCCCACGTCGCCGGCCTCCAGCGCCTGGCGGATTCGGCTACTGGACACCTCGATCCCCTCGACGGCCAACGGGGGGACGACCTGGAGCCGAACTCCCGCTGGGCCACAGAGCTTCTCCAGAAGCGCGATGTCACCCTCGCGGTCCTTGCCGAAGCAAAAGTTCGTGCCCTCAACCATCGCTTTGGCCTGGAAGCGGCGGAGTACCATGAGGTCGAAGAACTCCGCGGCCCGGAGGTCGAGGAGTTCCGTCGTTACCCCGAGCGTGACGACGTGGTTCGCCCCGAGCCGATGGAGTTGTTCGGCCCGGTCGTCGCTGGAGGACAGAAGGGGCAGGGGTGCCTCGGGGCGGAGGACGGCGCGCGGGTGGGGGTCAAACGTCACCGCCACGGCCGGCCCTCCTACCTGGCGCGCCGCGGCGGTCAGCCGGAGGATAAGTTCGGCGTGCCCCCGATGGGCGCCGTCAAAGTTACCGATGGCCAACGCGCCGCCGCGGCAGCCCGGGGGCAGCTCGAGCCGCCAATCGACCGGATAGTGAGCCATTTCCGCTCGGGCACTCCTTTTCCGACCAGCAATTATCCCGGTGTATCTTGCACGTTCTCGGGCGGTCTGTCTACCGAGGCGCAGCTGCGCCGGGGTGGTCCTGTCGGCATTTTCGGGCGACCGCGCCCCCGGCTGGGGTCCTCACGCAGGGACGGCGCGGACGGCGCAACCCGCACGTTGGGCGCGCCCCCTGGCCGTCTTCTTCCCCCATCGGATCGGCCCGGTTGGGAGGCGGAAGGAACAGCGCTTACAATAGCCACTAGACCGGGCGGCGTGACCCGGTTCCAGTCTTGACCCGACGTCCCTGTCCCCAGGGCGAGGGGGCCAGTTCATGCACGACTTTCATGCCGACCGTCCAACGGTACCCAGCCCCACCACCGGCGCCCGAAAGCCGGCCCGTCAGCTTGACCGGCCGCCCGAACGGCAGCTACCGCGCTACAAACTGATCCTGCACCGCAACCCGTCTCTGGACCTCATGTTCGTCGTCCGAAGCGTCATGGAGCTGACGCGGTTCCCCAGGGCCGAGGCGACCCACAAGATGTGGGAGGCCCACCACAACGGCCGCTCTACTGTCCTCACGACCTGGCTAGAGCGAGCCGAGCTTTACGTCGAGCAGTTCGCTACCAGGGGCCTTATCACCTCCATCGAGCCCGCCTGAAACTTTCCACGACAGCCAATGGGGAGGCCGGGGTTACCCGGCCTCCCCTTATTTCGTCCTCCCGCCAGAGGCACAACCCGACGGTTGGGCGAGTGGCACCAAGGCCTGGGCGGCCTGGAGGGTGCTGCCCGGTGATCGCCCTTGCCAACCGGTGTCCCATTGGTACAATCTCTGTTGAAAGACGTCCCCGTAGCTCAATTGGATAGAGCGTCAGCCTCCGGAGCTGAAGGTTACAGGTTCGAACCCTGTCGGGGATACTGAGTTGCAAGCCGGCCCGGGTGGCGGTGGGTAACCGTTCAGAGGTCTGACGGGGACAAGGACGTCCCAGGTCTTGCCGTGCCGCTACACTGACGCCATGAGTGAGCCGTCCTGCCCTGGTTGCCGCGAAAGCGCCGTTGTCATCGCCACGCTGCTCCAGCGCGTCGAGCAGCTGGAGGCCAAGGTCCAGGAGCTGGAGGCCCGCCTCGGCCAGAACTCCGGCAACTCTTCCCTGCCGCCCTCCGCCAACCCGCTCGGCGCCCCCAAGCCTGCCCCCAAGGCCCCCTCGGGGCGCAAGCCCGGCGGCCAGCCTGGTCACCAGGGGCATCACAGGGCCCGCCTGCCGGCCGACCGCGTCCGCCACACCATCGCCCTGGTCCCCGCCCGCTGAGAGGCCTGCTCTGCCCCCCTGCCGGCCCAGCCGCAACCGGGCGACCCGGAGCCGACCTGGCACCAGGTCGCGGAACTGCCGGCCGTCGCCGCCGTCGTCACCGAGTTTTTGGGCCACGCCCGCGCCTGCCCCTGCTGCCGCCACGTCACCCGCGAGGCCATCCCCCGGGAGATTACTCAAGACGCCTACGGCCCCAGGCTCCAGGCGGCCTTGAGCCATCTGGCCGGCTGCCAGCACGTCAGCAAGCGCGGCCTGGAGGAGGTGGTCGAGACCCTGTTCGGCGTGCCGGTCTCTTTGGGCACCATCGCCAACCTGGAGCAGAAGACCAGCCAGGCGCTGGCCGGGCCCCACCAGGAGATCCTCGAGGCGGTGCAGCGGGCCGGCGTCAAGAACGTGGACGAGACCAGCTGGAAGCAGGCGGGGCGGAGGCGCTGGCTGTGGGTGGCCGTCACCACCGCCGCCGTCTTCTTCGCGGTCAAGCTGCGCCGCAGCGCTTCCGCGCTGCGGTCGTTCCTGGGGGAGGCCCCCAGGGGGGGGGTCGGGTCCGACCGGTTCAGCGCCTACGGGTTCTTGCCCCAGGGGCAGCGGCAGGCGTGCTGGGCGCACCTGAAGCGGGACTTCCAGGCGATGGCCGAGCGGCAGGGCAAGGCCAAGGAGGTGGGCGAAGGCCTGCTTTTGGTGGTCAAGGAGGTGTTCGCCGCCTGGCGGCGGGTGCGGGCCGGCGAGCGCGGCCGGGCCTGGTTCGCCCGGCGGGTGGAAGCGCGGTTGCGCCCGGAGGCGGAGGGCTTGCTGCTGCGCGGGCTGGAGAGCGGCTGCGCCAAGACGGCGGAGACCTGCTGCAACATCCTGGAGTTGGACGGGGCGTTGTGGACGTTCGCGCACACGGAGGGGATGGAGCCGACGAGCAACGCGGCGGAGCGGGCGCTGCGAACGGCGGTGATCTGGCGGAAGAAGTCGTTCGGCAGCCGCAGCGAGGCCGGGTGCGAGTTCGTCGGCCGGCTGTTGAGCGTGGCGCAGACGGTGAAGCTGCACGGCGGCCGGGTCTTGGACTACCTGACGGAGGCCATTCGCGCTCATCGTCATGGCTCACCTGCTCCGCCCGTCCTCGCTACCCTCTGAACGGTTACCCCGCGGAGTCGATGAACCAAGGCAGAGCGAGGTGAAGCGAATCGAGTTCGCCGAACAAGCACCCAACTCGAACCGAGGCGGAAGCAGGCCTTCACGCCTGGCGGATGAGGCGATGATCCCCGGAGTGATAATGCCCTGGTCAGGTCAACGGCCCGTCTGCCTCCGCGCCGATGCGACACCGCCCGCAGCAGCAACTCCAATCGCGCCCTCTCCGATTATGGACTCATCGACGGTCTCCTGGTTGGTTCGTGCCACCCGTGCCCTCGGGCGGAGTATGGCCCCCGCCTCCACCCCTTTCCCACCGGCAATTCCCGACGCTCCCCCGGGCTATCCCTCGCCCCAGACCTTGGGTGCCTTGTAGTCAGGCGGCTTGCCGTCCTCGCCCCGGGCCTTCGGCCGGACCGCCTGGCGGGCCAGCGCGTCGTACCGCGCCCGCATCCGGTTCACCCGGCCCGGCTCGGCATCGGCGAGGTTCTTTCGCTCGCCTGGGTCGTCGCGGAGGTGGAACAACTCGACCCGCTCCTTGCCCCTCAGCCCGTGCAGGACCAGCTTCCAGTCGCCGACCCGCAGCGCCCCGGCGTTCGGGGCGGCGTTGATGAGGATCTCCCGGTCGGCCATCGCCTTGCCCTCGGCGATCGCCGGCCAGGCGTCCAGGCCGTCGATCGGCAACATCTGGACTAGCTCCGCCCCCGCGAGCTTCAGGATCGTCGGGTAGAGATCGACGACGTGCAGCGGCTGCTCGACGACGGTGTCCGGCTTGACCTTGCCCTGCCACGCCGCGAACGCCGGCACCCGGACGCCGCCCTCGTACACGGTGGACTTCTGCGCCCTCAGATGGCCGTTGTCGGTCACCTTGCCCGGCTGCGGCCCGCCGTTGTCGCTGGAGAAGAAGAACAGCGTGGCAGACCGCATGCCCCGGGCGTCGATGGCGGCGACGATTTGGCCGACAGCCTCGTCCATCGCCGCGAGCATGCCGGCGTAGGTGCGGCGCGGCTCCGGCAGCTTGGCGTAGGGGGCCTTGTACTTCTCCGGCACCTGGTGCGGGGCGTGGACGGCGTTGAACGGGACGTAGAGCAGCAACGGCTTCGCCTTGTCGTGCTCGCTGACGAGCCGGCACGCCTCCTTGGCGAGCAGGTGCGTCGAGTACCCCTCGTCGCGGTTGACCCGGTCGTCCTTGTGCCAGTCGAAGCCGCCGTCGCGGACGTGGGTGAAGTAGTCGAGCGCGCCGTTGTAGTGGCCGTACTGGTGATCGAAGCCTCGCCTGGTGGGCAGGTAGTCGCGCCGGGAGTGGCCGAGGTGCCACTTGCCGACGATGGCGGTGGTGTAGCCGACCTCCTTGAGGGCTTGCGGCAGGGTGCGCTCCTCCAGGGGCAAGCCGTACCCCGCCCACGGCCGGACGACGCCGACCTGGAGGCCGTGCCGCATGGGGTACCGGCCGGTGAGGAAGGCGGCCCGCGTCGGCGAGCAGAGCGGCTGGACGTAGAACTGCTCGAGCCGCGCGCCGGCGTGGGCCAGCTTGTCGAGGTTCGGCGTCTTCAACTCCTTGCCGTGCCAGCCGACGTCGTTCCACCCGAGGTCGTCGGCGAGGAAGTAGACGACGTTCGGCCTCTCGGCGGCCTGAGCCAGCGGCGCGAGCGCCAGCGCCAGCAGTGCGAGCCGGGACATCCTGGCGGTCTCCGGGGAGGGGGCGGCCGTCGTTGCGAGGCCGTGGTGCCGTTTGTTATAGTCAGGCGGAGGAGGGGCACCCCATGGCCACGGTTGCGACGAAGTTGATGACGACGGAGGAACTGCTGGCGCTGCCGGACGACGGCGTGGAGCGCTGGCTCATCCGCGGCGAACTGCGGGAGGGTGGGATGACGTACCGCAACCGGTATCACGCCCGGGTCACCACCTGCGTTTCCTACTACCTGGAAGCGTGGCGCCTGGGGCAGCCTGAGCCGCGCGGCTCTGTCCTCAGTGGCGAAGCGGGCGTCCGCCTGCGGGACGATCCCGACACGACGGCGGGGATCGACGTGGTCTACATCTCCGCCGAGCTGGCGGCCAAGCAGCCGGACGATTCGACGCTGATCGTCGGCGTGCCGGACCTGGTCGCCGAGGTTCAGTCGCCCAGCGACAAACTGGAAGAGACGCACGAGAAGATCGACGAGTACCTCACCGCTGGCGTGAAAGTGGTCTGGGTCCTCAACCCCTACGTCCGCACCGTCACGGTGTTCCGCCCGGGCGAGGAGCCGGAGCTGTTCAACGCCAAGCAAGAACTCACCGCCGAGCCGGTCCTGCCAGGGTTCCGCGTGCCGGTCGCCAAGCTCTTCGAGCGGACGTTCTCCTGACGCCACCATTTGCCTCGTCGATCGGCCGGCGGGTCAGGGCAGCAGGTCCTCGACGGCCAGCAGTGCAGCCTGCAGGCCGTCGAGGAGCAGCGGCACATGGGCCCCGCGCGGGTAGTCCTGGCGGTGCGCGTAGGCCGGCGTCGGCGAAACGCCGGACGGTTGGGTGTAGACCTCGACCTGCCGATCCACGAGGTTCGCGATCCAGTAGCTGACGATGCCGTTTCGTGCGTAGATGCGCTGCTTGTCCACCCTGTCCTGGGGAAGCGTCGTGTTGGCGACCTCGACGAGCAGGCCGATCTCGGAGGGGCCGGGGTGGTGGTTGTCGTAGGTCCGATCGTCGCCGCGCACCACGGCGAAGTCGGGCTCCGGCTCGCTGTCCGGCAGGGTGGCCGCACATTGGACGCGGATGTCCCAGCCGGCCGGGACCAGCGCGTAGAGGTGACGGGACCACCGCTGGATGATCCGGTCGTGGACTGGGTTACGCGGCATCTTCTGCACCAGGTACCCTTCCAGCAGCTCGACGGCGTCGTCCTCGGTTAGGATGCCGGCCTGGATCATCCGGTGATACTCCGCGACGCTGAGCTGGCGCAGCATCGGGATGTAACCCTGGGAGGGCGGGACGTTAAGAACGCTCGACATGGATGATCCTCCTGGCAGCCCCCCTCCCTTCTACCTCGCCGTCGGAAGCCATTCAAGCTTCGTTCCCGCCCTGGCCGATGAAGGGAAGCGATGCGGTGCGACCGCGCCGCGCCTTGGGGGTGGTCCATGCCCATTCGCTACCTGACGGCCCTCACGATCGCCCTGGGGATCGCTGAGCCGCTGCTCGCCGGCGGGTCGCCTACCGTCCGCGAGTTCCGCCGCATGTCGCTTGGCGAACTCGATGAGGCATTCGCGCGCGGTACCGCCTGCGAGGTGCCGGTTGGCGTGACGCGCGGCCACGTCGTTCACGTCGCCGACGCGAAGTCGCCCCGCCTGGCGGCCGCACTTCAAAGCGCCTTCTGGAAGGGCAAGGTCTTCTACGAGGGCGGCGAGTTCATCAACCGCTTTTGCGGCTTCCGCGCCGACCGTTCTCACGCCGAGATCGGCCCCAGCTGGTTCGACGGGCGGCCGTGCCTCGTCCTTGAATACCCGCCGTCGTCACTGGTGTTCGCCAACACCCGCGACGAGGTCCGCGAGGTCGCGCCGGGGCTGTACCTCGGGCGGTTCTACTCCCGCTGCCCGTGCCCGAAGCTCCGGGGTTACTTCGTCCTGGAGAAGGCCTGCCGCGACTGACCGGCCCTCGTGTCGCTACTGACATTGCCCCTTCCTGCCCGATGTGCGATCCTACCCCCCTCCCAACCTGACCGGGCGACCCCCTAAAATTGGCCAGCCCGGCCCGACGACCCGTGGTGAGGATTGTGACATGCGGAAGTTCGTGGTCCTGACGTTGGTGGCTGTGGTCCTAATCGGCTCGGCGCTATCTCGGGCGAAGGACGACGCCCCGAAGGGCCCCCCCTCCCCCCAGAAAGAGCACGGCTGGCTCAAGCAGCTCACCGGCGAGTGGGAGTACGAGTGCGAGGCGGTCATGGCGCCGGGCAAGCCGACCGTCAAGAGCAAGGGCACGGAGAGCACCCGCTCGCTCGGCGAGTTCTGGGCCGTGTCGGAGTACAAGGGCGACTTCCAGGGCACCCCCTTCGCCGGGCTGATGACCGTCGGCTACGACGTCGAGAAGAAGAAGTACGTGGGCACCTGGGTCTGCTCCATGTGCGACCGCCTGAGCCACTACGAGGGCGCGGCGGACGGTAAGACCCTGACCCTGGAGACCGAGGGCCCCAACCCCGCCACCGGGAAGCTCGTCAAGATGAAGGACGTGATCGAGCTGAAGGGCAACGACCACAAGGTGCTGACCTCGTACCTGCAGGCCGACGACGGCAAGTGGGTCACCTTCATGACCCTCACCGCCAAGCGGAAGAAGTAGTCCCCGGCGGCGCCCGGCGGGGACTTCGCCGGGCGCCTCTCCCTTACCCCCGCTGCCGCAGCGCCTCGACCGGGTGGATCCGCGCCGCCCTCCAGGCGGGGTAAACCGCGGCCAGCGTCGTCAGCAAGGACACCGCGGCCACCACGCCGACCACCACCCACGCCTCGAACACGAACACCGACCCGTCCAGCCGCATCGGCGTCTGCGTCGCGATCAGGTGGTGCGCGAACCGGTCGCCGGGGAACGACGCCAGCCAGGCCCCGGCCAGGCCAAGCAAGGCCCCCAGCGCACCAATCAGCGCCCCCTCGGTCAGGAACAGCCCCATCACCTCGCCGTCCCGCGCCCCGGTCGCCTTCATCACGCCGATCTCGAACGTCCGCTCCAGCACACTCATCAGCATCGTGTTGGTGATCCCCAGCGCCGCCACCGCCAGCGAGATCAGCGCGATCAGGGTGCAGGCGGCGGAGATCAATAGCGCGTTGATGCGGATCTGGTCGAGCAATTCCGCCAGCGAGAAGGTCGAGTAGCCCAGGTCCTTGATCGCCTCCTCGACCGGACGCAAGTACTCCTCCCGGTCCACGCGCACCGACACCGACGGGATGCCGACCTGCGCCCGGCCGGGCACCGCGAAGTACAGCTCGCGGGCGGCCGCCGGCGACATGACGATGTCGTTCAGCTCCGGCCCTCCCTCCCACGGCCCCAGCTCCGACCGGGCCACGTCACGGTAGACCGCAACGACCGGCAGCGACCTCGCCACGGCGCGCGACGACTCCGGCTTCGCCAGCTTCAACAGCCCAGCGAGCGTCTTGCGCTCCGCCGCGGTCAGGTCGGTCTTCGCCAGCGCCTGGGGCAGCTGGTCCACGAGCTTGTTCAGCACGCGGCGTTCCCCCTCGGTCAGCTCGGGCAGGGACACGTTGAGCAGGAACAGCAGGCTGGCGACGCTCGGTTGGGTCACGGTCAAGTTCAGCGTGGCCGGCTGGTTCAAGGCCCTTCCCACCTCGGCCTCGTCCTGGAATCCCCACTGATACACCAGGTACTCGCTGACGGCGATGGCCTTCTCGCCCGGCTCGAACGGCCGGCCGGCGACCAGGCGGCGGGCGAAGCCGGGGTCGTCCTCCGCGGCGGTGCGGCCCATGGCCCAGCGAGGCTTGCCGGTCCCCCGGTCGATCGTGCCGTTCCAGACGAACCCAGGCGTGACCGCCTCGACGTGTTCCAGGCGCGACAGCGCGGCGACCTGCTCGGCGGTCAGCCCCGGCGCCGGGGCCTTGACCGGGCCGGGCTTGTGGCCGCGCTGCCGCATCGCCTCGCGGAGCCGGGTGCGCCGGTCGTCGCTCATCTGGCCCTCGACCTCGATGTCCTCAAGCTTGACCTTCGGCCGGCCCCGCCCGCCGGGCCAGACGGAGATCCGCCGCAGTTGGTCCTGCTTGCGCAGCTGCCGGAGGATGACGTCCTGCACCCCCCGGCCGACGGCCAGGCTGGCCAGCAGCACGAAGCTGCCGACGGCGACGCCGACGGTGGTGAGCAGGGTCCGCGTCCGCCGCTGCCACAGGGCGGTGAGGGCCAGGCCGAGCGCGTCACGGGTGCGGATGTCAGGGGCCCTCCGGTTCGGGATATTCGCCGTTTTGTCGCGGCATCGCTACTGACTTTTGCGTTGCGGCCGCGCCACCTTCCCCATACATTCCAACCTCAGTCGCACCGGAATACACCGCCTGGAGTTACCCGAACATGGCTCAAGGGGTTGCCGCGCCGCCGCTCGACTCGGGCGTGCGGATCAAGTTGTCGATCATGATGTTCCTCCAGTTCGCCGTCTGGGGGTCATGGTTCGCCGTGTTCGGCAACTACACCCAGGCCCCGACCGAGAGCGGCGGGCTGGGATTCAACGCGACGCAGAACGGCAGCCTCTACGGCACCATGGCGCTCGGGGCGATCATCTCGATGATGGTCGCCGGCCAGCTGGCCGACCGCGTCCTGGCCAGCGAGTACCTGATGGCGATTTTCCACCTCGTCGGCGCCGGCCTGCTCTACCTGATGGCCCAGACACAGGACTTCACCACCCTGTGGATGGTGTCGTTCGCCTACGCCCTAGTCTACAACCCGACCCTGGCCGTCTCCAACTCGCTGGCGTTCGCCAACATCCCCGACGCCACCCGCGACTTCCCCACCCTGCGAGTGCTCGGCACCATCGGCTGGATCGTCGCCGGCCTGTCGGTGGACTTCGTACTCCCGGCGGGGTCGGACACGACCAACCGGCCGCTGCTCATGGCCGCCGGCCTGTCGGCCGCCCTCGGCGTGTTCAGCCTGGCCCTGCCGCATACGCCCCCGTCCGGCAAGAAGGGCGACGCCCTGCCGTTCCTCCGGGCGTTCGGCCTGCTGAAGGACCCCAGCTTCGCCATCTTCTTCGGCCTCAGCTTCGCCATCACCATCGCCCTGGCGTTCTACTACGGCTTCGCGGGAAAGTTCCTCGGCGACGTCGATGTGAAAAAGATCGCCTCGACGATGAGCATCGGCCAGATGTCGGAGATCGCCTTCATGCTCGCGTTGCCGTTCGCTCTAGGGCGGTTCGGCATGAAGTGGGTGCTGGTGATCGGCATGGCCGCCTGGGCCGTTCGCTACCTCTGCTTCTCCACCGCGGCCGGCGGCGAGCCGTTCGCCCTGATCCTGCTGGGGGTGGCCCTGCACGGCGTCTGCTTCGACTTCTTCATCGCCGCCGGGTTCATCCACACCGAGAACAAGGCCCCCGCCTCGATCCGCGGCTCCGCCCAGGCCCTGTTCAGCTTCCTCGTCTACGGCGTCGGCATGTGGCTGGGGAACATCCTTTCCGGCTACGTCGTGGACGCCTACACCGGGACGGCCAGAGGGACCGGAGTGGCATCTGGATGGTGCCGGCCGTCGGCGCGGCCGTGTGCTCAAGGTTGTTCATCGTGTTGTGCGCGCGGACAAGGCGGCAAGCTTGAAGACGAGCCGGTCAGCTCGGCCGAGGCGTCCCGCTGAGCGAACCGCGCGGGCGTCGGCGGGATCTGGTAGGATGGACGGCTGAGCGCCCCCGTATCGACCCGGAACCCGCCGCATGCGCACCCAGATCCGAATCGTCGCCGGCTCGCTCCGCGGCCGGAAGGTCGTCTGCTCAACCCCGGCGCCGCTGCGGCCGAGCCGCAAGCGCGCGCCCGCGAGCGCTGTTCAACATCCTCGGCGACGCCGTGCCCGGCCGGCCGTTCTTCGACGTCTTCGCCGGCACCGGCGTCGTCGGCATCGAGGCGTTCAGCCGCGCGCCGCCTCCTCCGCCGCCTTCGTCGGCTGGCGACTTCCGCCTCATCGACGACCTCGAACGGAACTCAAGGGGTTCCGGCTGATCAACGGCCGCGTCGTCCGGGCCGACGTCTACCGCTGGGCCGAGCGCTGGCAGCCTCCCCCGCCGAGCCGGTCAACGTCTTCCTCAGCCCGCCCTACCCCGACCTGGGACGCCGCCCTCGACGAATGCTGCCGATCCAGAGCTGCAATCCCGCTTGCACCCCGGCAGCGTCCTGGCCCAGTCGGAGAAGTCGAGCCTGCTGGCCCGGCTGCCCGCTGGCGCCCACGCTGGGACGAACGTACTCTACGGCCGGAACCACCTGTTATCTCAAGCGCGAGGAGCCGCCGAAGGCGACCCAGGGGACCGAAGATGCCACCGCCGCCGAGGATGGGCCCGCGTGAGTTCGCGGTTCACGTCGTGAAGGTGCTGCGCGCCGCCGGCCACGAGGCCCTCTGGGCCGGCGGCTGCGTCCGCGACGAGCTGCTCGGCCTGGTCCCGAAGGACTACGACGTCGCCACCTCCGCCCGGCCCGAACAGGTGCAGGCCCTGTTCGACCGCACCGTCGCCGTCGGCGCCGCCTTCGGCGTCGTCGAGGTGATCGGCCGCGGCCGCAACGTCATCCAGGTGGCGACGTTCCGCAGCGACGGCGCCTACATCGACGGCCGCCGGCCCGAGAGCGTCGTCTTCAGCACCGCCCAGGAGGACGCCCGTGCCGCCGCGACTTCACCATCAACGGCATGTTCTTCGACCTGCTGGAGGGCCGGCTGATCGACTACATCGACGGCCAGGCCGACCTCCGGGCAGCTGCGCGCCATCGGCGACCCCGCCGAGACGCTTCCGACCGGCGTGCATCCTGCGCGGGGCAGGGCGGGGCTGGCGCGTGGTTCGAACTGGACATCGAGCCGGCCACCGCCGCCGCCAGCGCCGCATGGCCCCGCTGCTGCACGACGGCGTCGCTGCATGGCCGCGTCGCCGACGAGCCTGCGCAAGATCCTCGCCGACCGCCACCGCTCGAGGCGCCTGCGGATGCTCCCTCGACACGGGCCTCGCCGACGCGGTGATGCCGGAGCTGGTGCCGATGGTCGGCCTGCCCTACGGCCTGCCGCGCGCCGACGGCCCGGTCCTGCCGCCGCCCGGCCGACCCGGCGAGGCGGAAACCGACCTCTGGGAGCACGTCCTGCGCGTCCTCGACCTGCTCGGCGACCGGCCGTCGTTCCCGCTGGCGATGGCCGCCCTGCTGCACGACGTCGGCAAGCCGCGCACCGTCGGCCGGACGCCGGAGCGGTACACCTTCTACGGCCACGAGCACGTCGGCCGCCGCCTGGCCGCCGAGATCGGCGAACGCCTGAAGCTCTCCAACGACGAGCGCACCCGGGTCGAGTGGCTGGTCGAGAAGCACCAGGTCCTGTCCGAGTCCCGTCGGATGCGCCCGGCCAAGCTCAAGATGCTGCTCGTCCACAAGGGCATCGGGGAGCTGTTCGCCCTGCACCGCGCCGACGCCACCGCCAGCGGGCGCGACTGCGACCACGTCGATTACGCGGAAAGGATGCGCGCCGAGTGGGCCGCCAGTGGCGAGTTGGCCCCCCCGCCGCTGTTGACCGGCAACGACTTGATCGACATGGGCATCCCGCAGGGCCCGGTCTACAAGACGCTGCTCGACAAGGTCCGCGAGGCCCAGCTCGACCGGGCCATCCTCCAGCGAGAGGAGGCGGTCTCCCTGGTCCGACGCCTCCTTGCTGAGGACAATGAACAAACTGTCACTCATTGACCTTTGACGACGCCGATTCTCGCCTACCAGGCTTGAGCGCGATGGAGGATCTGTTATACTATTGTTCAGATGTCGAGGGTGACTTTCACGTCCCGCGCCGCGGGCGCGGAGCATCACTTACGAGCGAGGCGAAGCATGGCGGAAATCTCGAAGGACCGCGAGCGCGAGCTGAAGAACGTCCTGCAGCAGATCGAGAAGGACGTCGCCAAGGGCGCGATCATGCGCCTGGGCGAGAAGGCCAACATGGAGATCCAGGGCATCTCGACGGGCTCCTTGAGCCTGGACATCGCCCTGGGCGGGCGGGGCGTGCCGCGCGGCCGGATCATCGAGATCTACGGGAACGAGTCCAGCGGCAAGACGACAATCGCCTTGCACACCGTCGCCAGCGCCCAGAAGGAGGGCGGCGTGGCGGCGTACATCGACGCCGAGCACGCCCTGGACCCGTCGTGGGCCAAGCGGATCGGCGTGGACCTCGAAAACCTGCTGGTCAGCCAGCCGGGCAACGCCGAGGAGGCGCTCCGCATCGCCGAGCTGCTCATCAAGTCGAACGCGGTGGACATCATCGTCATCGACTCGGTCGCCGCGCTGGTGCCGAAGGCCGAGGTGGACGGCGAGATCGGCGACACGCACGTCGGGTTGCAGGCGCGGCTGATGAGCCAGGCGCTGCG
>JAXMAW010000073.1:0-29886 GCA_046350195.1 Gemmataceae bacterium
GCATGAAGAACGGCACCACCTCGGCGTCGTCGCGCGGGTTGTAGCGCGACATCGGCCCGGGGTTGCCGCGGCAGATGACGCGGCACTTGTTGCCGTGGCTCCGCTGGAACAGGGCGTACGGCTTGCCGTTCTTGACGTACACCCGCACGGTCTCCTCGTTGTCGGCGCCCGGCTCGTAGGTGACGTACACGTCGTCCTTGAGTTCCCACTCGCGGCCGGTCCTGCCGTCGGTGACCTTCATGCCCGAGGAGAAGTCGAGCTTGACCTCGCGCTCGTCGCCCTTGGTGAAGGCGGGGGTAGCGAAGTCGTCCGCGTTGGTCGTGTCGAACGCCTTCATCTGCGTCCGATCGACGAGGGCGAACATGCGGTAACGGACGTGGCGGTTCTCGGCCTTGCCGATCTCCTTGCCGAGGATCACCGGACGCTTGGCGTCGTCCTCGACCTCGAAGAAGCCGACCGTCAGCCACACCCCGAAGACGTTGCTCCGCGTCGTCAGGTTGGCGAAGACCTTCCGCAGCAGCTCCTTCTTCTGGTAGGGTTGCAGCCGCGCGTGCACGCCCGGCACGGTCGGGGTCGGTGGCGAATCGGGCACGTCGAGGATCGAGCCGCGGAACAGCGTGTCCTGGAGGCCCGTCACCATCGTGTTGTTGTCGGAGTACTTCCGGCCGGCGAAGACCTCCGTGGTGCCGGCACTGGCACCGTAACCGATGGCGAAACTCCAGAACGGCCGGTCCAGGTCCTCCGTCTTCGTGGACAGGCCGAGCGCCGACGCGAGGTTGGTGTCGGTCGGCTTCAGGTCCGGCCTGTAATCGCGCTTCGGGGCCACCGGGTCATCGGTCTTGTAACTCTGCTGACTGCGCGAGGCGACGATGCCGGCGAAGACGTCATCGGCGAGCTTGTCTGGGGTCGTGGAGTCGTAGAACGAGTTGCTCGCCTGGGCGTCGGCCAGGGCGCGGAACACGTCGCGGTTCCAGACGGTGTTGATGTTGACCTTGCCCATCACCCGGTCCATCGGCAGCGGCTGGGGGTTGCCGGCGTCGAACGAGCCGCGCACCCCGGTGGTGACGAACTCGAAGAAGCGGTACAGCCGGGTCCTCTCGTCTGCCCAGGGCACCGCGTGCTGGTTGGCCGGCCTGGGCTCGTAAATCTTGTTGGCGAAGTCGATCGGCTTGACCAGCGGCAGGTTGTTGCCGTTGGGGTCGGCGGGGTTGTGCCGCTCGACGAAGTCCTGCGTCACCAGCCACGGGGCGACGCCGGAGACGTGCCACAGCTCGAACGGGTTGACGACCTTACGGTCGAGGTGGACCAGCCAGTCGAACGGCAGCTTGAGGTTGGGCTCCTCGTTGGGGTCGCCGGGGACGTTGTTCTTGCTGGTGACGAGCGGGTTGCCGGTGGGGTCCTTGCCCGCCACGCTATTCTGGCGGTAGAACGTCGTGGTCGGCTCGGTGGGGTTGGCCGGCTTGACGGCCTCCTTCAACTGGAGGTTGCTGGCGGCGTAGGGCTGGGTGCGGCCGACCGAGACGCGGTCCTCCATGTCGGTCTTGTCGTTGCGCTTGCCGTTGACGTCGTACAGCCGCCCCTTCTGCACGAAGTTGTGCACGGCGCCGTTGACGTCGGTGTAGTTCAGGCTGTCGATGTAGTCGATGGTGACCCAGTCGTTGAAGTAGCCCAGGCCGGCGGGGTCCTGGTTCGGCCCCGAGCCGCGCTCCTTTGCCAACTGCGGATTCCTCTGCTCGGGCAGGGCCGGGTTGGCCAGCCGCTGGAGGACGACGCGCGGCCGGGGGATGTAATCGGAGTTGTCGTTGGTGGCCTTGATCTTCAGCCGCATGTCCTCGGACTTGTGGAGCTTGGGGTACTTGGTGTTGAACCCCGGGTCGGTGTTGGTGCCGTTCGGGTCGTTGAACGTGGTGGGCGGCCCGACGAGGAGGAACCCGTTATTCTCCTTCACCGCCGGGTTGTTGTACTTGGGGTCGTCGAACCGGTTGGTCGGGTCCATGGGCAGGACGGCCTGGTTCGTGGGCATCGTGGTCCAGTCGGACATGGTGCTCTTGGGCGGCGTCACCGTAAGGCCGGCGACCGGGTTGCCGTTGAAGCTATAGTAGTCGCCCTGGACCTTCTCCGGGACCGGCTTGCGCAGCGGGTCGTCCTTGGGCTGGAGGGCGGGGGGACTGGGATTCGCCGGGTTGGTCCAGTCGGACGCATCGCAGAGGACGATCCGGTAGATCGGCTTGACGCCGACCGGCTCCGTCTTCGTCAGCCGGGCCGTCGTGTCGAGCAGGTTGGCCTTCTTGTGGACGGCCTGGTCGTCGAGCAGCGGGTTCATCAACTCGACCCAGGTGTTCGCGACGTAGTTCGGGGGCGGGTTCTTGTTCGGATCGACCTTGTTGTTGGTGACCGAGCCGTCCTCGTTGTCGTACTGCACGTAGGCCTCGTTGAGGACGAGGCGCGGCAGCTCGAAGCCGTAGAACCACTCGACCCGGTTGGAGATGCCGGAGACGGGGATCTCGACCTTGAACACCGTCATGACGTCGTCGTTGTCGACGTAATCGACGATGTTGACGGCGATCTGGGCCAGGGCCCGCAGGGCGTAGAACTCCGGGGAGTCGGGGCCACCGCCGGGCTTGGTAAGGGCATCGACGGGGTCGGCGGCGCCGGTGACGGAGCGGAGCACCTTCCAGATGTCGTCGGCCATCTTCTGCCGGGCGTCGGCGGCGGCCTTGTACTTCTTGTAGTTGTCCTGCTGGGGCGTCGGGTTATTACCCGGTGGGGTGGGGTCCATGTCGAGGTAGCCGGTGGTGGCGTCCGGCGTCGGGTAGTCGGGCAGGTCGCGGCTGAGGTTGATCCGCTGGCGGATCTCGGCCAGGCCCTTGATCCGGAGGTTGTGCCGCCAGGTGTTGGCGCGGACCTTCTGGGCGTTGCCCGAGTCGGCGTCCACGGCGACGTCGAACTCGCCGTCCGGGGGCGGCGGGTCAGGGTTGATCGACGCCGGCGGCAGCTTGAGGCGGTAGTCCTTCGGGTTGGGGAAGGGGATACCGGCCACGGGGCCGAGGTTGTTCCTACCCAGCACCCAACGGTTGCTGGTGTTGTCGAAGGCCATCCCGTAGCGCGTGAACGCGGAGTCGGCGACGTTGGGGGACGTGCCGTTGGGGTAGCGGTCCCAGATGTAGGGGGTGGCGCCGGGGCGGTCGAGGTCGGCGCTGAGCAGCGTGACGAGGTTGCGCCGCTTGCCGCCGGTCCACAGGTTGCCCTTGACGAGGCCGCGGAGGTCGGTGGGGAGGAGGTCGGCCCCGGTGCCGCCGTCGCGGAGCAGTCGCACCAGGTCCTTGACCGGGTAGCGGTAGTTGCGGCCCTTGTCGCCGCCGGTGCCGCTGCGCGGGTTGTACGGCCAGTAGAGCGAGGCGTGGTTGTCGTTCTCGTTAGCGACCTTCGTGTCGCCGGTCTGGGGCGTTTCGCCGGTCAGCGGCGCGCCGTTGCGGTAGCCCTTCTCATTGGCCTGGCCGGGCGAGCCGAAGTTGGGGAAGCCGAAGTAGGCGCTGGAGTTGCCCAGGCTGGGCAGCCCCATCGCGTCGGAGGCGGTCCCTCTGGGGTTGTCGGCGGGGTAGTCCTTGGCGCCGTTGTAATCGACCTGGGCCCAGCCGCGGACGAAGTTGCCGTCGCCGGCCCCCGCCAGGGTCGGGCCGAACGGCACCCGCTGCCGGTCGGGCTGGCCCGTGGCCGGGGCGCCATTGCCGGTGTCGTACCGGCCGAGGTAGCGCGACGGGCCCGTCTTCGGATAGCCGATGAAGAGGTTGCGCCACTCCGAGGCGTCGGTGTTCAGCACCTTTTGCGGGTTGACCTCCCACGGGCCCCAGCCCTGGTTGCTGCGGTGCTCCGGGTCGCCGGAGGAGTTCTTGCCCATCAGGTTGCCGACGACATTGAGGTCGATGCGGCCGTCGAGGTCGATGATGAGCGGGGCGGCGAGCATCTTGTAGCGGCGGCCGTCGGCGGCCTTCATCACCGGGGCGCCGATGTCGATCCAGATGCTGTCGCAGCCGCCGGGCACGCCGTCGAGGTTCTTGACGTCGCCGCCGCCGTCGATCGGCCTGGGGAAGTTGCTGTCCTTGGGGTCCCCGGTACGGGTGTGGTAGACGGGGAGCGGCCGCACCGTCCGCAGGGCGCCGGGCTTGGTTTTGTCGGTCCAGAGGGGGTCGCCGGGGTTGTCGAGGGGGAACAGGTAGGGGCGGTGGAACGACGGGCAGGCGATCTGGCCGGTGGCCGGGTCGATCGCCGCCAGGAAGAAGTTGTTGTGGTCGGGGTAGGTGTACGGGACGGCGGCCATCGGGACGTAAGGCTGCTTGGTGATGTCAAACCCATCCTTTGAGTCCTGGCGGAGGTTCGTGTTGTTCCCGCCCATCGGGTACCGCTCCGGGTCGCGCAGCTTATTGAAGTTCGTGGCGTCCTTGAACCACAGGTAGTTGACCAGGGTGAGGTCGTTGGGGTTGGCGTCGGGCGTCCCGGTGGGGCCGAACCCGGTCAGGGCGAAGCTGAGCCGGCCGAAGCCGGTGAACGGCTTGTCGTTGAGGACCGGAGTCGTGTTGCCCGCCCCGGCGGGGGAGTCCTGGTTCTCGGTGGCGTCGTACCAGCCGTACATGCTGCGGGCCAGGCTGTGGCCGCGCAGCGCCGAATAGACACCGGCATCGCTATTGGGGTCGTAGCTCTTGACGTCGTAGAGGAGTTGGCTCAGGGCGAAGAAGAACGCCGCCTCGGGATCGACCCCGGGCTTGAACTGGGTCTCGGCCTCACGGGCGATCCGCGCCGCCGACTCCTGCGAGTTGGCGACGAGGACGAACGAGATGCCGACGATCGCGAACAGGGTCAGCATCGCCAGCACGACCATCAGGATCATGCCGCGGCGTCGGCTCGGGCGGCGGGCGTTTCGCGTGGTGAACATGACTGTCATCTCCGGCGAAGGGCCACGGGAGGCCGAGGGTTTACAAGCCGATGGCGGGCGGCCGCCGGCGAGGGGGCCGTTTGAACCGTTTGGTAACGGTGCGGGCGGGGGCGCCCGCGCCGTTAGCTCCGTTTGTTGACGGGCCGGCACGCCCGGCCCGGGGTCTCACATGTCCTGAATCACACTGACTTGACGGGACTGCTGTGTCCGGTGATCCCAGATGCGGATCGTGACCTTGATCGCCACGATCCGGATCGGGCGGGTGTCGGCGTTGGGCGGGTCAGCCTTGTAGAGCGGGATGCGGTCGGCCCGGGTGTTCGTGTCCGGGGGGTCGGCCGCCGGGATCACGTTCCACTGGGTGTAGTCGTACGAGTCGTCCTTGGAGGCGGACCAGGTGTCGAAGAGGCGGACGTTGGGCGGCACCTCCTTGTTGAGCGCCTCCTGCGGCTTGTTCTTGGGCGTGTACTTCATCAGGTAGCGGTCCCAGATGAGGCCATCGGTCTTCCGGAGGAGGGGGTTGTTGCGCCACGGGCCGGGCGGGGTGTCCTCGTTGTGCAGCGACACGAAGTACGGGGCCGGGCCGTCCACGGGCACCGACGGGGAGAGCGCCCGGGGGTTGTAGGCCGACGCATCGAGCAGGAGCCGCACGTCGAAGGAGATCACGTCCGTCAGCAACACGTCGCTGCCGGCAAAGGGCGGGTTGTCCTCCTGGAGCCGGTTGTAACTGCCGGGGGAGACCGGGTGGGACAGCTGCATGCTGGGGTTGTTGAACCGCCTCGACGGCATGGTGACGTCTTGCGGGCCGTTGAAGTACAGCGCCTTGGGGTTCGCCGTCGAGGACTGGTCGGGGGTCTGGCTCACCTCGCAGTAGTCCCGGCGGTTCTGGAGCGTGTCGGTCGGGATCGTCACGCCGGTGTCCTGGACGTCCTTGTGCGACGGAACGAGCAGCCTCTGCCGCAGGAACAACGTGTGCAGCGGCAGCCCCGTGGCGGAGGGAGCGTTGGGATCGACGGTGGTCTCGCCGGTCGATCGGAGGTAAATGGCCACCTCCGCCCAGGGCGAGGTGAACTGGTTGGCCCCGTCCTGGAAGCGGCTGTCCGGCTGCGGCAGGTTCAGCAGCGGCGAGGTGGCGGGCACCGTGGCCGTGAAGAAGTCGCCGCGCTGGTTGCCGCGGTTGCGCACCGTGAAGTGCAGGTGGTGCGTCGTCGTGCGGAAGCTGTGGTTCTCGGCACCGGTGTCGGAGTCGAGGTCCACGCCCTCGTCCACGTCGTTGGCGGTCGGCTGGTCCTGCCAGATGCGGAAGAAGCCGGACCTGGGCGGGCCGTCGGCCCAGAAGTTGGGGTCGCTGAGCCGCTTGTGGCCCTCGAAGTGGTCGGCGGCGAGCATGCGGCGGATGGTGTTGGCCGCCACCCGCAGCCTCTCGTTCATGTCGCCGACTGCCTTCAGGTCGCGGAACGCCTTGGCGCCGGCGGAGAACGACTCGGCGAGGATGTACATGATGAAGATGATCAGCGCCATCGACACCAGCAGCTCCACCAGCGTGAAGCCGGGTCGGCTCGACAGTCGGGTTCGGCGTCGCATGGTGGTTTGCCTCCGGTATCCGCTCCCCTGGCCCGTTGGCAGGGGGTTATCCTTCCCTTCCCCTCGCCCCCGAATGCGGGGGCGAGGAGCAAGAATCGGCTCACGGCCGCCAGGTAGTGCCGCGCTCCAGCACGGCGATGACGTTCTGCATCACCACGATCGTGTTGAGGTCGGCCTTCAGCGGCCGGTCCACCTCCAGCGTGATTTGGGTCGCCCCCGTGTCGGTTGCGGTCTCAACACGGTAGAAGTGGCCGTTGAGAGATTGCTTCCCCCCGTCCCAGGTGGTGTCCAGTATCCACGTTCCCTTGCGGATGTCCGGCCGAGACTGCCCATTCCAATCGACCTTGAGCGTCGGCACCCCCTGGGTACCCATGGCCTTGGGCCCACCGGAGCCGTTGAAAATCGTCTGCTCGCCCTCGGCCGTGGTGGTGTTGCGGTTGGCGTAGACCACCACCGTCAGCTCGACCAGCTCGCGGGTGTCCTGCCGCGGCCGCCGCACCATGTAGGCGTGGGTGTAGGTGCCCGGCCGGTTGACGGTCTTGGCCTGCCAGCCCTTGGCCCCGCCGAGGGGGTCGAACTCGATCTCGTCCTGGAACATGAACCAGCGGGCGAGCAGGGCGTTGTTGATGTTGGGGCCGCTGTAGACGTAGAAGGGGGCTTCCCGCTTGATCCCCTTGGCCGACGCACCGGACCCCACCGGCCACTCGCCGAGCGGCCGGGCGCCGAGTTTCACGTAGTAAGGATCGACGAACACCGGGTTACCGGGTTGGGTGCTGTCCTTGATCTGGAAGTTGGGGTCGGAAAACCCCTTGCTGTTCTTGTTGATGTTGTCGTCGTTGCGCAGGTCGAAGGCGACGGCAACGGCGGCGGCGTTGGCGGCGATGTGGGCCGCCCGGTCGTCGCGGATGGCCCGGGCCATGCTCAGCGCCCCCAGCGGGAACAGCGTCAGCAGCGCCAGCATGCCGATCCCCATGATGAAGATGGCGGTCAGCACCTCCAGCAGCGTGATGCCCGGCCTGGCCCGCCCCGGTCGTGTCAGCATGGCTGCCCCCTCACATCCCCGAGGACTTGGCGTCCTGGGTGAACAGGTACGGGTTGTTGTTGTCCGACGCCGCCGGGTGCGCCGCCACGAAGCCGGTGCGCGGCTGCACGGTGACCAGCGTGGCGTGGCCGCCGAGGATGTCGGCGGTGTTCGGCTTGGTCAGGTCGCGCACCCAGAGGATCACCTGGGCGTTGGTCGTCCCGCTGCCGATCAGGGCCCCCGACGGGGCGAAGAGCAGGTCGCACTGGGTCGGGTTCCCGTCGAGGCCCCGCGTCATGCGGTTCCCACTGGAGCTACCGCCGAACTTGTTGGCCGGGTTGGCGTCGTTGAAGTCGATGCCGACGTTGTCGGGGAAGACCAGTTGTTGCTCGCCGGGGATCTCGCGCACCTGGCGGATGATGCGGTAGTTGACCGGCTCGCCGTTGCTCGTCCAGGGGGTGGGCCGCGGGTCGGTGGCCGCGGGGTCCAGGAGCGACCCGGGTAAGGTGGCGGTGTCCGGGTACATCTCCAGGTTGTTGTCATTGACCTTGAGGATCCGGCGCACCACGCCGCCGTGGTACAGCTCCAGGTAGTCATCCTTGCGGATGTCGAAGCGGGCCTCCGTGAACTTGTACTCCGTCGGGGCGCCCCCGACCGTCTTGGGGAGCCGGAACCAGGCGTGAGCGTTCCGGGGCGGGGAAGGCCGCTGGTCCCACCTGCCGACGTACAACCCCAGGGCGGTGTCCTCGGGCTGCTGGATGTAGGCCAGTCGCCGGACGCAGGCCTTGTTCTGGTTGTACGCCGTGCTGGTTTCGAGGTAGAGCCGCAGCCCCGTCGGCAGGCCGTCGCGGCGGGCCTGCTGGCGGGCCATGACCAGCCACATCTGCAGCTGGTCGGCCCCGCGGGTTACGTGCTCGCGTTCCTGGAAGCGCGGGAAGTACAGCGCCGTCAGCGTCGCCAGGAAGCCGAGGATGGCGATGACGACGAGCAGCTCGACCAGGGTGAAGCCGCGGCGGAT
Source organism: Gemmataceae bacterium (assembly GCA_046350195.1). GTDB lineage: Bacteria > Planctomycetota > Planctomycetia > Gemmatales > Gemmataceae > CALDUY01. The sequence continues at coordinate 8,551 of JAXMAW010000073.1, forward strand.
GTCAGGACGGCTCATGGTGATCGGCCTCCCCCGGTCAGGGCTTGTAGGTGGTCACGGGCTCATCGACCTGGCCCGGCTGCGTCTTCAGGGTGTGGTTCAACGGCGTCGGGTTCCACGCCCGGTTCGACTCCCAGTCGCTCTCCGGCCCGAGCGGGGTGGGAAAGGTCGGGGGGTTGGCGGTCGGAATGAGCACCCGCCCCCACGGCTTCAGCCGACCCCGCAGGGCGCCGGTCGAGACGAGCACCAGCTGATTGAGCCTCGGGCTCCCGGTCTCCGCCTGGTAGTTGCGGGTGAACATCACCGGGCGGCCCCACCCGTCCACGATGCCGCTGGCCTGGACGGAGCCGCCGCTGGCGTTGCGGAGGTCGAGCCGCTGCACCGAGCCGCCCTCGAGCTTGTCCGCGGTCAGGCCGGCGTTGCCCGGCCCGCGCTCCAGGATCATCATCAGGCAAATCGCTTGCTGGACCTGGGGCGGGGCACAGCTCTGGGCCCGGGTGGAGTTCTCGTTGGCCGTCAGGCCCAGGAGGGTGCGGAGGTACGTGTTGTACGGCCCGTACGCGCCCAACTTGTTCGGGTCCAGGGCCTCGGCGAAGGAGATGGGGAACGCCTTGGCCAGGCTCCGCTCGACGTAGTTCTTCCGGGCGTCGGCGTCGGTTATCTTCGTGACGCCGAGGTCCGCCTCCTTGCCCTCGAAGCCGTGCAACGAGTCCCGCATCGCCCGGTCCTTGACCGCCTGCCACTGGGTGTCCAGGGCGGCCTGGATCTTGCCCAGGTTGGCGACGGTGGCGTTGTACGGGCCGGTGTCGCTGAAGCGGAGCACGGCGTAGGCTGACAGGGCGACGAGCACGGCGATGATCGCGATCGCCATCAGCATCTCGGCGAGCGTGAAGCCGGCCCGGCCCGTTCGGATTGTGTTGCGCTGGTGCATGGTCGGGTCACTCGATCGGGTTGCCGAGTTCGGTCTGGCTGAAGTTCGTCAGGTTGTCGGACGAGTCCTCGTCCGTCCGGCCCGGGGAGTTCGTGGACACGATGACCTTCCCCCCGCTCCCGAAGGCCTTGTTCCGGCCGGCCGAGATGATCTGGAACGTGTTCGGCGACATCCACCGCTTCGGCGAGGCGGTGTCGAAGTAGGCGTCGGTGAGGCCGAGGTTGCTGTTGTCGGTGTTCACCTGCGACGCCCCGTAGATCGCCGTCGGCGCGTACTCGCCGGCGGTGTAGGCCCCGAAGTAGGCGTACGGACTGCCGTACGGGTCGAGGTACATGAAGTAGGTGCCGCTCGGGCCGGTCACCAGGCGGCTCGACTTGAAGGCGTAGTACGGCCCCTTCCGCTCCCCACCGACCTTGGTCGGGTCCAGCGCGTCGGTGGAAAACCCGTTGCACTTCTTGTTGACGGTGTCCGGCATGCCGCCCAGGTAGAAGACCAGGCACTCCGCCCCTTTCAGTTCGGTGCCGTCCGGCACGCCCCAGCCGGCGAACTTGTTGGAGACGTTGTTGGCAACGTGGAAGATGCGCTTGCCGAACATGGACCGTAGCACGTTGGCGGTCGCCTTCGTCACGGCGTCGGCGGCCGGGTCGGTGTACTTGGCGGAGTCCTTCCACAGCCTGAGCCGGCTCGGCAGGTACTCCACGTGGTTGTACTCGATCTTCGCCACCTGGAGCGACTTGGCCATCTGCATGATGTCGGACGTCGTCTCGGTGCGGGACTGAAGCTGGACCACCTTGTTGATGCCGCCCAGCAGCAACGCCACCAGCAGCGCGATGATGGCGACCACCATCATCAACTCGATGAACGTGTAGCCCGGTCGCCGGGTCGGCCTTCCTCGCTGGATCATGACTCCACCCTCGCTATCTGGTCGCGAAAGGCGGGCGTGGGTACCCCGTCACGCCCGCCCCGTCCGTGGCCCGTTACTTGCTCAACCCCTCGAGCAGCTTGATCAGCGGCAGGAACAGCGCGATGACGATCGAGCCGATCACCAGCCCCAGGAACACGATCATCAACGGCTCCAGCAGGCTGATCAGGCTCTCGACCATCACGTTGACTTCCTCGTCGTACACGTCGGCGATCTTGTACAGCATCGTGTCCAGGTCGCCGGTCTCCTCGCCGACGTCGATCATGTTGACCACCATGTCGTCCACCAGCCGGCTCTCGCGCAGCGGCTGGGCGATCGTGTCGCCCTCGCGGATCGACTCGTAGACCCGCTGGTACATCCGCTCGAAGACCGCGTTCGTACTCGTCTCTCTCACGATCGAAAGGGCTTCCAGAATGGGCACACCCGATGCCACCAGCGTGCCCAACGTCCGCATCGTTCGGGCCACCACCGTCTTCTCGATGAGTGGCCCGACGACGGGGATCCACAGGTAGACTCTGTCCACCGCATAGTTGCCGGTCTTACTCAGCCGGATGAGCTTGATGAGCAGCCAGAAGCTGATCGGGAACAGCGGCAGGATGTACCAGTACTCGACGAACCACCGCGAGGTGGCCATGAGCATCTTGGTCATGTCCGGCAGCTGCATGTTGAAGTCTTTGAAGATCTTCTCGAACTTCGGGATGATGTAGATCATGATGAAGGTCAGGATCGCCACCGCGACGAGGATGACCACCACCGGGTACACCATCGCGCCGGTGATCCGGCGCTTCAGCGACTGCGACTTCTCCTTGAAGTCCGCCAGCCGCTTCAAAATGATTTCCAGCGCGCCGCCGGCCTCGCCGGCCTTGACCATGTTCACGTACAGCCGGTCGAAGCACTTGGGGTGCTTGCCGAACGCCTCGGACAGGGTGCTGCCGGACTCGACGTCATCGACGACGTCAATGAGGGCGTTCTTGAGCGGGCCGGGCTTCATCTGGCCTTCGAGGATGCGCAGCGACCGCAGGACGGGCAGGCCGGCGTCCTGGAGCGTGGAGAACTGGCGCGTGAACGTGCACAGCGCCTTGGACGAGACGCCGCCGAAGGTGAAGACCTGGCCCTTCTTCCGCTTGCCGGACTTGGCCTTCTTCTTGGCCTTGCCCGACTGGACCTCCGTGATCTTGGTCGCGAAGTAGCCCATCTGGCGAATTTTTTGCTGGGCCTCTTCCTCGTTGGCGGCCTCGACGGAGTCCTTCACCTCGCTGCCGCTGGTGTCCATCGCCTCGTACTTGAAGGTCGGCATCACTATCCCCCCTCGTAGGACAAGCTGCTAGCTTGTCCGCTGGCCCACAGGACAAGCTGGCAGCTTGCCCTACGAGAAGAATCAAGCGTCTTCCAGCACCGTCTCGCGCACCACTTCCTCGATCGTCGTCAGCCCGGCGTAAAGCGCCTCCAGCCCCGAGTCGCGCAGCGTCACCATCCCCTGGCGGACGCACGCCTGCCGCAGGTCGTCCGCCGAGACCCCCTGCGAGATCATGTCGCGGACGTCGTCGTTGACGATCAGCAGCTCGTACAGGCCCATGCGGCCCTTGTGCCCGGTGTTGTTGCACCGGTCGCAGCCGCGGCCGTAATAGAACTTCTTGCCGCGCACGTCAGCCGGCGCCAGGTTCAGCTCCATCAGCATGTCCGGCGACGGCTCGAACTCGGTGCGGCAATCGACGCAGATCCGCCGCACCAGCCGCTGCGCCAGGATCGCCTCGACCGTGGCGGTGATCAGGAACGGCTCCAGCCCCATGTCGCGGAGGCGGGTGATCGTGCTCGGGGCGTCGTTGGTGTGCAGGGTGCTGAAGACGATGTGCCCCGTCAGCGACGCCTGCACGGCGATCTGGGCGGTCTCGAGGTCGCGGATCTCGCCGACCAGGATCTTGTCCGGGTCCTGCCGCAATATGGAGCGCAAGGCCGAGGCGAACGTCAGGCCGATCTCGTGGTTGATCGGCACCTGGACGATGCCGTCGATGTCGTACTCGACGGGGTCCTCGGTGGTGATGATCTTGTCCGTGATGACGTTCAGCTCGTTGAGCGCCGAGTACAGCGTGGTCGTCTTGCCGGCGCCGGTCGGCCCGGTGACGAGGATGATGCCGTTGGGCTTGGCGATGACCTCGCGGAAGTGCGAGAGCATCTCCGGGGCCATGCCGATCTTGTTCAGGTCCAGCGACACCACCGTGCGGTCGAGCACCCGGACGACGACGCTCTCGCCGAACATCGTCGGCAGCACGCTGACGCGCAGGTCGACGGGGTTGCCGCCGACGTTCAGCTCGATGCGGCCGTCCTGCGGCAGCCGGCGCTCGGCGATGTCGAGGTTGGACATGACCTTGATGCGGCTGGAGATGGCCGTGGCCAGGTGGCGCGGCGGGGGCACCATCTCGTACAGCGTGCCGTCGCAGCGCATGCGGATCTTGTACTCGTCCTCGAACGGCTCGAAGTGGATGTCGGACGCCTTGTCGCGGATGCCGAGCAGGAACACCATGTTGATGAGCTTGCGGACGGGGGCGGCCTCGGCCATTTCCATCATCGACTCGAGGTCGATCGACGTCTCGTGCCCCTTGCGCTTGCCCAGGGCGGTGGTGTTCTCGATCTCGGTGATCAGGTCGAGGATGCTCTCTTCCTTGCCCTGGTAGGCCTTGCCCAGCGCCTCGCCGATGGCCTGCGGCGAGGTCAGCAGGGCGACCACCTCGTTGATGTTCAGCAGGTTGCGCAGGTCGTCCAGGGCCGGCAGGTTGTTCGGGTCGCCGATCGCCACCGTCAGGACCTTGTCCTTGAAGCTGATCGGCAGCACCTTGTAGACGCTGGCCATCGTCTCGGGGACGAGCTGCAGCGCCTCCGGCGTCGACTTGACCTCCGACAGGTTGACGGTCTTGAGGTTGTTCTGCTCGGCCAGCGCCTGCAGCAGCTGGTCCTCGTTGATGAGCCCGCGGCCGACGGCCACCTGGCCGGTCAGCTGCCCGGTGTTCTTGGCCTCCTCGAGGACCTCCCACAGCTGGTCCTCGTCGAGGAAGCCGAGGTCGATCAGCACCTGGCCGATCCTGCGCCGGCCGCCGCTGCTCTCCTTTTTCTCGGGGGCCGGCTTCTTGGCGGCGGCGGGCTTCTTCTCCGCGGCGGCCTTGGCGGCGGGCTTGGCGGCGGCGGCGCCCGGCTTGGCCGGGGTGACCGGGGACGGCGCCTTGCCCGGGGCGGCGGGCTTCTGCGGGGCGGCGGCGGGCTTCTGGCCGGCCGGGGCGGCCGGCCGCGGCGTGACGCCCTGGGGCGGGGTCGGCTTCTTCGGGGCCGGGTCGTTGGGGGTCGCCATGGGGTTCGCCTTCGTCAGGATTGGGGGGTTCGGGCCGATCAGCGACGAATGTTGGTCTTCCGACGCGGGCGGTCGTCGTCGTCATCGTCGTCGTCGTTGTCGAAATCGTCGTCCTCGTAGTCTTCGAACTCCTCGTCCTCCCACTGGCCCTTCTCGTAGGCCGCCATCTTCGCCGCCAGCTCGGCCGGCTTGGCCGCACGCATCAGGCACTCTTCCTTGTCCACCAGCTGGTCCTTCCACAGCCGGAACAGGTGCTCGTCCAGCAGGAACATGCCGTGCTTGCGGCCGGTCTGGATGCTGGAGTCGATGCGGTAGGTCTTGTTCTCGCGGATCAGGTTGGCGATGGCCGGCGTCACCACCATCATCTCGTAGGCGGCGACCATCCCCTCGGGCTTGCGCGGCATCAGGGCCTGCGACAACACGCCGATCAGCGCCACCGACAGCTGGGTGCGGATCTGGTCCTGCTGCTCCTTGGGGAAGACGTCGATGATGCGGTTGATCGTGCTGGCCGCCCCGTTGGTGTGCAGGGTGCCGAAGACGATGTGCCCGGTCTCGGCCGCCTCGATGGCGGCGTGGATCGTGTCGAGGTCGCGCATTTCGCCGACGAGGATGATGTCGGGGTCCATGCGGAGCGCCCGGCGGATGCCCTCCTTGAACGACGGGCAGTCCACGCCGATCTCCCGCTGGTTGATCGTGCACTTCTTGTGCTTGTGGAAGTACTCGATCGGGTCCTCCAGGGTGATCATGTGCTTGTCGTAGTTGTCGTTGATGAAGTTCATCATGCTGGCCAGGCTGGTCGTCTTGCCCGAGCCGGTCGGGCCGGTCACCAGCAGCAGGCCGCGCGGCCGGGTGATCAGCCGCTTGATCGCCTCGGGCATGCCGATCTGCTCGAACGACAGGAACTGGCTGGGGATCCGCCGGAGCACCATGCCGATGCTGCCGCGCTGCTTGAAGATGGCGCAGCGGAAGCGGACGCCGTCGGTGTACTCGATGGCGAAGTCGGCCCCGCCGACCTCCTGGAGTTCCTGCTGGCAGCGGTCCGGGGTGATGCTCTTCATCAGCGCGGTGGTGTCGTCCTGGTCGAGCACCTTCGCGTCGAGCTTGCGCATGCGGCCGGAGTGCCGGATGACCGGCGGCTGGCCGACGGTGATGTGCAGGTCGCTCGCCTTGAGCTGGATGACCGTGCTCAGGAGCTTTTCCATCTGCGGAGTGTTCGCAGCCACAAGGCCTCCTCATCGATCGAAGAATTAGTCGCGCTCCGCTCCCCCGAGAATGGGGGGCCCGAAACCAACGAGCAGCCGTGCGGGGGCGGAGACGAACGTCCGAGAGCCGGACGTCGCTGGGCGTGGAGCGGACCAAAGCCCGATGCGCGAGCAGGACGAGAACCCTGCCTCACTCGCATTATCCCCCCCCGTGGTCCCCAATCAATTCGACTTGTGAGAAATCATGAAAATCCCCAACCCTTCCGATCGTAATAGATAGGTTGGGCCCCCTCATTCGTCTCTTTATTGGGGGAAACCAGCCCGAATCTCACCTCCGCCCCCCGAAACCGAACAGCGCGCCTCACAACCCTGTCACGAAACCCACGTGTCCTATCCGCTTTCGATTTCCCCTGCCGTGACCCCACCACCATGGCACTTCTGTCGTAGGACAAGCAGCCTTGCTTGTCCCTGGGTAAGAGAACAAGCAAGGCTGCTTGTCCCACGGGTCACGCCAGCTCCGAGTCGTGGTGGCACGTCTCCAGCACCTCCTGGAGCGTCGTCACCCCGCGGAGGGCCTTGGCGATGCCGTCTTCCAGAAGTGTACGCATGCCCATCAGCCGGGATTGCCGGCGGATGCTCTGGGTCGGCTCGCGCTTGAAGGTCATCTCGCGGATGGTGCTGGTCATCTTGAGCAGCTCGAAGATGCCGAGCCGGCCGCGGTAGCCGGTGTGGTTGCAGTGATTGCACCCCGTGCCGCGCATGAACGTCGCCGTCCGCAGCCGGTCCGGGGTGAGGCCGGCCATCTTGATCTCCCGGGCCGACGGCTGGTCCGGGGCCTTGCACTTCGGGCAGATGACGCGGACGAGCCGCTGGGCCATGATGGCGACGACCGAGGAGGCGACGAGGAACGGCTGAACACCGATGTCCACCAGTCGAGTGATGGCGCTGGGGGAGTCGTTGGTGTGCAGGGTGCTGAACACCAGGTGGCCGGTCAGCGACGCCTGGATGGCGATCTCGGCGGTCTCGTGATCGCGGATCTCGCCGACCAGGATGATGTTGGGGGCCTGCCGCAACATCGCCCGGATGATGCGGGCGAAGTCGAGGCCGATCTGGTGCTTGACCTCGACCTGGTTGACGCCGGGCAGGTAGTACTCGACGGGGTCCTCGGCGGTGATGATCTTCCGGTCGGGGCGGTTCAGCTCGTTCAGCGCGGCGTAGAGGGTGGTCGTCTTGCCCGAGCCGGTCGGGCCGGTGACGAGGAAGATGCCGTTGGGCCGCTTGATGATCTGCTGGAAGCGGGCGAAGTCGTCCTCGCCGAAGCCGAGGTCCTTGATCGACACGGTGATGTTGCCGCGGTCGAGGATGCGCATGACGCACGACTGGCCGTGCGTCGAGGGCAGGAAGCTGACCCGCAGGTCGAAGTGCTTGCCGCCCAGGTTCAGCTTGATGCGGCCGTCCTGGGGCCGGCGCTTCTCGGCGATGTCGATCGACCCCATGATCTTGATGCGGCTGTTGATCGGGGCGAGCAGCCGCCGCGGCGGGCTGTCGCGCTCGACGAGGACGCCGTCGATGCGGTAGCGGATGCGGATGCGGTCGGCGAACGGCTCGATGTGGATGTCGGAGGCGCGGAGGCTGACCGCCTCCTGGATGATGAGGTTGACCAGCTTGATGACCGGGGCGTCGCCCTCGCCGCCGTCACCCCCCATGGCGGTGGCCTCCGTCTCGGTGAAGTCGATGGCGGTGTCGGTGAACTCGGCGAGCATCGAGTCGACCGACTCCGTCTCCGACTGCCCGTAGTGGCGGTTGATCGCCTCGATGATCTGTTCCTTCGGCGCCAGCACGGGGGTGATCTGCTTGTTCAGGATGAACTGGAGCTTCTCCATCGTGCCGACGTCGGTGGGGTCGGAGAGGATGATCTTGAGGACGGGGCCCTCCTGGGCCAGGGGCAGCACGACGTTCTCGCGGGCGACCGACTCGGGGACGAGTTCGACGACGGCCGGCGGGATGGTGACGTCGGTCAGGTCGATGAACTGGATGCCGTTGAACTCGGCGACGGCGCTGATGACCTGCTCGTTGGAGGCGTAGCCGAGCTTGACCAGGGCGTCCTGGAGCTTGGCGCCGGTCTGGGAGGCGACGCCGCGGGCCTCCTCGAGCTGGTCGGGGCTGAGGACCTGCTTCTTGACGAGGAGGTCCGTGAAGTCACCGCGCGACTTGGCCATGGCTGGTCACCTTGAGAGTCCAGGGGTCGGGATGGCGGGCGGCAAGGGCCGACTGCGGGCTGCGATGGGGGAGCGTCGATCGAGTGTCCAGGGGCCGGCCCGGCCCTGGAACGCCTGAACGGATATAGATTTCAGAATAAAGACCGGCGCGGTCGGAATCAAGGAAAAAGAGAGCGCAGCCTTCCCTGTCCGCCCGGCCGGGTGTCCTAGAATGTGCCTGTCACCCCAACCGCCGCGCGAGGCTGCCCCATGGCCGACCGTCCCGTCACCGTGCTGCTCATCGACGACCAGGCGATCGTCGCCGAGACCGTCCGCCGGATGCTGGCCGGCGAGCCCGACGTCGCCTTCCACTACTGCCAGGACCCGGCCAAGGCGATCGAGACGGCCAACCGGGTGCAGCCGACGGTCGTCCTGCAAGACCTCGTCATGCCGGACATCGACGGGCTGATGCTCGTCAAGTTCTTCCGCGCCAACAAGGCCACCCGCGACGTGCCGCTGATCGTGCTGTCCAGCAAGGAGGAGCCGACGATCAAGGCCCAGGCGTTCGCCCTGGGGGCCAACGACTACCTGGTGAAGCTGCCGGACAAGCTCGAAGTCATCGCCCGCATCCGCTACCACTCGCGCGGCTACATCGCCTTGTTGGAGCGCAACGAGGCGTACGAGCGGCTGGCGGAGAGCCAGAAGGAGCTGGCCGCCGAGATCGCCGGGGCGGAGCGCTACGTGCGGTCGTTGCTGCCGAAGAAGTGGCAGGGCGACGTCAGCATCGACTGGAAGTTCGTGCCGTCGGCCCAGCTGGGCGGGGACATGTTCGGCTACCACTGGATCGACAAGGAGCACCTGGCGATCTACCTGCTGGACGTGTCCGGCCACGGCGTCGGGTCGTCGCTGTTGGCGGTGTCGGCGGCGAACGTGCTGTCGTCCCGGTCACTGCCGGACACGGACTTCCGCGACCCGGCGCGGGTGCTGGCGGGCCTCAACGACGCCTTCCAGATGGAGCGGCAGGACAACAAGTACTTCACGATCTGGTACGGCGTCTTCCACAAGCCGACGCGGAAGCTGTCCTACTCCAACGGCGGCCACCCCGACGCGCTGCTGCACACCGGCCCCGACGCCGCCGCCGCGACCCTGCACCAGCTGGCGTCCACCGACCCGCTGATCGGCATGATGCCGGAGGGGATGCCGTTCGAAGCTCGCTCCGTGGAGTTGGGGCCGTACGCTCGGCTGTTGGTGTTCAGCGACGGGGTGTTCGAGGTGGAGCGGCCCGACGGGGTGATGTGGCAGTTCCCCGAGTACGTCGAGTTCGTCCAGGGGCTGTTGCCGGACGGCCAGGCCCTGGTCGAGCGGGTCCACGCCCGGTCGCGGCAGCTGCGCGGGCAGGAGATGTTCGCCGACGACTGGTCGATCGTCGAGGCCCGGTTGTAATCGCACCAAGGAGACCTTATCCCATGGGTTGGCGGCTCACGGACTACAGCATACGGGCCCGGCTCTACACCCTGTGCGGGTTGGCGGTCGGCACGACGGCCCTGGTGCTGCTGGTCAGCAGCTACCTGATGTACCAGTACCGGGTCGAGGGGCCCCGCCACCGGCCGATCAAGGCCAAGCGCGACACCCGGGCGGAGGTCGCCCCGCCCACGATTTACCTCGTCGAGATGTACCTGGTCCTCCAGGAGCTGGAGACGCTGAAGAAGCCGGACGAGCTGACCCCCCACCTGGCCCTGTTCGACGAGAAGGTCAGGAGGTACGAGAAGCAGTACAGCGAGGCGGTGGCCCGGCTGACGGACTTGGGCCTGCGGCGGCAGATGGAAACCGAGGTCGATCGCACCGCCCGGGACCTGATCCGGCTGGCACGCACGGAGTACCTGCCGCTGGTCGGGAAGGAAGGGAGCCAGGCCAAGGTTTCCGAGGCCCTTCGCGACAAGATCACGCCGGCGTTCCGGGCGCATCGCAAGGCGGCGGTCGAGATGGACCAGGCCCTGCTGCGGGAGATTGACCACCTGGACGACGAGCTGGTCGCCGACTCGGAGCGGTCGCTGTTCTGGCTGGCGGTGGTCAGCTCCGCGATGCTGCTGACCGGCGCGGTGATCGGCTGGGTTACCGTGCGAGGGATCGTCCACGGGACGCAGGTGCTGATCGACCGGGTCCAGGAGATGTCCACCGGGGCCAGCGACCTGACGGCGCGCGTCCCGGTCAAGTCCAACGACGAGATGGGCCAGCTGGCCGCCGGCATCAACGCGATGATCGGCAAGATCCAGGCGATCGTGGGCAAGGTGCGCGAGTCGAGCATCCAGCTGCTCTCGACGGCGTCGGAGATCGCCGCCACCGCCCGCGAGCAGGAGGCGACCGTGCAGGGGTTCAGCAGCTCGACCACGCAGATCGCCGCCGCCGTCCGCGAGATCACGGCGACGAGCAAGGAGCTGTCCGGCGCGATGAACGAGGTCAACGAGCGGGCCAACCAGGCGGCGTCGCTGGCCACCGGGGGCCGGTCGCGGCTGGCCGGCATGGAGAAGACCATGGGCCAGCTCGTCGAGTCCACCGCGTCGATCTCCGGCAAGCTGGCCACGATCCGCGAGAAGGCCGACAGCATCAACGTGGTCGTGACGACCATCACCAAGGTGGCCGACCAGACCAACCTGCTGTCGATCAACGCCGCCATCGAGGCCGAGAAGGCCGGCGAGTACGGCCGGGGGTTCCTGGTGGTGGCGCGGGAGATCCGCCGGCTGGCCGACCAGACGGCGGTGGCGACGTTGGACATCGAGAACATGGTGCGGCACATGCAGGACGCGGTGACCGGCGGGGTGATGCAGATGGACAAGTTCTCCGACGAGGTGCGGTCCGGGGTGGGCAAGGTGGCGGAGATCAACGGCCAGACCGGGCAGATCATCGAGGAGGTGCACGGGCTGTCGTCGCGCACCGCGAGGTGAACGAGGGGATGCGCAGCAGACGATCGGGGCGGAGCAGATCAACGAGGCGATGTCGGGCATGGCGAGCAACATCCGCCAGACGGCGGCGTCGCTGGAGGAGTTCAAGCGCGCCACGGCCACCTGCGGTCGAGCGTCGAGCTGCTCAACCAGGAGATCACCCAGTTCAAGTGATCCCAGGCCCGACCGTGAGGGAGGGCGGTGATGCAGACGCCCTCCCTCACGGTCGGGCCTGGGTAGGAGGACGATGCTCGTACTCACCTTCCAAATTGGTGCCGACCACCCGCGCTGGACATCCGCCGCGTCCGCGAGGTGGTGCCGCGCGTCCGCCTCGACCGCGTCGCCTCGGCCCCGCCGTGGCTGGCCGGGCTGTTCGTCTACCGCGGCCGGCCGGTGCCGGTCCTCGACCTGCACCGGCTGCTGGGGACCGGCGACTGCCCGCCGCACCTGTCCAGCCGCATCGTCCTGGTGCCATTGCCCCGTGAGGGCGGGGGGGAGGCCCTGATCGGCCTGCTCGCCGCCCAGGTCGCGGACATCCGCGACGTCAAGCCGACGACGCAGGCGCTGCCCGGCCTCAGCGCGCCCGGCCAGCCCGACCTGGGGCAGACGCTCGTCGAGGACGGGGCGATCCTCCACCTGCTCGACCTCGACCGTCTCTTACCCGAACCCGTGAAACAGCTGCTGCCGCCGACATGAGCCTCGCTCCTATCCTCGCCGCCGTTCAGGACCGCGCCGGGCTGGACCCGATCACGCTCGGCACGCACGCGGTCCGCGCCGCGGTCGGCGAGCGGCTGCGGGCGCTGGGCCTGAGCGAGCCGGAGTACGCCACCCGGCTCGCTGGCGACGCGGCGGAGTTCTCGCGGCTCGTCGCCGACGTCGTCGTGCCGGAGACGTGGTTCTTCCGCGGCGGCGAGCTGTTCGACCACGCCGCCGACCTGGCCCGGGCCGGCACCGTCCGCCGCGGCTCAGCCTGCCGTGCAGCACCGGCGAGGAGCCGTACTCGCTGGCGATCGCGCTGGCCGAGCGCGGCGTGGCCGCACCTCGCTGCGCGATCGACGCCGTCGATGTCAGCCCGCGGGCGATCGAGGCGGCACGGGCCGGCGTCTACCCCGAGCATCGTTCCGCCAGACCGGCAGCGAGCTGCGGCGGCGCTCGCGACGCTGCCGCGGGGCGGGGAGATCGACCCGGCGATCCGGGCGGGGTGCGGTTTCAGGTCGGCAACCTGCTCGACCGCGCCCTGCTCCTCTGGGAGAAGCCCTACGACCTGGTGTTCTGCCGCAACCTGTTCATCTACTTCACCCCGGAGGCCCGGCGGCGCGGCCTGGACGCGCTGGCCCGGCTGGTCGCGCCCGGCGGGCTGCTGGCGGTGGGCCACGCCGAGCGCTGGCCCCGGCGAGACGCGGTTCGAGCACCGGGCCGCTCGGCTACTTCCTCTACCGCCGGGCCTCGGGGGCGCGGGATGAGCACGCTGCCGGTCGTCACCGATTGCTGGAACAAGATCGGGGTGCCGCGCGGCGACCGCACGTGCCCGGAGCTACAGCGAGTCGTCCACTGCCACAACCTGCGCCCGTCTACGCCGGCGCCGGGCGGCGCTTCCTCGACGCCCCTCGCCGGACGGCTACCTGGAGGAGTGGACGCGGCGGCTGGCGGCGCCGGTCGAGACGCCGTCGTGCGACCTGGTCGGGGTGCTGATCTTCCGCCTGGCGGAGGAGTGGCTGGCGCTGCCGGTCCACGTGCTGGTCGAGGTGACCACGCCGCGGCCGGTCCACCGCGTCCCGCACCGGGGCGTGCTGGCCGGGCTGGTGAACATCCGCGGCGAGCTGCACCTGTGCGCCCGGCTGGACCTGGTCCTCGGCGTGGACGCGGCCGACTCCGTCTCCGTCTCGCGCAGCGGCCACGCGCTGGGGCGGCTGCTCGTGGTCGACGCGACGGCCAGCGGTGGGTGTTCGCCGTGGACGAGGTCGATCAGGTGCAGCGGTTCGAGCCGCGCGACCTGGTCGGCGTGCCGGCGACGGTCGGCCGGGCGGCGGCCCGGCTCAGCCGGGGGGTGTTCCACTGGCAGGGCCGGGCCATCGGGCTCTTGGACGACGAGCGGCTGTTCCAGACCTTGCGGGCGAGGACGCGATGAGCGACGTCTCGTTGATCGACCTGTTCCGCGACGAGGTCAAGAGCCACACCGCGACGCTCGGCCAGGGGCTGTTGGTGGAGAGCGCGGCGGCGACTCGCGCAAGGTCGAGCCGTTGATGCGGGCGCGCACTCGCTGAAGGGGGCGGCCTGGATCGTCGGCCTCGACGCGGTCGTCGGCCTGGCGCGTGATGGAAGACGCCCTGGTCGCGGCCCAGGGCGGGAAGGTGACGCTGGCGGCCGGCGACATCGACGTGCTGCTGCGCGGGACGGACTTGCTGGCGGGGCTGGGCGGGGCGAACGAGGAGCAGATGCAGGCGTGGGGCCCGGCGCACGCGGGAGGGCCCAGGCGGCCGGGCGAAGCTGGAGGCGATGGCGCGGGGAGGCGTCTGGGCGGGCGGGGGACGTAAGTCCTCCGGTGAGCGCCCCAACCGGGGGACTAACGTCCCCCGCTCGCCATGGCATGACCCCGCGCCGCGAGCCGATCGCGCCCGGCGACGAGCACCCGCTGTTCGACCTCTTCCGCGAGGAGGTCCGCGGCAACACCGTCGTGCTTAGCGACGCCCTCAGCCGGCCGTCGCTCGCCTCTGACCTCGACGCGCTCGTCGGCGCCCGCCCAGTCGCTGCGCGGCGCGCCCGCATCGTCGGGCTCGACCCCGCGGCGTCCTCCGTCCGCCGCCATGGAGGCGGCGCTGTCAGCCGTGAAGCAGGGGCAGGTCCCTCTGGAGCCGCCCGGGGTCGATAAGCTCCTGGTCAGCACCGCCCTGTTCGGCGGTGCTGATCGACCTCTCGCCGGAGCAATCGACCGAGTGGGCCAACGCCGAGCGTGACCTGGCCTCCCTGCGCGAGGCGCTGGCGGCGATCCGGCCGCGGCCGGCGGAGCGCCTGCCGGTCGGGCCGACCGCCGTCGAGCCGGCCGTCCAGAAGGTCGTCGTCGAGGAGCGGCCGGCCGCCGCCGAGCCGGCCGAGGCGGTCGTCCGGGTGACGGCCCAGAGCCTGAACCGGCTGATGAGCCTCGCCGGCGAGTCCCTGGTGCAGGCGCGGTGGCTCCAGCCGTTCTCGACGGCGCTGTTGAAGTTGAAGCAGCACCAGGACCGGCTCGCCGCCCTGCTCGACGACCTGGACGACGCGATCGGGGAGGGCCGCCGGCCCGAGCGGATGGACGAGTTGCTCGGCGAGACGCGGCGGCAGGCTGGGCTGTGCCGTCAGGTGTTGGCCGAGCGCACCCGCGAGTTCGAGGACCACGCCGGCCAGGCCGAGGACCTCAACAGCCGGCTCTACCGCGAGGTGATCGTCAGCCGGATGCGGCCGTTCGCCGACGGCGCGCACGCCTTCCCGCGGCTGGTCCGCGACATGGCCCGCAAGCTGGGCAAGCAGGTGCGGCTGGAGATCGACGGGCTGGCCACCGAGGTCGATCGCGACATCCTCGAAAAGCTCGAGGCCCCGCTGACCCACTTGCTGCGCAACGCGGTCGATCACGGCGTCGAGCCGCCGGACGCCCGCCGCACAGCCGGCAAGGACGAGCAGGCGACGCTGCGGCTGGAGGTGCGCCACCGGGCCGGGATGCTGGCGATCACCGTAAGGGACGACGGGGCCGGGGTCGATCTGGGCCGGCTGCGGGCGAAGGTGGTCGAGCGGGGCCTGACGACGGCGGACCTGGCCGACGCCATGAGCGAGGCGGAGCTGTTGGAGTTCCTGTTCCTGCCGGGGTTCTCGACGTCGCGCGAGGTGACGGAGTACTCCGGGCGCGGCGTCGGGCTGGACGTCGTGCAGGACACGGTGCGCAAGGTCGGCGGGTCGGTGCGGGTGACGTCGCGCCGCGGCGAGGGGACCAGCTTCCACCTCCAGCTGCCGATCACGCTGTCGGTGCTGCGGGCGGTGCTGGTGGACATCGCCGGCGAGCCGTACGCCTTCCCGCACAACCGGATCGACCGGCTGCTGCGCGTGCCGCGGGCGTCGATCCGCTCGCTGGAGCACCGGCAATACTTCCACGTGGACGGGCAGAACGTCGGCCTGGCGCTGGCGGCGCAGCTGCTCGACCTGCCCCCCGGCCCGACGGCCGGCGACGACGTCCCGGTGGTGCTGATGAGCGACGCCTCGGGGCAGTACGGCCTGATCGTCGAGGCGTTCCGCGGCGAGCAGGACCTGGTCGTCCGGCCGCTCGACCCGCGGCTGGGCAAGGTGCCGAACGTGTCGGCCGCCGCCCTGCTCGACGACGGCTCGCCGGTGCTGATCGCCGACGTCGAGGACCTGGTCCGGTCGATGGACCACTTCATCCAGACCGGCACGCTGAGGCGCTACGACGTCGGGGGGCCGGTCCGGGCCCGGCGGAAGCGCGTCCTCGTCGTCGAGGACTCGGTGACGGTCCGCGAGCTGGAGCGGCAGCTGTTGCGCAACGCCGGCTACGAGGTCGAGGTCGCCGTGGACGGCCGCGACGGGTGGAACCAGGCGCGGGCGGGCGGCTACGACCTGGTCGTCACCGACATCGACATGCCGCGGATGACCGGGCTGGAGCTGGTGAAGGCGCTGCGGGAGCAGGAGGTGACGCGCGGCCTGCCGGTCGTCATCGTCTCGTACAAGGACCGGGAGGAGGACCGGGCCCTCGGCCTGGGGTTGGGGGCGAACGCCTACCTGACCAAGGGCAGTTTCCACGACAACCGGTTTCTGGAGGCGGTGCGCGAGCTGATCGGCGAGGCGGCCCGGGAGAGGGATTGACACCGCGCGAGGTCTCTTTCTACGATCCTTTCATGCCGCGTGTGAGACCCGGTGTTCGGGGGCTGGCGGCGAGGAAGACATCGGGAGTGCGACGTGGCTTCGATCCTGTTTAGCGAGGTTCGCAAGGGGATGGTCGTCAACATGGATGGCCAGCTCTATTACTGTGTAGACCGCGAGCTGCGGACGCCGGGCAACCTGCCGTCCAAGCTGACGCTGAAGCTGAAGAACCTGAAGACCGGGTTCGTGACGGAGCAGCGCGTCCACCCGGAAAACAAGGTGGAGCAGGCCTACCTCGACCGGCGCGAGATGGAGTACCTGTACAAGGACTCCGACGGCTACGTCTTCATGGACAAGGAGACGTACGAGCAGGTGACGCTGAGCCCGGACATGGTCGGCGACCTGCCCCTGTACCTGAAGGAGAACAACACCTGCCAGGTGACGTTCTACGAGGGCAACCCGTTGAGCATCGACCTGCCGCAGCAGGTGGTGCTGAAGGTGGCCGAGACCGACCCGGCGCTGAAGGGGGCGACGGCGGCGGCGCAGTACAAGCCGGCCACGCTGGAGACGGGGCTGAAGCTCTCCGTCCCGCCGCACATCGCCATCGGCGACATGATCCAGGTCGATACGGCCGAGGGCAAGTACCTCGGCCGGGCGAAGTGACCCCGGCGACGCCCTCCTGAAGGGCACTTCATCCCTTGGGCGGGGGCGGGCCCGGCTGGCGGAACGGCGCGCCGAAGAAGCGGATCTCGCCGCGGAACGGCTCGCCGAGCATCGCCTCCCACTTCTGACGCTGCGCCGGCGATAGCACCGCCAACGCCCGGTCGTTCTCCTGCCGGCGGTCCTTCTCCGTCGGCGGGCCCCAGGGCCCCTTCCCTTTCCCCTTGCCGGGAGGCCCCCCCCGGCCGAGGCAGGAGCGGATCTCGCCGACCTGCCGCTCGGACAGGCCCAGCTCGCCCGCCGCGTCGAGCAGCGCCTCGGGGCCGCGCGCCTGCCGGATGATCTGCTGGAGCCGCCCCGCCTGGCTCGGCGTCAACACCTCGTCCGCCTTCTTCTCGGCCTCCAGCAGCCCGTGGCCGGGGCGCGGCCTGTTGTCGCCGGCGGTGAACGGGCTCAGCTCGCGGGCCTGCTCCTGGCTCAGGTTCAGCTCCTTCCGCACCTCCGGCTGGCCGAGGAGCACGACCCGCATCAGCCCGCGCGGCGGGCCGCGGAACATCATCGGGCCGTCCGGGGGAGGGCCTCCGGGGAAGCGCATGGCCTTCTCGAACATCGCGAACGACTCCTCGCGCCGGCCGACCTCGTCCAGCAGAGCCGCCAGCCGTAGCTGCGTCTGGTACAGCTCCTCCCCCACCGAGGAATCGCTCCCCTCCTGGGCGACGAACTCCTTGTAATACTCGATCAGCTTGGTCAGTAACTGGCGCCGGACGCGCCGGAACTCCGGCCGGTCGTCCAGCTCCTCGACGCCGAAGTGCGTCACGAAGTCCAGCACCCGGCGCGCCTGACGGAAGTTCCGCTCCGCCCGCTCGCGCTGGGCCGCCTCCTCCTCCAGCGACGCCCGCGCCTTCGCCTCGGCGACGGCGACGCGCCAGGTCGTCGCCCCCAGGATCAGCACGGTGGCCACCAGCCCCACCAGCAGCCCCGCCACCAGCCGCCGGTGCCGCCTGGCCCACTTGACGGCCCGCTCTTGCAGGCCCGGCGGCCGGGCCTGGACCGGGCGGTCGTCGAGGAAGCGCCGCAGGTCGTCGGCGAACTCCCTCGCGCCGGCGTAGCGGTCCTCCGGCCGCTTGGCCATCGCCTTGAGCACCACCGTCTCCAGTTCGGCCGGCAGCGCCGGGTTGAGGCGGCGCGGCGGGGTCGCCTCCTCCTCCAGCACCTGGCGCAGGCACTCGCGGCGGTCGCGGCCGTCGAACGCCGGCCGGCGCGTCAGCAGCTCGTACAGCGTCACGCCCAGCGAGTAGACGTCGCTGCGCGGGTCGATGACCGGCTGGCCGGCGGCCTGCTCGGGGCTCATGTAGCGGAGCGTGCCGACGAGGTCACCCGGCGTGGTCACGCCGGGGCCCGACTGGATGCGGGCCAGGCCGAAGTCGGCCACCCACAGGTTGCCGCGGCCGTCCAGCAGCAGGTTGGCCGGCTTGACGTCGCGGTGGACCACCCCCATCTGGTGGGCGTACTCCAGGGCCTCGGCCGCCTGCACGCCGAGTTCCGCCACGCGGCGGAAGAACGCCCGGGTATCGACCGACTGCCTGGTGAACGACGCCGCGTTGGCGGCGGTTTCCGCCGCTGGGGCGCCCGGGCTCGGCTGCTGGCGCAGGTCCTCGATGACGTCGGCGAGGGTGCGGCCCTCGATCAACTGCATGGCGTAGTACGGCACGCCGCGCTCGCGGCCGACGGCGAAGACCGGCACGATGTTGGGGTGGTGCAGGGCGGCGGCGGCGCGGGCCTCGTTCTCGAACCGCTGCGTCTGCCGGGCGTCGAGGGTGCCGGCCAGCGGCAGCACCTTCAGGGCCACCCGCCGGCCGAGGCTGATCTGCTCCGCCTCGTACACCACGCCCATGCCGCCGCGGCCGATCTCCCGCACCAGCCGGTAGTCGCCGAGCGTGCCGTCCTGCGGCGGGGCGTCCGGCGGGCGCAGCCCCGGGGCGGCGGAGCGGAGGATCGCCAGGCCGTCGAGGCACTCGGCCAGGTCGTCGGCGACGTCGGCGTAGCGGGCGAGGAACTCCCCGCGGTCGGGCGTCTGGCCGGCCTCGACCGCGGCCTGGTACTCGCGCACGGCTTCCACGAGGCGGTCGTCGGCCCCCGGGCGGTACTCCTCGGTCCGGTTCATCCCTCACCCCCCCAGCGCCCGCCGCAGCTTCGGCAGGGCGCGCACCCAGAGCTTCTCGACGCTGTCCAGCGACCGGGCCATCCGGGCCGCCACCTCGGGAAACGTCAGCCCCTCGAGGTGGCGCAGGATGATCACCTCGCGGTAGTCGGCCGGCAGGCGGTCCAGCGCGTCGGCCAGCAGGACGGCCTGCTCGCGGCGGCTGGCCAGCTGGCTCGGCGTGCTGTGGCCGGCGACCAGGGCGGCGTCGATGGCCCGCGAGGACTGGTCCAGCTCCTCGCCGAGCACGCGCTCCAGCCGGACGTCGCGCGCCTGGGTGCCGTAGTAGTGGCGGACCAGGTGCGACAGCCGGCCGGCGAGGATCTGCCTCAGCCAGGCGGTGAACTCCGCCTCCGCCTGGCCGCGGAACTGGCCGAAGTGGCGGGCGGCCTCCAGGAACGTCTCCTGGACCACGTCGGCGGGGTCGGCCTTGCCCTGGAGCCGCCGCCCGACCTGGAGCCGGGCCAGCAGCGTCAGGTACGCCTGGAAGCGCTCGAGCAGCCGGCCCAGCGCGTCGTCGTCGCCGGACCGCGCCTGCGCGAGCAGCTCCTCGCACGCCGGGTCGTTGGGGGACATCTGGCCGCCCTCTACAGGACTGGTGCCGGGGACGGCGGGAACACCGCCGGGGGGGAAGAAAAAAAGGTAGCCGCGACCGCCGCGCCATGGGGTACCAAGCCTGGCGACGACGGACCGCGGCTGTAGTCCCCGGTTGGGCCGGGTTACCGAACGAGTGTACCAACGAACCATGAGATCGCGATGAGAGGGCCCACGAAAGGCCCTACGCCTCGAACACCTCCAGGCCGCCGATCCGGGCCAGTCGGCCGTGGTCGTCGCCGTCGTCTCGCGGACGACCGCCCGGAACCGCCGGCCGCCGGAGCAAGGCGCTGGGGTCAGGGGGCGGTGGGGGTGACGTCGGGCCCGGCGGGGTTGCGGGCCGGCTCGGCGGGGGGCGGTTCGGGGGCACAGGCGTCGTGCTTGGGCATGTGCGCCGCCAACTGCGGGCCGATCAGCGGCACCTCGCTGGGGTCGCCGGTCGGGATCGGGTGGCGGTAGAAGGTGTAGGCCAGGTAGCCGGCGATGGCCGCCAGCAGCGTCAGCAGCAGGATCGGCTTGTACGGGTCGATCTCGTGCTCGAACGCCTCGATCAGGTCCTTGAACTGCGCGCCCAGCCCGTAGCCGAGGAAGAAGAAGAGGCTGACGCCGACCAGGGCGCCGGCGCCGTCGGCGATGAGGAAGCGGACGATGTGCAGGCGCATCGCCCCGGCGGTGAGGAACAGGGTGGTGCGGATGCCGGGCACCATCCGGCCCAGGACGAAGATGAGCACGCCGTAGCGGTGGAAGTTCTCGCGGATGCGCTCCTGCTTCTGGGGCGGGGCGATCCGGGCCATCAGCCGCGACTGGCCCAGCGTGCCGCCGAGGAACAGGCCCAGCCCGTAAAGGATGACGTCGGCCATGATCGCGCCGGCCATGCAGGCGGGGAAGATCAGCCACCGCCACGCGCCGTAGGCGTCGATCATCTGCGAGGTGCGGATGCCGCCCGAGATGATCATGACCTCTTCCGGGATCGGGTTGCCGAACCCGGCGCTCATCAGGAACGCGAACCAGCCGGCGAGTTCGAACAGGAAGCTGGAGTCTGGCACGCGCGTCTCCCACCGGGGCTAAACGCCGCTCGCGCCGGGCGGCACGCGCCCATTATGATCGATGCCGGAAAACGGGGAAAGAGGGATGTCGGCTGCCTGCCCTTGACGCGGCTTCCGGGGCGGTCGAGAATGGTTCGGAGAGAATCCCTGCCCCCGAACACCTTCCATGTCCCCCCGAGGAGACGTTTCCCATGCGCATGCTCGCCGCCGCCTTGGCCGTCGCGCTGACCGCCGGCACCGCGTCCGCCGACCTGAAGGGCCAGTACGTCGAGGCCCGCACCTGTGACGTCTGGACCGGCCCGTGCTACTCCAACGCCGAGGTCAACATCGGCGGCAAGAACGCCGTCCTGGCCTGGAAGGTCGAGGCCGGCTCGGTCGATGGCGTCAAGCTCGACGGCCTGGCCGTCGTCGCCGTCGTCGCCGCCTCCGACACGCTCGGCCTGCCGCAGACCGGCCGGGCCAGGGCGGTCG
>JAXMAW010000074.1:0-28718 GCA_046350195.1 Gemmataceae bacterium
GCCGCCGGGTCGCCGTCCAGGCTCAGCGGGTCGGCGGCGTGGTTGGCCCGGGCCACGGCCCACCGGTCCGCCGAGACCGGCGCCAACAGCCCGGCGTCGTCGATCTCCCGGCCGGTCCAGACGAGGACGCGGCGCTTCAGCTCCTCCACCGTCCCGCCCTCCCCGCGCGCCGCCGGCCAGACGCGCACGTCCCCGTCGTCCGCGACGCTGAAGTACGAGCGGCCGTCCCCGGCGAGCCGCGCCGCCAGCACGGGGCGGTTGGCGACGCGCGGCGGCCCCAAGGGGCGCGGCACGCCCTCCAGGTCCCACAGCCGCAGTGTCCCCTCCCGCCCGGCGACGAGCAGCGTCTTGCCGTCCGCGGAGAGGTCCGCCGCCAGGATCGCCCCGGGGTGCGGCACGGCCGGCCCGTCGCTCTGGCCGCCGGCGGTGAAGCGCAACAGGCGCCCGTCGCCGGTGCCGATCACCACCACCTGCCCGCCGCGTGCGAACCGGGCGGTGGTGACGCGACGGACCTCCAGCGGATCGGCCTTGGCCTGGCCGAGCTGCCAGAGCGTCGCCGTCCGCCCGCCGGCGAGGAGCGCCTGGCCGTCGGAACCGAATTCCAGCGTCGAGGCCCACCCCGGATGTGGGAGGGTAGGCCCCGGGTTGCGGGTCTCCAGGTTCCACACCCGCACCTCGCTGCCCCCTCCCGGGCGCACGACCGCGGCGGCCAGCGCCTTCCCGTCGGGCCGGTACGCCAGTGCGGTCACCGCCCCCGGGCCGACCTCCAGCGTCGGCAGCTCCTGGCCCGAGGCCGTCGCCCAGCGCCGGACGCCGCCGCGCTCGTCGCCCGCGGCGACCTCCTTCCCGTCCGGCGCGAACGCCAGCGAGGCCGCGGGCGCCGCCAGCCTCCACGGCTCGCGGGTCGGCCTCCCCGCCGCCGCGTCCCACAGTTGGACCGCCCCCGCGCCATCCCGGCGCGACGCCACCGCCGCCACCTTGCCGGCGGGGTCGAGCGCGAGGCCGGTCACGTCGCGGCAGGGCTGCTCCCAGGGGGCCTGCACCTCCGCCCCGGCCGGGACGTCCCGGGACCACACCAGCCCCCGCGACGGGTCGGCGCCCGGCTGGAGGTAAAGGAGCCTTTTCCCGTCCGGGAAGACCGTAATCGAGGTCACCGCCGCGGCCGACTGGCCCTCGCGTGGCGTCAGCCCCTCCAGCCGCGACAGGGGCCGGGCGAGGGCGTGCAGCCGCGCCTCGGCGGGCAGCAGCGCGACGACCCGCCCGCCGTCGCTCGACAGCCGGGTGCCGGTCAGCGCGCCGGCGAAGGCCCCGAGTGGCTGGCGCGTCGGCACCTCCCACAGCCGGGCGACCTCCTCGCGGGAGACCGTCAGCAGTGTCCGCCCGTCGGGCGTCACGTCGGCCTGCACGACCTCGCCGCCGTGCTCGAACGCCGGGCCGGCCTCCTCGCCGCGGCGAGGTCCCACTCGCGGGCCCGGCCGTCGGCGCAGCCGGTGAACAGCCGGCCGCCGCCGGGGTGGAAGGCCACCGCCCAGACGCCGGCGGGGTGCGGCAAGGCGTGCGTCTGGGCCGGGTCGCCCTCGACGCGCCACAGCCAGCGCTGCCGACCGCCCCGTCCCCCGTGCCGCGACGGCGAGCGACTTGCCGTCCGGCGAAATCGCCAACCGGGCGCGGCGGGAGTGGGGCGCCAGGTCGCCGCCGACCCGCCGGCCGTCTTCCTCCCAGCGGCGGACGACGCCGTCCTCGCAAGCGGTGAAAAAGCTCCTGCCGTCGCCGGCGAACACGGCGTCGGTGACCCGGCCGCGGGTGGCGGGCGGACTGGCCCACCTCCGCGCCGCTGGACACCTCTCGGACGACCACGCGGGCCGGCTCGCCGACCAGGACGCGGCGGGCGTCCCGGCTGAGCGAGAGGAAGCGGACCTCGTCCCTCTGCTTCCAGTCGGGGCCCTTCTGCCTGGCCGGTCAGGGCGCCTGCCGGACGACGCCGTCGCGGCCGCCGGCCAGCAGGGTGCCGTCGGGCGCGAGGACCGCGCAGCGGGTGCCGGGCGCGCGAGCGGCACGACGTGTTCGAGGCGGTGAACGTACGGCAGCCAACCGGCGAGGTTGGCCCGGAGCAGGCGGGACAGCGAGGAGGCCTCCCTGCTGAGCGGTAGGCCGGTCAGCAAGTCATGCACCGCCCGGTCGGGCACGCCGAGGGCGCTGCGTGCCCGCCTGCTCCAGCAGCAGCCGCGACGCCTCGACCTGGGCCCGCCGCCTCGCCCGGTCGGAGGCCCCCTGCTCCTCCAGCGCCCTCTGGGCCTCGTCGTCGGCCCGCCGGGCGCGCTGCTCGGCGTCCTCGGCCCCGCGGGTCGCCTCGGCCCAGCCGCGGTGGGCGTGCCACAACGACCCCGCCCCCGTGACGAGGCCGCAAACCGCCGCCGTCAGGAGGGCCAACGCCCCGAGGGGCGCGGTACGGCCGACGCCGCGCCCACTTGCGCAGCCGCTCCACGGGGCCGACGCGGCGGGCGTGGATCGGCTCGCCGTCGAGGAACCGCCGCAGGTCCTGGGCCAGCTCGCGGGCGCCGGAGTAGCGGCGGTCCGGCTCCTTTTCCAAACATTTCAGGCAGATCGTCTCCAGGTCGCGCGGCACCGTCGGCTGGAGCTGGGTCGGCGGCACCGGGTCGGCATCGACGATCAGCCGCATCGTCTCGCGGGCGGAGGCGGCGCGGAACGGCGGCCGGCCGGTCAGCAGCTCGTAAAGCGTCGCCCCCAGCGCCCAGACATCGACGAGCGGGCCGGCGTCGGGGTCGCCCGTGGCCTGCTCGGGGGCCATGTACTGCGGCGTACCGGCCGCGACGCCCAGCTCGGAGCCGGACTGCCGCGCGTCCAGCATGCGGGCCAGGCCGAAGTCGGTGATCTTCGGCGTGCAGGTGGCCAACGGGGGCTGGTACGTCGCCATTCCCGGGAGGTCGAAGCCCGTCGGCCGGTAGCCCGGCAGCGGCCGGTTGCCCGACGCCACCGAGTCGCCGCCGACCGCCATCAGGATGTTGGCCGGCTTCAGGTCGCGGTGGACCACCCCCTGGCGGTGGGCGTGCTGCACGGCGCGGGCGCACGGCTCCAGGATCAGGGCGGCGGCGCGGGGCTCCAGCGGCTGGCCGGCCAGCCGGTCGCGCAGGTTGCCGCCCTCGGCGTACTCCAGGGCCAGGAACGCCTGGTTATCGACCTCGCCGACGTCGTAGATCTGCACGATGTTCGGGTGCCGCAGCCGGGCGACGACCTCGGCCTCGCGGCGGAACCGCTCGATGTGCCGCGCCGGGGCGCTGGTCCCCGCCAGGATGAACTTCAGCGCCACCATCCGGTTCAGCGGGACGTGACGGGCCCTGTAGACGACGCCCATGCCCCCCCGCCCCAGTTCCTCCAGCACCTCGTAGCCGGGCACCTCCGACGGCCGCCTCGCCGGGGCGAGGACGGAGCGGATGGTCTGGCCCTGGTCGGCGCCGCCGGTGTCACTCTTGCCGGTGGCCGGCAGCACGGTGCGGATGACTGCCTCCTGCCCGGGGAAGCGGGGCAGGTAGTCGCTGGCTCGCGGCAACTCGCCGCCCCGGCGGCGGTACTCGACGTCGAGCAGCAGCAGTTCGGCCAGCAGCACGGCGCGATCCTCGCCCGCGGCGTCGCCGAAGAACGACTCCAGTCGCGGGACGGGCCCGCCGCCGCGCCAGGCCTCCTCGAAGCGGGCGCAGGCGGCGTCGATGCGGCGCTTGGCCGGCAGGGGGAGTTGCTCGAAGGTGGTGTCGGGGAAGTCGGCCATGCTTGTCCACCCGCGCCCGGCGCAAGGCCTACCCGTCGCCCGGCTCGACGGCCCCTTCCCACAGGTCGCGGATCAGGGCCAGCCGCCGGCCGACCGTCCGCACGGTGCAGTTTAATTCGGCGGCGATCTCGTCGTTGGTGCAGCCCTCGAGCTTGCGGATGGCGATCTGCCGCAGCTCGGCGTCGTCGAGCTTGTCCAGCAGGGACCGGAACTCGTCGGCGACCATGGCGGCGAACGCCGGGTCCGGGTCGGCGCCGATGACCGACTCCAGCGCCGCGTCGTCGAGCGGCTTGGTGGCGGCGTCGGAGCGCTTCTTGCGCAGGTCGTACTTGCGCTGGTCCAGCGCCTTCCGCGCCGTCAGCATGACCAGCACCTGCCACAGGTCGTCGCGGTTGGCCAGCCGGGGGAAGCGGTGCTCGGCGGCGGCCTGGCAGAAGCTGTGAAACGCCGACAGCGCCACGTCCTCCTCGTCGGCGGCGCGGCTGGCGGCGGCGCGGAGCTTGTTCCTCGCCAACTCGACCATGCGCTGGAAGTAGCGCTCCCAAAGGTTCTGCGCAACGTCGTCGTCGCCCGCGCTGATTGCACGGATCCACGTCGTGACCGAGCCGTCGGCGGACATCGGGGCTTGCTCCTGGGAAAGGGGGCCGGCCTAGTAGATTCTGGCACGCGGGGGCGGGATCGTAAAGCCGGAAACCGCCCCTCCGAAGTACCCGTTGGGTCGCCCGCTCACTACGCTGGCAGGGACACCCCCGAGCCGCCCGCCCCTGGAGGCCGCATGCCACACCTCGCCGTCACCGCGTTGACCGTCGCCGCCTGCGTCGCGGTCGGCATGGCCCTGGCGCTCCTGGGCTCGGTCAAGCTGACGCTGGCCCGGCAGCCCGACCAGGCCGACTCCAGCGTGCGCAACCTGCTCTCCGGGCTCAACCTGCTCCTCATCCCGATGATGGTGGTAGCCGGCCTGGCGGTCGATCGCTGGGGCGTCCGCCCGGCCCTCATCGCCGGGTCGTTGCTGCTGTGCCTGTCGTTCCTGGCGCTCAGCGCCGGGCTGACCTACCACCGCACCCTCGCCGCCGTCGCCGCCGCCGCGCTCGGCGCGTCGGCCCTTCACGTCGGCACCGTGGTCCAGCTGCCGATGGGCATCTTCGGCGTCTCCGAGGTGGCGGCGTCGCTGCTGATGGGGCTGGTGTTCGTCGCGCTGGGCGGCCTGGTGGCGCCGCCGCTGCTCGACGTGCTGCTGACCTCGCTGGGCTTCCGGCGGGCGATGGCGTTTCTGGCCCTGGTGTTCCTGGCCCCGGCGTTCCTGGCCGCGTTCCCCTCGCCGGAGAGCTTCCCCGAGACGTCGGACCTTGACGACCTCTCCCGGGTGCTGCTGGACCCAAGGATCCTGGTCGCCGGGGTCGTGTTCTTCGTCTACGCCCCCCTGGAGGCGTTCGTCA
Source organism: Gemmataceae bacterium (assembly GCA_046350195.1). Classification (GTDB taxonomy): domain Bacteria; phylum Planctomycetota; class Planctomycetia; order Gemmatales; family Gemmataceae; genus CALDUY01. Next base: position 5,221 of record JAXMAW010000074.1, read on the forward strand.
GCGTCTGGACCGCCACCTACCTGACGAACCACGGCCAGCCGGAGCGGCAGTCGCGCTGGCTGGCCAGCTTCTGGGGCGCGATGGTGGTGTCGCGGCTTCTGTTCGCGATGGTCCTACACGTGATCGACTTCCGCAACGCTTACATGGCCCCGTTCCTGGTGCTGCCGGCCCTGCTGTCGGCCGTGGTGCTCGGCAACATGTCCGGCACGACGAAGCTGGACCGGGCCCTGACGGGCCTGATCGCCCTGGGGCTGTTCCTCGGCCCCGTCTTCCCGATGCTGCTCGGCATCCTGTTCACGGAGATCAAGGACGCCGGCCTGTTCGGCAGCGCCTTCGGCATGCTGTTCGCGTTCGGCTCGGTCGGCAGCCTGGTCCTGTCGCCACTGGTGCGCCTCAGCGCGTCACGGACGACGATTCAGGCGGCGATGCGCATCCCGCTGTTCATCGCCCTGGCGTTGGGGGCGACGACGCTGATGTTTGCCCTGTTGCAGCCGGCGGGATGACCGCCGGCGAAGGCCTTCCGCACCCGTCACCCGGGGGTGTCGCGAACTTCAGCCCCGACCGCGGCAGGGCCTCCGGCTCCAGGGCGTGGCCCGGCGGCGTGTCGCGCCAGCCGCCCCCCGCGGCGGCGTCGAGGCCGATCTTGTTGCCGAGCGCGTACAGCAACTCCTGGTCGTCCCGCTTGATCCCCAGCGCGGTCGTCGAGGACAGCTTGACGTCGTCGGGCACCATCGTCAGGCGGTAATCGACGGCCGTCTCCAGGCAGTGGAGGAAGAGGTGGCTCATCTCGTCGCGCCGCTTGTTGGTGAGGACGGCGTCGTTGGCCTCGACGAGGATCTTCGCCAGCTTCGGCTTGACGCACTTGGGGTCGCGGATGAGCTTGCCGTTGTTGATGATCGTCAGCCGCGACCCGGGCGGGGCGAACGGCGAGGGGTTGCCCGCGCGGCGGTTCAGCTCCAGCACCATGAACGAGCGGAAGAAGATGTCGTCGGCGGTGGCGCCATCGACGTGCAACTCCGTGTGCCGCTTGCCGTCGATCTCCACCGGCAGTTCGACCGGCGGCATGACGCCGGGGATCGACGCCGAGGCCAGGATGACCTTGCGGTACAGGTCGAGCGCCTCCGGCGTGCCCCGCGTGGCGATCAGCCCCATGTCCCAGATGACCAGCCCGCCGGTGTCGAGGTTGCAGGTGCCGACGTACAGCCGGCGGCCCTGGGCGTGGGCCTCGGCGACCTCGCGGAGCATCTGCGGCGTGATCCCGCGCTCGAGGCGCCGGGCCAGCCGGTCGGCGTCGAAAACCGACGGGGCGCACAGCAGCGCCGCCAGCGGCCGGCGGCGGAGGATGTCCTTCCGCTCGACGCCGACGGTATCCTCGCGCAGCTGCTCGTCGTACTGCGGGCCGAGGAAGGCGGCCGTCGCCTGGATGGAGCCGACGCTGATGCCGGTGACGACGTCGAAGACCGGCCGGGTGCCGCTCGCCGTCCACCCGTTCAACACCCCCACCCCGAACGACCCCCACAGCCCGCCGCCGGACAGGGCGAGGAACTGGTAGGGCCTGGCCCCGGGCGGGTGGTGGCCGGCGGCGCGGCGGAGGCAGGCGTCCATCACCTCGCGGGTCATGCCGGCCGGGGCGGGCGGCCTGTCGTGAGCCCCCCCGCACAGGTCGATCAGGTCGTGCCGGAGGGCGATCGGCTCGGGGACACAGCTGCGGGACTTGCACGCGGGAACGCAGGCAAGCAGCAGCGCCGCCAGGGCCAGCCCGAGGTGCCTAGACCACGCCATTTACCCCACCCTCCGATCCGCGACGCGCGGCGAGCCCGTCGCATCCGATAGGATCGGCACCGCGGGCCGGTAAACTCCGGCGGGATTTCAACCCGGCCGACGCTCGGCGAGAAACCGCCGCAACACGTTGGCCGTCAGGGTCGATAATCTCTCGTCCACCGGCAGGCACACGGGGTAGGTGATCGAACCCGCCGAGAACACCGCCCCGCCGGACGGCGTGTCGAAGATCACCATCTCCGCGCCGCCGTCGTCGGGGTTAAGGCCACGCGCGAGCAGGTGGACGTTTTTCGGGGAAGACGGGGAGACCTTGTCCGTCTCGTGCCCCGACGCCCCGCCTGGGCAGCGCATGTGCAAGCTCTTCTCGCCGAACGTGTCCCCGGCCTTCAGGCCCGTCCCGGCGAAGGCCCAGTGCCCCCCGTCGATCACCCGGTAGGGGGCGCCGGTCATCGCGCCGGACGGCGTGAAGACGACCCCCAGCAGGTTCGCCTCGCTCTCGACGCGGGCGCCGAACCGGCTCTCGGCCCCGATGCCCTCGGGCCAGAGGCTTTTGATCTGTCCGTTGTGGACCAGCATCGTGCCGTCGTCGCGCAGCTCGACCTCGCAATTCAGGCCGTTACCGGCGAGGTACATCAGCCGGCCGCCTTCCTCGAAGACCCAGCGCTTGAGGCGAAAGTACATCTCCCTGGTCCAGTACTCCGGGTGCACACTCAGGATCAGCACCCTGTACGCCGACAGGTCAAGCGCCCCGGACGCGAGCTGCGTCTCGCCGTAGACGTCGTAGGCGAAGCCCTCGCGCTCCAGCCAGCCCATCAGCCGCCACTCGGCCGGCGCCACGGCGCAGGCCATGCGGCCCTCGATCGGGTCGGTGATCTTCTCCTCCAGCGCCACGTTGTTGAGCGGCTCCGGCCGCTCGAACGACAGCGGGGCGTAGGACGGGTAGCCCCAGGTCATGTGGTCATCACGGGTGTACCGGCTCAGCTCCTGGCGCGAGTTGACGACGGGGACGTCGGGCAGGCGGTCGGCGTTGATGTAGTTGCTGCGGCCGCCGAAGTTGTTGTAGGCGTTCCAGGTGATGTCACAGGCGAGGACCGCGACCGGGGCGACCGGCCGGGCCGGGGCGACGACCCAGGGGAAGGCGAAGCGGTTCGAGCCGGACAGTGTGCGGGCGTGGAAGTAGTACAGGCCGGAGCGCGCCGGCGCCTCGACGTACTGCGAGTGCGTCTTGCGGTCGTAGCCGGTCTTGTTCCACTCGACGCCGGTTTGGGTAAAGTCGCCGTCGGGGGTGACCTGCATGGTGGCGCGCGACCCGTGCTCGTCGTGCCATCCCAGGCCGCGGACGAACTCCTTCTCCCAGCCGTAGCGCCACAATTCCAGGGTGTACTGCTCGACGGCGTGGACGCGGAACTCGGTGCGCTCTCCGGAGCGGACGCACCTCGGCCAGGCGTAGCCGAGCAGGCCGTCGGACAGCAGGCGGAACTGGTACGGCGCCGGTTGGGGCAGCGAGAGCCGGACGCGCTTGCCACCGAAGCCGGGCTTGTGCAGCGTGACGACGTAGTCGCCCGGCGGCAGGTCGGCGTGGACCGAGCCGGAGGCACGCGACCGCGCCTCCCACGAGGCGCCGTCGCCGTTGACGAACTCGAGCAAAACGTCGGGCAGCGCGACGTACCTTTCATCGCTGACGTAGCCGAGCAGCATGGTGGTGTTCTCCGCGCGCGGCGCGATTCGGAACGGGGACGGCATCCTTGTATTCGCCAGGGCACATCGCCAGAATGAAGGCGATACCGTCGTCGGCGACGCGCCGGATCTCCTCTACTGTATGGCGCGCTTCCCGCTTGCATCTCTCGGCCTCAACGGGGAGGTGTGGCATGAACGAGAACACCGGCTTCCCGACTACCGCGGATGAGCCAGCAGTCCATGAGACCCGGCCCGGCCTGGCATCCTCCGCGACCATCGCTGCGGCAGGGCGGTATGAGCTGCTCGACGAGATCGCCCGCGGCGGCATGGGCGTCATCTACCGCGCCAGCGACTCCGGGCTGGGGCGCGAGGTGGCCATCAAGGTGCTGTCGGACCGATTCGGCCCGGACTCGGCGGCTGCCCGCCGGTTCGCCGACGAGGCCCGCATCGCCGCCCAGCTCCAGCACCCGGCGATCCCGCCCGTCCACGACCTCGGCACCCTCCCGGATGGCCGGCCGTTCCTGGCCATGAAGCTGATCAAAGGCCACACCCTCGACACCCTCCTCGCCGCCCGCCCGGACCCGTCTCACGATCGCGGCCGATTCGTAGCGGTCTTCGAGCAGGTCTGCCAGGCGGTGGCCTACGCCCATGCCCACCAGGTCATCCACCGGGATCTGAAGCCGGCCAACGTCATGGTTGGCTCCTTCGGCGAGGTCCAGGTCATGGACTGGGGACTCGCCAAGGTGCTAGCGAGCCGGGAGCGACCGAAGGCCGACCCGGACGAGACGACCGGCGGGACGGAAGTCCATTCGCTGCGCGACTCGGACGGGCCGTTGACGCAGGCCGGCAGCGTGCTGGGCACGCCGGCGTACATGGCACCGGAGCAGGCGGCCGGGGCGGTCAGCAAGGTGGACGTCCGCAGCGACGTGTTCGGCCTGGGGGCGGTGCTGGCCGTTATCCTGACCGGCAAGCCACCGTTCGCGGCGGTCTCGGCTGAGACAATCCGTGTCCAGGCGGCGCAGGGAAAGGTGAGCGAATGCTTCGCCCGGCTCGATGCCTGTGGGGCCGACCCGGACCTGGTCGGGCTGTGCAAGCGCTGCCTGTGCCCGGACCCGGCGGGGCGGCCGGCGGACGCCGGGGAGGTGGCGGCGGCAGTGGCCGGACTGCGGCAGGCGGCCGACGAGCGGGCGCGACGGGCGGAGTTGGACAAGGTGCGGGCCGATGGGGAGAAGGCGGCGGCGGAGTTGCAGGCGGAGGAGCAACGGAAGCGCCGGAGGGTGCAGCAGGCACTGGCCCTGGCGCTCGGCCTGATCCGTGTGGCGGGGCGGCGTTCGGTTGGTGGCACAACGACCAGTGCCCGGGCCGGGCGCGAGCGGTTGGGGCGAAACGAGGAGGCGGTCGCGGTCCTGCTCGACCAGTGCGAAGAGGGCGCTGCGAGCAGGCGATACCGCCAAGGCGGCGGTGGCGCTGGGGGCTGCCGAGAAGCGCTCGGACGAGGGCGGGGTGGGCGAACTGGCCGGTCGGATGGAGCGGTGCCGGGTGGACCTGGCAGTAATCCAGGACCTTGACGCCATCGACCAATCCCCATGGGCCCCCCTTGAGGGAATGAATCGACCGCACTCTGCATGGTTCGGGGACAGGTCACCTATGTTGGCCAAGCGCTACCGAGAGGCACTGGGGCGCTTCGGGGCGGACCTGAACCAGGTTTCTGTCAACGAGATATCTCATCGGGTTACAAGTTCGACCGTCCAGGATCGGCTCATTGTGGCCCTGGATCGGTGGTTGAGGATGGAGAAGCTGAAGGTTGTGCGTGAGGTGCTACGGACGGTGGACCCAAACCCGTACCGGGACGCGGTTCGGGATGCCATTTTGACGGATAACACAAAGAAGATAACGGCGCTGGCGGATCAATCGGAAGCCGCGACCCAACCCCCAAGATTCATAGCCTTCTTCGTTTCCTACAGCGCGATACCCGTGGAGAGACGCCACGAACTCCTAGTCATTGCCTTACAGCGGGAGCCGGGGGATCTGAGTGTGTTATTGGAACTTGGCGACATCTGCTTCCACTACTCGCAGTACGGCCCCCGCGAGGGATTGCGTTGGTTTCAAGCAGCGGTCGGCATTGCCCCAGGGAAAGCTCAGCCCCACGTTGGCTTGGGTTGGGCGCTCCAGGACACAGGTGACCTTGACGGCGCGATTGTCGAGTGCAAAGAAGCTCTCCGCATCGCCCCTACCTACGCTCACGCCCATGTCTTCCTGGGAAGGGCACTGTTGGCGAAGGGGGACCTGGACGGGGCGATTGCCGAGTGCAAAGAGGCCATCCGCCTCGCACCCATGTACACCCCCTCCCACCTCGGTCTAGGGAAGGTTCTAGCAAACAAGGGTGATCTGGACGGCGCAATCGCGAAATATAAGGAGGCCATTCAACTCGATCCCAGCTTCTCTTATTCACACAACGGCCTGGGTTGGGCACTTCAGTTGAAGGGGGACCTGGACGGGGCCATCGCCGCGCTTACAACGGGGATCCGCCTCGATCCGAAGAAGGCCAACGCCCACCACGACCTTGGGTGGGTTCTTCAGCTGAAGGGGGATCTGGACGGCGCGGTGGCCGCTTACAAGGAGGCCCTCCGGCTCGACCCAAAGTATGCCCCCGCCCTGTCCAACCTGCCCAAAGCCGAGCGGATGCGGGAACTGCTTTCCCGCCTACCCGATGTCCTCGCCGGCAAGACCGCGCCGAAGGACCCGGTCGAGGCCTGTGCGTTCGCCTCCCTCTGGGCCCAGCCGTTCCAGAAGCGGTACGCGGCGGCAGTCAGGCTTTACGAGAAGGCGTTCGCCGACAACCCCAAGTTGGCGGACGACCTGGTCGTCGGCCATCGGTACGACGCCGCCTGCTGTGCCGCGTTGGCTGAGACCGGCCGGGCAGTGGACGCCGCCGACCTCAAGCCGACCGAGCGATCCGCCCTCCGGGGGAAGGCCCTCGACTGGCTCCGCGCCGACCTGGCCCTCCGCCGGAAGCAGGCCACCTCCGCTGACCCAGCCGAGCGAAAGTTGGTGGCCGGCGCGCTGGCGCACTGGCTCCAAGACACGGACCTGACCGGGACACGACCCGTGGCAAACCGACAAGGCTGGTCTTCGGAGGAAGTGGCCGCGTGGGACAAACTCTGGGCCGACGTCCGCGCCACCCTCGCCGAAGCGCGGCAGCCGTCGTCAGCGATAAAGTCGCCGAAGCCGTGACGACGCCTGTCTGGGTGTAGTCGCCGTCGGGCGTGACCTGCATGGTGGCGCGCGGGCCGTGCTCGTCGTGCCAGCCCAGCCCGCGGACGTGCTCATTCTCTCAGCCCTAGCGCCACAGCTCCAGCGTGTACTGCTCAACGGCGTGGACGCGGAACTCGGACCGCTCGCCGGCGCGAACGCACCGCGGCCAGGCGTAGCCGAGCAGGCCGTCGGACAGCAGGCGGAACTGGTATGGCGTCGGCTGAGGCAGCGACAGGCGAACGCGCTTACCGCCGAAGCCGGGCTTGTGCAGCGTGACGAGGTAATCGCCCGGCGGCAGGTCGGCGTGGACGGACCCGCTGGCCCGACGGGCGCCCCCACGAGCGCCGTCGCCGTTGACGAACTCCAGCATCACGTCGGGCAGCGCGACGTACTTCTCATCGCTGACGTAGGCGAGCAGCATGGGGCACCTTTCAGGGTGGGCGGCGACTTCATCGTAGGACAAGCATCCTTGCTTGTCCCTGCTTACCAGGACAAGCAAGGATGCTTGTCCCACGAATGACGCCCGGTAGACGTCGTTCCGGCCCGGCCATACGCTGAGGCGGGGGGCCACCCGCCATGAACGAATCCATCCCACCCGCGCCACCCAGCCGCGCCCGCATCGGCGTCCTCGCGTTCCTTTGTACGCTGACGTTCGTGCTGTACCTCGACCGCGTCTGCATCGCGCAGGCGCTGCCGCGGATCCGGGACGACCTCGGCCTCAGCCTGAAGGAGGGCGCCTACGTCCTGATGGCGTTCCAGCTGGCCTACGGCCTGTTCGAGGTGCCGACCGGCCACTGGGGTGACCGGATCGGCTCGCGCGCGGTGCTGACGCGCATCGCCGTCTGGTGGTCGCTGTTCACGGCGCTGACGGCGGCCTGCACCGGGCTGTACTCGCTGCTGGCGGTGCGCTTCCTGTTCGGCGTCGGCGAGGCGGGGGCGCTGCCCAACGTGGCCCGCGTCGTCGCCCGCTGGTTCCCCCAGCCCGAGCGCGGCCGGGTCACCGGAATCGTGCAAACGACGATGGTCCTGGGCGGGGCCACGTCGCCGCTGCTGGCCGCATACATCATCGAGAGCCTGGGCTGTCGCTGGGCGTTCGTGCTGTTCGGTACGACCGGCGTCGTCTGGGCGGCGTTCTTCCGCTGGTTCCGCGACGACCCGGCCCAGCACCCCCAGGTGAACCCCGGCGAGTTGGCCGCGCTGGGAGACGGCGGCTCCGGCGGGGTGGTGCACCGCGAGGGCATCCCCTGGCAGCGCCGTACTCCGCAACCTGAGCATCTGGCTGCTCGCCGCGATCATGACCTTCAGCGCGTTCAACAGCTACGTCTACCTCTCGTGGTTCTCCTCCTACCTGCAGGAAGGCCGCCACGTCGAGCAGGTCGAGGCGGGCCAGTTGGCGTCACTGGTGCTGGTGGGGCGGCCGGCGGCATGTTCCTGGGCGGGTTCGTCGCCGACCTCTTCGCCCGGCTGCGCTGCGACGAGCGGGTGGGCGCGGCGTCTTCGCGCGGCCGCGTTCACCGTCTCGGCCGGGTTGTTGTACCTGGGAATACAGTGCGAGTCGCCGCGGCTGACGGCGGTGTTCGCGGCGCTGTCGATCCTGGCGACGACCTCGACGCTCTCGACCTCGGTGGGCGTGCGTCACCGAGATCAGCGGCAAGCACCTCGGCGCGCTGTTCGGGCTGGTCAACGGGATCGGCTTCTTCAAGCGCTGGGCTCGCAGTTCTTCTTCGGCTGGTACGCCGACCACCGCGGCGAGCTTGGCTACTCCGGGCGCGGCGAGCAGTGGGACCCGGCGTTCTCCGTCTGCATGGCCGTGCTGCTGCTCGCCGGGGCCTGCTGGGCGTGCTTCGTCTCCCGGCCAGTTGATGGTATCGACTCGTAGACCGGCATGGCTGACTCTCCGTAGGACAAGCAGCCTTGCTTGTCCGGCCCGCGCCAGGGACAAGCAAGGCTGCTTGTCCTACGACAGAGCCGCATGACCCCTGACGCCTTCCGCAACGCCCTGATTCTCACCGGCCCGACCGGCTCCGGCAAGAGCCGCCTGGCCCTCGACCTCGCCGAGCGCCTCGACGCCGAAATCCTGGCCATGGACTCGATGACGCTTTACCGCGGCATGGACGTCGGCACCGCCAAGCCCACGGCCGACGACCGCGCCCGGGTGCCGCACCACCTGCTCGACGTCCTCGACCCCTCGCAGTCCGCCAGCGTCGCGCTGTGGCTCCAACTGGCCGCCCGGGCGGTGCGCGACATCGAGGCGCGCGGCAGACAGGCGCTACTGGTCGGCGGCACCGCGCTGTACCTGAAGGCCGTGCTGTGTGGCCTGTTCGACGGTCCCCCCGCCGACGCCGCGCTTCGCCGATGCTCGAAGCGGAGGCGATCGAACTCGGCCTCAGCTGGCACTGCACGACCGGCCTCAGCGCGCCGCCGATCCGGCGGCCGCGGCGCGCTCCACCCCAACGACGCGCCGCGTCGTACGCGCCTGGAGGTTCATTCGCTCACCGGCCGGCCGATCAGCGCCTGGCAGACGCAGTGGGCCGAGCGGCCGCCCGCCGTCGAGGCGGTCTGCCTCGACCTGCCGCGGGAACAGCTCTACCAGCGGATCGACGCGCGCGTCCTGCAAATGATGCGCGACGGGCTCCTCGACGAGGTGAGAAGGCTCCGGACCCTCGACCCGCCGCTGAGCCGGGAGGCCCGCCAGGCGCTGGGCTACAAGGAGTTGCTCGACCACCTCGACGGCCGCCGCCCGCTCGACGAGGCGGTGCGCGAGGTGCAGACGCGCAGCAGAAACTTCGCCAAGCGCCAGCTCACCTGGTTCCGCGGCCTTCCTGGCGTCCGGATGGCAAGCTCCGAATTGACAATGGAGCGTTGGCGGTCGAGAATGAGATAGGGGCTGGTGAACATTTTCCCCCGCCCCTTTCCCCCCGCTCGGGGCTGTGCTATAAGACCATGCGGGGGTTGTGCTCCGTTCCCGCTCGTTTCGCCTGACCCTCCTGTCGGGGGCCGGGCGGGGACGTGGAGGGCAGATACAATGCCGGCGGTCACGTTCCAGGTCCTCGAAGGAATCGACAAGGGCCGCGTCTTCCGCGACATGGTGACCCCCGTCACCATCGGCCGCGAGGAGGGCAACGTCCTCCGGCTCAACGACGAGCGCGTCAGCCGGTTCCACGCCAAGGTGCAGTTCGACAACGGCGAGGTCATCATCACCGACCTCGACAGCACCAACGGCACCCGCGTCAACAACAACGTCGTGCAGATCCGCCGCCTGAGGCCGGGCGACCGCGTCCACATCGGCCGGTCGATCCTGCTGTTCGGGTCCGAGCAGGAGATCCAGGCCCGTAGCGCCGCGTCCGGCGGGACCAGCGCCGCCAGCCCCGGCGGGGCCACGTTCGTCAACCGCGCCACCGTGCCGCACCAGACCCTCGCCGCCGCCCTCGAGGGCGACCTCGACATCGACCTGAACGCCACCTCCCCGATCACCGCCGCCGGCGGCAACCTCTTCCTGGGCGGCAAGGCCCTGCCCCCCTTGCCGCAGAAGATGACGCCGTCCCAGGCCGCCCGCTTGTCCGAGCTGCTCGACTTCTTGCACAAGCACCTGACCAACGCCACCGAGAACATCCGGGCCAACGACGACGCCTCCCAGGTGACGCTGTCGTACACCGACTGGCAGCGCATCCTCAACATGCAGATGCTGCTGGCCCGCTACGTGCGGGCCGTCTCCGAGCCGGACCTCCTCGACCAATGACCTGGCGTGGCGGCGGCGGCCGGGTATAATCCAGCGCCCGCCGAGGACCCGCGCCGTGCCGGAACTGCCCGAAGTCGAGACCGTCGTTCGCGACCTGCGGCCACTCCTCGTCGGCCGGCGGGTCGTTCGCGTCTCGGCGGGCCACCAGAGGCTCCGCCAGCCCTGGCGCCCCGAGTGGGCCGCCCGCCTCAAGGGCCGCCGCTTCGAGGCCGTCACCCGGCGGGGCAAGTGGATCGTCCTCGAACTCGACTCCGGCGCCCGCCTGGTCGTCCACCTCGGCATGACCGGCCAGCTGACGGTCGCGGCCCCCGGCGAGGCCGTGCTCGACCACACGCACCTCGTCTTCGGCCTCGACGACAAGCACGAGCTGCGCTACCGCGACATCCGCCGCTTCGGCGGCGCCACCCTGTTCGCCTCCTCCGCCGACGTCGAGGCGTTCTTCCTCGACAGCGGCCTGGGCCCCGAGCCGTTCACGCTCGACCCAGGGGTTTGGTGCGACGCCCTCGCGGCGACCTCGCGGCAGATCAAGGCGGTGCTGCTCGACCAGACCGTTGTCGCCGGCGTCGGCAACATCTACGCCGACGAGGCCCTGTTCGACGCGAAGCTCCACCCCACCCGCCGGGCCAACGAGCTGACCCGGCCGGAGGCGGACCGGCTCCGCAAGGCCGTCGCCTCCGTCCTGACCTACGCCATCGAGAAGCGCGGCTCGACGATCCGCAACTACGTCGGCGGCAGTGGCCTCGCCGGCGGCTACCAGGACGAGTTCCGCGCCTACGGCCGCCGCGGCGAGCCTTGCCGCCGCTGCCGGACGCCCCTGGAGGTCCTCCGCGTCGGCGGCCGGGCCAGCCACTACTGTCCTAGCTGTCAGCCGTCAGCTATCAGCTGTCAGCAAGCAGGTCGTCCGGCTGATAGCTGACAGCTGACAGCTGAGAGCTAATCGATGTCCTACCGCGCCTTCAAACGACTTCTGGGGGAGACCAGCCTCGAGCGCAAGTGGCGGTTCCTCTCCGGCGCGTTCATCCTGCTGCTGCTGACCGGCAGCTTCTGGCTGTACGCCAAGCAGACCGAGCACCTCGCTTACGATCAGCTAGTCACCGCCTGCCGGTTGCTGGTCGTCCAGGTGGTCGATCAGCAGCTCGCCACCGGCTGTCGCCCGCCGAACAAGGCCGACGAGCCGGCCAACGCCGAGCACACCAAGCGAATGACCGAGGCCGTTCACGAGTTCCGCATGCACTGGGAGAAGGCCTGGCCGGAGGCGCTTCAGGAGTACAAGTTCACCCTCATCAAGGCGTCGGCGTCGCGCCCCGACGAGGCCGACCCGGTCACGCTGCAGCGCCTCAACGCCTACCGCCAGGACCGCGACAAGCCCGACGACCAGCACCGCGCCAACGGGATGCACCTCTACTACGGCCCGGTCCGCGCCACCAAGAGCTGCGTCGCCTGCCACCGCCAGTTCCAGCCCGACCTGGCCGAGGGCGACCTGCTGGCGCTGGTCAAGATCGAGGTGCCGACCACCGCCATCGTCCGCGAGATGCACGACAACCGGGCCATCCTCATCTCCACCGCCATCGTGACCGCCCTGCTGATCATGGCCGGCAGCTACGTCATCGTCCGCTACATCATCGTCAAGCCGATCAAGCACCTCAAGGAGGTCTCCGACGCCATCTCGGCCGGCGAGCTGAACGTCCGCAGCGAGATCCAGACCGGCGACGAGTTCGAGGACCTCTCCCACGCCTTCAACCGCATGCTCCGCAACCTGCTGTCGATGCAGGACCGGCTGCGCAAGGTCAACAACGACCTCGACCGCAAGGTGGACGAGCTGGCCCAGGCCAACCTCGCGCTTTACGAGTCCAACCGGCTCAAGAGCGACTTCCTCGCCCGCATCAGCCACGAGCTGCGCACGCCGCTGCACTCCATCCTCGGCTTCAGCGAGGTGCTCCGCGACTCGACCGGGCTCAACGACAAGCAGCACCGGTGGGCCGCCAACATCCACACCTCCGGCGAGCAGCTGATGGCGCTCATCAACGACATCCTGGACCTGGCCAAGATCGAGGCCGGCCGGATGCACGTGGCGGTCAGCACGTTCGACGTCGTCGATGCCTGCGAGGGGGTGCTGACGATGTTCCGCCCGGTGGCGGAGAAGAAGAACATCAACCTGCGCGGCGCCTTCGGGCCGAACCTGCCGCGCGTCCGCCAGGACATGGTGAAGGTGCAGCAGGTCCTCAACAACCTCATCTCCAACGCGATCAAGTTCACCCCCGAGGGGGGCAGCGTCCTGCTCAAGGCCGACGTCGAGGGGCCCCACGTCCTGCTGACCGTCCAGGACACCGGGGTCGGCATCGCGCCGGAGGAGCAGGAGCTGGTCTTCGAGAAGTTCCGCCAGGCCGGCACGGTGATGACCCGCGAGCACGGCGGCACCGGGCTGGGGCTGTCGATCGTCCGCGAGCTGTCGAAGCTGCTCGGCGGCGAGGTGACGCTGACCAGCGAACTGGGCCGCGGCAGCACGTTCGTCGTCCGGCTGCCGGCGGCGCTGAGCGACCAGTCGCGGCTGGAGTTCGACCTGGCCCACGAGGGGATCGACCTGTCGAGGGCGCAGCGGATCGACGCCCGCGTCTTCGGGCCCGCCGAGCCGGTCAGTCCCGTGGCGCGTACGGAGGACGGCACGTCTTGAGTTCCTCGGTGTAGGGCGAGGTGGGCGCGGGGGCCCGCTTCGGGGCGGTGAACAGACTCATCAGCGCCAGCACGACCCCCAGCAGGATGCCGCCGAGGCTCGCCGACCAGCCGCCGCCGGGCCTCAGGTCTTGCCAGGTGTCGGAGAGTAGCAGTAGCGTCAACAGGGCGAACGCGGCCAGGCTCTGCTGCGGGGCGGTACCCAGGCCGAGGACTCCGGCCGGGCACTCCAGCACCCCGGACCGCTCGAGGTAGACGTGGAAGCCGGCGACGGTCAGCCCGGCGACGGCCAGCGGCAACGCCAGCGCGGCCAGGGCGGTGGTGCGGCCCATGCCGGTGGTGACGCCGACGGCGAGGACGGCGAACGCCCCGAAGGCGAAGCCGCGCTGGTACAGGCACAGCGGGCAGGGGACGAGGTCAAGGACCAGGGTCAGGTAGACGCTACAGGCGGACGCGGCGGCGGCGACGGCGAGGCTCAGCAGCGTCAGCGGCCCGGCGGGCGGTGGGGTGCGCGGCTCGATCGACATGGGAAGCCCTCGGAGGGGTGTTGCTCTCGGCCCTGTCCGGCTTAGGATAGTGCCAAACCCCCGCCCCGAGGAGTTGAGCGATGAACGAGGTGACGCGGCGCGACGCTCTCCATCTGGCGGCCCTGGGCGCGGCCGCGGCGGCCGACGAGGTGCCCCGGAAGAAAACCGACCGCGACTTCGTCCTCGAGGCCGGCCTAACGCCCGCCGAGGCCGACTGCTGGGCGCTGGCGGCGAAGCTGGCGGGCGGCTTCTTCGACCTGCCGAAGATGCACCCGATGGACGCGCAGGAGGTCGCGATGGCCATCCACGTCATCCAGAACAAACTGCTCAGCCGACCGACGTACCGCAAGTACCTGGAAAATGCCAAGGCGGCGGCGAAGAAGTAAGCCGGCGAGCCGCGCACGAAGTACGCGGTCTTCCCAAACCGCTTACTTCGTGCGCGGCTCGTTAGGTCCGCCTTGACCCGTCAACGGCCCTGTCGCTATCTCCCCTCCTCGCACCTCGTCCGCCCACCCATCCCCCGCGAGGATTCTGATATGCGACCCCTCCCCGTCCTGCTGGCCGCCCTCTGCCTCGCCGCCCCGGCCCGGGCCGACGTCCGGGCGTTCGGCGACGCCGCCCTGCGATCGGTCCACTTCGTCGAGGACCGCCAGGGCTGGGCCGTCGGCGACGACGGCGTCATCTGGCACACCATCGACGGCGGCAAGAACTGGGAGCGTCAGCCGTCCGGCGTCCGCGCCTCGTTGCGGGGCGTCCACTTCGTGGACCCGTTCACCGGCTGGGTGGCCGGCCGCGAGGAGCTGCCCGGCGGCGGGTCGGCCGGCGTCGTGCTGTACACGCGCGACGGCGGGGAGACGTGGCGGCGCATCCTGGTCAACTCGCTGCCGGGGTTGCACCTCGTCAAGTTCGTCGATGCGAAGACGGGCTACCTCGCCGGCGACGGCTCGGAGTCGTTCCCCTCCGGCGTGTTCGCCACGACCGACGGCGGCAAGACCTGGCAGCCGGTCAGCGGGCCGCGCTCGCCGTCGTGGCGGGCAGCCGACTTCAACGCCGAGGGCGGGGCGCTCGGCGGGGCGTGGAACCGCCTGGCGACCGTCCGCCGCGCCCAGGTCCACAGCATCGACATGGACGCGCTGGGCGGCCGGGCGCTGTGCGGCCTGCAACTCCGCGGCGGTGACGCCATCGCCGTCGGCCAGGGCGGGCTCGTCCTCCAGTCGAAGAAGACGCGCGGCTCGACGTGGGACTACGCCAAGATCGACCTGCCGCCCGGCGTCCGCGAGCAGTGGGACTTCCACGCCGTCCACGGCGTCGGCGACCACGTCTGGGTCGTCGGCCGGCCCGGCTCCGTGGCGCTGCACAGCCCCGACTCCGGGAAGACCTGGGAGGTGGTCCGCCTCGGCCAGAACATGCCGCTGCACGCCGTCTACTTCCGCGACGAACGGAACGGCTGGGCGGTCGGCGAACTCGGCACCGTGGTCGCCACCGCCGACGGCGGCAAGTCCTGGCAGGTGCAGCGCCGCGGCGGGCAGAGGCTGGCGGTACTGTGCGTCCACGCCCGGCCCGGCGGGGCGACGCTCGACACGGTGGCCCGCCTGGGGGCGGACGACGGCTACCTCACGGCGGGGCTGTGCGTGACGGCGCCGGAGCCGGCCAGCGCCGAGCTGTCGCGCGTCGGCGAGGCGTGCCGGTTCTCGGAGGCGGTCCGCCAGGCCGGCGGCGCCGTCGCCGAGTCGCTTTGGCAGTTCCCCGTCAGCACCCACCTGGCCCGGGCCGACCGCGACCAGCTCCTCGCGGCGTGGAACAGGGCGCACGGCGGGGCGGCCGCGGAGCAGGTCCTGGCCCAGCTCGTCCTGGCGATCCGCATGTACCGGCCCGACGTCGTCCTGACCGACCCGCCCGGGGCCGGCGCCGAGTCGCTCGTGGCCGAGGCGGCGCGCGAGGCGTTCCGCCAGGCCGGCGACGACAAGGCGTTCCCGGCGCACCTCACCGCCTTCGGCCTCGACCCGCACAAGGCGCGAAAGCTGTACGGCGTCTCGACCGGCGCCGCGGAGTCCCAGGTGCGCATCGACCTCACCTCGATCAGCCCGCGCCTCGGCACGACCCTCCGCGAGGTCAGCGCGGCGCCGCTGGCGATGGTCGGGCAGGGCTACCCGCCGGCGGAGCGCTGCTGGAGGCTGCTGACCGACGACCTGCCCGGGGCCCCGGGTCACCGCGAGTTAATGCAGGGCCTCGCGCTGGCCGCCGGCGGGGTCGCGCGGCGCGAGGCGGCGGCCGTGGAGGACGCAACCCCGGAGGCGGTCAAGGCCGCCCGGCAGCGGGCCAACCTGTGGGCGATCGCCGAGGCGCCGCCCAGCGAGCTGACCAGCTCCGAGCGGCTGCTCGCCCAGATCGGCCCGGCCATCGCCGACATGCCCGCCGACGCCGGCGCCCGCGTCGCCCACGGCCTGGCCTGGCAGTACGCCCGCAAGGGCCAGTGGGCCCTGGCCCGCGAGACGTTCCTGCTGCTGACCGACCGCTACCCGACCCACCCGCTGGCGATCGACGGCTACCGCTGGCTGATGCGGCACCAGGCGTCGAGCGAGGCGCGCCGGCGCCACGAGATGGGGCAGTTCCTGGTCGTCGGCTCCGCCGTCGGCGGCATGCCCGGCGCGCCCGGGGAGGCGCTGAAGCTCGGCATGAAGGCGCCGCCGACGGCGGAGGCCCCGAAGGTCGATCGCAAACTCGGCGAGGTGCCGACGTTCACCACCGAGACCAGCCGCCAGCTGCTGCACATCGGCGGGGCCGACGAGGTCCGCCGCTGGCACCAGGGCTGCCTGGCGCTGGAGCAGAAGCTGGCCGCGTTCGGCCCGCTGCACGCCGAGGACACCGCCATGAAGTTCGCCGTCCAGTCGGCCCGCCGGCAGCTCGGCGACGTCAAGCCGGCCCTGGAGTGGTACCGCGCGTTCGCCGCGGCCCAGCCCGACGGGCCGTGGCGCAAGGCGGCGCTGGCCGAGCTGTGGCTGGCCAGCCGGGTCGGTCCGCCGCCCAAGCCGGTCCTGACGGTGCGCGCCTGCGACCAGCGGCCGTACCTCGACGGCAAGCTCGACGACGTGTGCTGGGCGGAGGCGAAGGGGGCGAAGCTGGCCGACGCCGTCGGCGACTCGGCGGCCCGGTACCCGACCGAGGTGCGCGTCAGCCACGACCGCGACTTCCTCTACGTGGCGGTCCGCTGCGGCCACCCCGAGGGGGCGACGACCCAGCCGGCCGGGGAGCGGACGCGCGACAGGGACCTGCGGGCCAACGACCGCGTCAGCGTGATGCTCGACCTCGACCGCGACTACTCGACCTGCTTCCACCTCCAGGTGGACGCGACCGGCTGCGTGGCGGAGGACTGCTGGGGCGACCGGACGTGGGACCCGAAGTGGTTTGTCGCCGTGAGGCGGGAGGAGAGCGGTTGGACGGTGGAGGCGGCCATCCCGCGGACGGCGCTGACCGGCGACCACCTGCTGCCGGGCAGGGCGTGGGCGGCGAACGTGGTAAGGGTGCTGCCGGGCCAGGGGGTGCAGGCGTTTTCGACGCCGGCGGAAGCGCCGGAGGAGGCGATGCGGCTTGAGGGGATGGGGTTGCTCCTGTTCGCCCGCGAGGTCGAGCAGGCGGCGGGGAAGGCGATCGGGCCGACCCCAAGATAAGCGGGCGGGGAGGGGAGGGACCCTCGTGCGCGGGTCGCCCTCAATGCCGTGAGGGACCCGGCGGGTGGCCGCCGGTGCCGGCGGAAAAAGGGCCCGGGCGGCCGACTGAAGTCGGCCGCCCGGGCACCGAACGGGGCGAGGCCTCGGGGGGAGGGCCGCCTACTCCTTCGGCGGCGCCCCCGCGCCGGCGCTGCCGCCGCTGGCGCCCTTCTTCGGCGTGGGCGTCATGGTCCCCTTGACCTTCCCCGGGTCCGCGGCGGTATCGACAAAGCCCGGCCGGTCGCGGGGGTCCTTCTTCCCCTCGCAGCCGGCGGTCAGGAGGAACGCGCCGGCCGCCAGGACGGTAGCGATGGTCTTCATCGACGAAACCTCAGTTGTCCTTGGTTACACTTCCGTCAGCGAGGCCGTTGAGGGCGACCCACTGGCCCCAGTTGATGCTCTGGCTGACGCCGGCCACCGACCCGTCGCCGCGGGCGCACATGACGACCCCGCCGCCGTGCACCGAGCTGGCCCCGGGCCACTCGACGTTCGGGCCCCACGCCGTCAGGTAGCTGGGGGCATAGCCATACGGTGCGGTCTTCAACCAGTTCCCTTCGCCGGAGGCGCTACCGTCTGGCCTCAGGAACGGCGCGATCATCGACCGGCCGGCATACCCGATGTAGACGAACGCGGAGCGGAAGGTGGCCTCGCCGCCCCGGGCCCGCAGCGCCCCGGTGCCCGACGTGTGGAACGCGCCCCACTTGAACCCGTAGCTGGTGGTCTCCCCGATCACCACCGTGTTCGAGGTGCCGTCGGTGATGTCCCGGAAGCGGAACGTCCGGTTGACGGTGAACAGGCCGGAGTAGTCGCCGGCCTTGGGAATCTGGCCCCAGTCGCCGCCCCAACCCGGGTCGAGGTAGGCGGTCTCCCACCAGTGGTAGCCCTCGCTGCCGGCGTAGTTGGTGACGGCGATGCCCCACGTCTCGCTGGCCTTCTCGTAGCCGGCGTCCGACGGGCACCGCAGCAGGGGGACGTCCGTCCCGACGATCGCCTGGCCCCAGGCCGGCGTCTTGACGTTGGTGATGTTGTACAGGTTGCCCTGCTCGATGTACGGCAGGATGGCCGTCAGCCACGTGTGGTGGTTCGGGGGCGCGCTGCTCGCCGGGATGGGGTTGGCCAGGGTGAGGATCCCTGCCTCGGGGAACTTGTTGTTGACGTCGTGGTAGCTGTGAAGCGCCAGGGCGATCTGGTGGAGGTTGTTGGAGCACTTCATGCGTGCGGCGGCCTCGCGGACCTTCTGCACGGCGGGCAGCAGGAGGCCGATGAGGATGGCGATGATGGCGATCACCACCAGCAGCTCGATCAGCGTGAAGCCACGCCGTCGGCGAGACCTTGACCTGGAGAGCATGGTTCCTCCGTCGTTCGACAACAGGATGGTAATGAGGACCGGATACGATCCGATCGGGAGTCACCTGGGAGAGCCGCCGCGGGCGGACAGCCCGAGGCGATTGCCACCGACGGTACGAGGGCCGTTTCTCTACCTAACCGCGCTGTTGAGGATTGTTCCCCAATCTAACCGCCTTGATGCCGGCCGTCAACTCCCTCGTCCCTCCAATTCTCGGGAATACTTACCTCGCCGTGGCCTGCCTACGAGGAAGTGGTCTGATCAGTAAAAGAATGCCGGCCGGCGGCAAGGGACCCGTGGCCCGCTCCGGCAGCAGTTCCCGCCACCGGGTCAGCGCATCGGCTTGGCGTCCTTCTCGCCCTGGGTGAGCACCCAGTAGCGATCGACGGCCAGGCCGGTGAGCTTCTGGTTGGTGCCGTCGGGCCAGGCCACCTCCAGCGACGTGACCTTGTCCGCCTTGCCCAGGCCGAAGACGAACCGCCGGTCGTTCGCCGAGGCGTAGGAGCCGCCGCCCTTGGCGAAGCGCGTCTGCCTCTCGCCGTTGGCCTCCAGCGTCACCTTCGCGCCGACGTAGTCGGCGTGGCCCTTCCCGGCCAGCCGGACGCCGAGCCAGTGGTGACCCTCGCCGCCGATGCCGCGCAGGACCGACACCGGCTCGTTGGTGTGGGCCAGCACCAGGTCGATGCGGCCGTCGTTGTCGAGGTCGCCGAAGGCGACGCCGCGGCCGAGGTGCTGCCTCTGGCCGTAGTCGCCGATGCGCTTGCTGACCTTCTCGAACCGGCCCTTGTTGTTGCGCATCAGCACCGGGCGCTGGAGCCGCGTCACCCCCTTGCCGGTGGGGAAGCGGATGGCGTGGCCGTTGCTGACGAAAATGTCCTCCCAGCCGTCGAGGTCCACGTCGAGGAAGGCGGTGCCCCAGCCGACGAACGTCTGGCCCAAGGCGGCGATGCCGGCCGCCTCGGTGTTGTAGTCGAAGTAGGTCAGGGTGGGGGTACACCCGTTGCGGTACAGCGCGTGCAGCTCGTTCTCGTAGTTGGTCACCCAGATCGACGGCTTGCCGATCCGGTCGGGGTCACCGGCGTCCAGCCCCATGCTGCCGTTGGGCGTGCCGCGGCCGTCGCGGGCGGTGCCGCTGATCAGCCCGACCTCCTCGAAGCGGATCTGGCCGGGCTTGGACTTGTTGACGTAGAGGAAGTTGTCCACCGTGTCGTTGGCGACGTAGACGTCCGGCTTGCCGTCGCCGTTGACGTCCACGGCCAGCACGCCCAGGCCCTTGCTGGCGGCGTCCCCGCCGGGCCTGAGGCCGGCCTCCTTGGTGACGTTGACGAACGCCCCCTTGCCGGTGTTGTGGAAGACCAGGTGTTGCAGGCCGGCGAAGTGGCGCGGCGGGCAGACGTCGGGGGTCTTGCCGTCGTAGTTGCACGACGGGTTCTTCTCCCACGACCAATCGACGTACTGGCCGAGGTACAAATCCGGGTAGCCGTCGCCGTCGAAGTCGGCGAAGGCGGCGCTGGTCGCCCAGGTGATCCCGGTGTCCAGGCCGGCCGCCTTGGTGACGTCCTCGAAGCGGCGGCCCTTGCCGGGGTCCTTGGGGTCCACGGGGACGTTGCGGTACAGGGCGACGGCGCGCCAGCCGGTGACCAGCAGGTCGGGCCAGCCGTCGCGGTCGTAGTCGGTGACGGCGACGCCGTGCGTGTAGAACCAGGGGCGGTCGAGGCCGGCCCGGGCGGTGACGTCCTCGAACTTCCAGCCGCCCAGGTTGCGGTAGAGCTTGCAGGGCCGCCCGACGATCTCCTTCTTGTCGGCGCCGGTGAACTCGCCCCCGCCGGGCAGGAAGACGTCGAGCAACCCGTCGCCGTCGAAGTCGATCAGCCCGGCGCCGCCGCCGAGCGACTCGAGGATCGACATGTGGTTGGCGGTCTTCTCGCCGTTGCTGTAGGTGAACTGGATGCCGGTCTTGCCGGTGACGTCCTCGAAGACGTTCGGGCCGGCCGGCTCCTCGTCCTCGCGCGGGGCGTCGGCGACGAGGGCGGGCTTCCTCTTGGGATCGGGCTTGGTGCCGTTACACGCGGCCGGCGCCAGGAGCAGGGCGAGCGCCGTGAGGCCGCACAGCCATCGCGCGATCATGAGGATACCTCACGAAGGTGGAGAGAGGAATGATCGGCGAGCCCGGTCAGGCGTACATCCGGTAATCGACGTCCGGGAACAGGTTGTGCCGCCGCTCGATCTCGCCGAGCCAGCCCTCGTCGATCTCGCGGTTCTTCAGCGAGTCGTACAGGTGCAGGAAGTTCAGGATGTGCACCTTGGTCCGCTCCCGGGCGTAATCAACCATGGTGCCGGTCTTCATGATGAACGCCCAGTCGCTGGACTGGGCCAGGAGCAGCTCGCGCACGGCCTGGTTCAGCGCCCGCCGCGGGGCGCCGTCCGCCTGGGGGTGGTCCCGGGCCAGCTCGACCATGCGGTCGGCCATCTCGTGCAGGTGGCGGTAGATCCAGTCGTTGGAGCCCTCCAGCCACACCTCATTGTACCCCTTGTAGCCCCAGCTCGACATCGACGGCTGGGCGATCTGCACCCGCGGGTGCCGGTCGAGGTACTCCGGCACGGTGATCGCCTTGACCGTCTGCTGGTCGAAGTGCATCTTGCGGAGCAGGAAGTTGATCCAGTCGGGCCCCTCGAACCACCAGTGGCCGAACAGCTCCGCGTCGTACGGCGCGACGATCAGCGCCGGCCGGTCGCCCATCGAGCCGGCCAGCCACTCGACCTGCTTCTCGCGGTTGAACAGGAAGTTGCCGGCGTGGTCGGCGGCCTTGTCCAGGGCGGCCCGCGGGTCGTAGGGCAGCTTGTGGTCGGTCTTGCCGGTGATCTTGTAGTACTTGATGCCGAGCAGGCTGCGGATGCCGATCTGGTGCAGGTGCGGCTTGACGTAGTCGTAGTCGAGGTCGAAGCCGACGTCCCGGTAGAAGTCGCGGTAGGCGAAGTCGCCGGGGTAGCCCTCGACGGCGCTCCAGACCTGCTTGGACGACTCGGTGTCGCGGCCCAGGGCGGCGACGCCGCTGTCGGGGCAGATCACCGGGGCGTAGACGCCGAACCGCGGCCGCGGCTCGGAGTACAGGATGCCGTGGGTGTCCATGAAGAAGTAGCGCAGCCCGGCGTCCTTGAGCAGCCCGTCCACGCCGGGGGCGTAGCCGCACTCCGGCAGCCAGATGCCCTTGGGCCGCCGGCCGAAGTGCCGCTCGAACTCGCGGCAGCCGATTTCGACCTGGGCGCGGCGGGCGGTGTCGTTGCACACCATCAGCGGCAGGAAGCCGTGCGTGGCGGCGCAGGTCATCAGCTCCAGCCGGCCGGCGTCGAAGAAGCGCTTGAAGCCGTTGAGCAGGTTGTGGCCGTACTGGTTGGCGAAGACGTCGCGGCAGCGACTGAAGCGGGAGTGGTACATCTGGGCCAGGCCGTGGAACTCCGGCTCCCAGCGGGTGCGCTCCAGCTCCTTGGTGGTCAGCGACAGCAGGTTGTCCAGGTGCCGCAGGTAGCGCTGCTGGAGCAACTCGTCGCTGAGCATGGCGGCCAGGGACGGCGAGACGGACATGGTGACCCGCCAGTCCACGCCGTCGCGGTCGAGGCCGTCGAAGACGTCGAGCAGCGGGATGTAGGTCTCGGTGATGGCCTCGTAGAGCCAATCTTCTTCGAGGAAGTCCTCGAACTCGGGGTGGCGGACGAACGGCAGGTGGGCGTGGAGGACGAGCGTGAGGTAGCCGAGCGGCATTGTCTTCGATTCCTCGTCGAGCCGGGTTCCGGGGGGTGTTATACGGCGGGAGGGAGCCACCGTCCCCGGCACATGACGCGGGACACCGGCAAATCGGATGCCAGGACGAGGTCGTGGGGGTCGGCGGTTTCGTAGGACAAGCTGCCAGCTTGTCCTGATGCGAAGAGGACAGGCTGGCAGCCTATCCTACGACCGGCAGGCAGCGGCACCACGGCCAGGTCGGCCGACTTGCCCGGCGTGAGGCTGCCGGTGACGTCGCCAAAGCCGAGCGCCTCGGCCCCGGCCAGGGTCGCCAATCGCAGGATCGTTTCGCCCGTCAGATCCGTTTGGTGACGGAGGAAGCGCGCCTCGGCCAGCAGGTCGAGGTCGGGATTGGAGGCGAGACTGTCGGTGCCTAGCGCGACGCGAATCCCTCGGGCGAGGAAGTCGCGGAAGGGGTGCGGCGGGTGGCCGAAGGCGGCGTGGGTGCGGGGGCAGTAGACGACGGTTGCGTTCCGGGGGATGGTAGAGGGGCCGAGATAGTTGCAGTGGGCCAGCAACAACGGGGCGCGATCGGCGAGGCTGAGCCGATCGCCCAGCTCATACGGCTCGACCAGCCCGTCGGGGTTCCACACGCCCAGCTCCTGGAGGAACGGCACGAAGGGGCCGGCCCGACGGGTCAGCAGGTTCAGCTCGTCGGACGACTCCCCGAGGTGGGTCGCCAGCGGCAGCGGGTACGGCCAGGCCGGCGACGTCAGCATGTGGTAGATCTGGCGGTGGACGCTGTACGGCGCGTGCGGGCTGAGGCCGGGCCGGCAGGTCGGCGTCGCGGCCCGGTCGTGTGCCCATTCCGCGGCAGCGCGGGAGGCGGCGCGAAGGCCGTCGCCGGTCAGGCCGAGCAGCTCGCGGAAGACGACGGCCCGGATCGGCGACGCCGCCAGCGCGTCCCACGAGCCGCCGTCGCCGGAGATGTCGCCGACCAGCGTCGTGCCGGTGCGGACGCACTCGGCCAGGCCGGCGCGGACGTCGTCGGCGACCTGCTCCGGCGTGCGCGCCCGGC
>JAXMAW010000075.1:0-28604 GCA_046350195.1 Gemmataceae bacterium
GGCGCCGTTCGCCTGGCTGCTGGCGGGCCTGCTGATCGGGGCGGTGCGCGCCTACCAGGCGTTCGTGCGGCCGATCCTGCCGCCCTTGTGCCGGTTCCAGCCCAGTTGTAGCGAGTACATGATCCTCGCGGTGAAAAGCACGGCCCGGTGTGCGGCGGCTGCCGGGGCGTCTGGCGGGTCTGCCGCTGCAACCCGTGGAACCCCGGCGGCTGGGACCCGCCCTGACGCCGCAGGCGGTCAAGGTACGGTCTCGGTCGATTCGTAGATCACGGGGGCACCAGCTGCGGGGTGAGCCGTGACCTTGACGAGGTACGTTCCGTTGGCCAGAGGTATGGTCACCTCGCCGGTGACCGGGGCAGGACCTACCGGCAGGTGATGCGTCTGGTTGTACACCACCGTGTTGCCCGGCTGCTTCTTGATGACGATGTCGATCTGCTCGTTAGGGTCTCCCTGGCCGGTGATCTTTATCCCGCCGGCGACTTTGCCGATTACGGGAGGCGATTTCGTGGGCGGCATGGAATTCTACTCCTTGCCCGCGGGCTATTCCGGGGGGGTAGGCTGGGGCACGACCCGCAGCCGGAGCAGGGTACACTGCCCCCCGGCCACCAGAATGCCAATCGCGGGACGGTTCATGGGGGTGAAATCAACTCCGACAAGCTCCGGGTTGTGCTCCCGGAGGCTCTGCTCGAACTCCCGAAACACGGGCGGGGCCAGCGGGCCGAGCGGCGGCTGGGTTGGGTCGCTCCAGCGAACGGTTGTCCCGCCCGGGGCGACCTCGATGCTCACCTGGCGGACGGGTTTCAAACCCTGCGGGGGTGAGTCGTAAAAGGCGGTCCGGTTGGGGGGGAAGCGGACCTGCATCTTGAACGGCGTTTTCCCGTCGGTCGGCCGGTCCAGATACCAGAGCAGTTGCAAGATCGCCCGGCTTTTCTTCGGGCCTTTCGCCCCCGAGACCGGGAGAAAATCCCCGTTCCAGTCGTCGAACCCGAGGAAGGCGACGACGTGCTGCGGGCCGGCCGGGGAATCGACGTGCCGACCCGTGAACGCCACGCCGACGCCACCGAAGCCGTTACGCCAGTTCCACCCCGCGTCGTGGCGCACGTCGGCGAGGACCCGGTAGTGTGGCCAGGGGACGTGGGGGAGGAACTCCACCATGCCCAGCGACGGTGACGCGACCGTTACCCCTTCGTCGGTCCCGCGGACCTGGGTGTGCCCTTCGCCGCAGCGGACCCGGTGAGCGGGGACCTCCCCGCCCGGCCGGACCACCTCGATCTCCTCCCCCCGCGCCAGCCGCGAGAGCAGCGGGTCAACTTGGCGTGTGAACCGCCGCTCCGGCTGCATCTCCCGAACGGTCAACCCGGCCGCCGCCGCCGCCAGCACCAGACCGGCCAGCCCGGCGACGGCCCGCCTGCCCAGTCGGCGGGTGCGGGACCAACGGGCCAGTTGGTCGGCCAGCGCGCCCGCGGACCGCCAGCGCTTGTTCGGGTCTTTCTCCAGGCAGCGCAGCACCACCATTTCGATCCGGCGGTCGATGCGCCGATCGAGCGATCGGGGGCTGGGCGGCAGGGTGTCACAGACGGCCGGGCGCAACGCCTCTCGGGGGCCGCTGCCGAACGGCCTTTGCCCCGTCAGCAGCTCGTACAGGACGACCCCCAACGCCCAGACGTCGGTCGCCGGGCCGACCCGGCCGAAGGTGGGGTCGAACTGCTCGGGGGCCATGTATCCCGGCGTGCCGGGCTGAAACCCCGAGACGGTCAACTGGCCCGCGGCCGACGGCCCGGCGGGGGGTGCCGGCTCGGGGACGGTTTCGCCCTCCGGGTCGGCCTCGTCACTCAACAGCTTGGCGAGCCCGAAGTCGCTCACCCGCGGGTTCCCGCTGGCATCGAGGAGGATGTTGCCCGGCTTCAGGTCCCGGTGCAGCACCCCCTTGCCGTGGGCGTGGTGAACGGCCCGGGCGACCTTCTCGACGAACGGGACGACGAGCCTCGGCCCCGCCTCCGTCATGGCGAGCCGGTGCGCCGAGAGGCTGCCGCCGGCGACCGACTCCATGACGAAGTACGGGACGCCGTCCTGGACCTTCGCCTCGAAGATCGGCACGATGTTGTCGTGCTTCAGCTGGGCCAGCACCTGGGCCTCGCGCTGGAACCGCAGCCCCAGCCGCTGGGCTTCTTCCCGCTGCGCCGGCAGGGCGGTCGGCAGCAACATCTTCAAGGCCGCTTCGCGGCACAGGAGCGGGTCCCAGACGCGGTAGACGACGCCCATGCCGCCCCGGCCGAGTTCCCCCCGCACCTCGTACCCGGCGAAGTGTTGGAACGGGACGGCAGGCTCGTTCGCCGCCCCGTCGCCCTTGACGACGAGCAACCGATCAAACCACTCAAGCAGGTGGATCTGGCGGGCGAGTTCGGCCTGGCCCTCTGGCCAGTCGGGGCACAGCTCGCGCGGCGACGCCGGCTCGCCGCGGTCCCGGCGTTCTTCCCACTCCAGGAGGTACTCTTCCAGCTGCTGGGGCAAGGCTGGCTCCGACGGCGGCGACAGGCGGCTCAGTCCTTTCTAGAGGAGGAAACGAGAGCCCCGGGTCGGACAGGCCAACATTCCTGGCATTAAAAGGGTAACGCCCCCCCCAGCCGGCTCATCAACAGGAGCCGGGCTGCCTGCCAGCGTCGCCTGAAGCTGCGCAACGGCTCTTCGAGCAACGCCGCCGCCTCGGACTGCGTCAAGCCCTGGTAGTAAAGCAGGTCGAACAGGACCCGGTGCTTCTCGTCGAGGGCCGCGATCTCGCTGTGCAAGTCGTGCCACTGGCCGAGGCGGTACGGGTCCGCGCTGCTGTCGCTCGGCTCCGGGGGCGAGGCGTCGCGGTGCTCCCTGCCCGGCGGGAGCGTGTTCGCGCCCAGCCCCTGTGGCCCGAAATGGTGTCGGGTCAGGTCGATCAGCTCGCGGCGGATCTGGACGGTCGCCAGGGCGAGGAAGTCGCGGGGGGACGCCACCGGCAGGTTCTGCAGTACCCGGTCGAGGCGGACCAGGACGTTTTGCACCACGTCGCTGGTGTCTTCCCACTGACGCACGCCAGGGAAGCGCCGCAGCATCTGCCGAGTGAGCAGCCGAAACCGTTCACGGCTGTAACCGATCAGCTCGTTGCGCGCCGTCGGATCGCCCGCGCGCAGGCGGTCGAGGAGCGACTGCAGCACCGAGGACTCCTCGCCCACCCGCGACCAGCCTTTCCCCGAGTGCCCACGTGCCTGTGGGGCTATGAAGGTAGCACGCCACGACCGCCGCAGCAAGTTTCTGAAGACCGCTGGACCCGACCGGCGGGGGCCTCAATGCTCGGAAGGCGTGCTGGCCGACCGCTCCTTGGCCATGTACGGGTCGATGACCTTCTCCTTCACCACGTAAGCCCCGCCGCCGGCCGCGGCGATGAGCAGCACCAGGACCAGCTTGCCGACCTTGCCGAACAGGTCCCACAGCGTCAACAGGATGTGTAGCCCGAGGCTGCCGCCGACGACGGCGCCGGTGAGCGGGATCAGCAGGGCGAACGTCGGGCCGTGCGGCGCGTCCAGCCGGGCCAGCCACCAGCAGCTGATATCGACGACCTGCGCCAGCAGCGGCAGCGGCGCCAGCAGCAGCCGAATCACGCCGGGGTAGCTCGTCAGTGCCAGGATCACGCCGGTCAGGCCGTAAAGCATCGAGAAGCCGAGCAGGTGGACGTGGGTCGTCT
Organism: Gemmataceae bacterium; assembly: GCA_046350195.1. Lineage (GTDB taxonomy): Bacteria > Planctomycetota > Planctomycetia > Gemmatales > Gemmataceae > CALDUY01. The sequence goes on from JAXMAW010000075.1 coordinate 3,713, forward strand.
GGGCCAGCTTGGTCAGCGACATGGCGCTGGCCTCCTCGACCTTGTTGTACTTGAGGATCTCCTCAGGCTTCTCCAGCGGGAACGCGCTGGCCTTGGCGTCCACACCGCCCTCCTTCATGTGGCAGCGGGCGCAGCGGTCGCCCCACAGCGCCTTGATCTTCACGCAAGGGCCGTTGTCCTCGAAGCGGTAGTCCTTCGTGACGGGCAACTTCGCCAGCTCCTCGGCGAGGGAGAACTTGTCCGCCTCGAACGCCGACGGGTCCGCCCGGCCCTCCTTGAGCCAGGCCAGGACGACCGCCTTCTCCGCCTCGCGCTCCTTGCGTAGCTCCTGCTCGGCCTTCGCCAGTTCCTCCTCACTCGGCTTGCCACCGCGGCCCTTCCGCAGCCCCTGGGCCCGCGCCTTGACGGCCGCCTTCCAGTCCGACGAGCGCGTCGTGAACGCCGCCGCCATTTGACCGCTGCCGTTGAACTTCTGGCTCTCGTCGGCCTCGATCAGGCGGACCAGCCGGCTGCTCGGCAGCTCGCCGACCTGGCCGTGGAACGTCCGCACGGCGTCGTCGCCGGTCGGCATCACCGACCCGGGCTTGGCGTGCTGGAAGTGCAGCTGCACCAGGGCCGAGAAGTAGCCGATGCCGACCGAGATCAGGAACGAGGCCAGGACCAACCGGGCGGACAGCGGGAGGTCGCGAAGGGTCCAGCGAGCAGAGGTGTCGCTCATGGGAGGGACTCCGAGGAAGGTGGGGGGTCAGGAGGGAGCGTCCAGCGCCTGGGCGACGGCGGCGAGGACGCGCGAGCGGGCGACTTCGAGGGGCAGGTCCAGCACGGCGCCGGACGCCAGCCGGTGCCCGCCGCCGCCGAACCGCTGGGCCAGGCTTGCCACGTCGAGGGCGCGCGAGCGGAAGCTGACTTTGACGCCGCCGGCCGGCTGCTCCATGAACAGAAGCCCGACCTCGACGCCGACCACCGAGCGGGTGTAGTTGATCAGGTCCTCGCTGTCCTGCGGCACGGCGCCGGCAGCGGCGTAGTCGCCCTTGCGGATCTCCGTGTGGCAGACCCGCCCGCCGTGGCTTACTTCCAGCCGCCCCAGCACCAGCCCGGTCAGCTTCAGCCGGCCGGCGGTGTTCTGCTCGAACAGGGCCTCGTAGGCGGCCGTCGGCCGGGCGCCGGCCGCGACGAGCCTCTCGGCCAGGCCGAACGTCCGCGGCGTGGCGTTGGGGTGGCGGAACCAGCCGGTATCCATCGCCAAGGCCACGAACAGGCAGTGGGCCGAGTCGGGGCTCAAAGGCGTCCCCAGCGCCTCGATCGCCTCGAAGACCAGCCGGCCAGTCGCCTCGGCGGTGGTGTCCACGAAGCGGTCGGCGCCGAGGTCGTCCTGGGTCAGGTGGTGGTCGATGACGGCGCGCGGCACCGGCAGGGTTTTGAGCAGCGTGCCGAAGTCGCCGAGCTGGTTCCAGGTGCCGGTGTCGAGCACGACCACGGCCTCGGCGTCGCGCAGGTCGTCGCCGGGCGGTTGGAAGCGGCGGACGCGCCTCGTCGGGTCAAGGAAGTCGTAGCGCGGCGGCAGGACGCTGGCGACGACCATGCGGGTGCTCTTGCCCTGGGCTTCCAGGGCGTTGGCCAGCGCGAGCATCGAGCCCAGGCCGTCCCCGTCGGGCCGGACGTGCGTGGTGAGCACGAACCGGCGGTGGCGGCGGACCAGCTCGGCGAAGGGGGACCAGTCAATCGGCATGGAGGCGTCTTCTCGCGGCGGGAGGCGAGAAGGGATTATACCGATTGGGCCTGGTGGCGCGAAGGCAACGAGGGCGGGAAACCGCCTCCCGAGCCCGGGGCTGGGGAGCCGGATTCCCGCCCTCGCCGTGGGGAGGGATGGGGGGATCGGTCAGGGGCAGCGCGTGCAGCCCTGGGGGGCCGCAGGCGGCAACCCGTTCTGCGCCCGCTCCGCAGGCGAGCCGGGAGGTGGGTTCCAGTAACCCGACTCCCGGCCGGCCCACGGCGGTAGCGCGGAGGGCGGCGCGCCCTTCAGGCAGGGCTCGGCGAAGAACGTGCGGCAGCCGCCGAACAGGAACGCCATCTCGGACCGCAGGCTGCTACAGCCGTAGCCGTTGAAGCTGGCCCAGCAGCCACACGGCCTCTTCTTGAGGCACCAGTCCCTGAGGGGGGTTTTGGAGGGGGACGAATCCACGGGCGGGTGGCCGGGCGGCAACTCGGTGGCCGCCGGCGGCGTCCGCGGATATAGGTCCGACCCTCCGGCCCGGGCAAGCCCGGCCCACTCCCCCCAGCCCAGCACCGCCGCGAAGGCGGCGCGGGCGAGAAGACTCCGAGGCATGAGGCGTCTCCGCTCGCGTCCTGCAAGCACGCGGCGACGTCGTCGCCGTCCTCCGTGGGCGGCGCCCTGGCGGACGCCGCTACCTCTGGTATCGGCCGGCGGCCGCGGCGCGCCGAGCGAATGTGAGCGGCGGGGGCGAAAGCCGCACCCGATTGGTCCGGTTGTGCCGGATGTGCGGCACGCCGGGAAATCCTCCTAGATAGCGCTTGCATGTTCCCGGCAGGGTCGTCAAACTCAACGTTCAGCGCCAAGTATCACGAACGTGGACCCGGCCCGGCCCGCCCCTTCCGGTCGTGACCTACACTTGCTATGCTGACCCGGGACAGATCCACACCGCACCTGGGGCTGGGACTTCCGCGAGACCATCGATGGCGGCGCCAACGACGAGCGATGAATTCCTGGAGCTGGTGAGGAAGAGCGGCGTCGTCGATGCCGCCCGGCTTCAGGCGTACGTCGAGCAGCTCCGGGCGTCGGGCAAGGCCTCCGGCTCGGCCGACGACATGGCCCGCCAGCTGATCCAGGACGGGGTCATCACCCACTTCCAGGCCGAGCAGTTCCGGGCCGGCCGGTGGCGGCGGTTTACCATCGGCAAGTACAAGGTGCTGGAGCGGTTGGGCGCCGGCGGCATGGGCACGGTGTACCTCTGCGAGCACATGCTGATGAAGCGGCGCGTCGCCGTCAAGGTGCTGCCGCCCAGCAAGGTCAACGACTCGTCGTCGCTGGACCGCTTCTACCGCGAGGCCAAGTGCGTCGCCGCCCTGGACCACCCCAACATCGTCCGCGCCTACGACATCGACGAGGACGACAAGCTGCACTACCTGGTGCTGGAGCACGTGGACGGCTCCAGCCTCCAGGAGATCGTCAAGAAGACCGGGCCGATGGACTTCACCCGGGCGGCCCACTACATGCGCCAGTCGGCGCTGGGGTTGCAACACGCCCACGAGACGGCGGCGCTGGTCCACCGCGACATCAAGCCGAGCAACATCCTCGTCGATCGGTTCGGGGTGGTGAAGATCCTCGACATGGGCCTGGCCCGGTTCTTCTTCGACGACACCGACGACCTGACCAAGAAGTTCGACGAGAACGTGCTGGGCACCGCCGACTACCTCGCCCCGGAGCAGGCGCTGGACAGCCACGGGGCCGACATCCGGGCCGACATCTACAGCCTCGGCGGCACGTTCTACTTCTGCCTGACCGGCCGGACGCCGTTCACCGACGGCACGGTGGCGCAGAAGCTGATCTGGCACCAGACGCGGCAGCCCAAGCCGATCCGGTCGTTCCGCCAGGACGTGCCGGACGGGCTGATCGCGGTCCTCGACAAGATGATGGCCAAGGAGAAGGGCGACCGCTACCAGTCGCCGCTGGAGGTCGCCGACGCGCTGGAGCCGTGGACCCAGACGGAGATCCCGCCTCCCCCCGAGGAGGAGATGCCGCAGTTCAGCCTGGCGGCGCGCACCCCCGGGTCGATGAGCGACTCCGGCCTGTCGTCGTCGTCGCGGGCCGCCGCCGAGAAGGTGCCCCCCCGCAAGCCCTGGCAGCCGAACACGGCCTCAGGCAGCCGGCCGGCCGTCCCGGCCCCCAGGCCGATTCCGTCCCCCAGGCCGCCGACCCGCTCGGCCCCCCGCCCCGTCGGGCCCAGGTCGTCAGCCAACGGCGTACCGGCGGCCGTCGCGGCACCGGACGCCTCCGAGGCCGGGTCGGCCGACGAGCCTCTCAGCGACCTGCGGGTGTCCCCCAACAAGCTGGCGAACATCCGCCGGCGATTCCCCGCCTGGAAGGAACTGCCGAGCCAGGCGCGGTGGGGGATCGTGGGGGTCGCAGGCGCGGCCCTGCTCGGCGGGCTGATCTGGCTGTTGCCCGGGCCGTCGGGGGGCGGGCCCAAGGCCAACCCGAAGGGGCCTGAGCCGCTCGTCGTCAGCGACGCCCCGGGCCAGTCACTGGAGGCCGCCCTCCGCAAGGCGAAGGACGGCGACCGGATCGTGGTGAGGACCGACATCACCGAGGCCAGCGTGTCTCTCAACGGCAAGCGTGACCTCCTCATCGAGGCCGAGGCGGGGCGGAAGGTCGTCTGGAGGTGCCCCGCCGACGTGCCCCCCTCGACGAAGCTGCTCCTCATCGGCAACGCGCCCGGCCTCACGCTACGGGGCGTCACGCTCGACGGCGGCAGCAAGGCCGAGTCGCTCGTCATCCTGTACGGCAAGTGCCCCGGCCTGACCCTGGAGAGGCTGGGCTTGAGGGGCATGCAGAAGTACGGGGTCGTCGTCACCAACTGCGAGGGGACGGCCGAATCGCCGGTCACGTTCAGCGAACTGACCGTGGACGTGCAGCCGGGCCAGACGGGGATCCTCTTCGACCTCAAGCCGCAGTTGCAGGGCGCCGTCCCGCTCAACGCCCACTTCCGCCTGCGGGACTGCACCTTCAACGGCCCGGGACGGAAGGTGGGCGCGACCAGCCCCTCGGTCTTCGAGAAGGACACCTTGCGCCTGCCGCCGAACCTCACCCTGGAAATCGGCCCCTGATCCATGCCGTTCCCCGCCTTCGACCGATCCCGGCTGCGGGTCCAGCCGCTCGCCGCGCGCCGGCACGACCTCGACCTTTCGGCGCTACTGCCCCTGGACGCGCCGGCCCCCTTCACGCACCCGGCGCTGCCGGCCCTGGGCGAGTGCCTCGTCCGGGCGCGCGAGCAGGGGCGGGCGCGCCTCCTCTTCATGGGGGCGCACCTGATCCGGGCCGGCGTCGCCCGGCAGCTGATCGACCTGATGGAGCGCGGCCTGATCTCGCACGTGGCGATGAACGGCGCTGGGGCCGATCCACGACTGGGAGCTGGCGGCTGATCGGCGCTACCACCGAGAGCGTGGCCCGGTACATCTCCTCCGGCGAGTTCGGCCTGTGGCACGAGACCGGCCGGATGAACGATGTCGTCTCCGACGCCTCGCGGCGCGGCCTGGGCCTGGGTGAGGCGCTCGGGCAGCGCCCATCATCACGCCGACGACTTCCGCACAAGGAGACCAGCGTGCTGGCCGCCGGGGTGCGGCGTTGGGCGTGCCGGTGACGGTCCACCGTCGGCATCGGCGAGGACATCTACGAGCACCCCAACTGCGACGGGGCCGCCTTCGGCCGCACCAGCTACCAGGACTTCCTGGTGCTGACGAGAACGACGAAACTCGAAGGGGTGATGCTGAACTTCGGCACCGCGGTGATGGGGCCGGAGGTTTACCTCAAGGCGGCGTCAGCCCGCAACGTGGCGCTTTCCAGGAGGGGCGGTCGATCCGCCTCTTCACGGCAGCCGTCTTCGACTTGATCCCGCTCGACGGCGACACGCGGGCAAGGCGCTTCGTCCGACCCGCGAGAAACACTACTACCGGCCGTGGAAGACGATCCTGGTGCGCACCGTCGCCGACGGCGGCGAGAGCTTCTACGTCGAGGCCGACCACCGCGACTCCGTGCCGGCGCTGCGGCGCGAGGCGCTTGGCGGCGGGGTAGGTGCCATGCCCGAGATCCTCTCCGCCGAACTCGTCGAGAAGGCTGGCTCGGCCGATTGCCGAGGTTGACGATCCGGCGTGATCGGTGACCTCTTCCTCGACCGCTACCTCGACCTGGACGCGGCCTGACGGAGCCGTCGATCGAGACCCGGGGCTGGACGCGTACCAGGTGGTGGGCCTTTACCCCGGGGCGGCGGGGACGGTGGTCAACGGCACCCACGGTGGCGGCACGGGCGTCGGCCACGTCGTCCCATTCGCGGTGGTCGGCGACGACGGCGAGGAGTACGAGTTGCAGCAGGCGTTGGGGCGGCTGCCGGCGGTCGAGGAGCGTCGGGGGTACTGACCTGGCCGGGCCGGCGGACGCCGACCTACCTGCGCGGCCGATGCTGCGCCGAGCCCGGGCCGCCCGCCGCGCGTAGTTGAACCGGCTCGACATCCGCCGCTCCTCCTGCCCGGACTTGCCCAGGGGCGGCTGCTGGAGATGCTCTCGGCGCCTGGCCGGGCCTCGACGGCGTCGTCGTCCTGGATCAGGTGACCAGCCGGAGATGTGGCGTGGTAACGGCCCGGATGCGGGAGAGGGTCGCGGAGTTGGCCGACACCCGCCCGGTGCTGGCCGACAGCCGGGCGCGCATCGGGTTGTTCCGCAACGTGTGCCTGAAGCCGAACCAGCACGAGTGCCTCGACGCCGTGCCGGGGGCCTCCCTGGAGGGGGCGGCGGAAGCGCTCGCCAAGCGCAATGGCCGGACGGTGTTCTGCACCCGCGGCGAGGCGGGCATCCTTCTGGCCGAGCCGCTGCGCGAGGTGCCTGGTTATCCGGTGGCCGGGCCGATCGACCCCGTCGGGGCCGGCGACAGTACCAGCGCCGGGATCATCTGCGCCCTGGCGGCCGGCGCGACGGCGGAGCAGGCAGCGGCGTTCGGCAACCTCGTGGCGTCGATCACGGTGCAGCAGCTGGGCACGACCGGCACGGCGACGCCGGATCAGGTCCGCGCCCGGCTGGCGGAGGTCGGAGGGCGGGATGAGAATCGGCGTGTTGGGGCACAACTCTCCGTCGCGCTCTCCCTGCCGGCTGACGAGTCAAAGGTGCTTTCAACCGCCTTCGAAGCCTCCCAGCCCCAGCCAAACCGCGTGCCAGCCAGGCGTGACCTGCAAGGTCCGTGACCGCACCTTCCCATCGGTACCTCGCCAGCGCACGTCCACGTTCAGCAAGACACCTGCCTCGACGTGGCCCAGCCCCAAATGGATGGCCGGGGCGCGCTTGCCCGAATGGCCCGAGCCACCGTCCACCTGGCTGACCAGGCGCCGGCCGTCGGGCAAGTGGACCTTGACCGCCGCCCCGATGGCTGGTCGGCTCGGCCTGTCGGCCCGGGGATGACCCTTGAGCACCACGGTCTTGTCACTGATCTGGGGGCCGACCGGCAGCCGCAGGTGAAGGCCCAGGAAGGCGCCGGGGCTGGGAGCGGTGTTGCGGAAGAGGAACGACGGTCCCCACTGGTTGGCCACCGCGAAGTCGAGCCGGCCGTCGCCATCGACGTCCGCCAGGGCGATGCCGCGCGTCACCATCGGCGTGCTCAGTCCCAGCTGGTGCGAGAAGTCGTAGAAGCGGCCATCGGCGGCCCGCACAAAGAAGCGGTTGTGATCGCCCCCGCTGAAGTCGGCCCCCGGCCGAAAGTCCGGCCAGATCCTGGGGTCCGAGATGAGCTGGTCGTTCGTGGCGCCCAGTTCCTGCCCCTCCGGCCAGCGGTTGGTCGTTCCCTTGAGGAAGCCCATCGCTTGCACCGCTTCGAGAACGCCGTCGTTGTCGAAGTCGGCCAGGCGCGAATCCCAACCCCAGCCGCTCCGCGACAGGCCCAGTTGCTCCCCGGCATCGTAATAGGGGGCAACGCCCCGCTTCATCCGCCCCACCTGCCCGGTGCTCAACCAGAGGAAATGACTCTCGAAAAGGGAGTAGGGGCCTGAGATGTTGCTGACGTACATGTCGAGCCAGCCGTCCCCGTTGACGTCGCCGAAATCGACCCCCATCGACTTGAACGAATCCTGGCCCAGCACGCGCGAGCGCGGCGTCGTGAAACCCCGCTCGCCCTCCAGCAGTGCGAAGCGCAGCTGGCCGGGTTTCGACCTGTTGTGCAACAGCCGGTCCGGCCCGAAGTCGTTGGAGACGTAGACCTCGGGCAACCCGTCCCCGTCGAGATCAGCGGCCCCCACCGCCAACGTCCAACCGTGGCAGGCGTCATGGGCGCGCCCCGGATCAGCTTGTTCCGGATAGAAGAAGTCTGGATCGACCCTCTCGAACTGGACGGGCGGGGTTTTCCCGCCGCCCGGCTTCTTCCACAGGAAGAAGTGAGGCCCCCCGCCGTTGAAGGCCCGGGACTGCGATTCCGGCATCGGCAGTCGGCCACGCCCGTTGGGGTCGAGATAGGCCACCCCGTCCGGGCCGTGGTTGCCGATGACCAGGTCGCAGTGGCCGTCGCCGTCGAGATCGGCGAGGGTGGCTGCGCCGGACTGCCAGCGCTGCCACGGCTCGATCAGCTCACAGGGGAGGAACGACTGCGCCGTCAGCCTCTTGCCCCCCGACGCGGCGGGTTGCTGGAGATAAATGACCGGCGAGCGGCCCCAGAAATAGACGAGCACATCGGTCAGGCCGTCCTCGTTGAAGTCCCCCAGCAGGCAGCCCGTGGGGGCCATCGTCGAGTCGCAGGGAAGGGGCCCGGGTTGCAAGACAAAAAGTTCATAGCGACCCTGGGTTGTTCCGGGCGCCGGAGCAATGACCACCTGGTCTATGCGCGGATCGACGTAGCAGAGGTCGTTCGGCAGCCCGTCTCCGTCGATGTCGCCCAGCGCGGCGGAGGCGCCGACCGCCGAGAGGTAGGCCGACAGGTGCGCGACGGACGGGTGGACCTGGCGAACGGTCTTGTGAGGGAAGCCGGCCGGCTCGGGGAAGGGGAGCCTCTCAAAGCGGAAGCGTGCGGCGATGGCCTGGGCTTCGGTGCCGGGCAGCGTGGGGAGTTGGCTGAGGAGGTAGAGGGCGCCGACCAGAACCACCGCCACCAGGAGCGTGACCGCTCGGCGAAGCCGCGACGGACCAGGGTTCACGTTGACCACCTCCTCAGCGGAAGGATGAAGGATGAAGGATGAAGGATGAAGGATGAATACAAACAGGAGCTGTCCCGTCTTATTCCATCTTCTTCCTTCTTCTTCTGATTCATCCTTCATCCTTCATCCTTCCGAAGAAGGGCCAGCAGATACATCCCCAGCCCGCGGGCCACGCAGACGATCACCAGGGCCACGAACAGGCCGAAGACGACGTGGTTCATGAGGAGCAAACTGTACACCACGGCGACCGACGCGCCGAAGGCGACCTGGGCCCCCGGCCGCTCCGGCGTCGTGGCCGGGTCAGTGACCATGTAGAAGGTGAACAGGATGAACGCGACCCCCGTCATCGCCGACAGCCGGGACGCCATGGGGCAATGGCCGGTGGAGTGCCAGAGGATCAAACTGCTGACGAACGCCTGGAGGGCGAACGTGCCCACCCAGGCCAGTAGCAGGGGAACGCGTCGGGTGTACCAGGTGTTGAGGAAGCTGCCGGTGCAAATGATGACCAGCGGAAGCGCCCAGTCGCCGATGCTGCCCAGGTTCTCCGTGAAGTGATACGGCGCCGCGATGCCGACCCAGGGGAACAGCAGCAGCGTGATCGCGATCCCGAAGTTGGAGGGGTTCAGGTAGTGCCGGGTCGGCACACCGGGGGGAATGAGCGCCGCCAGCACCAGTACCAGCGCCAGCCCCCCCAGGTGAAACGCCGGCACCCACCGGGGCGCGACGGGAATCCAGGGGCTGGTCGCCTCACCGGTCTGGAGCAGGAACAGGAAGAGCACGAGTTGGAACAGCAGCAGAGGCCAGGCCCCTTTCGCGCTCCCGACGGGCACCCGGAACAGGGTCTTCGAGGCGATCGCCACCGCGGAGGCGAAACAGACCACCCAGATGCGGTCGTTCGCGTACAGCAGCATGGCGCAGGCCAGGCCGGTGATGTGCGCCGACAGGAGACTGTTCACCAGGGCTCCGAAGCCCCTGGTGAACCCCGGCCGGCGATGCTGAGCCCAGGCCTCCAGGGCCTCCAGCAGCAACTGGGTAACGTAGGCGGTCGCCAGGGAGGCCAGCGGCTGAGCGTAGGACTGCTCGAAGCCGAACCAGAAATGGCCCAGGAGGTTGAAGGCGGTGATCGCCAGGGCGAAGCGACGAAGTCCGCCCAGGTGGTCCGGCTTGTATTGCTTGTCCGTCGCGGCTGGCCAGCTGGGCGCGCCGCCCACAAGCGTCGGCGCCACCTGCTCCGGCTTGCACTGGCTGTCAATCACCACGCGCCACCTCCGCTTCGGAGATTCCTTCCGCTAGGAAGCGGCCTGGGCCGAGAGGAGAGAACGGGGTGGCGTCGCCGCCTGCCTGACACTCTCGTCCCTGGGGTCGATGGCCGGGAGGCAGCCGGTCAGCACTTCGAGCCTGGCGGCCGCGCACCACAGGGCGGTGGTCACGACCACGTCCAGCACCTCGGCGTCGTCCAGGCCGGCGGCCCGCAGCTCATCGACCCGCTCGCGGGTCAGGGTGTAAGAACGTAAGGCCACGTCGTTCGCGAACCGCGCGATCAGGGCGGCTCGCTTGGCGTCCGCCTCGGCCCGGGGGGCCGGTTGCCAGTCGTCGGCGAGGGTCGTGAGGGTTTCGGCGTTGGGGATGGGCCGAAGGACTGTCCGTCCGATCGCCATGAACTGGTTCGCGTCGAGGCCAATGCACCCGGTCGCCGCGTCCCTGCGGACCAGCGCCTCCAGGAACTCGCGGAGGGCGGCCAGAAGGGGCGGCGCGAAAGACAACCGTTCCACCCAGGCCGGGAGGGCCCCCATCCGGAGGTCGAGGAACACAGTGCGGAGAGCCGTCAGGTGCTCGGCAGGCGTCGGCCCGTGGACTTCCTTTCGGCCGAGATCGACGAACAGGCGAAAGAACAGGGCCATCGCCCGAAGCCCAAGCCGGCGGAGGGGCTCGACCCGGCGCATCCACCGCGGGATTTCGGGCTCCACCCCCAGCGCGTTGACCACCCGGGTGATGAAATTGAACGTGATCATCACGCCCACGGCGTCGAAATACTGCCGCGGCGAGAGGGCGGCGGAAGACGCGGCCCGGACGTCCTCCGGGGTGACCTCCTGCGGCCGGGCGGTGACCTTGACCGCCAGCGCGACGAACGCCTGGAGGTCCGGGGCGACCGGGGCCGCCAGCGGGTCACTCTCGAAGATGCGAGTCAGTCGGGCGGACATCCCTGCAGCCTGCAGGAACCCGACGTGCGCCTCCCTTCAGTAATGACAGGCGTTCGTTTGGGCGACACTCACCCCGATGGCCTCCTTCGCCAGCCGGCTCAGCTCGCCGTCCCACATGATGTGGCGGAAGCCCCGCTCGAACGCCCACAGGAACCGCGGGCGAAGGCTGAACACCCGCATGACGTTCCAGGCGGTCCACTCGAGCGGGAAGGGGAGGGCCCCAACCATGTCCGAGCGAATCAGGCCATAGATCGCACGCAACTCGTCGTTCGCTTCCCGCGCCGAGATCGTCTTGATGAACGCCATTGTGCCCTCGTGGAGACCGCCGTTTGGCTTCCCTGGACGAATTGGACCTTTCAGGAGCCGACACTCCGAAAACTGGACCCGCCGCCTTACGGCAGGGCAAGACCGCCCTGACCGGACTCCCCTATGCTCTCTTCAGCTGGGAACGAGTCGCGAGCCACCCGCTGGCTCGTCGCCGAACCCGTCCTTAACAGGGACAGGCACAGCGATTTCAGGCCAGTGCGTTCTGGCCTTGCGGGTGGTGTGCAGGGACTGTTCTGTCACCGGAAATGACGAGGCAGGCGCGGAGGGCGAAAGATGGAGCGCGGCTGTTGGAGGGGTGCTGAGGCAGCTGACGCTTCCGCGAGAGGAGCGGAAGGGGTGTCGGCGGCGTGTGAGAGGGCCGCGATGCCGCTGGCCTTTTTCCCAGGTGTTGGACTGGCAGAAGGAACAGCAGGCAGGGGAGGCATGAACGGCGGGCGGAGCAGGTCAGGCCTGAACGGGGCCGGGTTTCTCGGAATGATCCGCCAGGGGCGTCTGTCCGAAACCAGTCTGCGGCCAGGCAGGCGGGCTGGCGGCTCTTGCCGGAAGACCGGGCGAAACATGGCTACCGCAAGAAGCGTGAGTGGTACCGGGGGCGAGCCAGGCAGCGCCCAGCAGCGACAGGACAACCACGAAAAACCCACGCCCCCGCCAGTTCTGGCGGGGCGGCGGCATCGGGTTGTCGTCGCGGTATGCGGTCATGGCAGCTCGAGCCGCTCGCGAAATGTACCTGAGAGAATGAGCTAAGAGGCTGCTTAACTCTATGAAGGGTTGGCATGGCGTTCGCGGGGGAGAAGGCGGAGGCGACTCAAACGCCCCCGGGAGGATTCGCCGCCCATGGCCAAGCCGCGCTGGTTTCCGACGCCCTCTGGAGCGCCATCGAACCGTTGCTGCCCGCCCCCCAAGCCGCGCGCTTCCACTTCCCAGGCCGCAAGCCGATCGACGACCGCAAGGCCCTGACCGGCATCCTGTTCGTCCTCAAGACCGGCATCCCCCTGGGCAGACCTCCCCGCCGAGATGGGCTGCGGCTGCGGCATGTCGTGCTGGCGCCGCCTCCGCCTGGCGGCCAAGCCGGTGTCTCGGTCCCAACTGTACCAGTTCCTCCTGGAGCACCTCGACGACACCGACAAGATCGACTGGTCGCCGCCGCCGTCGATGGCACGTTCGCCCGAGCCTTCGGAGGGTGGAGGGCAGCGGCAAAAACCCTACGGATCGGGGCCACGTCCGGCGTCAAGCAGCACGCGGCAACGGCGCCAACGGCGTCCGCCCAGCGGCAGAAGGCACGGCGGCCAACGTGCCGAGGTCAAGCGGCTACTGCGCGTTGCTGGACCAGTGCGGGCCGCTGGACGAGGAAGGCCAGCCGACGGCGCCTCTGAGGTATGCAGGGACCGGGCGTACGACTCCGAGCCGCACCGGGAGGAACTTCGCGGGCGGGGGTCGATCCAAGCTGGCCAGCGGGGGACGGGTACGGCAGCGGAGCGCAGGCGTACACCGGTGGGTGGCCGGAGCAGCTGTTCTCCTGGCTGCACGGCTTCCGCAAGCTGCGGTTCGTCACCGAGAAGACCAAGGAGATGCAACTCGCCTTCCTCAACCTCGCCCTCAGCCTCATTTGCCTTCGCTACCTATGATTGGCCCAATGTCATAGAGTTACAGCCTCTAAGCAGAGGCGTTTTCGGTAGCAAGAAGAATCGGGCGCTTTTTTCGACCATCGTTGATAGCGCCGGGCAGGGGGAGAGGTGCCCACGTCCGTTTCCCCAAGCTCCGATTCCCGCTCCGGCCGCGTGTTGAAGGGGGAGTGCTGGGCCGATCCCCCGGCTTGTGGAGCCGCTGCGACACTGGGGCGGCTGGGGAACGGTTGCGGCGGGCCGACCCGCTAGATCATGTAGTACCAGCCCCCTCTCCGGCTCCGCCTGCATGCGCCGTGGGCACCCCGGGCTGGGTCGTCGCCCAGGATCTCGTAGGCGCTTGTCACGGCCCGGATCGTCGAGGACATCGACTCGGCGTTGCCCGGCACCTCCTCGGGGTAGACGCGGTCGCCCGGCAGCCAGGAGCGGAAGCCCACCCGGTCGATCGCCTCCAGGAATTCCGCACGCACGCCGCAGAGCAGGACGACGACGCCGCACTCCTGCATGTCCTGCAGAAGTGTTGCAGCCGCTCAGGCAGACCATGTCCGGGTTGTGGGCCCGCTTCAGGCGCAGCACGACGACGCGAGCCCCGTCGCGGGCCCGCCGCGTCAGGTCGGTGAGGACCTGGTCCAGCTCCGGGGCGGCGCGCCCGAAGAACAGGTTCCCTTCCAGGCTCAGGATCACCAGCTTGCCGCACGGCGGGTCGTCCGCCCGGCATCCGCGGAGGACGCGGTCCTTGGCGGCGACCAGTTCGGTGGCGCTGCGAGCCGGGAGGCCCGCGGCACGAAGAACAAGAACGAAAGGAAGACGCCGATCAGGATCGAGAACTCGACGCTTAATAGTACCGCCGACGCCGCCGTGGCCAGGGCCAGCCCGGCGTCGAAGCGGGTCGCCTTGAGCAGTAGAGGAAGCGCCCGGCGATCGACGATGCGGAGCGGTCCGAACGACGACGCCGGCCAGCGCCCGCCAGCAGGATGTGCCGGGCCAGCGGGGCGAACAGCAGCACGGTGGTGGCGACGGCGGCGGCGGAGAACAGGCCCGACACCACGCACCGTCGCCGCCCCGGCGTGGAAGTTGATCGACGACCGGGTCAAGGGAGCCCGAGCCGGGCATGCACTGGAAGAACCCGCCGCCGAGGTTGGCGTCCTCGGCGAGCACTGGCGGTTGTAGTCGAGCGGCTCGCGGGTGGCGGCGGCCAGCGCGCCCGGCGATCGCCAGCGCCTCGACCAGCCCCAGCAGGGCGATCGCCAGCGCCCCGCCCCAGAGGACGCGGACCCGGTCCGGGGAGACGGGCGGCAGCGAGAACCCGGCAGGCTTTGCGGGATCTGGTAGCCGTCGTCGGCCGGCCCGACGCCGGCCGCCCAGGCGCCCGGCGAGCAGGGATCAGCGTCAGCAGCTTGGTCGGTACGCGGGTGCGGAGCCGGCGGCCGAGGCGATGGAAGCCGAAGACGAGCAGGAGCGTCGTCAGGCTGACCGCCACCGCCCGCGGGTCAATCACCCCGCCGTGCTGGAAGGTGAGCCAGAGCCGGTAGAGGAAGTGGTCGTGCCCGGCCCCCTGGGCCTTCAGCCCGAGCAGGCCGGGGACCTGGCTGAGGGCGACCAGGAGTCCGGCGCCGGCCATGAAGCCCAGCACGACCGCCTCGGAGACGTAGCGGGTCAGGTCGCCGAGCTTGAGCACGGCGATGAGGATCTGGATCAGCCCGGTCAGGACGGCGAGCAGGCCGACCAGCTCGATCGCGGCGGGGGCGCCGGGGTCGCGGGTCAGGCCGTCCACGGCGCCGAAGACGACCAGCGAGATGGCGTTGGTCGGGCCGTTGATCAGGTGCCGTGACGACCCGAACACCGACGCCAGCGCGGTCATGACGATGGCGGTGTACAGGCCGTAGCGCGGCTCGAGGCCGGCGATGAGGGCGTAGGCCATCGCCTGCGGCACGGCGACGGCGGCGACGGTCAGGCCGGCCACGAGGTCAGCGGAAAAGGCCCGCCAGCTGTAGCGCGGCGGCGTCATTTCGGCAGCGGGCGCCGCAGCAACTCGGCGGCCACCTCGGCGGTCCGGCCCACCGCCGCGTCGAGGAACTTCCGGCCCTTCTCCGCGCTGGCCAGCTCCGGGTAGCCGACGCAGCCGTGGTCGGTGCGCTGGTACATGTCCTCGGCGAGGTACAGGCCGCGTAGCGCCGGGTTGTCGGTGGGCGGGTCGTTGCGGACCTGGTCCTTGCGGACGAGGTCCGGCCGCAGCGCCAGCATCATCGACGTCTCGAACTCGCAGGCGTGGCCCATGCTCTTGCGCGGCCCCTCGGCCAGCGCCGCCAGCTCCTTCGCCGCCAGGTCCCAGTACGACGCCGCTGCCAGGACGGCCTGGTGCCAGTCCGGCTGGAGGTGGCGCAGGGCCATCTGCATCGTGTCAATGTTGCCGCCGTGGCCGTTGAGGATCAGCACCCGCTGGTAGCCGTCCTCCAGGAGCGGCTCGACGATCTCGCAGAGGACCTCGGTGTGCGTGTCCACGTTGGCCGACAGCGTCGCCCCGAAGCGGAGGTGGTGGTGGCTGGCGGCGAGCCACAGCGTCGGCAGCTGGAGCACCTCTTTCGGCAGCCTCGCCTCGACGCCGTCGGCGACGGCGGTGACGAGCACGGTGTCGGTGATCGTCGGTAGGTGGTGGCTGTGCTGCTCGCAGGCGGCGATGGGCAGCAGCACCAGGCAGCGGTCGCGCGGCACCTGGCGCACTCCGGGAAAGTCATCTCGGCAAACTTCATGCGTCGTCCCCGTCTCGGGCGGGCAAATCCCGCTGGCCCCACTCGGCGGCGGGGTAAAATAGAGATACCGACGTTCGGGAGCAACCTCGCCGGGACAGCCATGCCGCCGATCTACCTGGACAACAATGCCACGACGCGGGTCGATCCGCGCGTCGTGGCCGCGATGCTCCCCTGCTTCGGCGAGGAGTACGGAAACGCCGCCAGCCGGCACCACGCCTTCGGCCGGGCTGCCGAGGCCGCCGTCGAGGCCGCCCGCGAGCAGGTCGCCGCCCTGATCGGCGCCGCCCCGCGTGAGGTCGTCTTCACCTCCGGCGCGACCGAGAGCGACAACCTCGCCCTCAAGGGCGTCGCCGCCATGCACCGGCCGCGCGGCGACCACGTCGTGACCTGCGCCACCGAGCACCACGCCGTTCTGGACGCCGCCCGCCGCCTGGAGCGCGACGGCTTCCGCGTGACCTACCTGCCGGTCGATCGCCTTGGCCAGGTCTCCCCTGATCAGGTCGAGCAGGCGATCACCGACCGGACCACCCTCGTCAGCCTGATGGCGGCGAACAACGAGGTTGGCACGCTGCACCCAATCGGCGAGATCGGCCAGGTGTGCAAGCGGCGCGGCGTGCTGTTCCACACCGACGCCGCCCAGGCCGCCGGCAAGGTCCCTCTTGACGTCGAGGCGATGGGCATCGACCTGATGAGCCTCAGCGCCCACAAGATGTACGGGCCCAAGGGCGTCGGCGCCCTCTACGTTCGGCGCCGCTCGCCGGCGGTCCGCCTGGAGCCGATGTTCGACGGGGGCGGCCACGAGCGCGGCCTGCGCCCGGGAACGCTCAACGTGCCGGGAATCGTCGGCTTCGGCCTGGCGTGCGAGCTGTGTGGCCGGGAGATGGCCGCGGAGGCGGACCGGCTGCTGGCGCTCCGCGAACGGTTGCGGCGCGGTATCATGGAAGGGGTTGAGGGGGTGACGCTCAACGGTCACCCGACGGAGCGCCTGCCGGGCAACCTGAACCTGAGCTTCGCCTGGGTCAACGGCGAGGCGCTGCTGATGGGACTGCGAGACGTCGCCCTGTCGTCCGGGGCCGCCTGCACGTCGGCGAGCGTCGAGCCGAGCTATGTGTTGCGGGCGCTGGGCGTCGAGGACGACCTGGCCCACGCCAGTCTGCGGTTCGGCCTGGGCCGGTTCACCACCGCCGAGGAGGTCGAGGCGGTCGCCGCCGAGGTGCGGCGGGTGGTCGGAAACCTGCGGGCCCTAAGTCCCGCCTACGAAATGTATCGACGGCAGTCGGCCGTTTCCGTGTAAACTATAGAGGCGGCCCCGCTCCCGGGAGGCGGGGCCCAGCGCCGAAACGCTCCCGGCAATCCGAGGTGAATACCCATGGCGATCGAGCTTACCGAAAAGGCCGCCGGCAAGGTCAAGGAGATCATCTCCGAGGGCCAGGCCAACGGCACGCTGCCCAAGGACAAGATGTACCTGCGGCTGCGCGTCGTCGGCGGCGGCTGCTCGGGGTTCCAGCACAAGCTGGACCTCGACCCGGAGGTGAAGGAGAAGATCGACGAGGTCTTCGAGTTCCACGGCGTGCCCGTCGTGATCGACAAGAAGAGCCTGCTTTACCTGTCCGGCGCCCACGTCGATTACCACGACGAGTTGCACCGCTCCGGCTTTAGCGTCAGCAACCCCTCCGCGAAGAGTACCTGCGGCTGCGGGTCGTCGTTCTCGATGTGACCCGTCCTTCGAGAGCCGGAAGCGTGAGCGACGGATTCTTGGGGGGGGCGCGAACCGGCATGCGGGACGCAACCGCTTGCGGGTTCGCGCCCCCTTTCCCTGTCCCCACGCCGAACCCTAAAACCCGTCGCTCACGCTTCCGGCCGTCGCTTGCCCAGGCTCCCCCCGCCCGCCTTTCCCCATCTTCCCCCGCTGACCCGACACGCACCATCGTCTCCGTCGTTAACCCAGTCGTCGCCGGCGCGCGCGGTGGGGTTGGAGGAATTGATCCTTCCCCGTCGATCAGGAAGGTATCCAATCCGGCGGGCTCTCGGCGCGATCCGAGACGCCGGGGGAGGGGCTTTGTCAGGGATGTCCACACGATGAGGAGAACCATACTCTCCTTGGCGCTGGCGCTGGCCGCCTGTGCCGCGGCCCGCGCCCAGTTCCCGGTCCAGAACGTGCCGGCCCCGCCCATGGGCCAGCCCTACTCCGCCGAGGTGGCGAACCTGGACTACCAGCCGTACGTCGGCCCGCTCTGGACGACGGACTTCGAGTACCTGCTGTACTTCGTCAAGCCGCACTCGTTCACCAACCCGGTGCTGGGCGAGTCGAACGACCCCAACCGGAACCTGGGCGGGTTCGTCACGACGTTGGGCGCCGACGCGCCGGGGTTCGTCAGCGTGGTCAACGGCAACGTCGATCGCGGGCCGTACCACGGCGGCCGGCTGACGATCACCCGGGCGCTGCCGGTCAGCTACGACCGCTGCGCCCACGCCGAGGTCGTCTTCTTCTGGCTGCCGCAGCAGGACAACCGCCGGTCGGTCGTCTCGACGCCGGACGGCAACCCGGCGATCCTGCTGCCGTTCCGCAGCTCGCTGGACACGGCCGGGATCGGCCCGGTGGGCAACTACTCGGCGGTGGTCTCCGGCAACATCAACGGCGCGCGGATCGACGGCGCCGCCAGCGTGTACACGGCGCTGCAGTGGTGGGGCGGCGAGCTGAACTACAGCGGGCCGTTCTACGCCTCGGACTGCTTCGGCTTCGAGGGCCTGTTCGGGTTCCGCTACATGGGCATGCAGGACACGGTGGAGATCACCGCCGGCAGCGGCATCGGTGGGGGCCTGAACACCTTCGACCAGTTCAAGACGACCAACCACTTCTACGGCGGCCAGGCGGGCGTCCGCCTGCTCTGGTTCGACGACCGGTGGGCGGTCAAGGTCGAGGGGAAGGTGGGCCTGGGCGACTCGCAGTCGAACCTGGCGGTACGGGGCGAGAACGCGACGCCGGTCGGCTTCCCCGGCGCGGCGGGCATCGGCGGGTTCTACACCAGCTCGACGAACGTGGGCAACTCGAGCACGGACAAGTTCGGGGCCATCGTCGATCTGAACACGTCGCTGCGGTTCGCCCTGTCGAGTTCGTGCGGGCTGTCGGTCGGCTACAACTTCCTGTACTGGAGCAGCGTGCTGCGGGCCGCCGACCAGGTGTCGGGGTCGCTCAACCCGACGTTCCACCCGATCCTGAACGTGCTGACCGGCGCGGGCCAGGTGGGCCCGCCGGAGCCGCGGCAGCTGCGCAACGCGGGCGACATCTGGGCGCACGGCCTCAACTTCGGGTTGGACTTCCGCTTCTGAGCGCGAGGCGGGATCGTGAGGCCCCTGACAACCGCCGCCGTGGTGACCCCCTGGGGTCGCCACGGCGGTCGGCGTTTTTCGGGGAATCTCCTGCCTGATTACCCCTCGGGCTGCTATGCTGAGCGGGACGATCGAGGGCGCTTAGCTCAGTGGTTAGAGCGCCTGCCTTACAAGCAGGATGTCACAGGTTCGAGTCCTGTAGCGCCCACTGGCCAGTAGGTGATAGCCGGAGCGGAGATACGCTAACCCGGTTATCGTGAATCGGTGCGGCAGTCGAGGGGTGAAATCCGGTGCCGTACCGGATTCTTCATCGAAGGCTGCTGCCATGCCAAGGAAGAGAAAAGGGGAGTACCCGTCCCCGCGCCGCCCCAAGGGCAGGGGGCTGGGCGTCGTCACCCTGAGCGGCGTCGATCACTACCTAGGCCGGCCGTCGGCCGGACCCGGCGCCACGGCGACGCCCGGCTGGTGGCGACCCGCTGTATCACAGCGGCATGAAATCGACGGACACGCACCGCCCAGTCTTCACGTCGAATCTCACCACGATGTGCTTGTCCGCCCTGCCGGTAGACGGGTCTCGGGACAGCCAGCTGTAGAACACGAAGTCGCCGCCAGTCCTTAGGGGCGGGCCGAGCGCCTGCGTGACCTCGTCCCTGGTCTTCCCCACGACCGAGGTGCGGAACTCCTCCCTTGGGACGGGCGGGGGGCCGAGGAGCGGTGGGCCGTCCCACAAGAACAGCACCCCGAGGCCGATCGCGCCGCACAGCAGGGCCGCTCCCGCCGCACAGAGGCCGACGGTCAGCGGGTGCCACTGCCACGCAAAAAGGCCATTCCACTTGTTCTTGGCCTTCGCCTCGGCAATTTCGCAGTCCAGTAGGTACTTACGGCGGTACGCCATGGGATAGATCCTGAAGGCCTGGAGAGGCAGTCAGCCGCTGTAAGAGGCGCGGACTTCGCGAAGCGAAGGTCGGCCCCGGGACCTGGCCCTGCTGACCAGTGCCTTGCCATGTCGAAGGTTAGAACACTCCCGCGGCGGAGTCCAGCCGCCGGCGAAATGCCAAGGAGTTCTACCTCACGCCCCAGGCGGCGACGCGGGTCGCGCCCAGCGAGGCCACCGACCGGGGGCGGCCAGCCCGGATATTTCATGGGTAGGCCGTGAGTCGGAGTTGCGCAGCGGCTGAACTCCTGGCAGAATAGTGAGTTATATCATATTGGCGCACGAATCACCTCCCGATTATACCCTTTCGGACGTCTGTTGACCCGGCTAGACGAGGCGAATCCTATTCGGCAATGCTCTGGCGCGGGACGGCCTTGTAGGGATCGGCCTTCTTCACGTTAGGCTTTTTGGCCTTTGTGCCGGGCATGATTTCAAAGCGGGGGTCGAAATCGACCATGGTCGAGGCGAGCTTCTTCAAGACGCCCACGTCCCCTTTCACCTTCGCGGTTCCCTCCTTGATCTGCGATTCGAGCGTTTTGGCCCCCATCATTGTCTGCTCCAGATCGGAGCGGTTGATGGTGAGGGTCAGGTCGGGCTTGTCGGCCAGGAAGCCCTTGATGTTGGTGAGCGTGGCGTTCTCCAACTCGACGAGGAACCTCTCGCCGTTGTCGGGGGTGATGAGGTTGATCGTGAACCGCATGCCCTCGGCCTTGCGGCTGTCCATGCGGATGGCGAGGAAGTTGAGGAACAGTTCGGTGGACATGGCCCGGATCACGTCGGGGCTGCTCGAATCCCCGGTCTCCCCTTGCGGAATCCCCGACCGGAGTTCGTAGGCACCGGCGAGGTAGCTGTTCCGCAGCCCGGGGTTTTCCTGCTGGTAGCCGAGTTGCTCGAACACGTCGGCCAGCAGATCCTTGGCGGCCTGGTTCTGGGGTTCGGCGTGCACGAGCTTGTTGAGGATCTCCTGGGCCAGGAGGTACTTGCCCTGGTCGTGCAACTCCCGGCCCTTGGCGAGAATCTTATCCGCGCCGCCCATCATCTCCACGTAGAGAGGCGCCGAGTCGCTCGGTGACAGCGGTAAGAGGGTAGCCGGGTTGCAGTCCCAGAACCCGAGGTAGCGCTGGATCACGCCGCGGCTGTTGTGTTCGGGTGAGCCGTGATAGCCACGGCAATACCACTTGCTCTGCAGACTCTTCGGCACCTCGTAGACGTTGTGAACCTGGTTGATCGTCACGCCCAGGTTGGCGAGGTGCAGGACCTGGTTGTTCGCGTGGGCGTAAAGGTCGCGCTGGGCGCGGAGCACCTCCTGAATCCGGTCGTTGCCCCAGCGCGGCCAGTGGTGCGAGGCGAACATCACCTCGGCCTCCTGGCCGAACCGGTAAAGGGCCTCGGCGATGAATTTTGACCAGATCAACGCATCGCGGATCAGCGTGCCCCGCAGCGTGTAGATGTTGTGCAGCGTCGCGGTGACATTCTCCGCCATCCACAGGGCTTTCATCCCGGGGATGTAGGTGTTCATTTCCGTCGGCGCTTCGGTGTCCGGCGTGTTCTGAAAGACCATCTTGACGCCATCGACCTCGAGCTCCTCGATCGGCTTTTCGACGATCCGGGTCGGGGCGATCAGCCCAACTGCGCCGGCCGACCCGGCCTGGCCGAGGCCCTGGCCGACGTAGCCGTGCGGAGCGGCGGGCAGCAGCAGGCCGTACTGGTAAAATAGGCGCCGGTTCATGGCGTTGCCGGCGTAGACGTTCTCGGAGACCAGATGCGCCATGAAATCTCGGGGCGCGATGATGGGGACCTTCCCTGACTTCACATCCGCATCCGTGACCAGGCCGCGCACGCCGCCCCAGTGATCGACGTGCGTGTGCGAGTAGATCACCGCCGAGATGGGCAGCCCCTTGCCGACGTGCTCCTGGAACAGCTTCCATGCCGCCCGCGCCGTCTCCGCGGACACCAGCACGTCGTACACGATCCAGCCGGTCTTGCCCTTGATGAACGTGATGTCGGACATGTCGAAGCCGCGGACCTGGTAGATGCCGGGGATCACCTCGTACAGCCCGTAGTTGTTGTTCAGCACGGACTGGCGGAGTAGTGAGGGGTGGATACTTTCAAAGTCCTCTTGCTTCTCGAGGAACTGGAACCGCTCCATGTCCCAGGCGATGTGGCCGGCATCCGCCTTGATCTTGAGTTCCTTCATGGGAGCGATGAAGCCTTTCTTCTGCTCCTCGAAATCCTTCTTGTCGGCGAACGGCAGTTTGGCCTTTGCCTTCTTGAGCACTTCCAGCGTGAACTTCGAGGGCGCTTTGCCCTTGGGATGGAAATGCCCTTTCAAAGGGGCTGGTCCTTCAGCGCGTGCGCAGCCTTCATCGAGGACCAGGCGACCTGCTACCGCGAAAGCGGTGCCCACCGCAGGAAGGGCTTGCACGAACTCGCGTCGAGTAGTCATCGTTGCCTCTTGAGTTGAGAAGTTCTCGGTATGGACGTCACCGCTGAGCTTCACGAACCCGCATTCGCAGGGGGGGTCTGGTGCGGGCCGCCAGGACGGGCGACGGGCAGTTTAGTTTAGGGGGTGGTCAGCGACAATGACGAGCAGGCGCGCCTTGCTCCTACTGTTTCAGGCGAGGCCAGGGAGGGCGCGAAGGTGGCGGGGTAGATGAACTTGCCCGGTCACCCTTCATGGCAGCCATGATCAATCGTACGCCCCTTGGCGGAGCCTTGCGGACAGGTCGCCGTAGCCGAGCCGATTTAGCTCCTGGTCAAGGAGCATTTTTGGCGTCGCATGCGGCGACTTGAAGTCGTCGAATTCCAAGGCGAGGCAACGAGCCACCAGGGCATCACGATCGCGGTTGTCGGACTTCGCCCGCCGGTCCTCGACTAACAGGCGATGGCCGAGAAAGGCCAAGGACGCCAGGAGTCGCGCCAGCTTTGGAGCACGACAGCGCGGCGCGAGATCGAGGCGGAAGCCAAGATCACTCCAGAACGCCCTCGATGACCTGGCCGGGGCTGACGGGCAGCGGCCGGTTGAGCGCGTCGGACACCTCCGTGGCCGGGTCAAGGCCGAGCAGGTGGAACATCGTCGCCGACAGGTCTTCGGGGCGAACCGGGTCGGTGGCGGGATAGGCGCCGAGCTTGTCGGACGAGCCGAAGACGTGCCCGCGCTTGACCCCACCGCCGGCGAGAATGGCGGGGTAGCACTGCGGCCAGTGGTCGCGGCCGGCCAGCTTGTTGATGCGCGGCGTCCGGCCGAACTCGCCGACCCAGACGACGAGCGTGCTGTCGAGCAGCCCCCGCTGGTCGAGGTCCTCGATCAGGGTCGGCAGCGTCCGGTCGAGCATCGGCAGGAGGAACTTGGTCAGGATCGGGTACATCGGCTTGTCGTTGAAGCCGTGCGTGTCCCAGCCGCCGGTGTCGCCGCCGATGAACGGGGCGAAGTAGACGTTGACGAAGCGCGCCCCGGCCTCGACGAGCCGGCGGGCCAGCAGGCACGCCTGGCCGTAGGTGGTGCGGCCGTAGCGCTCGCGGACACAGGCCGGCTCGCGCGACAGGTCGAACGCCGCCTTGACGCCCGGCGACTGGAGCATCGACAGGGCGCGGTCGTAGTGCTCGGCGATGCCCTTGGCCTTGGCCGAGATCTCCAGCAGCTCGCTCTGCTCGTCGATGAGCTTCATCATCTCGCGGCGGTCGGCGAGGCGCCCCGGCGACAGGCCGGCGGGCAAGCTCAGCTCGGGCAGGCGGAAGTCGTCGGCGTTGGGGTCCTGGGTGATCAGCAAGGGGTCGTGTGACTTGCCGAGGAAGCTGGCGTGCTGCCCGGGCGTGACCGACCCGTCGCTGATGACGTGTGGAAAGGCGACGAACGTCGGGATGCCTTGCCTGGCCGGGGAGAGGCGATCGACGACGGAGCCGTAGGCGGGGAACAGGTCGCGCGAGTCGCGCAGGCGCTGGTCGTCGGTCGGCGGGGCGTAGCCGGTGAGGCTGTAGTAGCCGGCCGAGTTGTGGTTCTTCATCGTGTGCCTGAGCGTGCGGACCAGGCAGACGCGGTCCATGACCTGGGCGCAGCGCGGCAGCAGCTCGCAGACCGGCAGGCCGGGCAGGCGCGACGGGATGGGTTTGTACTCGCCGCGCACCTCGGCGGGGGCGGCCGGCTTCATGTCGAACGTGTCGTGGTGGCTGGGGCCGCCCCACTGGTGGAGGAAGATGACCGCTTTCGCCTTCGCCTTGGGGTTCGCCTTCGGAGAGCCGCCGCGTAGCCAGGCGGGGGCGGCGCCGGCCAGGCCGAGCGCGCCGACCTGGAGGAGATGACGGCGGCTGAGCATCGAGGAATCTCCGAGTTGGGCAGACGGCGGGTCGAAGGCTATTATCCTACCCGCGAAGAGCGGCGAACGCCATGGGTTGCCCGTGGCCGCGACCGCCCCGGCGCAGCAGAATACCAGGCATGAGCCAGCCACACCACTTCCCGCAATCGCTCACCCGCCGTCAATTCGTTGCTGGGGCCGGCCCAGCGCTGCTGCTCGCCGCGGCTCCCGGTGCGAGCGCCGAACCGGGGCAGGTCACCGTTCTGACGGCGGGGCGGTTCCGCGCTGCCCCGGATGGCCGCGAGCGCGAGGTTTGGGGGTACAACCGCCGCTTCCCCGGGCCGGAGATTCGCGCCAAGGAGGGCGAGACCGTCCGGGTCAAGCTCGTCAACGAACTCGCCGTGCCCACCTCGATCCACTGGCACGGCATGCACCAGCCGGGGACGTGGCGGATGGACGGCGTCGAGGGCGTCTCCGCCCCGCCGGTCGCGCCGGGCAAGGAGTTCACCTACGAGTTCAAGGCGACCCCGGCGGG
>JAXMAW010000076.1:0-28462 GCA_046350195.1 Gemmataceae bacterium
GCATCTACCCCCGGCCGAGCGTGCCGGCGCACTCCGACGGCAACGAGGGGTCGGGCGCCGTGCAGTCCGGGCTGCGCGCCCTCGACGCGATCTGGCCGGACGACCCCGGCATCCGCATGGCGATCACCGGCGGCATCACGACGGCGAACATCATGCCCGGCTCCGGCAACGTCATCGGCGGCCAGACGCTCTACGTCAAGCTACGCGGCAAGACGATCGAGGAGATGCGCCTCGTTCCCGGCGCGGTGCTCGGCGGGCTGAAGATGGCCAACGGCGAGAACCCCAAGTCGTTCAACTTCGGCAAGGAGAAGAAGCCGCCCGCCACGCGCATGAAGCTCGCCGCGAT
Organism: Gemmataceae bacterium; assembly: GCA_046350195.1. Classification (GTDB taxonomy): domain Bacteria; phylum Planctomycetota; class Planctomycetia; order Gemmatales; family Gemmataceae; genus CALDUY01. The sequence continues at coordinate 347 of JAXMAW010000076.1, forward strand.
GCAGCGGGCCGAGTTCGTCAAGGCCCGCGAGTACAAGAAGAAGTGGGACGCCTACCGGGAGAAGAAGGCCGGTTCCGAGCCGGAGAGCGACCCAGCCATGGAACCGCTGGTGGAGGTGTTGGAGCGGAAGCGGACGGTCCACTTCCACTGCCACCGGGCCGACGACCTGCTCACGGCGGTGCGGCTGGCGAAGGAGTTCGACTTCGAGATCGTCTTGCAACACGCCACCGAGGGCTACCGGATTGCCGACCGGCTCGCCGCGGGTAAGGTCCCGGTGTCGCTCACACTGGTGGACAGCCCGGGCGGGAAGCTCGAAACAATGGGCGTGCTCGACGAGAACGCTGCGATCCTTACCAAGGCGGGAGTGAAAGTCGCCCTCAACACCGACGACTACATCACCGAGTCGCGCTTCTTCCTCCGCGCCGGGGCGATCGCCGTCCGCGGCGGGCTGAGCGAGGACGACGCGCTCAGGTCGCTCACCCTCCACCCCGCGACGATGATGCACCTGGGGGGCCGGCTCGGCTCGCTGGAGATGGGCAAGGACGCGGACTTCGTCGTCCTCTCCGGGCCGCCGTTCTCCGTCTACTCGCACGTCCTGCAAACGTACATCGACGGCCAGCTCCGCTTCGACCGCTCGAAGCACCGGGACTGGATGTATCAAGCCGGAGGGTTCGCCGTGTCAGACGCCGACCGCGTGCCGGCCACGCCGCCCCCGGTGAAGCCGATGGCGGCCGTGAAGGCGCCGGCGGAGCCGGAAGGGGCCGCCAGGCCGACCGCGACGAGTAAGCGGCTGGCGGTCCTGGGCGGGCGCATTCACACCGTCAGCGGGGGCGTGATCCGCGACGGCGTCGTCCTGGTCGAGGGCGGGAAGGTCACGGCGGTCGGACCGCGCGGCAAGGTGGCGGTCCCGAAGGACACGCCGGTGCTGACGGCGGCGGTCGTCACGCCGGGGCTGATCGACGCGGCATGCTGCGTCGGGCTGACCGGCTCGACCAACACCGCGGCCGACCAGGACCAGGACGAGAAGACTGACCCCAACCAGGCCGACCTGCGCGTGCTCGACGGGTTCAACCCCGACGAGGGGCTGCTGGAGTTCGTCCGCCGCGAGGGCGTGACGACCCTCCACGTCACGCCGGGCCGGGTGAACGTGATCGCCGGGCAGACCGGGGTCTTCCGCACGCACGGCCGCAGCGCGGAGGGCATGGCGCTGCGCTTCCCGGCGGCGCTGCTGGTCAACCTGGGGGAGTCGCCGAAGGGGGCGTACCCCAGCAAGGCCCCGATGACGCGCATGGCGACAGCGGCCGTGGTGCGCAGCGCCTTCGCCAAGGCGAAGGCGCACACCAAGGACAAGCCCGCCGATGCCAAGCTGGAGGCGCTTAATTTGGCGCTGTCGCGCAAGCTACCAGTGGTGTTCGCTGCCCACCGCGCGGACGACATCTTGACGGCGCTTCGGCTAGCGAAGGAGTTCCACCTGGACGCTCAGCTGAACCTGGCGACGGAGGGCTATCTGGTTCTCGACGAGCTGGTGAAGGCCAAGACGCCGGTCATCCTCCACCCGCCGATGCAGCGGGTCGGCGCCTCGATGGAGACGTTCCACAGCCAGCTCTCAACCGCGGCGGTCCTCGCCAAGGCGAAGGTACCGCTAGCGCTGGGGACGAGTTTCGAGGGCTACGTCCCCAAGACGCGGGTGCTGCGGCACGAGGCGGCGATCGCGGCGGTAAACGGCCTGGGCCACGAGCGGGCGCTGGCGGCGATCACGCTCGACGCCGCGAGCCTGCTGGGCGTCGCGGACACGCGCGGCAGCATCGAGCCGGGAAAGGCGGCTGATCTGGTCCTGTACGACGGCGACTGCTTCGAGCACGCCACCCACGTGACGCACACGCTGATCGAGGGCCAGGTGGTGTTCGACCGGGCCGAGTACCTGGCCCTGCCGTTCGCGCGGCGGGCGTTGGCGATCAGCGGCGGGGGCGGGGCGGGGTGCTGCCTGGGGGCGTGGTAGGGTAGAATGAGGTAGCCCTTCCTCGATGAGGAGACCATCTCATGGAGCAGCTTGTGGGCGCAGGATCCTTCCGGACGGTATGTCGCGCAAGCCGTTGCGGTTCCAGGGGTGCGAGGTGAGGCCGAAAGCGAAGAGCGCGATCACCAGGTGCGTGAGGCGCCAACTGCCTGGTTCGCGGGGGAAAGTTAGTCCGTTACCGTCTCGTCCACCATGGAAACCTGGCTGGACAACTTCGGGCATTTCGCGGATGACCCGCAGATCAACGACTACGTCGAGGAGTTGAAGGGGCGAGCTGCCGGCGATCAGCAGCCGTGAGTCGCTACCTGCTCGACACGGACCACCTGACGCTCTACTACCACGCCCACGCGGCGCGGCCCACCTGCCACGCCACCCGCCGCAGGACATTTCCTTGAGCGTGGTCAGCCGAGGAGTCGCTCCGCGGGCGGCTTTCGATCTCTCGCCAACTGGATAGCGCCTCGTCCAGGCCTACGCAAACTTGCTCGCAACGATCCGCCCCATTCACCAGCTGCCTATTGTCCCGTTCGACGTGGCCAGTGAACAACGGTTCCAACAGCTCGTCCATGCGCTTCGAGTCGGTCGCCCGGACCTGAAAATCGCCGCAACCGCACTATGAACAGCCTCATCGTCGTCATGCAACCGGCGCGACTTCGGCCCGTTGCCGGGTCTGACGATCGAGGATCAATACCCTGACGCGCCTGCCTGCCCCGGAACGCGAAGAACGCCACCCCGCTGATTGCCGCGACCAGGAACAAGGCGCCCACGTCGCCGGCCCGATGCCGGCCGGCTCCTCCTCGGCGGGGCCGTCCAGGGCGATCCGCGGCGGCACCTGGGGCAGCCCGCGGCCGGACGTGGACGACGGAATCGCGGTCGGCTCGCGGAGCGTCGGCCGGGTCGGCGCCGTCGCCTCGCCGCGCGGCGGGGTGGCCCCGGGCATCGGCAGGGCGGCGGCGGTCACCAGCAGGTCGCGGAACTCCGGGAAGTCGGCCAGCCGCTCGAACGGCCCCGACTTGACCCGACTGCCGCGCACGTTCTCGGCGTCGCCGAGGTGGCCGTCCTTCAGCGACCGCCGGATCGCCGTCGTGCTGCCCTTGACGGTGTGCTTGGCCCCCTCCTCGTCCTGGTAAATCAGGTACCACAGGTCGGGCCCGGCCACGCCGTCCTTGACCGTCGCCACTCGCCGGGTGCTGTGGCCGATCAGGTCCTCGACGAACTCGCGGCAGGTCGCCGGCCGCTTGTCCGGGTCGGCGCTCATCGCCCGGCTGATGGCCCAGTTGACCCGCTCCGACAAGTTCGGCACGATCGACTTGGGCTCGTCCAGGTCGTTCTGGATCTTCTTCATCCAGGCGTCGAGCGGACCCGACGACTTGAACGGGAGTACGCCGGTGACCAGCTGGTACAGGGTGGCGCCGAGGCTGTAGATGTCGCAGCGGGCGTCGGCGTTCTTGGCGTTGCGGAACTGCTCCGGGGCCATGAAGTGCGGCGTGCCCAGCCCACGGCCGGTCTTGGTCAGATTCAGGTCGGTCTCGGTCTCCTTGACCAGACCCAGGTCGGCCAACTTCGCCGTGCCGTTCTTGTCCAGCAGGATGTTGTCCGGCTTGACGTCGCGGTGGATCATGCCCATCTTGTGGGCCCGGTGCAGCCCCTGGGCGACCTGGGCGATGATGCGGATCGCCTCCGCCTCGCTCATCCGCTTCTCGCGCTCGATCTTCTGCCCCAGCGACTCGCCGTCCACGAACTCCATCACCAAAAACGGCGTCGTCCCGGCGTCGCCGTACTCCAGCGCCCGAACGATGTTGGGGTGGTTGAGCTTGCTGGCGGCCTTGAACTCCTGCTCGAACCGCTTCAGCAGGGTGGGGTTGGCGGCCATGTGCGGCGGCATGATCTTAATGGCGACGACCTGCCCGGTCTGCTGGTCGCGGCCCTTGTAGATCGCCCCCATGCCGCCCTCGGCGATCTTCTCCACCAGGTCATAGTGGCCGACGCTCTGCATCGCGCCCTTCAACGTGTCCAGGCCCATCGCCGAGGTCTCCACTGACTCAAGCGGTGCGCAATTCTAACCCCTGCCTGGCGCGAAGGCATGGGAATTTTCCCGATTTGGCTGGCCCTGCCAGTCTAGCACAACTTGCCGGCGGAAGCGAAGGTGGAGGTCCGGATCGAAGTCCGGCCGTGCCAGCCCACTCCTCCCCTCCCACCCCAACCTCCCCGGCGAAAAAGACGGTGATTTGCCCTGGCGTTCCCCGGACGCATCAGCCAAAATCGATGAGGTCACTATCGGGTTGCCTATCTTGCCCGGTCTGAGACTATCTCACGGGATCACGCACCATGTCGCTGTTCGGCAAGATCCTGGCCGTGCTAAACCTCCTCGGCGCCGCCGGCCTTGTTTACCTCGCCTCGGCTGACTACGCCAAGCGCCAGGCCTGGGCGCACGCCTACACGCGGGCCGAGCTGCTGTTGACCGGCCTGCCGGTGGACGACAAGGAGCTGGACACCTCCAGCCTGCCGGCCGTCGAGCGACTCAGCGAGGCGGACTACGCCGACATGTTCCGCGGCGGCCAGGTGGTCCGGACCCAGGCCGAGGAGGTCGAGAAGGTCAAGGGCCAACTGAACGGCCTGGTGTCGGCCGCCGAGCAGAACAAGGTCGTCCAGACCGCCCTGCTGGCCCGCATCCTGGCGCCCGTTCACCGATGCCTACCTGGAGCGCGAGTTGATGCTCTCGGCCCGGGCCAACTTCGCCACCGACCAGGCGTTTCAGCAACTCAAGGCCCGCTGCGTCGCCGCCCAGAAACAGGCGCTCGACCCGAACACGCCGGACAAGCCGTTCACCGAGGCCTTCCGGGCTGCCTTCCACTCGATGCCCGGGGAGCCCGCCGATGCGTTTGTCTCGCTCCTGCTCCGCCAGTTCCCGGACAACCGCGCCCAGGCCGCCAAGGTCAACCTCGACCAGGCGTTCGACCAGGCCGTGACGACGCAGTTGACCGCCATGAACCAGCGCTACACCGCCCTGGTCAACGAGGCCTCCGGCCAGGCGGCCGACAGGGCGCTCGACCTCGGCCTGCGCAAGGCGGCGATCGCCCGGCTGCTGTTCGGCCTGGCGCTGTTCCAGACTGAGGAGGCGCTGTCCTCCGAGTCCGGCAACCCCGCCGACCGGCAGCTGCTTGCCGACCCGCCCCCGCCCGCCCCGCCGCTGCCGTTCGCCGAGAGGCAGAAGCGGTTGGTCCAGACCGAGACGTTCAACAAGCAGTACTTCGGGCGGGCGCTGGTCGTCTGCGGCCTGCGGGCGACGCTGGGGGCGGTCAGCGAGCGGGCGGCCGGCCTGCGGCGGCTGAACGACTACGCCCAGAATGCGACGGCCCAGGAGCGGCAGCAGTTCGTCAACGACCACAACTTCCGGGTCGGCGTCGTCCGCGAGTTGGCCGGCCTGGTCAAGGGCGAGCAAACCCTGATCAACGAGAACAAGGAGCGCCTGCTCGGCTACGACACCGTCGGCAAGGAGCGGGCCGCGGAGATCAAGCAACTGGAGGAGGAGTACATCCAGATGCGGAACTCGACGGCGAAGGAGATCGCTACCCTGCGCGACCTGTCGCAGCAGGTGCTCGACCTGCGGCTGAAGATCCGGGACGCGCTGGAATCGACCGAGAAGGGCGAGGAGCGCATCCGGGCGCTGGAGAAGCAGATCCGCGACAGGGACCGGGCCAAGGCCAAGTGAGCGACATCCTCCCCCCCTCCCGCCACAGCGGCGGAGAGGGAACGCAGATAGACGAGGCTCCCCATGACGTTTCTAGGTAAGCTGTTCGTGGCGTTGAACCTGGCCCTCAGCCTGGTCATGGCGACGGCCGCGTTCGCCGCCTACGCCTCCAGCGTCGATTGGTCCGAGAAGAAGGGCACGGCCGGTCAGCCCGACGGCAAGATGGTCGCGGTCAAGGCGGAGATCAACGAGCTGGGCCAACAGCTCACCCTCGCCGACCAGACCTGGCGGGCGATCCGCGGCGAGCTGCTCGACCGCGAGCAGCACCGCCTGGCCGTCCGCGACTTCTACGCGGCGCAGCTGCGCGAGGTGTACACGAGCCGCGGCGCCATCCGCACCGTCGGCCCCGACCGCCCGGACGGCCAGGTCAACCTGGTGCCGGCCGAGGAACTGCCGGGCACGCCGCTGATGTCACTCACCGTCTACCAGGCCCGGGTGCAAGAGCTGCGCGACGAGAACGCCCGCATCCGCAAGGACCTTGAGGCCAAGCTGGCGGAGAACACCGCCCTGACGAACCGCCTGACCGGCTCGCCCGACGGCAAGGACAAGGGGCTGCGGCGGCTGCTATTCGAGGAGCGGGAGAAGTACCTCGGCCTGGTCAGCGAGGCGGGCATCACCGAGGGCATGCGGATCAACGCGCTGGTCGAGTCGCAGCTGGTCAACAAGCGCCTCGACTCGATCACCGAGAGCGTCGAGCAGCTGCAAAAGTACCTCAAGGTGAAGCACGGCGTAGACGCGGCCAGGCGGTAGGTGTACGCTGAATTATCCATTCCTCCTCCCTTGCCCCGGGGTGGGGGTGATCGGCCGCCAGGGGGCGGCGAGTTGGCGTTGACACGTCCGAGTCTCCGCGGCATAGTTCGCCCGCTCTCCGGGAGAAGAAGGTCTATTCGCGGACGGCGGCGCCCCTGATGGCTCGGGGGAGCCGAGCGCCGGGCACGCCGGCGCCGGGGGGCCAGGCCGCTCCGCAGGGGGATCGGAACCATGACAGTCGTCGGCAAGATCCTGGTGTTCCTGAACCTGGTGTTCAGCCTGGTCGTCGGCGGGTTCGCCGTCGTGGACTACGCGGCCCGGACCCACTGGGCCAAGGCGTTCGACGACGTGACCGACCAGAACAAGAAGCTCCGCGCCATCGCCGAGTCGTACAAGAACGACGCCGACCGGGTCAACAAGGAGAAGGCCGACCTGCACGAGCAGCTGACGGTCAACCGGGTGGCAATCGACCCGGCGTTGAAGGACGCCCCCGACGCCGGCAGCCGGATCGCCAGCCTGGCGGTCGCCGAGCTGCGGGCGCGGGCCAAGGCGATCGACGAGCAGAAGACGACGGTCGAGTCGCTCCGCAAGCAGCTGGCCGACGAGAAGACGCGGAACGTCGGCTACCTGAACATGGAGCGGGCGATGAAGACCGACACGGAGCGGCGGGTGCTCGACACCAAGGTGCTCCGCGACACGCTCAAGCTGGAGATGGACAAGAACTTCAAGATGGAGCAGGAGAAGAACCAGATGCGCGACGACATGGTCACCGCGCAGATCGCCGCCAAGGCGCTGAAGGACCGCAACACGCAGATGGAGACGCAACTTCAGGACCTGGCACGGAATCTGGCCCAGATGAAGGCGAACACGGGGGCGGCGGCCCCGGGCGGCCGCGGCGCCAACCCCCCTCCGGAGAACATCGAGGGGCAGGTGAACAAGGTCGATGGCCGGCTGGTGTCCATTTCCGTCGGCGCGGACAACGGGCTGTCGCCGAAGCAGACGATGGAGGTCTTCCGGCTGGGCCAGAACCCGCGGTACATCGGCCGCATCCGGCTCATCGACGTGAACGCGAAGTCGGCGGTCGGCACCATCGAGGGCAAGACGACCATGTCGATCCAGGCCGGCGACAAGGTCGCCAGCCGGATCCTGGGCGGCTATTGATTTCGGACATCAGAGACCTCGGAAAGGGAGGGTGGTGAGTCATGGCCGCACGTTCTCGAGACTCCAACGCCGCTCGGGGCTCTCAGGGGGCCCCTCGTAACGACGCCTACACCGGGCTGCTGGCGATTTCGCTGCTGGCGCAGATCGTCGGGGTCGTGTTCTTCTACCTGGACTGGACCGGCTACCAGGGTAAGCCGACGGTGCCGCAGATGCCGAACCTGTCCGCCCCCGCGGCAGGCGGGGCCCCGGCCCCCGGCGGCGGCCCCCGGCGCGGCGGCCCCGGGCGCGGGTGTTCCTGGCGGCGCCCCACCTATGGCCGGCGGCGCTGTGTCGGCGGCAACCCTTGAAGACCGACCCCCCGGAGAGCACGTGAAACGGCCCGCGGTTCCCGCCGCGGGCCGTTACTGTTTTCCCCTGCGTGGTTGGTACAAATAGGGGGAAGAGTTACCCCCGCCGGAACCGCACCTCGGAGAACCACCCGCCGTGAACCGCCTCTGCCTGACCGTACTCCTCGCCGTTGCCCCCCTCGCCAACGCCGCCAACTGGCCCCAGTGGCGCGGCCCGAACAACGACGGCATCTCCACGGAGAAGAACCTGCCGGCGGAGTGGGGCGAGACGAAGAACGTCGCCTGGAAGCTGGAGATGCCCGGCCAGGGCGGATCGACGCCGGTCGTCTGGGGCGACCGCATCTTCCTCACCAGCCAGGACGGCGCGCGTCGTCGCGATGTGCGTCAGCACCGCCGGCAAGGAGGTGTGGAAGAAGGACCTCGGCTCCGCGGCCGTCCCGAAGACGTTCGGCAACGAGGGCAACGGCGCATCCGCGACGCCCTCGACCGACGGCAAGCACGTCTACTGCTTCGGCGGCGACGGCACCCTGGCCGCGTTCGACCTCGACGGCAAGGAGGCCTGGCGGTTCAACGTCCAGCAGCGCACGGCAAGTTCAACATTCAGTTCGGCATCCACTCGACACCGGTCCTGCTCGGCGACCGGCTCTACTTCCAGCTGATCCACTCGGGCACGCGGCGGCGCGGCGGGGAGGGGCGCATCACCGGCCTGGTCGTCTGCCTCGACAAGGCGACCGGCAAGGAGGTGTGGAAGGTCGATCGGGCGTCCGACGGCACCGACGAGAACGAGCACAGCTACGCCTCGGCGGTCCTCTGGCAGAACGGCAAGGAGGCGTACCTGGTCTGCCACGGCAACGACTACACGACGGCGCACTCGCTCCAGGACGGCAAGGAGATCTGGCGGCTGATGGGCCTCAACCCGCGCGCCGGCCGCTACCACCGCACGCTGCGGTTCGTCGCGTCGCCGGCCTGCTCGCCGGGGCTGATCGTCGTGCCGACCGCCAAGCGGGAGAAACTCGTCGCGGTCAGGCCGGACGCGACGGGCGAGGTACAGCCCGGCGGCAAGGCGGAGGCGTGGCGCATCCCCAAGGACCTGACGCCGGACGTCCCCTCCCCGCTGATCCACGACGGCCTGGTCTACGTTCACGGGCAGGACAACGGCGGCGGCCTGCTGGCCTGCCTGGACGCGGCGACCGGGGCGGTGGTGTACCGGGGGGCGATCGCGAAGGGCCGCCACCGTGCGTCGGCGGTGCTGGCCGACAACAAGATCTACCTGGTGGCGCGCGACGGCACCACGACTGTGGTGCAGCCGGGCAAGGGAGTTCAAGAAGCTGGCGACGAACAAGCTGCCGGACGAGATCGCCGCGTCGCCGGCGGTGTCCGGGGGCGGATCTACCTGCGCGGGTTCAAGTACCTGTGGGCGGTCGAGGAGAGGAAGTGATCTGCCCGGTTAGCGACGCTTGGCGAAGCGTCCCTCCCCGAACGCTTCTGCCAAGCGTCGCTAACCGATCAACGAGCGCGCGGCCAGCGGCCTGGCCAGCGCCCCTATTCGGCCGGCGATCTCCTCGGCCGACCCGCCCGCCTCCAGCTGCCGCACGATCGCGCTGCCGACGATGACGCCGTCGGCGTGGTCGCGCAGCAGCGTCACATGCTCCGGCTTGCTGACGCCGAACCCGACGCACAGCGGCAGGTCGGTCTCGGCCCGAAGCGACCGCAGCTGATCGAGCAGCTCGGCGGGGATCGTCGAACGCTCGCCGGTGATGCCGGTCACGCTGACGCAGTAGACGAACCCCGTCGAGGTGCGGACGATGCGCTTCGCCCGAGCCGGTGACGTCGTCGGCGTCACCAGCAGGACGAGCTTGAAGTCGTGCCGCCGGCACACCCCGGCTAGCGGGCCGGCCTCCTCGACCGGCAGGTCGGGCACGATGGCCCCGGATAGCCCCGACTCGATCGCCTGCCGCACGAACCGCTCCGGCCCGCGCCGGTGGACCAGGCTATACGACGTCATCGCCACCAGGGGCGTCGCGGGGCATTCGTCCGCGATGCGGCGGCAGGCGGCGAACACGCCATCGAGGTGCAGGCCGCGGTCCAGCGCCCGCGTGTACGACGCCTGGACCACCGGGCCGTCGGCGATCGGGTCGCTGTAGGGGAAGCCAACCTCGATCAGGTTCGCCCCGGCCTCGACGAGCGCCTTGGCGATGACCGGCGTTGCTTCCAGGTCGGGGTCGCCGGCGGAAAAAAACGGCATGAACGCCTTACGCTTCTCGGCGCGAAGCTTCCGGAACAGGTCATCGATGGCGTTCATAGCTCCTCGCCTTCCAGCCGCGCCACCTCGTAGCAGTCCTTGTCCCCTCGGCCGGAGAAGCAGACGGCCACGACATCGTCCTTCGGCCGCCTGGCGGCGATCCGCATGGCCTCGACGACGGCGTGGGCCGTCTCCAGCGCGGGTAGGATGCCTTCGAGGCGCGAGCACAGATGGAACGCCTTCAGCGCCTCGGCGTCGCCGACGTGGGTGTAGCGCGCGCGGCCGGCGTCCTTCCAGTAGCTGTGCTCCGGCCCGACACCGGGATAGTCCAGGCCGGCAGAGACCGAGTGGACGTTCGCCGTCTGGCCGTCGTCGTCCTGTAGGACGTAGCTGTACGTGCCGTGCAGCACGCCGGGTTGGCCGAAACCCAGCGTCGCGGCGTGGTCGCCGGCCCTGGCCCCGCGGCCGCCAGCCTCGACGCCGACCAGTTCGACGGAGGCGTCCTGGACGAACGGATAGAACATGCCCGCGGAGTTGCTGCCGCCGCCAACGCAGGCGACGACGACGTCGGGCAGCCGGCCGACGGCGTCGAGGCACTGCTGACGGGCCTCCTTGCCGATGACCGACTGGAAGTCGCGGACGATCAGGGGGAAGGGGTGCGGTCCGACGACGCTGCCGAGGATGTAGTGGGTGTCGCGCACCGTCGCCATCCAGTCGCGCATCGCCTCGTTGATGGCGTCGCGCAGCGTCCGGCTGCCGGTCTTGACCGAGATCACCTCCGTGCCGAGGGCGCGCATCTTGAAGACGTTGAGCTTCTGCCGGCGGACGTCCTCCTCGCCCATGTAGACCTGGCACGGCAGGCCGAACAGGGCGCACGCCGTGGCGGTGGCAACGCCGTGCTGGCCGGCGCCGGTCTCGGCGATGATGCGTGCCTTGCCCATGCGGCGGGCGAGTAGCGCCTGGCCGATGCAGTTGTTGATCTTGTGGGCGCCGGTGTGGTTGAGGTCCTCGCGCTTGAGGTAGATGCGTGCCCCCCCCGCCTCCTTCGTCAGCCGCTCGGCGAAGTAGAGCGGTGACGGCCGGTTGACGCAGGCCTTCAGCCAGTGCTCGAACTCGGCCTGGAAGGCGGGGTCGGAGCGGGCGCGGCTGTACTCGGCGTCGAGCTGCTCCAGGGCGGCGATGAGCGTCTCGGGGACGTAGCGTCCGCCATAGTCGCCGAACCGGCCGGCGGCGTCGGGCAAGGGGGGGGGAGTCGTTGGCATGAATCCACACGGCGTGGTCGGGGCGTTGGGCATTTGGTCAGGCTAGATGGAGCGGCGCCGGGGGTCAAGTGCCCTGAGGCAGCACTAGGCAGCGCCACCCCGTCGAGGGTATGATGGGGCCTCCGTCCCCTCTCGCCGCGGAGTCCCCGAATGAGTCAGCCCGCCCCCGGCCGTATCCTCGCTTGCGCCCCCCAGGCCGGCGTGCTGATGGAGCTACGCCGCCTGCTGGAGGCACACGGCCACGACGTCGGCGGACACCTGCTCGGCTCGCCCGACCCGGAGGCGCTGGCCGGCTGCCGCCTCGTCGTCCTCGACGGGTCCGGCCGGGCGGACGAGGCGCTCCGCCTCTGCCGGCGGCTTCGCCCCCGGCTGGAGGACGGCTTCGTCCCCGTCCTGTTTGTCACCGACGACCGCCAGCCGAACACCCGGCTGGCCGGCCTTGAGGCGGGCGCCGACACCTGCCTGCTCCGCCCGTTCGTCGCCGGCGAACTGATCGGCCAGGTCAACGCCCTGTTGCGGATCAAGGAGGTCCACGACCGGCTGTTCGAGAAGACCACCGAGATCAACCGGATCAACAAGCGGCTCCAGCAGGCGTACCAGCAGATCGACCAGGAGCTGGCGCTGGCCCAGCGCATCCAGGCCAGCTTCCTGCCGCAGTCGCTGCCCCAGGTGCCGCACGTCCGCTTCGCCGTCCACTACGTGCTGTGCGGCCGGGTCGGCGGCGACTTCTACGACATCTTCCGCCTCGACGAGCGGCACGTCGGCTTCTACGTCGCCGATGCCATGGGTCACGGCGTGCCGGCCAGCTTGCTGACGATCTTCGTCAAGAAAGGCGTCAAGGCCAAGGAGGTGTTCGGCAGCCAGTACCGGCTGGTGCCGCCCGACGAGGTGCTGTACCGGCTCAACCGCGACCTAATCGAGCAGGAGCTGTCCGAGCACCCGTTCATCACCATGGCCTACGCCCTGTTCAACCACCACGACGGCACGCTCCAGTTCGCCCGGGCCGGCCACCCCTACCCGCTGTTCATCCCCCGCGACGGCGAGCCGGTACTGTGGAAGCAGGACGGCCTGCTCCTGGGCATCACCGACGCGAAGTTCCCGCCCTCGACGCACCGCCTGGCGCCAGGCGACAAGCTCCTGTTCTACACCGACGGGGTGGACCACGCCCGGTTCGAGGGCCACGCCGAGGGCGTCGAGAGCCTCGTCGCCTGCGCCGCCCGGCACCGGGCGCTACCGGTGCAGGACCTGGTCGCCCGCCTGGCCCGCGAGTTGTTCGCCGACGGCAGCCAGTCCGACGACCTGACCCTGCTGGGGCTGGAGCGCTGCGAGTGACGTCACAGCGGCTGCCGCCGCAGCCGCAGGGCGTTGGCGATCACCGACACCGGGCTGAGGCTCATCGCCACGCTGGCCCAGATCGGCGAGACGAGCCAGCCGAAGACGGGGTAGAGCAACCCCGCCGCCACCGGGATCGTCAGGGCGTTGTAGGCGAACGCCAAGAGCAGGTTCTGGCGGATGCCGGCCATCGTCAGCCGGCTCAGCCGCCGCGCTGGGCGATGCCGCGCAGGTCGCCGCGGACCAGCGTCACGCCGGCGGTGTGCATCGCCACGTCGGTGCCGGTGCCCATGGCAATGCCGACCTGCGCTGGGCCATCGCCGGCGCGTCGTTGACGCCGTCGCCGGCCATCGCGACGGTCTGGCCTTGTCCTCTGGAGCCGGCGGACCGCGTCGGCCTTCTGGTCGGGCAGCACCTCGGCGATGACCTCGTCGAGGCCCAGCTTCTTCGCCACGGCCGCGGCGGTGGTCTTGCTGTCGCCAGTCAGCATGACGATGCGCAGGCCGTCCTCGATGCAGGATGCGGATCGCCTCGGGTGTGGACTCGCGCACCGGGTCGGCGATGCCGAGCAGGCCGGCCAGCTTCCATCGACGCCGAGGAGCACGACCGTTTGCCCTTCCGATCGTAGCTGTTCCGACCCGGGCGTCCGCCAGCGGCCCGGTGTCGATGCCTTGCTCTTGCAGCAGTGCTGGCGTGCCGAGGACGACGCGGTGGCCCTCGACCTCGCTCTGACCCCCTTGCCGGTGAGCGAACGAAACTCCTTGGCGTCGGGGCCACCGACACGGCTCGCTGGGCCGCGCCTTCGAGGACCGCCCGGGCCAGTGGGTGCTCGCTTCCCCATCGAGGCCCGCGGCGGACGAATCAGAACTTCCGACTCGGCGAAGCCAGGCGCCGGTCTCCACCGTAACCAGCTTCGGCTTGCCCTCGGTCAGCGTGCCGGTCTTATCGACCACCAGCGTGTCGGCCTTGCCGAGCACTTCCAGCGCCTCAGCGTCCTTGATCAGCACGCCCGCCTCGGCGCCGCGGCCGACGCCGACCATCACCGCCATCGGCGTCGCCAGGCCGAGGGCGCAGGGGCAGGCGATGATGAGCACCGCCACCGCGTTGACCAGCGCCAGCGCCCAGCGCGGCTCGGGGCCGAACAAGCCCCAGATGACGAACGTCGCGGCGCTGACCAGCAGCACGGCGGGGACGAACCAGCGCGACACCTGATTCACCAGCCGCTCCACCGGCGCCCGGCTGCGCTGGGCCTCGCCGACCATGCGGACGATCTGGGCTAGCATCGTGTCCTGGCCGACGCGCTCGGCTCGCAACAGGAACGACCCGGTGCCGTTGATCGTGCCGCCGATGACCTTCCCGCCCGGCTCCTTCTCGACGGGGATAGGCTCGCCGGTGAGCATCGACTCGTCCACGGAGCTTTTCCCCCCGGTGACGACGCCGTCGATCGGCACATTCTCGCCGGGCCGAACGCGCAGCACGTCGCCGACGCGAACATCCGTCAGCGGGATGTCCTCCTCGCGGCCGTCGGGCCGGACGACGCGGGCCGTCTTCGGGGCCAGCCCGAGCAGCTTGCGGATGGCGCCGCTGGTCTGGCCGCGCGCCCGCAGCTCCAAGACTTGGCCCAGCAGCACCAGCACCGTGACGACCACGGCGGTGTCGAAGTACGGTTCGACGGCGTGGTGCGCGGCGCGGAATCCTTCCGGGAACCACTGGGGCACCACCGTCGCGGCGACGCTGTACAGGTACGCCGCCCCGACGCCCAGGGCGATGAGCGTGAACATGTTCGGGCTGCGGTTCACCACCGACGTCCAGGCCCGCTCGAAGAACGGCCAGCCGCACCACAACACGACCGGCGTCGCCAGGGCGAGCTGCACCCAGTTCAGCAGTCGCATGTCGATCGCGCCCAGCGGCCGGCCCGGCAGCATGTCGGCCATGGCGATCAGGAACACCGGCAGGCCGAGCACCAGGCCGACCCAGAACCGCCGGGTCATGTCGGCCAGCTCGGGGCTGGGGGCGTCGTCGGCGCCGACCGTCTCCGGCTCCAGGGCCATGCCGCACTTGGGGCAGCTGCCGGGGTGGCCCTGCCGCACCTCGGGGTGCATCGGGCAGGTCCACATCGTCCCCGCCGGCGCCTCGACCGGCTCCCGCGGCGCGAGGTAGCGCTTCGGGTCGGCCTCGAACTTACTCGCGCAGCCGGGGTTGCAGAAGTAGTAGGTCTTCCCTTCATGGACGCGCGTCGCCGCGGCCTTCGCCGGATCGACCGTCATGCCGCACACCGGGTCGGTGTGCGTCGATGCCGTCTTTTCGCCGTGGCAGCAGTCGTGTTCGTGCGAATGGTGGTTCATCGTCATCTCCCGTTCGCGTCAGTGGCTTCCGGTGGGGCGTCGAGCGCCTCGAAGATCGGGCAGCCCCGTAGCGGGCCGTGGCCGTTGCACGTCTCGGTGAGGCTTCGCAGCGCCTTCTGGATGCGGAGCAGGTCGCGCACCCGCTCCTCGATGTCGGCGATCTTGGCGGATGCGCGCCTCCGCAGTTCGGCCCGGGTCGCCCCGGCGTCGCCGGTCAGGGCGATGAGGTCCTTGATCTCGCGCAGGCTGAAGCCGAGGTCCTTCGACCGGCGGATGAAGCGCAGTCGCGCCACCGCGTCGGGGGAGTATTCCCGGTAGCCCGAGGCGCGGCGGGCCGGTTCGTCGAGCAGCCCCTCGCGCTCGTAGAACCGCACCGTCTCGACGCCGACGCCGGCCCGCTTCGCCACCTCACCGATCTTCAGCGACCCCACGGCCCGCCTCCTTTCCGCTCTCATTATCGACCCCGTACTATACTACGGAGTCAAGAGTGATCGGAGGACTTTCCATCTGACGCGGTTGCGGGAGGGTGAGGGAACGGGCCAAGGGTCAGGGCCAGCCAGGAGCTGACGAGGATCTCGTGCGGGTCGCCGCCGCTTGCGGGTTCGCGCTCGCATTCCCAGGTCAGGGACGTGGGTTCGTAAGCCAGGCGTCGTCCCACGGCGCGTCGAGGACGTTGCCGCTCGCCGACGGCGGCCGAACCACCTTCCGGCCGAACTTCCAGAACACCGCCGGCGTGACGATCTGGTCCATCAGCGCCGAGTCGAGCAGCCCGCCGATGACGACGATCGCCAGCGGGTGGAGGATCTCCTTGCCCGGCTGGCCGGCGCCCAGGGCCAGCGGGATCAGGCCGATGATCGCCGTCAGGGCGGTCATCAGCACCGGGGCCAACCGCTCCAGACTGCCGCGGACGATCATCTCCTCCGTGAACCCCTCGCCCTCGTGCTTCATCAGGTGAGTGTAGTGCGAGATCATCATGATGCCGTTGCGGCTGACAATCCCAATCAAGGTGATGAACCCGACCCAGTGGGCCAGCGACAAAGTCGTCGCCGACGCCCACATCCTCGGCCACTGCCACACCGGGGCCGCCTGCAACGCCGGCCAGTCCGGACGGTTCATGATCAGAAGCGCCGCCACCGAGCCGACCGCCGCCAGCGGCAGGTTGATCAGCAGGACCATCAGCGCCGCCCGCCACGACTCCAGGCACTTCCACAACAGGCCGAAGACGCCGACGACCGACAGCGACCCCAGCACCAGCAGCCGCCAGCCGGCCTGCTGCTGCGCCTCGAACTGGCCGCCGATCTCGACCCGATAGCTGCCACCGAGCTTCGCCAGCCGCTCCTCCACCGGGCGGGCTTGCTTCTCGATGTCGGCGACGACGCTCCCCAGGTCACGGCCCTGGACGTTGCACGACACGACGATGCGCCGCTGGACGTGCTCGTGGTTGAGCGTGTTCGGCCCGGACGTCTCCAGTACCTCGGCGACCTGGCCCAGCGCCACCTTTCGGCCCGACGGCGTGTCGAGGGTCGTCTGGTGGATCGCCGAGGGGTTGCTGCGCGACGCCTCGTCGTACCAGACGACCAGCTGGAAGAAGCGATCCTCGTCGAGGACGACCGACACGACACGGCCGCGGTAGGCCGTCTCCAGCAGCCGGGCCACGTCGCCGGGGGCAAGGCCATAGCGCGCCGCCTCCTCGCGCTTGACCTTGACGCGCAGCTGGGGGATCTCCACCTGCGGCTCGATCTGCAAATCGACGACGCCGGGGACCTTGCTCATCCGCGTTTCCAGGTCGTGGGCGCTCTCGCGCAGCTCGCGCAGGTCGGGGCCGAACACCTTGACCGCGACCTGCGCCCGCACGCCGGACATCATGTGGTCCAGCCGGTGGCTGATCGGCTGGCCGACGTTCACCTTCACGTTCGGCAGGGCCGTGATCTTGTCGCGCAGGTCGGCCAACACCTGGTCGTGCGGCCGGCCGACGCGGTCCACCCCGAGCGTGTGCAGGCCGGGGACGGCCCGCAGCACCGCGTCGGTCCAGCCGGGCTTCGGCCGCTCGTGAGGCGTCAGCCGGACGTCGATCTCGGAACTGTTCACTCCCTCGGCGTGCTCGTCCATCTCGGCCCGGCCCGTCCGTCGGCAGATCGACGCCACCTCCGGCACGGCCAGCATCAACTCTTCCGCCCGCTGCGCCACCCGGACGCTTTCGCGCAGGCTGGTGCCGGGTTCGAGCTGCACGCTAACCGTCACGGTGCCCTCGTTGAACGGCGGCAGGAACTCCGAGCCCATCCAGAACACGACCGCCTTCGACCCAACCGCCAGGACGGCCACCGCGGCGACGATCGCCCACGGGTGCCGCAGCGACCAGCGGATCAGCTTTTCGTCCAGCCACTTCAGCGACCGTAAAAGGAGCGGGTCGCCCTTGTGCTCGATGACCCGCGCGTGCGGCAGAAGCAACGACGACAGGGCCGGCGTCACGGTGAGCGAGACGAGCAGTGACGCCAGCAGCGAGACCAGGTAGGCCAACCCCAGCGGGGCGAACATGCGGCCTTCCAGGCCGGCCATGGCGAACAGCGGCATCACGACCAGGCAGACGATCAGCGTGGCGTAGACGATGCTGTTGCGCACCTCGGCCGACGCGGCGAAGATGACCTTCAACGCCGGCTCGGGGACGGGCCTGGTTCGGTTCTCCTTCAGCCGGCGGAAGATGTTCTCGACGTCCACGATGGCGTCATCGACCAACTCGCCGACGGCGACGGCGATGCCGCCGAGCGTCATGGTGTTGATGCTGACGCCGAGTCCGCGGAAGACCAGGAGCGTGGTCAACAGCGACAGCGGGATGGCGGTCAGGGTGATGAAGCTGGTGCGGAAGTTCCACAAAAACAGAAACAGCACCACGAACACCCAGGCGGTGCCGTCGCGGATTGCCTCGACGACGTTGTCCACCGCGGTGCGGATGAAGTCGGCCTGGCGGAACAGCTGCCGCTCGATCGTGACGCCCTGCGGCAGCTCGGCTTGCAGCTGGTCGAGCGCCTCGTCGAGCTTCGGGTCGAGCCGCAGCGTGTTCGCCCCGGGCTGCTTCTGCACCGTGAGGATCACCGCTTCCGAGGGCCCGCCGCGGAAGCGGACGCCGCCGTCGCCGCGGCGCACCGGGCCGGCGAAGCGCACGTCGGCGACCTCCTTGATCTTGACCGCCCGGCGCTCGCGCCACACGACCGGCGTCTCCTCGATCTCCTTGAGCGTCAAGCTCTGGCCGCTGATTCGGATGAGCGCCTCCTTGACGTTGCGCTCGGCGATGCCGCCGCCGGCCAGGGCGTTGGCCTTCTCGGCGGCGTCGGTCAGCTGCTGCAAGGTAACGTTCTGGGCGGCCAGGCGCTCCGGCGAGGTGACGATCTGGTACTGCTTCAGCACCCCGCCCATGACGGTGACCTGCGAGACGCCCTCGACGGCGAGCAAGCGGTTGCGGACGGTGAACTCGGCGAGGGTGCGCATCTCCATCGGCTCGCCGCCTCGCAGGGCCAGGATGACGATCTCGCCCATGATCGACGAGATCGGCGCCAGGATGGGGTTCACGTCACGCGGCAGGCGCTCGCGGGCCAGCTGGGGCTTCTCGGCGACGACCTGGCGGTCGGTGTACACGTCGGTGCCCCAGTCGAACTCGACCCAGACGATCGACAGCCCGACGCCGGAGGCCGAGCGGACGCGCAGGACGCCGGTGGCCCCGTTGAGCAGCGACTCGATCGGCCGGGTGACGAGGGCCTCGACCTCCTCCGGCGCCAGGCCGGCCGCCTCGGTGAGGACGGTCACCGTCGGGCGGTTGAGGTCGGGGAAGACGTCCACCGGGGTGGACGCCAGCTGGTAGGTGCCGGCGACGACCAAGGCCAGCGCGGCGAGCAGGACAAGCCAGCGGTTCTTCAGCGAAAAGGCGATGACGTGGTTGAGCATGTGGCTCATCATACCAGTTTCGGTTTTCCGCTCGCCCTTGCCGCCCCGGCGGAATACCCTTGCGATCATCCACCCGATCCCCGGAGGTGCCCCGTGTTCTCCGTCCTTGCTTGCCTGCTGCTCGCCGCCGACGTCCCGCCCCCGACAGGCGACGTCATCGTGCCCAAGGGGGCCAAGCTCGAGCTGCTGTTCACCCGCTCGGCGAAGATCAACGGCGGCTTGACCGAAGGCCCCGCCTGCGCGCCGGACGGCTCGATCTACTTCTCCGACATCCCCCTGGGCAAGGACAAGGGCCTCATCATGCGCTTCGACCCGAAGACGAAAGTGACCACCGTCTTCGTCGAGGACAGCAAGAAGTCGAACGGGCTAAAGATCGACCTCGACGGCCACCTCGTCGCCTGCGAGGGCTCCGACGAGGGCGGCCGCGCCGTCGTCCGCTACGACCTGAAGACGAAGAGGCGCACCGTCCTCGCCGACCGCTACATGGGCAAGCGGTTCAACGCCCCCAACGACCTGGCGATCGACCGCCACGGCCGGATCTACTTCTCCGACCCGCGCTACCTCGGCGACGAGCCGCGCGAGCTGGAGCACCGGGCCGTCTACCGCATCGACACCGACGGCAAGGTGGTCGAGGTCACGCACGAGGTCGAGAAGCCCAACGGCATCGCGCTGAGCCCCGACGGTAGGACACTCTACGTCGCCGACCACAACAACGGCACCGACCGCATCGACCCGGACAAGCCCGCCCCGAAGCCCGGGTCGATGAAGGTCTACGCCTTCCCGCTCGGCAGCGACGGCCTCGTCGCCGGCAGGCGGCGCACCCTGGTCGATTTCGGCACCGAGGCGGGCTGCGACGGCATGTGCGTCGATGCCCACGGCCACATCTACCTGACCCAGCGCAGCTTGAGCCGGCCCGGCGTCAAGGTGATCGACCCCGACGGCAAGGAGGTCGCCTTCCTCCCCACCGGGCCGTCGCAGAAAGGGGCGAAAGAGCCGGTCGGCATCCCCAGCAACGTCTGCTTTGGCCGGGGGGGCCAGGCGAGGACGCTTTACGTCACCATCGACAAGAGCCTGTACCGGATCCCGCTCAAGGTGGAAGGCCACCGGCCGACGCGAGGGGAGTGAGGCTCACAGCT
The DNA here is from genome assembly GCA_046350195.1 of Gemmataceae bacterium. Taxonomy (GTDB): domain Bacteria; phylum Planctomycetota; class Planctomycetia; order Gemmatales; family Gemmataceae; genus CALDUY01. The sequence goes on from JAXMAW010000076.1 coordinate 20,623, forward strand.
CGTTGATGCTGAACACGAGGTTGTCGTTGCGGACGCAGGCCAACGTCCAGATTCGCAGATCGACCGCGTAGCGGACGTGCCGCACCGAGCCGTCGGCGAAGCAGGCGTTGAACCCGAGCGGGTGCGCCGAGCCAAACGCCTCGCTACCGAGGGGGATGACGCAGGGGTCGTCCTGAGCCGGGGGGGTGTCGCCGCGGCGGTAGGCCTCGTAGTCGCCGTTCCAGCCCGGCCGGTTGTACCACTTGTTGTCGTCGGGCGTGACGCCGAAGTAGTCGGGGTTGAGCTGTTTCTCCGAGACCAGCACCGTACTGCTGGCGCCGTCGGTGATGTCGGTCAGCCTGATGCGGTGCTTCGGCCCCCTGACGATGACGCCGTCGTCGCCGGCCCGGCCGAGGTTGGTGCCGGCGTTGCCGGCGTAGTCCATCTTGGCCTTGCCGTAGAGCGCCACCGGAGATCGGCGGAGGGGGCAGTAGTAGGCCTTGATCGGGGTGGCATCGACGACGTCGGTCGCGGACCTGTACAAGGCTTCCTGTTCGAGGTACGGCAGGATGTGATACGCCCAGGACCACTCGGGCGCGGTTGTCCGGGTCGCCGTGGGTAAAGGCAACTTGTTGTACCCCCCGTGCGGGAACATCCCCACCTGGTCGTGGTGGGAGTGCATCGCCAGGCCGATCTGCTTGAGGTGGTTGGCGCACTGCAAGCGCGGGCCGTCCGCCTGACCTTCTGCACCGCGGGGCAAAAGGCCAACCAGCACCGCGAAGATCGCGATGACCACCAGCACCTCGATCAGGGTAAACCCAGGTCGTGGTTGCGAGTCACGACACAGCACGACCATCCTCCTCCCGCGAGTCTGGGGTGGGTAGGAGTCGCCAAGGAGTCATGAGAGTCTGATGAGAGTAATATAGCGGGGTGGGCGCAGTTTGGCCAGGGGTATTCCGCCAGGAACGCCCTCAGGCCAGCAGCTTTGTCACCAGCTTGCCATGGACGTCGGTCAGGCGGAACTGCCGGCCCTGGAACTTGAACGTCAGCCGGGTGTGGTCGAAGCCCAGCAGGTGCAAGAGCGTCGCGTGCAGGTCGTGGACGTGAACCCGGTCCTCGACGGCGTTGAAGCCGAACTCGTCGGTCGTGCCCAGGGTGTGGCCGGCCTTGACGCCGCCGCCGGCCAGCCACATGGTGAACGCGTTGGGGTGGTGGTCGCGGCCGTCGTCGCCGCCGCCCTGCACCATCGGGGTGCGGCCGAACTCGCCGCCCCAGATGACCAGCGTGTCGTCCAGCAGCCCGCGCTGCTTGAGGTCCTTGACCAGCGCGGCGCAGGCCTGGTCGGTGTTCTTGCAGTTCTTCTTGAGGTCGTTCTTCAGGTTGCCGTGCTGGTCCCAGGCCTCGTGGTAGAGTTGGACGAAGCGCACGCCACGCTCGACGAGCCGGCGGGCCAGCAGGCAGTTCGCCGCGAACGACGACTCGCCCGGCTGGACGCCGTACAGGTCGAGGACGTGCCGCGGCTCGCGCGCCAGGTCCATGACCTCCGGGGCGTGCGCCTGCATCCGGTAGGCCATCTCGTAGCTGGCGATGCGGGTGGCGATCTCCGGGTCGCCGGCGGCGTCGAGCCGCAGCCGGTTCAGACGGCCGACCGACTCCAGCGTGTCGCGCTGGACGCCGTCGTCGATCCCCCTGGGGTTGGAGAGGTACAGCACCGGCTCCTTGCCGCCGCGGAATTGCACGCCCTCGTAGACGGTCGGCAAGAAGCCCGATCCCCAGCACGAGTTGCCGCCCGACGGCCCCTTGCTGCCCGACGAGAAGACGACGAACCCCGGAAGGTTGCGCGACTCGCTGCCCAGGCCGTACAGCGACCACGCGCCGAAGCTGGGCCGGCCGAACTGCTGCGCGCCGGTGTTCATCATCAGCTGGCCCGGTGCGTGGTTGAACGCATCGGTGGCACAGGCGCGGACGATGGCGAGGTCGTCGGCGACCTTCGCCGTGTGCGGCAGCAGTTCGGAGATTTCCGCACCACAGCGGCCGTGCCTGGCGAACTTGAAGCGCGGGCCGAGGAACCGCGAGCCGGGGTTGATGAACGCGGCCCGGTAGCCCTCGATCAGCTTCGGGGGCGGCAGCTGGCCGTCGAGCTTGGCCAGTTGCGGCTTGTAGTCGAACAGCTCCAGCTGGCTGGGAGCCCCGGCCATGAACAGGAAGATGACTCGCTTCGCCCTCGGGGCGTGGTGGGGCTGCTTCGGCGCCAGAGGGTCGGACCCGGCGGCGCGGCCGTCCTCGGCGAGCAGTTGGCTCAGGGCGATCGCCCCGAGGCCGACGCCGCACTGCTGAAGAAACCACCGGCGGGCGGTCAGGTTTTGCATGGCGGGTGTCTCACGTGGCTCCGGTCGTAGGACACGCAGCCTTGCTTGTCCCTGCTGAAGAGGACAAGCAAGGCTGCTTGTCCTACGAGGCCGGGGGTCGCTCACTTGTTGAAGACGAACTCCTTGGTGTTCAGCAGCGCCCAAAGGATGTTCTCGTAGGCTTGCCGCTTGTTCGCCTTGTGCTTCTCGATGTGGTCCAGCGCCACGCGCCGCTGCTCGTCGGTCGGCTGGCGGGCGAACGCCCACAGGAACAGCTCGTCCACCTTGGCGGCCTCCGGCGTCTTGGCGTCCCGGGCCAGGACGTCGGCGCGGCCGCCGTTGCGGGCCAGCTTGCCCTGCACCTCGTCGGAGTTCAAGAGGTGTAGCGCCTGGGCCAGGTTGGCCTCGCTGACCCGCTCACACTCGCAGGCGCTGATCCGCTGCGGCCGGCCGAACACGTCGAGGAAGTAGGACGTGAACGACTCGTCCGGCAGCATGATCGCCCGGTTGGGGGCGTGCCGGTCGGTCGGCAGCCCGCCGAAGCCCGCCGGCGCCTCCGCCACCTGGTTGACCGCGTCGTACAGCACCTCGGCCGACATCCGCCGCGGGTAGTAGCGGGCGTAGTTCTGCTTGTCGTGCTTGTTGAACTCGTTGGGCGTCGAGCTGAGCTGGTAGGTCCGGCTCTTGACGATCACCCGAACCAGGTGCTTGAGGCTGAACTTGCTGTCGATCACCTCCTTCGCCAGGGCGTCGAGCAGCTCGGGGTTGGACGGCGGGTTGGTGATCCGCATGTCGTCGAGCGGATCGACGATGCCCCGGTTGAAGAAGTGCGCCCAGTAGCGGTTGGCGACGGCCTTGGCAAAGAACGGGTTGTTCGGGGCGACCATCCAGTCCACCAGCTTCTGCCGCGGGTCGTCGAACGAGCTGACCTCGACCGGCGGGGCGTCGAGCGGCTTGGGCTCGGCGGGGCGGTTGGTCTTCTTGTTCGTCACGGTGCCGCGCGAGGCGGTGAAGATGGCCAGCCGGCCGTTCTGCCCGCCGTTGTTGCTGGCGCCGAGCACCGGGATCTGCTTGCGGCCGATCCGCCCGAAGAACGCGGCCAGGCCCCAGTAGTCGTCCTGGCTCCACTTCTCGTAGGGGTGGTGGTGGCACTGGGCGCAGGCCAGCCGCAGGCCGAGAAAGACCTGGGCGGCGTCATCGACGAACTCCTCGGGCTTGGTCAGCTCCTTGTACCAGACCGTCGGCGGGCTGGACAGCTCGTCGCCGGTCGCCCCCAGAACGTCGCGGACGAACTCGTCGTAGGGCCGGTCCTTGGCGACCGACAGCCGGATCCAGTTGTGGAAGGCGAACGTCCCCTTGGCCCGCTCCTGCTGGCCGCGCCGCTTCACCCGCAGGATGTCGGCCCATTTGTTGGCGAAGAAGTAGCTGTACTCCGGCGACTCCAGCAGCCGATCGACCAGCTTGTCGCGCTTCTTCGGGTCCTGGTCGGCAACGAACCCGGCGACCTGCTTCGGCGCCGGCAGCGTGCCGCACAGGTCGAGGGAGAGCCGGCGGATGAACTCGGCGTCCGTGCAGAGGTCGCTGGGGACGAGGCCCAGCTCCTTCCACTTCTTCCGGGTGTGCTGATCGACCAGGGTCTGACCGGGGAAGGAGTAGCCGGGGGTGGCGGCGCCGAGCGGCACGGTGGCGCGGAAGGTGGCGACGAACTCCTGGTAGCGAACCATGACGGCCGCCTCGCCGGAGGCGGCCAACGTCCGCACCAGGCCGGCCTCGCTAACGGTGGCGATCTCCTGGTCGTTGCTCTCGTAGGTGGCCCGGCGGGTGATGTCCTCGGCGGTGCCGTCGGAGAGGTGGGCGTAGACGGCGACCTGCTGCTTGCCGTCGCGGGCCAGCACGCGGTGCTCGGGGTGGACCGAGATGCGCGTCACCGCCGGGTCGCCCTTCTCGCCGAATGGCATGCCCGAAGCCACCCAACGGCGGATCATGCGGTACTCGTCCGAGGTCGTCTCCATGCGCTTGCCACCGCCGTGGGCCACCTGGCCGGCCGCCTTGGTCAACAGCAGGCTCTGCTCCGGGGCGGCGGGGAACAGCCGCCGGCCGCGCGCCTCCTTCACCAGCGACGTGTAATCCACGTCCGGCTCGAAGCCGAGCAGTGAGAGCTTGAACCCGTTCTGCCCGCTGGCCTTGCCGTGACACCCGCCGGAGTTGCAGCCGAGCTTGGTGAAGATCGGCACGACGGCGTTGGCGAAGTTGATCGGCAGGTCCACGTCGCAGGCCTCGGCCTTGACCGGCACCGTGACGCTCTTGTCGCCGAACCGCGCCGTGACCGTGGTCGAGCCGTTGCCCACTGGGACGACCCGGCCGGCCGCCGTGACCCGGGCGACCTTCTCGTCGGCAACTTGATACTGAGCGTCGTGGGTAAGGTCGGCGGGCGGGCCGGCGACTTTCGCGGTGAGGATCAGCTGTCGGGCGTCGTCGAGGCCCTTGAGGGTAATCGTGGCGGGCCTAACTTCGAGGGCCTGGACGTCGGCGGGCCTGGGCGACGCGGCGGAGGCGGACGGGACGACGAGGGCAAACACGGCCAGGGCCGCGAGAACGGGCCGGCGGGTGTGAGGCATGAAGAGTACCCCCAGAACGTGGCAGGAAAGCGGAAGGCGGGACGGTCAGGCGGCTGGTGTATTTTCGCTGACGGAAGGCAGGAGTGCAAGGGAGAACCGGGGTGTCGTAGCCCAATAGAAATGTCCGCATTTCGGCCCCATTAGAAATGTCCGGTGTCAGGGCGTTGGCACTTCTGCGGCTTGAACGGCCGGCGCCAGGGGTGATTCTGGGCTGGACGGCCCTTGGGCCTGGCGCTATCACCCGCCCCGCCGTCGGGAGGATAGGGCTCTGCAGGAGTGCAACCCGAGCGCCCGCCGGCCGGCTGTACGCCAGCCCGGCCCCCCTCACCGGGGGCTGGGCCTTCCCTGGCGTCGGCCGCCGATGCGGTAACCCGGGGGTCTGGGGGCAGAGCCCCCCCCCCCCCCGGGCCCGCCGCGCCGACCGCCTCGTACTTCCGGTATCGCCCCCCGAAGCGCACGCGCGGGCTCCCGTCGATACGCCGCTCCAGCACCACCTTGCCCCCCCGCAGCCCCGGCAGCGCCGGCGGCAGCAGCTGGTAGAGGCGGCCGTCCAGGCGCGCGACGTAGTCGTTGCTCGCCGCCCGCGTCGCCTGCACCGACAGGATCGCGCCCAGGTCGTGCCCCGGCCCCAGCGGCCGGTCCGCGTCGGTGGCGTCCTTCGCCTCCTTGGCGAAGCGGCGGTTGTGCGCCGGCAGCACCCGGGCCAGCACCTCGGTGGCTTGCTCGGCCGTCCGCGCCCCGGCCAGGCGCAGCTCCTTGACCCGCCGGTCCTGGGCCGTGCCGAAGCTGCGTTCGACCCGCCCCTTCGCCTGCGGGCCGCGCGCCCGGATCAGCTCGACGCCCAGCTCCTGAAGCGCGCGGCCGAACTGGGTGACGCCTCCGGGCGAGGCGCGGCCCTTGTCCTGCGGCTCGAAGGTGCTGTGCCGGTCGGTGTACAAGGCCACCGGGCGGCCGTGCTTGGGAAGCCACAGCCCCAGCAGCTCCATGTGGGTCAGCACGGTGCCGGCGCGGAAGAAGCGGGCCAGGATGACCCCGGTGGCGTCGTCGATCATGCTGATCAGGACCACCTCCTCGCCGCGGCCCTCCAGCCAGTCGTGGATCGAGGCGTCCATCTGCACCAGCTCGCCGAAGGGGGCCCGGCGTGGCCGGCGGCTGCGGTGCTCCTCACGCCTCCCCTGACGCGACCACAGGCCCGCATCGATCAGCCAGCGCCTGAGCGTCTCGCGGCCGACGTGCAGCCCCTCCTCGGCCAGCTTCTCGGCGGCCAGGGTGGGGCCGAAGTCGGGGTAGCGCGCCCGGTAGGCTGGCACGGCGCGGCGACGCACCTCGCCGTCGGCCTTGCGGTTGGACGGCCGGCCGCGCAGGCCGTGGCCGACGGCCCCGTCACCGCCCGCCTCGAGGCGGCGCTGGATGCGGCGGACCTGGCGGGCGGACAGGCCCAACAGCTCGGCGGCCTCGGCCTGGGTCCGGTCGCCGCGCAGGACGGCCCTCATGACGGTCAATACGTCGCGCTCGCGCTGGCTCATCTCGATCCGGTCGGTTGCGCCGATAGACATGCTGCCCTCCCTGGCTGCCCTCCAGGGAGGACATCTCTATCGAGCTAAGACCGGACATTTCTATTGTGCTTCAACAAGCCGCAGCGCCCCCGCCGGCAGGGCGGGGTGGGCCTGCCCGGCGGTCACGTCCGGCTGGCGGCCTGGCCCGAAGGCGACCTCGGCGACCGCCCCGGTCAGCAGCTCGTAGCGGACGTAGACCTTGGCCGCGGAGAGGCCGTCGGCCGCCGACGAGCCGCCGCACCCCAAGAAGTCCGACGCGCGAGAGTCGGGCAGCGCCACGGTGGTGCAGTCCTCGGCGTAGACGCCGTTGAACCGGCCCAGCAGCGGCAGGGCGGCGGGTCGCGCCTCCAGGGCCAACTCGACGGCGTGGCCCAGCACAGCGGCGAGGAACGCCACCCCCTCGGGGGTCATCCGCTGCCCCAGCGCCTGCCGCGACGACCCGGCGTGGCAGGCGAGGCGCTCCAGGGAGGCGTCGGGGCGGTCGAGCCAGCCGAACGTCAGCGCCTGGGCGAAGGCGGGGCCGGTCCACAGGCGCTTGCGGCGGGCGAAGCCGGTCTCGGCGGCCAGCTCGTCGGCGGTGGAGGTGAACAGCGCCTGCAAGGCGGCGGTCAGCGTCGCTACACTGAGCATGGGGGCCTCGGCGCTAGGACAAGTCGTGCTAAACTCATCCTACCGACGGGGTTCCCCCTTATCTTGACGCCTATGGGGCTCACGCCCCCCGCTCGCCGGTTCGGGTGTGGATCACTTCGGGGCGCCGCCGGGCGGGGTGCCGGTGGCGCGGCGGCGGATGTCGAGTTCGATAGCGCCGAACGTCTGCTCGTGGCGCTGGAGGGTCATGCCCATGGCCTGGAAGAGGCGCTTGGCGGTGTAGAAGTTCATGATCAGCCGCTGCGAGACGTTGATCTCCTGCCGGCCGGTGTGGAACGGGTTGGGGTTGAGGCAGAAGTCGATGATGACCTCCTCGGCGGTGGAGGTGACGCGGGCGAAGTTCGAGTAGGCGACGTGCGCGTCCTTCTCGTTGAGGACGATCTCGGCCTGCTGCTGCGGCTCGGCCGGTGCGGCGGGCTTCTGCTGGGACTCCGACATGGTGCGTGCTCCTCGGGACGTCACGCGGGCCCGGCCGCCCCCGTGACCTCGGGCGCGGGGCCGGGCCGCGTTGGGGTATTATGGACGGCCGACGCGGCGGCGGGTAGCCCTTTCCCGCGACCGGGCCCGGATTCTCCCCGACGGGCGGTTGCGGCCCCGTTTTCGGGCTGGTATCGTCGCCCCATCGGTCCCTCCGCGCCCGTAGCTCAATATGGATAGAGCAGCGGTCTTCGGACGCCTTTCTGATTTCAAT
>JAXMAW010000077.1:0-28344 GCA_046350195.1 Gemmataceae bacterium
CCGCGGGGGTGGGGTATCGACACCGTGCTGTCGATCCCCGACGCGGTGCTCAAGGGCGTCACCGCCCACCCGGAGACGACGCACGACGAGGCGGCGCTGATCGGGATGCTGACCATCGGCATCCTCGTGGGCTGGAGGCTGCTCCTGCCGAAGAGGGCGCAGCTGCTGCCGGCCCCGCTGGTGGCCATCGTCGCGGCCACGGCGCTGACCGCCGCCCTGGCCTGGCCGATCTCCCGGGTGCCGATGCCTGAGACGGTGCTCGCCGAGGTGCGCTGGCCGACGTGGGCGAACCTGTCCCGGGTCGTCGAGGGGCCGGTGCTGGTCGCCACCTTCACCGTGGCGTTCATCGCCAGCGCCGAGACGCTGTTGTGCGCCACGGCCGTGGACGGCATGCATACCGGGCCGCGCACGAAGTACGACAAGGAGCTGGCCGCCCAGGGGGTCGGCAACGTGCTCTGCGGTCTGCTGGGGGCGCTGCCGATGACCGGCGTCATCGTCCGCAGCGCCACCAACGTCGAGGCCGGGGCCAGGACGCGCCTGTCGGCGATGCTGCACGGAGTCTGGCTGCTGGTGACGGTGCTGTTCGCCACGGCGCTGTTGAGCCAGGTGCCCGTCGCCGCCCTGGCCGCGGTCCTCGTCTACACCGGCTACCGGCTGGTCAACCTGAGGGTGATCCGGGAGCTGTGGCGCTTCGGCTGGGGCGAGGTGGCGATCTACCTGTGCACGATGGCCGCCGTCGTCGCCACCAACCTGCTCGAAGGCGTCCTGCTCGGCGTGGCGATGTCCGTGGCCAAGCTCCTGTGGCGGTTCTCCCACCTGGAGGTGCGGCTGGAGCCGGCCCCAAGTGGCAACCGGACCGCCCTAACCCTGACCGGGGCGGCGACGTTCCTGCGCCTGCCGCGATTGGCCGCCGCCCTGGAGATGGTGCCCCCGGGCTCCGAGTTGCACGTCCAGTTCGAGGGCCTGACCTACATCGATCACGCCTGCCTGGAACTGCTGATGGACTGGGAGAAGCAGCACGAGGCGACGGGCGGCTCGCTCACCATCGACTGGGACACGCTGCGCGCGAAGTTCCACGAGGGGCCGAACGGGCACAAGGTCAAGGGCACGGCGCACGCCAACGGCCGGCCGCCGGCCCCGGTGAACTACTCGTCGTAGCGGCGCGGTACCAGGCGCAGGCCGTGCTCTTCGACCGCCACCGCCCCGACGTAGCCGGGCGCCGGTTCGAGGCAGGTCATCGACCAGCGCTGGCCCTGGGTGTGGTCGCCGTCGATGTGCAGGATGCGCGCGGGGTCGTCGGGCGGCACCGACACCTCGAACCGCTCCAGCCCGTGCGACAGGCCCAGCCCGGTCGCCTTGAGGAACGCCTCCTTGCGGGTCCAGGTGTGGAAGAACGCCTGCTCGCGGGCGCCCGGCGGAAGCCGCCGCAGCGCCGCCACCTCGCCGGGGGTGAAGTAGCGCTCGGCCATGTCGAGGAAGGTCGAGATCGGCCGGACGTGCTCGATGTCCACGCCGACCTCGCCGTGGCGGGTGACGGCGATCAGGCCCATCTGGTGGGAGTGCGTGACGTTGAAGTACAGGCCGCCCCCGGGCAGCCTGGGCTTTCCGGTGTTGGACGTCTCGAAGCGGACGCGGGCCGGGTCGAGGCCGAGGTAGCTGCCGAGGATCAGCCGGAGGACCCCCCGGGCCGTGACGTACTGGTCGCGGACGTGGCGGGGCTTGTAGCAGCAGGCGCGGGCGTACTCCTCCTCGGAGAGCAGTTCCCGCAGGCGCGCCAGCTCCGCCTCGGAGCGCGTCAGCGAGACGCTCCAGAGTTGGATCTCGTCTGGCCCCAGCGCCCACGTCGGCTGGCTCATGCCGTGTCCTCGCCCTCCGGCCCCCCTCTCCCCCGAACTTCATGGGGAGAGGGGAGAAAGAATAAGAATCACGGCCCTTCCCACCGGATGCCCAGCGTCTTGATCAGGAAGGCGTACTCGTCGGCCAGCTCCTCGATGAGCTTCGCCGTCGGCTTGCCGGCCCCGTGCCCGGCCTTGGTCTCGATGCGGATCAACACCGGGTTGGGCCCCTCGTGGCACTCCTGTAGCCGCGCCGCGAACTTGAAGCTGTGACCGGGCACCACGCGGTCGTCGGTGTCGGCCGTCGTCACCAGCGTCGGCGGGTAGCTCGTGCCCTTCTTCAGGTTGTGGTACGGCGAGTAGGCGAAGAGTGCCTTGAACTCGTCGGGGTGGTCGGCGCTGCCGTAGTCGTCGGTCCAGTAGCGGCCGGCGGTGAACTTGTGGAAGCGGAGCATGTCCATCACGCCGACCGCGGGCAGGCAGGCGCCGAACAGGTCCGGCCGCTGCGCCATGCAGGCGCCGACGAGCAGGCCGCCGTTACTGCCGCCCTTGATCGCCAGCTTCTTCGACGAGGTGTACTTGTGCTCGATCAGGTACTCGGCCGCGGCGATGAAGTCGTCGAAGACGTTCTGCTTGGTGAGTTTCGTGCCGGCCTTGTGCCAGGTCTTGCCGTACTCGCCGCCGCCGCGCAGGTTGGCCTGGGCGTAGATGCCGCCCATCTCCAGCCAGGCGACCCGGCCGACGGAGAAGCTCGGCGGCAGCGAGATGTTGAACCCGCCGTAGCCGTAGAGGATCGTCGGGGCGGTGCCGTCGAGCTTCACGTCCTTCTTGCGGGTGATGAACATCGGGACCCGGGTGCCGTCCTTGCTCTTGAAGAAGACCTGCTCGACGACGTAGTCGTCGGGGTTGAACTTCACCTTCGAGCCGCGGAAGAGCTTGGCCTTGCCGGTGGCCATGTCGTAGCGGTAGATGCTCGGCGGGGTGGCGAAGCTCTGGAAGGTGTAGAACGTCTCGTTGTCGATGCGGCGGCCGCCGAACCCGCTGGCGGTGCCGATGCCGGGCAGCTGGACCTCGCGGACGAACTCGCCTTCGGGCGAGAACATCTTCACGACCGTACGGGCGTCCTTGAGGTAGTTGCAGACGAACAGGTTGCCGACGAGGTTGGCCCCTTGCAGGCTCTCCTTCGCCTCGGGGATGACCTCCTTCCAGTTGGCGCGGTCCGGCTTGCGGACGTCGATGGCGATGACCCGGCCCAGCGGCGCCTTCAGGTCGGTCTTGAAGTAGAAGACCGGCCCGTCGTTGTCGATGAGCGAGTACTCGTTGTCCATGTCCTCGATCAACTCGACGGGCAGGCCGTAGGGCTCTTCGAGGTCCTTGTAGACGACGCGGTTGCGGCGGTCGGTGCCCTCGCGGACGCTGATGACGAGGTAGCGGCCGTCGTCGGTGACGCCGGCGCTGAAGCCCCATTTCGGGTGGTCGGGCCGCTTGTAGACCAGGACGTCGTCGGCCTGAGGCGTGCCGACGCGGTGGTAGTAGACCTTCTGGTTGAAGTTGAGCGAGGTGAACGCGCCGCCCTTGGGCTCGTCGAAGCGCGAGTAGAAGAAGCCCTTGCCGTCCTTGGTCCACGACGCGCCGGAGAACTTGACCCACCGGACGAGGTCGTCGCGCACCTTGCCGGTCTCGACGTCCAGGACGTGCCAGGTGTTCCAGTCGGACCCGGACTCGGCGACGCTGTAGGCGAGCAGCTTGCCGTCGGGGCTGACCGACAACCCCGCCAACGCGACGGTCCCGTCCTTGGAGAGCTTGTTCGGGTCGAGCAGCACGCGCGGCTCGCCGTCGAGCGACTCGCCGGTGGTGTAGAGCACCGACTGGTTCTGTAGGCCGTCGTTGCGGGTGAAGAAGTAGCGGCCGCCCTGCTTGAACGGCGGCGAGTAGCGCTCGTAGTTCCACTGCTCGGTGATGCGCTTCTGGAGGGCCTTGCGCTGCGGGATGCGGCCGAGGAAGCCGAACGTCACCTTGTTCTGGGCGGCGACCCAGTCGGCGACGTCCTTCGACTTGCGGACGTCGTCCTCGAGCCAGCGGTAGGGGTCGGGCACCTTGGTGCCGTGGAAGTCATCGACCTGATCGACCTTCTTCGTCGGAGGGTATTTCATGGCCTCCTCGGCGCGCGTCGCGGCCGGCGGCCCGAAGACGGCCGCGGCCAGGGCGACGGCGGGCAAGCTCCTTCGCATGATGGCGGTCTCCCCTTACTTGGGATGGATGATGCCTGTACCATTTTCAGTATACGAACGCAAAAACCCGAGCAACGCCGGCTCGGCCCGGCCTGCCGGCGGGAGGGCCGACCGTGAAGATTCGTCAGGCGGCGAACTTACAACAACACGCGGACTACTCCGCGCCGGTCGCGAACGTCGATCCGTTGTTGGAACAGATGATCGACGTCGCCACGGCGGAAGCGGAGTGGGAACTCGTTGCGGACGGCAAGGGACGCCCCCTTCTGCGGCTTCGTCTGCGCGATAGGTTTCAGGGCCAGGGCAGCGGCGACTTTACCCCTGAGGAATTGAGAAACCAGGACTACCTGGCCACTCGGTTGAAGCACCTCAAGGTGGCACTTCTTCAGGTGGGGTCTGGCGGAGCAGGCTCGCCCAGTTTTATGAGGAGGTTCGCCAATGGCTCGGCGACTGGCCGGCGGTAGTCTTCCAGGAAGATTCGCTCGTGGTGAGGGAGGAGCCGTAGCGGGGAGTATGAAGTTCCGCCTATCAATCAAGCGTGACGGGGGAAAGTTGTCGCTCGAACCGGTGGCGGCCTGGGTCGTCGGCGCGGACGGCCGTGTTGATCTAAAGGGGCCGGGGGGATCGGCCGTGCTGCTGTATAGCCGCAAGGAGAAAGGGTGGACAACCTATGATAGCCGATTCCCGCCGACCGCTCATCGGTTGACGAAGCCTCTCTTTCTTCAGTTGGCCGAGGACTGCCTCGATGGCTAACCCTCTGGACTCCGTCATCCAGTGGTACACAACCGCGAACGATAGCATACGGGTGACACGCCGGGTGCTAACGAAAGGGATCAAGAGCGCCCTTCCGAAGAAACACGCCTTTTTGAACCGCCCCGCCGAGGAATGCAGCTCACTGCTCGACTCGGGGGCTGACGAGTTGAAGCGGGTTGTGGTGCTGGCCCTGACGGCCATCTTTGAGCGAACCTTGCGAGATCACCTCACCGAGATCCCCAAGGCCATGTTGCCCCCGGGTGACCCGCACCACGACGCCGTCCGGGAGCAGTTGATCGCGGACATCGAGTTCTGGAACATCTCGGCCCGAGTCCTGGACGTCTTTCCCGGGGTGGCCGCGGAGGTGCGCGGCGAGGTGAAGCAGATCAGCGAGTACCGCAACTGGGTGGCCCACGGCCACACGGTCGCGAAGCCGGCTCCCTCGAACGTCATCCCAGAAAAGGCGTATGAGCGCTTGACGCGGTTTCTGGATCAGGCGGGCCTATTATCCCCATAGGTGGTAGCTAGTAGGATGGCGCGGCGTCACTTCCCGCCGACCGGCCGCTGGCCCCACGGGATCGGCATCGTCGGCGGCTTGCGGTGGCGATCCTTGCGCACGTCCTTGGGCCGGCCGTGCCACCAGCTCACGTAGCGCACTAGCTGCTTGACCGCCTCCTCGTAGACCTGCCGGCCCTTCTCCTCGGTGGCCAGCTCCGCCTCGCCGAGCACGCCGGTGTCGGAGTAGCTGCTCGTCCACGAGATCACCGTGGCCGGCCCGGCGGCGAACAGGTCCACCCACGAGAACGGGCTGTCGTCCTCGTTGAAGCTGATGACGCCGTTCTTGATGAGGTCCTTGCGGACGTTGCCGCCGTCGAGGTACATGTACAGCGACGTTTCTAATTCACAAGCGTGGGCGCAGCCGCCGGGGAACTTGCTCTGCCGCCAGCGCGGGAAGAACGCCTTGTCGATCGTCAGCAGGTGCCACCACGCCAGGCAGACGCACTCGGCGTCGGTCTCCAGGTTGGCCCGCCGGGCCGCCAGGTCGAGGTTGGGCATGTTCGAGCCGTGGCCGTTGAGCAGGATGACCTTCTTGAAGCCGTGGTAGGCCAGCGACTTGGCGATGTCGAGGACGCTGTCGTTGAACGTGGCGTAGTGCGTGTTGATCGTGCCGGGGAAGTCCATGACGTGGCCGGTGTAGCCGTACCACACCGGCGGCAGGACGAGGAGCTTGTCGGCGACCTCGCGGCCGGCGCCGAAGGCGATGCCCTGCGGGCAGACGATGTCCACGTCGAGCGGCAGGTGCGGCCCGTGCTGCTCGACGGAGCCGCACGGCACGACGCAAACCTTGCCCAGCTCGACGGCGTCGTTGATCTCCGGCCAGGTGAGTTTTTCGTAGCGGTACTCGGTGGCGGCGCGGCTCATGGCGTGGTAGTCTCGCGGGGGGGTAGGGGCGTGGCTATCATACCGCCCTCGGCATCGTCCGGCTGCTGCCCCCTTGCCCGCAGCAGATACTGCACGCTGGTCGCCCACGACGCCCCGAAGTAGAAGAGCGGGAAGTACAGCGAGGCGAACGCCGCATTCCGGGAGACCACCTCGTTGCTGGTCAGCGTCCACAGCGACAGCGCAATCAGCCCGGCCCACGGCGCCGACAGCACGTTCGACCACAGGTTCAACCGACCCTTCATCGTCGGGTACAGGTAGCGCAGCGGCACGAACGTCAGCACCGACAGCGTGGCGATCATGCCCACGCTTAGCCAGCCGGGAGGCTGCAACGTGTAAAGGTAAAACGCCACGATGTTCCAGTACGACGGGAAGCCGAGGAAGTAGCCGTCGTGCGTCTTCGCCTCGACCTGACAGAAGCCGTAAGCGGCGGCGAACAGCGGCAGGAGTAGGACTGCCTCAGTCCCCGCCGGCAGCAGTTCGGCGCGCCACACCAGTAGCAGCGGTAGCGCAACGTAGGTGAGGAAGTCGATCAGGTCGTCGAGTCGCCGGCCGTCGAAGCCCGGCAGCACCTTCTTGATGTGGATGGCACGGGCGAGGGTGCCGTCGGTCGCGTCGATCAGCGTGGCGACGATCATCCACACGAACGCGCCGGCCCCAGACGACGCCTCCGTCCCCTTGACGATGTTCACCGCGATGCTGGCGGCGCGGCAGCCCAGCCCGGTGTAGAAATGCACCCCCCAGGCCAGCGCGCGACGAACCGCCGATGTCATCGCGTCTCCCCCGGGGGGGGCCGCAGCTGGCCCAGCAGCCGCCGGGCCGCCTCGCGCGGCCAGACGCGGTCCACATCGACGAGCTTGTTCGCCGTCGTCATCCGCTCCTGGTCGATGGCGCCCACCAAAGGCGTCAGCGCCTCGCGCAGGCCGGGCTTGGCCAGTGCCTTCCCGGACACCAGCAGGATCGCGTGGTAGCCCGGTAGGGCCATCTCCGGGTCCTTCAGGATGACGAAGTCGAACGCCTTGACCCGGCCGTCGGTGCTGTAGGCGGCGATGACGTCCACCTCGCGGTTTCGCAGCGCGTCGTACATCAGCGTCTGGTCCATCGGCCGCTCCTCGGCGAACTTCAAGCCGTAGGTCGCCTTCATCCGCTTCCAGTCGTCCAGCTGGAAGAACTGCATGTCCCCGGCGATGCGCAGCTTCGGGCCGAGCCGGGCCAGTGCGGTGACGCTGGGTGGCTCGCCGAGCTTGGCCGCGTCCTCTCGCCGCACCGCCAGGGCGTAGGCGTTCTCGAACCCCAGCGCGCCCAGGCACTCGATGCCGTGCTGGTCGCGCAGGAACGCGGTGACCTCGCGCAGCGTCTGGTCGGGTGGCAGGCGGTCCTTGCGGCGCATCACCGGCTGCCAGAGGTTGCCCGTGTAATCGACGCAGCAGTCGATGCCCCCGGAGCGGAGCGACTCGAACGTCACCTGCGGGGCCATGCACTTGCGCGGATCGACGTCGAAGCCGGCCCGGCCGAGCGTGTCGCGCAGCACCTCGGCGAGGATGTGCTGCTCGGTGTTGTCGTGCGTGCCGACGATGACCGGGTTGGCCGGCGGCCGCAGGAAGGCGTGGACCGGCTGGGCCAGGCCGACGGCGGTGACGAGCACGATGGCGGCAACGGCGGCGCGGCCGAGCCGGACGTCGCGGCGGCGGCTGGCGACCTCGAGCAGGCGGATGAGCTGGTCGAAGACGACCGCCAGAAGCGCCGCCAGGACGCACCCCAGCAGCACCATCACGTTGTCGCGGATGTTCAGCCCCTCGAAGATGTAGTTGCCCAGCGTCCGCTGGCCGACCGGCGTGGCCAGGGTGGCACTGCCGATGACCAGCACCGTCGCGGTGCGGATGCCGCCGAGGATCACCGGGGCCGCCAGGGGCAGCTGCACCCGGGTCAGCATCTGCCAGTCGCTCATCCCCAGGCCGCGCGCCGCCTCGGTGTACGCGCCATCGACGCCGCGGACGCCGAGGATGGTGTTGGCGACGATCGGCAGCAGGCTGTAGAGCGTCATGGCGACGAACGCGGGCCAGAAGCCAATCATCCCGCCCAGGAGCGGCACCATCAGCGCCAGCAGGGCCAGACTGGGGATGGTTTGCAGGATGCCGGCCACGCTGAGCACCCACTCGGCCAGGCGCGGCCGGCGGCTGACGGCGATGCCCAGCGGCAGGCTGACCGCCAGGCCGACGGCCAACGCCGTGAGGGATAGCAGCATGTGCCCGCCGAGGTTGGCCGGCAGGTCGGCGAGCAGGTCGCCCAGGTGTTGCGTCAGCTCGTTCACGCGGCACCTCCGGCCCACAGGGCCTCAAGCTGCTCGGTCTGCCGGCGCCGGGTTGGACAGCAGCAGCGCGACGAAGGCGTCCCCGGGGTCGGCGAGCAGGTTCGCGCGGCGTGCCGACGCGGAGCAGCCGGCCCTCCTTCATCACCGCGATGCGGTCGGCCGACAAGAGCGCCTCGGTCATGTCGTGGGTGACCATGACGGCGGTCAGGCGGAGCTGCTTGCGCAGGGCGAGGAACTCGCCGCGCGGCTCGTCCCGGGTGATCGGGTCGAGCGCATCGAACAGCTCGTCGAGCAGCATGACCTGTGGGCCGGCCGCCAGCGGAGCGAACCCGACCCGCTGCTGCTGCCCGCCGGACAGCTCCCTGGGCAGGCGCGAGCGGAACTCGGCCGGCGGCAGGTGTACCAGGGAAAGCAGCTCCTCGACGCGGCTGGCGGATGCGAGCCTCGTCCCAGCGCAACAGCCGGGGGACGACGGCGATGTTCTCGGCGACGGAGAGGTGGGGAAACAGGCCGATCCCCTGGAAGACGTAGCCGATGCCCCGCCGCAACGTCACCGGGTCGAATCCCGGAGACGTCCCGGCCGGCGACGGTGATGCGACCTTCGCTCGGCTCGATGAGGCGGTTGATCATCTTCAGCGTGGTGGTCTTGCCGCTGCCGGAGCCTCCCAGCAGGACGAGCAGGGCCGACACTACTCCGCACCGCTGCTGTCAACCACTGTGAACACAACGAAAGGCGCGGGGGGAGGGACCATTTCTCCTCGCCCATTCCGTTCGCTACAACTCTTAGGGAATTAGCTGGTTGAAGCTGCCGCGTCACCCTGCACCCTCCTCGGCATAGATCTTGCTAGCTTGGCGGGTGTCGAAAGTTTCTCATTAGGCTTCAGCTGGGTTTGAGCCTTCCCCTCCCCCGGCCCGGTCAGAGTGGCGACAAAGTCATAATCCCCCTACTCAGGGACGAAGCACATGTGTGGCATCGTCGGGTATGTTGGCGCGCGCCAGGCGGAACCGATCCTCCTGGAAGGGCTTGCGCGGCTGGAGTATCGCGGCTATGACTCGGCCGGGGTGGCGACCCTGGACGGCGACCGGCTAACGGTTCGCAAGAAGGCCGGCCGGCTGAGCCAGTTGTCGCAGGCGTTAAAAGGGAGTCCGGCGGCGGGCCGGACGGGCATCGGACACACGCGCTGGGCGACGCACGGCGGCCCGTCTGACCGCAACGCCCACCCGCACTCCGCCGGCGAGGGCCGCCGCCGCGTCGCCGTCGTCCACAACGGCGTCATCGAGAACTTCGCCGCGCTGAGGCGACGCCTGATCGACGAAGGGGTCGCCTTCCACAGCGACACCGACACCGAGGTGATCGCCCAGCTGATCGCGCGGCACCTGGAGGGCGACCTCGCCGCCGCCGTCGCCGCCGTGCTCCCCCTGTTGAAGGGCACCTACGGCCTGGCCGTGGTCAGCGCCGCCCAGCCAGGACTGATCGTCGGGGCGCGGCTGGGCAGCCCGCTGGTGGTAGGGCTGGGCGAGAAGGAAATGTTCCTCGCCAGCGACCAGGTGGCCCTGGCCGGGCGGGCCCGGCAGGTCGTTTACCTCGCCGACCACCAGGTGTGCGTCCTGACGGCGGCCGACTGGCGGCTGCTCGACCGGGACCGGGCGGCCGTCTCGGCCACGGTCCACGACCTGGACACCGTGGCCGAAGAGTTCGACGCCGGGCCGTACGAGCACTTCATGCTGAAGGAGATCTACGAGCAGCCGGAGGCGTTGGAGAACGCCCTGCGGGGGCGGCTGACGGACGCCGACGCGACGGCCCACTTCGGGGGGCTGAACCTGCCGACGCAACGGCTGCGGGACTGCGAGCGGGTGATCCTGACGGCGTGCGGGACGAGCTACCACGCGGCGTTGGTCGGCGAGTACCTGATCGAGGAGTTCGCCCGCCTCCCCGTCGAGGTCGAGTACGCCAGCGAGTTCCGCTACCGAAACCCGCCGATCGACCGGAACACCATCGTCATCGCCCTGACCCAGTCGGGGGAGACGGCCGACACCCTGGCGGCGCTGCGGGAGAGCAAGCGGAAGGGGCACCCGACCCTGGCGTTGTGCAACGTCGTCGGCAGCAGCATCGCGCGGGAGGCCGACGGCGGCGTCTACCTGCACGCCGGCCCGGAGGTCGGCGTCGCCTCCACCAAGGCCTTCACCAACCAGGTCGGCGTCCTCGCCATGTTCGCCCTTTACCTGGGCCGGCTGCGCCACCTGTCCAGCCTCCAGGGGCAGCGGTTCATCGAGGACTTGCAGACGATCCCGGACAAGATCCGCGAGGCGCTGGGGTGCCACGACCAGGTGAGGGGGGTAGCGGAGAGGTACGCGCACGTCTCCAACTTCCTGTACCTGGGGAGGCAGTACCAGTACCCGGTGGCGCTGGAGGGGGCGCTGAAGCTGAAGGAGATCAGCTACATCCACGCCGAGGGGTACCCGGCCGCCGAGATGAAGCACGGCCCCATCGCCCTGGTGGACGAGCAGACGCCGAGCGTCTTCCTCATGCCGCGCGGGCCGATCTTCGACAAGGTCATGAGCAACCTGATGGAGGTCAAGGCCCGGCGCGGCCCGGTCATCGCCGTCGTCAGCGAGGGGGAGGACGAGGTCGCCGCCGTCGCCGACGAGGTCATCGAGGTCCCCGCCGTCCCCGAGTACTTGCAGCCGCTCGTCTCGGTGGTGCCGCTGCAGCTGTTGGCGTACCACGTTGCGCTGTTGCGGGGCTGCGACGTGGACAAGCCGCGCAACCTCGCCAAGAGCGTCACCGTCGAGTGAAACGTTGAGAGGCAAAAACTAGCCGGAATGTAAAAAGTGCGTGAACCGAGACGGTCACTTCGTAGATAAGAGGGGGAGTCCACGCCGAGCCACCTCGTTCCTCGAAGGAGTCCCGTCATGCGGAAGACGCCGTCTTGCGCGCCGAGGGGTGGGTTCACGCTGATCGAGCTGCTGGTGGTGATCGCCATCCTGAGCGCGCTCATGGGGCTGCTCCTACCGGCGGTGCAGAAGGCCCGCGAGGCGGCCTCCCGTCTGGAGTGCCAGAACAACCTCAAGCAGATCGGCCTGGCGTTCCACCACCACGAGTCGGTCCACACGTTCTTCCCCACCGGGGGCAAGGGGCAGACCTACGCCCCCAGCTACGGCAACTCGGGCACGCCGCTGACCGGCCTGGCCCAGGAGGCCGGCTGGGGCTTCCAGATCCTGCCCTACATCGAACAGGACAACGTCTTCAAGGGCGGCTCAGAGACGACCAACGAGGGCCGGGCCCTCCTCGCCGTCGGCACGACGAGCAAGCTGTTCTTCTGCCCGACCCGCCGCCGGCCGCAGTCGCTCAGCTTCAGCGACCCCAGCTACCCGATCAACTACCCCAGGCTGCTCGGCACCAGCATCACACGGGCCCTGACCGACTACGGCGCCCCCAACGGCCGGTTCGACCAGTGCTCGGAAGGGGAGGAGGGGGGCACCGGCATCGTCCAGCAGGGGCGGACCGTCGGCTTCGCCCAGGTCACCGACGGCACGTCGAACACCCTGATGGTGGGGGAGAAGCGCATGAACCTCACCGGCCTCGGCTCGCCGCAGGTCGATGACGTGATCGGCTACACGGCCGGGTTCGCCCCCGACACGGTGCGGAACACCGACGTCGATCACTTCCCCATGCCCGACACCCGCGAGGGCTTCTCGGAGTACCGCATGGGCTCGTCGCACCCCGGGCGGTTCAGCGCCGCCTTCGCCGACGGCTCCGTCCGGACCATCCCCTACTCCATCGACCCGCAGGTGTTCGCCAACCTCGCCGCCATCAACGACGGCAACGTCATTCCCGACCTGAACTGACGGGAGGCCGAGATGCCGTTCCCCGTCCTCTGCCGGAAGTGCCGGACGAAGATGCAGGTGCCGCGCCGCATGGCCGGCAAGCGGTTCCGCTGCGTGCTGTGCGGCAAGGTGAACATCGTGCCGGCCCCACCACCCGAAGGCGGGCGGACGACCGCCCGCGGAGCCCGGCTCAAGATCCCCTGCCCGAAGTGCCAGACGGTCTTCCGCGTCACCGTCGCCGCCCCGCCGGGCGAGCGGCTGGCACTGCCGGTCGTCCTGCGGATGCACTGCTCGACCTGCCACACCCTACTGGAGGCGACGTCGCGCCGCGGGGGCAGACCGCCGGACCAGGCGCAGGCCCCCCCGCCTCTGGCCGCGGCCCCGGACGTCGATACCGGGACGATGCCGGCGGCGCCGACCGGCACCCACGAGCCGGCGGCTGCCCCCTTCCCGACCGCCCCGGACACCTCACCCAGCCAGGAAGCCCTTCTCCTTCCTTTGGGCAGGCCCTGGTCGGCGTGGGCCAGCCTCGGCGCGGGGTTGCTCGCTCTGGCCTCGTTCGCCCTGGCGGTCCTCGTCGGGTCGGGGTGGGTGGCGCTGCTGGGGGGCCTCACCGCCGCCCTCCTGGCCGCCGGGGCGATGTTCCACGCGCTGGCGCACTTCCGCGGGGTCGCCCTTCCCTTCGCCGCGTTCGTCGCCGGCCTGGTCGTGCTGCTGTCCGCCTGGGTCATCGGTCCTCGGGAGGCCGACCCGGTCGTGGGCGGGGGGGGGTCGCTGCCATACCCCGTCCCGAAGGGGGTGCCGCCGACGCGCCTCCGCCCCGACGAGTGGGTGGACGCCGGCAGGAATGTCGTGCAGGCGCGGCAGGCTCGGGTCCGGCTGCTGCGGGCAACTTACCACTGGGAGAAGGCCAAGGGGCAGGGCAAGAGGCAACCCGCCGTCCTGGCCATCGAGGTGCAGGTGGAGAACGTCGGGCGTGGGGAGAGCCTGTCGTTTAACGGCTGGGGCCGCGGGGACCAGCCGGCGCGGCGGCCGCGCCTCGTCGATAGCGCGTCCGTGGACTACCCGTTGCTGCCGGCCATCGACCCGCGGGCGGCGGAGGCGACGCTGACGCCCGGCCAGGAGACGCGGGAGGTGCTGGTCTTCAAGCCGCCGCCGTTGGCGGTGCGGTACCTCCGCCTGGAACTGCCCGCGGAGGCGGTCGGGCAGGAGGGCGAGTTCCGGCTGCACATCCCCCGGCATCTGATCAACGACCGGCTCGAAGAGTGACCGGCGGGAAAAATGTGGTGCATTCCGCCCCGCCGTCCGGTACAGTAGTGACATATCCTCACCGGGCCGGCTCCCGACGCCGGCCCTCCTCCCGCCGTCGCCCCACTCCTGATCCCACCCTGGGGGCCACCCATGGATCGACTCTCCCACCGCGCCGCGCTCTTCGTCGCCGGACTCGTCCCCTGCCTCGCCACCGCCGCCGTCCCTACCGACGCCAAAGGCCGTACCCAGCTCGTCGGCACTCCCGCCGCCGTCGAGGTGCTGCCGAAGTCCGTTTCGCTCAGCGGCCCACGCGCCCGGCAGCAGCTGATCGTCACCGGCAAGTACGCCGACGGCTCCGCCCGCGACCTTACCACGGTGAGCGACTTCTGGCTCAAGTCCGACCTCGTCTCCATCGACGCGGGTGGCTTTGTGCAGGCCAAAAAGAACGGCTCGACGACGCTCCTCGTCCGGGCGGGGTCGTCCTTCGTCGAGGTGCCGGTCACCGTGCAGAACGCCGACGCGGCCGAGCCGGTCAGCTTCCGCAACGAGGTGGTCGCGGCGCTCAACGTCGGCGGCTGCAACGCCGGGGCCTGCCACGGCACGCCGTCGGGCAAGGGGGGCTTCAAGCTGTCGCTGCGCGGCTTCGAGCCGGAGGCGGACTACGTCCAGTTGACGCGCGACGTGCTCGGCCGCCGCACCGACCGGCAGCGGCCCGACGACAGCCTCATGCTGCTCAAGGGGCTCGGCCGGGTGCCGCACGAGGGCGGCCAGCGGTTCCAGCCGACCGCCCTGCCCGCCCAGGCCGTCCGCGCCTGGCTGGCCGAGGGGCTGCGCGATGACGACCCGAAGCTGCCGGCCCTGACCGGCGTCGAGGTGCTGCCCGGCTCACGGGTGCAACTCGCCCCAGGCCGCTTCCAACAGCTGTCGGTGCTGGCGAAGTTCTCCGACGGCTCGGTCCGCGACGTCACCCGGCTGACGGTGTTCACCTCCAGCGACACCTCGGTCGCCGACGTGAGCATGAACGGCCTGGTCGAGTTCAAGGGGGCCGGCGAGGTCGCCGTCCTGGCCCGCTACCTGATGGAGCTGGTCACCGTTCGCCTGACCTACCTGGAGCCCCGCCAGGGCTTCGTCTGGAAGGCGCCGCCGGAGACCAACTACGTCGACAGGCACGTCTTCGCCAAGCTGAAGATGCCTGTCGATTCCGCCGTCGGACCTGTGCACCGACAGCGAGTTCATCCGCCGGGCCTACCTCGACGTCTGCGGCGTGCTGCCCAGCGCGGACGAGGCCAAGGCGTTCCTCGCGGACAGGGCGCCGGACAAGCGGGCGAAGCTGATCGACGCCCTGCTGGACCGCCCGGAGTACGCCGACTACTGGACGATGAAGTGGTCCGACGTGCTGCGCAGCTCGCGCAAGACGATCCAGGTCAAGGGGACGCACGTCTTCCAGCGCTGGCTGAAGGAGCGCGTCCAGAAGGACACCGGCTTCGACGCCGTCGTCCACGAGATGTTGACGGCCAACGGCAGCACCAACCAGAACCCGGCGGCGAACTACTACCGGATCGCCCGCGACGCCCAGAACCTGGCGGAGACGACGGCGCAGTTGTTCTTCGGCATCCGCATGCAGTGCGCCAAGTGCCACAACCACCCGTTCGAGCGCTGGACGCAGGACGACTACTACAGCATGGCGGCGTGGTTCGCCCGGGTGCGGCAGAAGAAGGACGACCGCGACCCCGGCCCGGCGCCCACGCAGCCCGGCGCCGAGCTGGTCTACAGCGAACGGGCCGGCGAGGTCACCCAGCCGCGCACCGGCAGGGTGATGGCGCCGAAGTACCTGGGCGGGGCCGTCCCGCCCATCCCGGCGCGGAAGGACCGCCGCGACGTCCTGGCCGACTGGCTGACGGCGGGCTCCAACCCGTTCTTCGCCAAGAGCGTCGTCAACCGGGTCTGGTATCACCTGATGGGCCGCGGCATCGTCGATCCGGTGGACGACTTCCGCGACTCCAACCCGTCGGCCAACGACGAGCTGCTCGACGCCCTGGCGAAGGACTTCGCCGCGAACCAGTTCCGCTTCAAGCACATCCTGCGGGTCATCATGAACTCGCGGACGTACCAGCTCAGCGCCCAGGCGACCGAGCTGAACAAGGACGACCAGAAGTACTTCTCGCACGCGGTGACGAAGCTCTTACCGGCCGAGCCGCTGCTCGACGCCATCTGCCAGGCGACCGAGATGCCGGAGAAGTTCGCCGGGGTGCCGGCCGGGACGCGGGCGGTGCAGCTGCCCGACGGCGACGCCAACCACCCGTTCCTGAAAACGTTCGGCCAGCCGGCCCGCGAGCTGGCCTGCGAGTGCGAGCGCGAGAGCGACAGCAACCTGGCGCAGGCGCTCCAGCTGATCAACGGCCCGACGGTCAACGACAAGTTGCGGGCGGCGACCAACCGCGTCGGCAAGCTGCTGGGGAGGAAGATCGACGACCGGGCGGTGCTCGACCAGCTGTACCTGTCCACGCTGTCGCGCCTGCCTACGGAGGAGGACGTCAAGGTGTCGCTGGAGTACCTCGCCAAGAACGCCGACAAGCGCAAGGCGTGGGAAGACGTCCACTGGGCACTGATCAACAGCAAGGAGTTCCTGTTCCGGCATTGATCGAAACGGTTAGTGACGGTTCGCAGAAGCGTTCTCCGCACCACGCTTCTGCGAACCGTCGCTCGCCGGCCGGCGATTCGCCTTGACGCCGCGCCGGCGGATGGACGACACTCCTGCAACGAAGCGCCGCCCTGGGCGCGGTGTTCCCCCACGGCCACGGATGGGCGCAGGGATGCCGGGTCAAGCCGAGATCGCGCGACGCGACCGATTCTGGACGATCACGCTCGCCCTGCTGGTGGTCGGCTTCGGCGTCGTCGTGCTGTGGAAGCAGGCGCTGATGAAGCGCCCGCAGGGTGACTTCGGCGTCTTCGCCCGAGCCGGCTGGGCCGTCCGCCACAACAACGGCGCGCTCTACCGTGTGCAGGACGATAACGTCTGGCACTACAACTACCCGCCGCTGTTCGCCATCCTGATGGCGCCGTTTGCCGACCCGCCGCGGCGCGACGTCGCCATGGTCACCGCCTCGGCGCTGGGCCACGGCGGCTCGCCGCTCAACACCCTCGCCGCCTTCGGCGCCTGCCCCAACCCGCTCCTCGACGACCACGGCCGCTACCTGCCGTACTGGCTGTCGTGCGCCCTGTTCTACCTGGCCAACGTCGGGATGCTGTTCGCCGCCTGCCACCTGCTGGCCGGGGCGATCGAGCGGTGCGTCCCCGCCGCGGCCGACGCCGGCGAGGCCAACCGCCGCTGGTGGTGGTGGCGCGTCGCCCCGGCGTTGGCCTGCGCGCCGGCCGTCGGCCTGAACCTGATGCGCGGCCAGGTGCAAATCATCCTGCTGCTGCTGGTCGTCGGCACGCTGGTCGGCCTGGTGCGCGGCCGGCGGTTCGCCGCCGGGCTGTGCCTCGCCGGCGCGATCGTCCTCAAGGTCTTCCCCGCCTTCCTGCTCCTGGTGCCGCTGGCCAGGCGGGACGTCCGCTGCCTGGCCGGCTGCGGCGTCGGGCTGGTCCTCGGCCTGTTCGTCCTCCCGGTCGTGGTTCTCGGCCCGGAGCAAACGACGCTGCTGTACGCCGACTTTGGCAAGCTGATGCTCGGACCGGCTCTGGGGCTGGGAATCGACGAACTCCGCGCCGACGAGCTGCTCAACGCGACGGCGACGCAGAGCCAGTCCTTTCAGGTGGTGTTGCACAAGACGCTTCACCTCGGCATCGAGAAGGTGCCGCCGGAGCCGGCCCGCTGGGTCAAGGTGGCCCACCTCCTGATCGGCGGGTCGATGACGCTGGCGCTGCTGGTTCGTGGCGGCGGGTTCCGCCGCGCCGAGGGCCTGGCGCTGGTCGGCCGGTTCGGGCTGCTGACGACGCTGATGGTGCTCGTCAGCCCCGTTTGCCACCTGCATTACCTCGTGCTGATCGTGCCGATGGTCACGGTGATGATCGCCAAGCGCGAGGCCGACCAGCCCGGGGGCGCCCACCGCGACCTGTGGGCGATGGCGTTGGCGCTGACTCTGGCGTTGGCGCTGCCGATGCTGCCGGGGCTGGGCGTGCTGCGCAACGTCGGCGTGCCCATGTACGCGGTCCTGTGGTGGTGGTTCGCCGGCCTGGCGACGCGGTGGGAGGGCCAGGCGGGTGACCGTCAGCCCTCCCTGCGCGCCGCGGCCTAACCCGCCCGGACGATGAGCGCGAACGGCCGGCCCAGCACCCGCGTCAGCACAACGGTGCGGAACTCGTCGCCGGACAGCTTGAGCTTCCGCTCCACCTCGGCCGGCTCGACCGGTGAGCCGCGCCGCGTCACCTGCACCCGGCCGACGCGGTGCTCGCGGAGGTAGTCGCGCAGGCGGTGAAGGTGGAACGGCATCGCTGCGGCGATGGCGTAGCGCTTGGCGAATGGGGTGTCGATCGGCTCGCGGCTGGTCAGGTAGGCGATGGAGGCGTCGAGCGGTTTCGCGCCGATCTGCCCCGCGAGTTCGGCGACGAGGCCGGCTCGTACCACCGCCGGGTCGGGGTCGTAGAGCCAGCCTTCCGGCTCTCCTGCCGGCGGGAGGGCGGCCTCGCCAGCCGTCAACGTTTCGCTGCCGGGAAGCAGCGTGGCGCGCCGGGTCGCGGTGCGTCCGGGGCCTGGCCAGAGGACGCACTCTTTCAGCTCGCCGCCGAGCGAGACGAACTCGGCCTCAGCGTCGAACTCCCGGAGTTCCTGTAGCGGCACGCCGGGAGCGAGCTTCACGCCGATCGGGATGTCGCGCGGCAAGCGAGTCAGAAGGCTCGGCAGGGGCGGCTGGCAGGCGTGGACCGACAGGGTGCGGCGGCCCCCGACCCGGCGGTCGGGATCGACGAACGCTCCGTCGAGGCGCGGCAGGCCGATGTGGAGGACGTCGCCTTCGAGGAAGGTGGCCTGGCTAATTCCCCCGTAGGCAGCGACGTTGAGCCGGGCCATTGCCAGCCGCAGCGGATCGCGATCGACGGCGAAAACATGCGTTCCCTCGGCCAGGGCCAGTGCGTCGCCGCCGACGCCGCAGCAGAGGTCGGCGACGCAGGGCAGGCCGGTGAACCGCCGGGCGCGGTGCCGCGACACCGGCTCGCTCGACGCCTGCTCCAGCGCCTCGCGGGTGAAGAACATGCGGTCGGCCAGGCGGAACTTGGCCCGCGCCTTCCGCCGCAGCAGGGCGGTTTCCAGGGCGGCGCGGGTCAGCCCCGACGAGGCGAATTTGCTCAGCTTGTTGAAGCAGGCCAGGAACGTCGACTCGTCGGGGGCCAGCTCGGCCGCCTGGGCCAGCAGGACTTGGCCCTCGGCGGTTTGCAGGGCTTGCAGTTGCGCGAGGTCCATGCCGGCCCTTTCCTTCCCACGGTCGGGAATCTCACAACATCCTACCGACCGGCCGGTCGGTTCTTTCACGCAATCTTCACGCCAGGGCTGGACATTTTCTCACGTCTGAGGATACAATTCCTGCTGAACCAACGCCCGAGGCTCGTCTATTGACGCCGCCTTGACAGGGCGAGACTCCCCGGGCACCGCCGTGAGGCGAGCCCGCCGAGAAGGTAGGGAATGACCCCACCCCCACTCTCCGCCGCGCTCCGGGTCTGACCGGCGCGGATGCCGCACCTGGGTTAACCCCCCGACATACTACCGGGTTCGCTCCCGCAGCGGGCTTTGGAGCGAGCAGTCAATAGAGAGGGACCAGAGGGACTGGCCCCGTTTCATTCTTACCCTCATGAGGAGCCGAGTCGCCGGCCCCCGCCGCGACCACCAACCGAACCATGCTCGAGAACCTTCGTAACATCGGTATCATCGCTCACGTTGACGCGGGTAAGACCACGACGACCGAGCGGATCCTGTACTTCAGCGGTTCCAAGCACAAGGTCGGCGACGTGGACGACGGCAACACCACCACGGACTTCGACCCGCTGGAGAAGGCCAAGGGCATCACCATCAACTCGGCGGCCGTCACCGTCGAGTGGGGCGACACCCGCATCAACCTGATCGACACGCCCGGCCACGTGGACTTCACCGCCGAGGTCGAGCGGTCGCTCCGCGTCCTCGACGGCGGGGTGTGCGTCTTCTGCGCCGTCGGCGGCGTCGAGGTGCAGTCGGAGAAGGTCTGGTTCCAGGCCAACTCGCACAACGTCCCGCGCATCGCCTACATCAACAAGATGGACCGCATGGGTGCCGACTTCCTGGGCGCCGTCGAGCAGATGAAGGACAAGCTCCAGGTCGTCCCGGCCATCTGCGCCATCCCCGTCGGCCAGGCCGGCGAGTTCCAGGGCGTCATCGACCTGGTCGAGATGAAGTTCATCCTGCGCGACAAGACCGACTCGACCAACGTCCGCTACAGCCTGGTGGACATCCCCGAGTCGCACCGGGCCGAGGCCGAGGAGGCCCACCGCCACCTGCTGGAGACGGCGTCGCTGGTCGATGACCACATCGTCGAGCTGATCCTGGAGGACAAGCCGGTCCCCCAGGAGATGCTGAAGGCGGCCCTGCGCAAGGGGACGCTGGAGGGCAAGTTCACGCCGATCGTCTGCGGGTCGTCGAAGAACTTCCACGGCGTGCAACTCTTGCTCGACTCGGTGGTGGACTACCTGCCGTCGCCGTTCGACCGGCCGGCGGTCAAGGGGTCGGTGTTCAAGAGCAAGGACAAGGAGCAGGCCGAGCGTAAGCCGGAGCCGACCGAGCCGTTGTCGGCGCTGGCGTTCAAGACGGTCAGCGAGCCGACCGGCGACCTGGTGTACACGCGGATCTACTCGGGCAAACTCCGGCCCAAGGAGGAGGTGCTGAACACGACGACCGGGAAGTCGGAGCGGATCGCGCGCATCTTCCGCATGATGGGCGACAAGCGCGAGAGCATGGAGGAGGTCGGCCCCGGCGAGATCGTCGCGGTGGTCGGGCTGAAGAACACCAGCACCGGGCACACGCTCGCCGACACCGAGAAGCCGGTGATCCTGGAGGAGATCCGCTTCCCCGACCCGGTGATCGCCCAGGCGCTGATCCCCGACCCGAAGACCGACGAGACGAAGCTGGCCGACTCCCTGGCCAAGCTGGTCCGCGACGACCCGACGTTGAAGTTCAAGACCGACCCGGAGACGAAGCAGCTGATCCTGTCCGGAATGGGCGAGCTGCACCTGGAGATCTCGGTCGAGAAGTTGATGCGGACGCCGGGCGTCGTGGTGACGACCGGGAAGCCGATGGTGGCCTACCGCCAGACGCTGTCCAAGGCGGTCGAGGTGGAGACGCGGTACATCAAGCAGACCGGCGGCCGCGGCAAGTTCGCGGTCATCTACTGCAAGTACGAGCCGCTGTCGAAGGAGCAGATCGAGGAGGTCCACGCCGAGCTGGAGGAGGAGGGCGAGAAGCCGGACCCGAACAACATCTACTTCGTGGACAAGATCGTCGGCGGCGCCGTGCCGCGCGAGTACATCCCGGGGGTGGAGGAGGGGTTCCGCAACGCCGTCGTCAAGGGGGCGAAGTACGGCTTCCCGTGCGTGGACATGCGCTGCACGCTGCTCGACGGCAAGGCGCACGACGTGGACAGCTCGAAGGAGACGTTCATCCTGGCCGCCGTCGAGGGCACCCGCGACGCCCAGCTGAAGGCCGGCATCACGCTGCTGGAGCCGATCATGAACGTGGTGGTGGTGGCGCCGGAAAACTACCAGGGGACGCTGGCCGGCGACATCAACCGGCGGCGCGGCGAGATCCTGAACTTCACCAGCGACAAGGGGCGGTGCATGATCCACGCCTACATCCCGCTGGCGCAGCTGTTCGGGTACACGTCGGACCTTCGCAACGCGACGAGCGGGACGGCGTCGTTCACGATGGAGCCGAGCCACTACGCCCCGGTCAAGGAGGAGCTGGCCGACCTGCGCAAGCCCGGCGCGGCGTGAGGCTAACCGAGATCGCTTGAGGGTGAATGAGCCGGGCGGTGCGGAAGCGCCGCCCGGCTTTGTTTCGTGCGCGGGGGCAATAGGATGAGGCCAGGCCGCCTCCTACCTTCTCCACGCAAGGCTCTGCTCATGCGTCCTACCACGCCGCGCCTCGTCTTCACCCTCGCCGTGCTGCTCGGCATCAACACGATGAACTTCTTCGACCGCCAGATCCTCGGCGCCGTCCAGGAGAAGATCAAGGCCGACTGGTCCCTCTCCGACAGCAAGCTCGGCATGCTCGGCACCGCCTTCATCCTGCTCTACGCCTTCATCGGCCTGCCGCTGGGCCACCTCGCCGACGTCTGGCGCCGCAAGTGGCTGCTGGCCATCGGCGTCGCCGTCTGGAGCTTCTTTACCCTCGCCTCCGGGTTCGCCACGGGCTTCTGGTCGCTCTTCGTCTACCGCCTCGGCGTCGGCGTCGGCGAGGCCAGCTGCGCCCCCACCGCCAGCTCGCTCATCGGCGACCTCGTCCCGCCCGACAGGCGGGCGCGGGCGATGTCGCTGTTCATGGTCGGCCTGCCGGCCGGGCTGGCGCTGAGCTTCGTCGTCAGCGCCATGATCGCCCAGCGCACCAACAGCTGGGAGGCGGCGTTCTTCGTCGCCGGCGCGCCGGGGCTGTTGCTCGCCGTGTTGGCGCTGTTCATCGCCGACCCGCCGCGCGGCGGGGCGCACCAGCAGGCGGGCGGCCTGCCGTTCCTGGCGGTGGTCCGCCGGGTCCTCAGCTTTCCGACGATGTGGTGGATCATCGCCTCGGGGGCGCTGCACAACTTCAACATGTACGCCCTGGGCAGCTTCATCGCCTCGTTCTTCAAGCGCTACCACGAAGTCACGATCGAGCAGGCCGGGCAGATCAGCAGCCTCGTCTACGGCTTCGGCGCCGTCGGCATCTTCGCCGCCGGCTGGGTGGGCGACTACGCCTTCAAGAGGGGGATCAGCGGCCGGCTGAACGTGGCGTGGGTGGGGCTGCTGCTGGCGGTGCCGTGCCTGCTCGTGGGCCTCGCCGCCCCGAAGGGGGAGGTCGTGTGGTGTACGGTTTGGATGCTGCTAGGCTGCACGCTGCTGTACGCCTACTACGGCACCGTCTACGCGACCATCCAGGACATCATCGAGCCTTCCCTGCGCGGCATGGCCATGGCGATCTACTTCTTCGCCATGTACCTGCTCGGCGCCGCCCTGGGCCCGGTGGGCACCGGCTGGCTGAGCGACACGTTCGCCCGCCGCGCCGCGCTGGCCGACGGCTCTTCCGAGCTGTTGCCGATCCACCAGGCGATAGGTTTGCGCGACGCCATGTACGTCATCCCGATCCTCAACGCCGCCCTCGTCCTCGTCCTGTTCGCCGCGTCGCGCACGGTGAAAGCCGACGTGCTTCGGCAGAACCCCTCCCAGGCTTGAACTTCGTCGCGGCATCAGTCACACTCACGGAGTGTCGGTCGGCGGTTCGTACGAGGGCCATTATGCGGAAGGTGCCACCACCTTCGTCGGCTTGCGCGTCGTGCGGGCGGTCGAGGAGTACTCCGAGCTTACAAACCTCCGATCGAAGGTCACCAAGCGGAGCAAATGACGATGGCCGAGCTGTCGATCCGGCTGGAGCGCGACCCGGACACGGGGGAGCTGCGGCTGCGCGTCGGGCTGCACAGCGACGAGGACGAGACGCCGGCGGAGCACGAGCGGCGGCACCGCCAGCTCGTCGGCCGGCTGCTTCCGGGTATCTGCCTGGGCGGCGACCTGCCCGCGGGAATCGAGGTGGAGCGCGAGCGGCCGGCGGTCGAGCCGGCCGTCGGCTGAAGTCCCGCCGGTTGCCTGCCCGGTCTGGGCAGCTCCGACGAGTTCGCCGAGGACGAGGGCGACCAGTGAACGGCACCTGGCGCGAGCACGCCGTCGCCGGCAAGCGCGTCGAAGTCTACACGCCGCCCGGCGGGGCGGCCGCGCGCTTCGCCGTCCTCTACCTGCACTCCGGCGGCCTCGAAACGCTCGCCGGCCAGGACGCCTTCACGCGCCTGTTCGACGAACTGCGGCTGGCCTGCGTCTGCCCGCACGGCGGGATGTCGTGGTGGGCCGACCGCCGCTGTGCCGAGTTCGATCCGGCCTTGACGCCGGAGCGCTGGCTGCTCGACTCGGTGATGCCGTTCCTCCGTTCCGAGCTGGGGTTCGCGCCGCCGGCGGTCGGGCTGCTCGGCGTCAGCATGGGCGGGCAGGGGGCGCTGCGGCTGGCGTTCAAGCACCCGAAGACGTTCCCCGTCGTCGCCGCCATCGCGGCGTCGATCGAGTTTCAGAACTGGTACGGCCTGGGCTATGCTCTCGACCAGATGTACGACAGCAAGGAGCAGGCCCGCCAGGACACCGCCCTGCTGCATATTCACCCGAACGACTACCCGTCGCACGTCTGGTTCCGCGTTGATCCGACCGACCGCGAGTGGTGGCGCGGCAACGACCGGCTGCACGAGAAGCTGGCCGCGCTGGGCGTCCCGCACCACTGCGACCTGACGACGCGGGCCGGGGGGCACTCGTGGGACTACTTCAACGCCATGGCGGAGGATGCCGTGCGCTTCCTCGACGCGGGGCTGTCGGAGATGGCCCGGCGGCTGCTGTGAGCCGCCGGGCGACGGCCGGGCGTCACTCCTTCTTCTTCGCCTGGTCGAGGTAGCTGGCGAACGCCAGCACCGCCGTCTTGAGGCTCAGCTTCGCCTCCAGCCGGCTGGCGGCCTCGACGCTCAGCCGCACCTGGTCGCTGCCGGGCTCCTGGAACGCCTTTTCGCCGCCGCCGGCGCCTCCTTCTGGTCCTTTGCCATCAACGGGGCCAGCTTCGCCGCCGCGATCGTCAGCCGCGCCGGCTGGCCGGCCGTCGGCTTCGCCTTGATGGCGTCCTTGATTGCGCTCAGGGCGTCCTCGCCCATGGTGACGAACACGGCGTCGTCGCGCAGGGCGAGGTACAAGGGGCCGGTGCCGAACATCTCCTTCGCCTGCTCATCGACCTTGGTCTGGGTGACGCGGTGGACGTTGACGCCGCCCTCGGTCGCGACGTCGGTCTTGATCGGCTCCTTCGCCTCGGCCGGCAGCTTGTCGATCAAGTCCTTGAACGCCTTCTCGACGTCGGCCCCCTTCTCGACCTGTAGGCTCATTACCAGCGTGTACTTGCCCTTCTTTCCCGGCCCGCGCATGTCCAGACCGACGTCGAGCTTCCCGGACGTCGCGGTCGGCTTCAGCTTCTCGACCAGCGGGGCGACGAGGTCGCGCACGTTGGGGTCGGCGTTGTCCATCGCCTTGCCGATCGCCTCCTCGATTGCCGGGGCGGCGGCCTTCTTCACCGCGTCGGGCAGCGCCAGGTGGAGGGAGCCGCCCATGACCGAGTCCTTCCCCCCGAGGCCGGCGGCCACGCTGGCGGTCGGCGCCAGGCCGGCGAGGTCCTTCACCAGCTTCGACCCCGGCTTGCCGTCGAGGGTGAACGTTGCCGTGACCTCGCTGGATTTCTGGTCGATGTCGAGCTTCAACTGGGCCGTCGTCGCGTCCTCCAGGAACGCCTTCACCTGCCGCGAGGCGTCGTCGAGCAGCGCCGCCCACAGCGCCTTCTGCTTCTCGGTGGCGCCGGGCAGGTCGCGGTCCTTCATCTCGCCCAGGGTCAGCGCCGACGCGCTGACGGCGAGCTTCCGCAGCTGCGGCGGGATCTGATCGACGTTGGCCGTCAGCGACAGGATCCCGGACCCGCCGTCGAGGACCACCTCCGGCGACGGCAGCTTGTCCTTGTCCGGCAGGGCCATCTTCTCGTTCAGCTTGGCCATGCCGTAGAGGTAGCCGTTGGCGAAGCGGAACAGCAGCGGCACCGGAACGTTCTCGACCTGCATCGTGTACAGGCCGTCGGCGCCCCTCTCGGCCTTGAGGTTCAGGTTGTCGAGGAACGCCAGGAACGCCTTCTCGTCGGCGATCGGCAGCAGCAGGACGACCTCACTCTCGGTGAGGCTCGGCTTGACGGTGGCGTAGAGGCCGATCGGCTTCTTGACGTTGACCCCCTCCAGGCCGTTCGGCCCGGTGCGGGCCTTGAGAAGCGCCTCGACCTGCTTGGCCTGCTCCTCCTTGCCGACCTCCTTGACCACGAACCGCAGGTCGCCGATCAACTCCTCCAGCGCCTTCAGGCGGAGGAGGACGGCGGGCTTGAAGTCGGCGCGGGTGGCCGGCGTCAGCAGCAGTAAGCCGGCCAGGGCCAGCGACACGAACACGCGCGATCGCATGAAAAGACTCCTTCTCGAACCTATCGTGACGCCATAGGAAAACCGCTATCCGTGCCGGCGTCAAGGCCGCTCATCCGACCGAGGAGGTTACCCATGTCGTCGCGACAAGGTTTCGCCCTGCTGGCGCTGGTGCTGGCGGGGGCGTGTGTGCCGCTACTGTCCGCCCGCGGGGACGCGCCGGCGGACGCACCGGTCATCGAGGCCGGCAAGGACTTCCTCGACTTCCGCCACGGCAAGACGCTGTTCACGCGCTACCACATCGGCGAGGGCGTCGCCAAGCCGTACTTCTACCCCGTCCACGCGCTGGACGGCGTCCGCGTCACCCGGGCCTGGCCGATGGAGAAGGACCCCGAGGTCAAGAAGACCGACCACATACACCAGAAGTCGATCTGGTTCTGCCACGGCGACGTCGTCCCCGAGGGGCTTGACTACAAGAAGTACAGCCGCGGCGTGGCCGGCATCGACTTCTGGGCCGAGGGCAAGGGGCACGGCAAGATCGTCTGCGTGAAGGTCGATAGGCCGGTCATGGCCAAGAATCACGCCTCCGTCCGCACCAAGAACGAGTGGCGCACCGCGGAGGGGCAGAAGGTGCTGGAGGAGACGCGGACGATCCACTACTTCCACGCCGCGCCGGGGGCGAACCTGCTCGTGCTCGACATCGACCTGCACGCCTCGGACTACCCCGTCACGTTCGCCGACACGAAGGAGGGCTCGCTCGGCGTCCGCGTCCGGGAGACGATGCGCGGCGACCAGAAGGGGACGCTGACCAACGCCGGCGGCAAGACCGGCGAGGGCAAGGGCGCGAACAAGGACAAGAAGGGCTGCTGGGGCCTGGTCTCGGACTGGTGCGATTACTCCGGGCCGGCGGGGGATACGACGGCCGGCATCGCGATCTTCGCCGACCCGAACAACCCCGTGGACACGGCCTGGCACGCGCGGAACTACGGGCTGATGGCGGCGAACCCGTTCGGCCGGGAGAGGCACGCCAACTTCCCCGACCGGGCCGGCAACAACACGCCGGTGAAGCTGGCCAAGGGGGAGCACCTGAAGCTGCGCTACGGGGTGTACGTCCATGAGGGCGACGTGAAGTCCGGTAAGGTCGCGGAGGCGTATGCCAAGTTCGTGAAGCTCGGGGAGAAGTGATTCGGGAAAACGAGGCTCTCATTGGGCCTCGTTGTTCTATTGCAATTATAGTGAACAAAAGTATATATAATGGGTCTTGTCACTCATTGCGATTGAGGTCGGTCGTGCGGATACGTTTCGTCACAATCCCCTCAAAGCTGGCTTTGCTCCTAAACGCCTCCGAAAAGGCGAGCTTCGTTTCAACCTCCCGCGTTTCGTTTCAAGGCGGCGTTTGGGAGCAAAGCCGGCTGAGCCGGTACCCCTCGCTCGACGACCGCCCCCTCACTCGCCGCCGCGCCTCCACCTTGGTCCGCTCCTTCCTGGGGGCCGTCGCCGGGTCGCGCGGCTCGTGAACCAGCGGGACGTGCGGCTCGACCCGCCGCGACTCCACCTCACAAAAGGATGCCCCGTCGTCGTAGCCCTTGTCGGCCCCCGGCGTCGTCGGCCGCATCGCGTGCGTCGCCCGCACCTCGTCCAACAGCTCCAACGCCGCCTGGCGCTCGGCGGTGCCGCTCGCCTCGGTCACGGTGATCCCCAGCACCAGCCCGTGTCGGTTCTCGCTCAGCGCGTGGCCCATGTGGCAAGGCTTCGCCTCCTTCCCCGGCCCCTTCCGGTGGAGCTTCGACTCCTGGTCGGTGCGGCTTTGGTGCGTCTGGTTCGTCCGCTTCTGGCCGTGGAAATCCACCTCGGGGTTGCGCGGCTGAAAGCCGTTGCCATCCGGAGGCGGCTCGCCCACGGTGGCCGCAATCGGCTGGAAGCTCTTGGCCGAGGCGAAGCTCTGGGTGGTGACTTCATAGGGCTTCAGCTACCCGGAGCCCAGATCCGCCCTCCCTCGGCTCAGCCTCCGCAAGACGTCTTCATAGGTCCGGACGGGTTTCGGTGCTGAGTCGTGGCAAGGGTAGAGCGGGTAGCTGAGCAGTTCCTCCATGGACCAGGGGTGGTCGGCCAACCCCGCCGCCATCGCCGGCGTCCGTCCCCGGTAGCGCGGCGGGCTCTCTTGCACCTCCTGGCGCGATGTCCGCACGCACCAGCCGAAGTTGTACCACACCACCACCAGCCAGGTGCAGGCCTCGTGACAGCCCAGCTCCTTGGAGAACGTGTACGCCTTCCTCTTCTTCCGGGCGTTGAACTGCCTCTGCGTCCCGTGGTAGCGCTCCACGAAGCTCGTGGTGATCGCCTCGGAGCAACCCGACTCCTCCAGCGCCTGCTCGGCCCGTTCGGCCGTGCCGAACACCACCCGTGGCTCGACCGCCACCACCCGCCCTTTCTCCTTCTCCTTGTGGACGGTGGCGTAGGTGACCCCCACCGGGAAGAAGTACTGCCCCATCCCGTCGCGGTCGTATGGCCGCTCTTGCTCGGGCGTC
>JAXMAW010000078.1:0-28129 GCA_046350195.1 Gemmataceae bacterium
CGGCCCCCCCGCGCGCCCCCCCCCCCCCCCCCGCCACGGTGGCGCGCATCGGCCAGTTGGAAACGGGCCCAAGCCGCCAGATGAATCAGTAAAGCCCCGACCCCCTCGGCGCCAGAGTCAACGCCAAGCTGGCGGGTTGTGGGCCCAACAACCGCCGCACCGCGGCTGCATCGATGTGGGGGTTCTTCGGGCGAACCATCGTCGGGTACCAGGCGAAGTCGGGGTGGTCCTTTCGGCTGGCCCCGTACCACCGGCCCGAGCCCATGACCAGCGCTTTGCCGTTCATTCGGAAGGTGAACTGGTAGGTCTTTTTCTTCACCTTGGTGCCGATGAAATCGGGGGGGACTGCGTCGTCGGCCATCCAGATTTCCATCCTCCCAAGCCGCAGCCCGGGTGTGGTGTGCGGGCCGTGGGTAACCCGGTAGCGAAAGACCGGGTGGTTCCAGACCTGCACGCCCGAGTCGATGTCGAGGATCAGGGGGATGCCTCGCTGTTTGACGTACAACCGCAAACACCTCCACATCTGGTCGGGATAGATGTCCTTGCGGTCGTCTTCGGCGCTGCCCTTGTAACGCTCGCCGAAGTGCTCGACCTCGTCCTGGTCGTGGCAGAGAGTCAGCAGGGCTTTCTGGTCGCCGACGCTGAGCACGACCGACCTGCCCGTAGCCCCGCGGAGGACGAGCGGGGTGCGCGGCTCGCGCTCCAGCACCGCCGCGGACGCCCAGGCGTGGCAGTACCCCGACCACTCGCACGCTGTGTTCGGGTCCTTGGCCCGGGCCTCCCACGCGGCCGCCTGCTTCCCCGTCAGCAGGTCGAGCTTGTGCAGCGCCCGGATTGCCCGTGCCTCCCTGGTCTTCAACCAGTCCCCCGACCAGGGAAGGAAGCTCGCCCGCCCCTCATCGACGCCGCCGACCTCCAGGGATCGGTCCGGCCTTTCGGGCAGGGCGGCCCACGAGCGGGCGCCGATCGACCACCAGGAGAGCAGCCCGACGCCGTAGCAGAACAGAAAAATCGCCTTTCGCATGATTGCCTCCCTGTCTGGGTCAGTGGTTCCGGCTGGGTTGGATCAGGATGGGCCGGCCCCGCCGAACCCCCCTG
The DNA here is from genome assembly GCA_046350195.1 of Gemmataceae bacterium. GTDB lineage: Bacteria > Planctomycetota > Planctomycetia > Gemmatales > Gemmataceae > CALDUY01. The sequence goes on from JAXMAW010000078.1 coordinate 1,099, forward strand.
TCCCAGAGCACCAGGGGGGTTCGGGTCGCAGCGACTGCAACGTGACGGGGCCGGCCCTCTCGAAGGACCATTGAGTTGGTGACGTTGGTCGGTCGTGGTTACTGCCCCAGCAGCTGCGCCTGCTGGCTGTTCTTCACGCCGCCGCCCTGCGTGGGGTACGCACTCGTGGGCCACGAGGGCTGCAACATCTGCGACGGCTGGGTGTTCTTCACGATGAGCCGCGGGGTGCCAGACTGTAACGGCCGCGCCTGCAGGTCCGGCTGCGCGACGTACACGGGCTGAGTCGGCGCCGTCTGGACCGAATGGAAGTCCTTCACGATGAATCGGGGGCGAGCCGGTGCCGGGATCTGCTGTGCCCGGGTGCTCGTGCTCTTGCCGATCGGCGTGCCCTTGGTGCTGACCGGCACCTGGTCCTGGATGCCCGCGCTCGACTTGCCGGCGGACGCGGCCCGTGGCCGCTCGGCCTTCACGCCCGTTGGGTACGTCACGTTCGTGCCGGTTGGAATGCCCTGCCGCTGCGACATGCCCGGGGAGCCACTGACCGGCGAGCCTGGCAAGATGGCTCGTGCTTGCATGCCCTGCCCCTGCCCCGGGGCCAGGTACTGCTGATCGGCGCGGACGTGACCACCATGAACAATCGCCAGGCCCGTCATAACGACCGCCAGATACCTGCTCTTGCTGACCATAATGTGATTCCCTTTCTACAAGGACGCCTCTGTCCCAGCGGCACGACCCGCTGGCGGCGCCCGGTTTTTCCACAGGCCCAGGCGACGAGACCGTCTCGGTTCGCCTCGGTGCCCTGTTCACGAGACTTATCCCCGTGGGCAAGTCAGTCGGACACAATTGCGATCACGATTCAAGCGGCGAGATGCTGATAGACAAAACAAGCCCGGCCCGGACAACCCGCAGGGTCGCCCGGGCCGGGAACGTTGGGGCGATTTGACGTTCCTTCCCGCGTCGGTTGGGGCCGCGAGATCTATCTCGCGGCCCTTTCTTTGTTGCCGCTTACCGCCCAGAACAATCCAAAAGAGCCGCAACGCCCTATCGCGGAAATCCAATGGGAGGCTTGCCCCTCCCCCCTAACTTCCACCACAATAATGTCGCCACGGGGACTATGAGGGCTTTCGTGGCCTGCTTCGCGATCTGCTTTGCCCCATCCCACCACCCTGAGGAGGGGGGCTGCGACGGGGAGGGTGACGGGGTCGGCGACGGGGACGCCGACGGGGACAGCCGAGGCAGCTGGGTACGCGGCGTCTGGGCACGCGGCGGCCATACGGATCGGTCAGTGCCACGCCATATCTGCACCTGCCCCGGAGACTGCGACGGCCTACCCGTGGGGTAATTGCCCTGGCGAAACTGACCCGGCCACTTGGGCTGCACGCGCGGCCGCTGCCACCACCTCGGCGGCGCGACCGGTGACATGGGCGGCTGGCTCGACCACTTCGGCTGCACGCGCGGCCGCTGCGGCCACGTCGGCCACGCGACCGGCGGCATGGGCGGCTGGCTCGACCACTTCGGCTGCAGGGGCGGCGGCTGCGGCCCATTCGGCTGCAGGGGCGGCTGGACCTGCCCTCCTGGCGGGTTGCCCATTGGCTGGCTGCCCATCTGGTCGGCGTGCATCGCACTCGACCAGACGAGGCAGACGCCGGCCGCCAATGCCAGGACTCCGATCGGTCGGAACATGGAACACCTCCTGAAACATGAGTGGAGGATGGGTAGCTGTATGCCGGCACGATACGCCAGCAACGGCGACACATCCCCGCACAGGTCCGGGGAACGAGACCGTCTCGATTCGCCTCGGTGAACTGTCCAGGAGTCTGATCCCCGTGTAGAATCCGACCGGACAACATTCGCGATCGCTTTTCTCCAGAGATGCCGGGACCGCACTGCCGGGCCGGGCGACCTGAAGGTCGCCCGGCCCGGCAGCTGAGGGGTGACTCCATGGCGGCTCGGCTGAGACGGCGGTCACGCCGGGCCGATCGCCCTCGGCATCCGCCGACGCCTTGCTGTTCAGAAGGTGGCCGTCGCACGAGAAAGCTTGATCTGCTCGAACGGTGGTCGGGGACTGGGTCGTTGCTGCCGAGGCCGATCTTTAGGCACGAAGGGCTTGACCGCGCCCACTGGGCGGAGACGTTTCCAGGTTTCGTAGGTAAGCTCTTGAGGAGACCCAGGCAGGTTGAACCGAGTCCAGTACTGTTTCCACGCGTCGGAGAGCGGCCAGGTCGGCGGGGCCGCCGGACGCCCGCCGAAGGCTTGCCTCGCCTTCAAGTACTGGTGCCAATCCTGGGGGCGAGGTTGCGACGCCGCGGACATGACGGGCACGTCACCCCTGGCCAGCGTCTGGGGCCACGGCCCCCTGACCAGCCTGGGGGCCTGGTTGAAGAGCTGCGGCGACAGGTCGGCCATGTCCACGAAGGGGTAGTAGCGCCCGGACTGCCTAAGCCCCTGGTTGAGGAACTGCAGCCCCGGGAGCAGCTGCCCGCCCGGCTGGCGCGGCCCAGTGGGCTGCATGCTCGGTTGTCGCGGCGGCATTCCCGGTTGACGTTGGAGCATGCCCGGCAGCCCTGGCAGCCCCTGCGGTAGCATGCCCGGCTGCCCCTGTGACGACGGGTTGCCCATTGGCTGGTTTCCCATCGCCTGGTCGGCCTGCGCCGCACTTGTCCAGGCGAGGCAGAGGCCGGCCGCCAGTGACAGGACTTCGATCGGTCGGAACACGGAAAACCTCCTGAAACATGGGTGCGAGGATGATCGCTGCGTGGCGGCACGACCCGCCCGCGGTGACCCAACCCGGTGCAGGTCCGGGCGACGAGGCCGCCTCGATCCGCCTCGATGACCTGTCCAGAAGACTGATCCCCGTCGCGAAACCGACCGGACAATAGGTGCGGCAACTTTCTTCCCAGGGGCAACGAGGACACCTCGAAAGGCACGGGGAACAACGGCCTGGGGTGGGCGGCCGCTGGCACTCTGGGAACGCCAACGCGGAGCGGAGCGGGGATCGCCTGGAGACGACCCCCACTCCGCTTGCTGATACGAGTGGCGGCACGAGGCCAAGAGCTGAAACGAGGTCCCGCTGCCAGGACACGACTTTCGACCGCCGCATCATCCGTGTGGGGCAACGGTCATTACGGGGGGCTTATTCCTGATAATCTCGTCCCAGATGTCCCTGAGAATCTCGATCCAGTTCCGGTTCGCCAACCTCCGCCTTTCCTGCAGGCGTCTTGCCTCTTGTGCCTGGGATTGCGTCATTGCTTGCACGAACTGCCTTTGAGACGCCCGCCAGCGCCGCAACAACTGCAGATCCCGCATCTGCGGAGACCTCTGCGTAGGTGCTGGGGCAGCCGCAGGCACGTACGGATAGGCGCGCCAGTGATCCGGCATCAAGGGTGGCCTCTGCGTAGCCGCTGGGGGAGCCGCTGGCACAGGGCCCCCACCAGCTACCGCACCTGTCGCGGCCCCCGGCTGCCGCACACCCTGCAGCATGCTGGACGCGCCGCCGCTCAAGCCGGTCGAGATTCCTGTCGCCGCCCCCAGCTTCCGAAGGCCCTGCAGCAGCCCCTGCTGGGGTCGGTACTGTGGCCACAGGGAGTTCTGTGGGGTCTGCTGCCGATACGGTAGCGGCTGGACCTGCCGTGGCTGGGTTTGCTGCCGATTCTTCGGCGGCGGGTTCTGCTGCCGCGGGGCCTGCGGTATCTCGGCGCGGGCGGTGCTCGCGCAGGTGACGCCGACCCCGACCGCCAGGGCCAGGTACTTGATGTGCCCGAACATGAGCCCTCCTTACAAAGAAAAGTTTGTAGATGGGAATAGCCCGCGCACCGGCATGCCCCAGCTGGGGCTGCGGCCCCTCCCCGTCCAGATCGGGGCGACGAGACCGTCTCGTTCTGCCCCGGCGATCTGCTCAAGGGTCCTACTCCCGTGTGCGCTCCAGGCGGACCACAAATGCCGCTGTCTTTCCCCTTCCAGGCCGCTGTCGGCGACAAGGGGCCTCGGCTGCCGATGGCCCTCGAGGGGTTTGAACAGCCGCATCACCTTGACCGCGTGTGCGTCGAGGCCTTCGCGAGGGTCCACACCCAGCCAGTAGCCGCTGCCCGGGAATTGCATGCCGTGCGGGTCCCTAGGCGCCTGGCCGAGTCGGGTCAGGGTGACGTAGGGGACCCAGCGCGAGCCAGGCTTCTTCTGGGCGTCACGCCACTGGGCGATGGTCACAGGGGCCCGGAACAGTGCCGGATCAATCACGTACCAGCGCTGCTTGCCGTCCTCGAAGCGGACGCGCAGGACGGGAGCAATGTGGTAGCCCCACTCGACGTACCCGTCGGGATGATTCGCGGTCGCCACGTGGAGCGGAGCGCCGTTCTGGAACGCCCATACCTTGCACGGCTTGTACCCTCGCTCCTGCAGACGCCTGATCATCAGGTGCGTCCGGGCGTAGCAACCGTCGCTCGGGAAGCCGAAGGCGATGTCGCGCTGGCCGGCCAGCCAACGAAACAACTGGGCGGCTTGCCGGGCCGTGACCGTCTCCTCGACCGCCAGCGGGCCGGTCTTCGGGGGGGCACCGACGTGGGGCATGGTGGTCCATGAATGGATCTGCACCTCCAGGCCGCTGTCGTGAAGTCTCCGGGCGGCGGCGGTCGCCTCGGCCATCGTCTGGCTGGAACAGTGTTCGCTCCAGGCCACGGTCCCCGGCTTGCGGGAAAACACGCTGTATCTGGATTTCAAAGAGGGCGTCGTGGTGGCGCTGGGGGCCGGCCGGACAGTTGCGGCGGCCAGGCACAGGGCGAGTGCGGTCAGCGCGCACAGGAACGGTCGATGAGCCATGGAGCCACTCCTAGATTGGGTACGAGCAGGAAGAAAGCCGGTGACGTGGCGGGCCGGCAAGCTCTCCGGCATCTGCCGTACCGTTGACGGCCGTCGGCCGCGGCTACTGCGGCAACACCTCCGCCTGCTGCGCATCGCTTCCCGACCTTGATTCGGGGACGGGCCGGAATCTGGTCCTGGATGCCGACGCTCTTGCCGGCAAGGGCGCTATGGCGGCTCACCGGCACGGGATGAGCAGCACCACCTTCCCCCCCTGGTTGCCCTTGGCGCTAACCGGCACCGGATCCTGGACGTTAACGAGCTTCCCGGTCGGGGTGCCCTTGGCGCTGACCACAATGGGGTTTTGGACTCCGACGGTTTTTCCGGTCGGCGTTCCCTTGGCGTAACGACCGGCTTTTTGGTCCTGGATGCCCACACCCCTCTTGGCGGGGGACGTGGCCCGTAGCCGATCGGCCTTCGTTGCCGTCTCGAAGCCCGGCTGCCGCAACACGCACACGTATGGCTCGTCGGCGGCGCGGGTGTGACCGCAATGGACAAGAGCCAGGCCCATTAGAATAACCGCGAGTACCCTGTTCGCACTGACCATGATAAGCTTCCGCCTTTCTCAAGGATCGCCTTCTTTCCGGCGACCCGTCCTTTCACAGGCTCGGGCGACGAGACAACCCCGATCCGCCTCGATAACCTGTTCAGAACACTTATCCCCGAGGGAATACCCGCCGGACACAATTGAGGTGTAATTAGGGGCGGGCCCGGCCCCTTCACAGCGGAGGGAGTCGCTCGATCCATAGTCACCCGGGCGCCCCGAGCGCACCCGTCGAAGTGTAGGGGGACGGGGCGTAGGGCACCCAACTGGACCGGGAGGAGTTGAGCCGACGAGGCGGTGACAATCTATACCCAGGCGCCGGACCGGCCCGCGAAGTGGCTACCTGTAATGCACTCCATGCCAGGGACCACGGCGACGTCCTGGCGGCGACGGCGGAGTTACAGGCCACCGCCATCGGAAATGACCAACCGGCGCTCCTCGCCGTTCCACCCGATCGTCGCCAAGCCAATCGGCCGGCGCATCGCGGCCAGAGTCGCGGCTGGGCTGCGCGCGGATCCGAATTGCAGTGCTATCAAGCCGTGGTGGGAAACGGAGAGGCCGGCCGCAGACGCGGCCGGCCTTCGGGACGGCATCAATCCTTACTTGTCTTTCTTCTCGCGCTTGCCCTCAAAGTCGAACATCCGAGTCTCGCCGCCGAAGTCCACCTCGCCCTTCCCCTTGAACTTGTCTCCCTCGACCTTCAGCTTGTACTTGATAGTAAACTTGTTGTCCATCACCTCCCGCTCGGCAGAGAACGTCAACTCGCCGTCCTTGCACTTCACGTCCTCGAGCTTCGACTCCTTCTTGTCCTGCCAAACCATCTTGCCGGCGAGCTTGTCGCCGTCCTTCTTGATGGTCAGCGTGGACGTCCGCTTCATGTCGGCGACCTCGTACTCGCACTTCCAGGTCCCGACCGGGTCCGCCTTCTTGTCGTCCCGCGCCGAAGCGAGGCCGCACAGCCCGAGCACCAACGCCGCCGTGAGAACCGTCTTCATGATCACGCCCCAGGAGTGGGCGGCGGAAGAGCCTTCCGACGTGGACACCCTCCGGCCGCCACCGGCCAGTATAGGCGTGGGCGGGCCGTTGGCCCGAGCGCTGGTCCAAGATGGTCGATACGGCCCACCCCCCTTGGGGCTGCTCAGATTGCCCCTGCCGCAGAGGCGCGGTATTCTCCCCCCCAGGACCGAGACCAACCGCCCCACCAGAGAAAAGCAGATGTCCAGGAGTACGGGTGAGTGCTACCTCTGCGGCGAGGAGGGCAGGGCAGGCTCTTCAAGTTTTAGCGGCGAGCGCAGGGCGGCAGCCACTGCGGAGTTGCTCTCGGCAACGGTGACCGTCTCGGAGTGGTGGAACGACCTGAAGATGCACGAGACCCACGTATGCCGGGCGTGCCAGGAGCGGTTGTGGGCGGAGCACGTCAGGTGGCCGCCGATCCTGTGCGGCGTCGCCTCGGCGGTGTTCCTGGCGCCCCGCGGTGCCGAACGCGATCCTGGGGGGCCGCGTCGGGCTGGCCGTCTCAGCCGCCCTGATCCTCGCCGCGCTGGCCGGGCAAGGTCGGGTTCTGGTTCTACACTCCAGGGAAAAGAAGCCCAAACGGGCCCGGCATGGAGGCGTCGTCGTCCGGGAGGCGGCGGGGCGGTCCTTCGACAAGGGCCTGCCGTTTGCTCACCAACGAGCAGTACATCGACCTCGTGGACCGCGGGATCATTGGCTGAGCGGTATCTGATGGAGGGGTGGAGTCCCTCGGGTCGCGCGCGATGACCCTCGGACCTACTTCGCCATCTCCAGTCGTTTGTAATTCCCTGGTAGACTGTCGCGGATCGCCTTGGGCGCTACCAGGGCGGCGGGGTCGTAGCCCTCGATGTCGAACGTGTACGTGCTCCCGTTCGCCACCTGCCAATACAGCCGTCTGACCCGGTGCTCCTTCCGCGTCAACACGACCTGAAGGAAGCGGTAACCCTTGGACCAGTCCCTTCGGGGGGTTCCTTCGAGGTAGACGTACGAGGCATCTTCCTTCGTCAGCCTCAGCCGAAAGTGCTTGGGGAGTTCGAGCGGCGGCAGCCCCAGGAATCTCCAATAGACCTCCTGCGCCAACCCATCGCGTATGGCGAGGCCGAACAGTCGCCAGCCCTGGCCCGCTTCAGTAGCGCCGAGGAAGGAGCGGTCCCTGGGCCACTGTAGTACACACTCCGTTCGGTTGCCCACGTCGAGGAGGTGGATCGCCTCGGGGGTGAACACACAACTAGACGCGGCACCCCTCCCTTGCAAGTAGTCCACCCGAAGGTGGTCGGGCTTACAGAACCGAACGATCCCCATTCTCGTCGTTTTGGTGCCGAAGGATTTGTCGTGCTCGGTCAGGGTGAAGCGGTACTCAGCGGCCCTCACCTGCTCGCTGGCCGAGGCCCAATCGCGGAGAACCCTGTCCAGTCGTGACGGAGGAGCCGCACCGTATGCAATGCCGTTTAACGCAAGCGACACCACGACGCCGAAGAGTCCATCCCTCAAGGCCGGTCCTCCTGTTTCTGCAATCCTGGTTCACTTCTCCCGCGCCGAGCGAGATCGTTCCAGCGCCGCGCGGACCCGCTCGACCGTCGGCAGCTCCTCGGGCGTCAGCCAACCCTTCGGGTCGTAATCGGTCCCGTGCCGGCTCAACTCCATGACCAGCCCCGGCCACTGGAAGGCCCACCTCATCGGCGTGGTCTGCACCTGCCGCGCCTGCCGGGCCGCCTCGGGCGGGACGGGGTGCAGCTTCTGGCCCGTCGCCATCGCCTCCAGGTTCAGCCGGCACGACCGGTCCAGGTCGATCATGTCGATGACCGCCTGCTCGACCGTCGCGGCGCAGGTGATCAGGCCGTGGTTGGCCAGGATCAGGGCCCGCTTGCCCCCCAGCGCCTGCACCATGCAGCGGGTCTGGTCCATGTCCAGCACGACGCCTTCGTACTCGCTACAGACGGCGTGGTCCTCGAAGAACGAGCAGCAGACCTGGTCCAGCATCTGCAACGGCGAGTTCAGGGCGCTGAAGGCGCTGCCGGCCGGCGAGTGGGTGTGGACGGCGCAGTGGACGTCCGGCCGGGCCTCGTGGATGGCGGCGTGGATGCAGAACGCGGCGTAGTTGACCACCGGCCAGCCGCCGACCAGCTCGCCCTGCTTGCTGATCAGGGCCATGCCGTCCGCGGTCACCTCGCCGAACGGCAGGCCGAACGGGTTCACCCAGAAGTAGTCCGGCGCCCCCGGGACGCGGTGGCTGATGTGGCCGGCGACCCCCTGCCCCATGCCGTACCGGGCGAGGATGCGGTAGCCCGCCGCCAAGTTGACCTTCAGCTTTCGGGCCTCGGGTGTGTCGGCCAGCTCCATCACCCGACGCTTCTCTACGCCGTCGAGTGCGCTGGGCATCCGTTTCATCACGGGCGGCTGGGTGGGAGGCATGGTAACTCCTCTATCAGTGCTTACCGATTCTGGTACGGCATGAGGATCTTCGCCGCGGTCACCCCGGTCAGCGGCTCGAAGGCGCCCTCGACCACCATGTCGGCCAGCCGGCTGGCGTCGCGGTAATAGTCATCCGTCGGCCGGGTGCCGCTCAGCTTGAGGCGTAGGTCCTGGCAAAGCAGGTCGGCGGCGGCCCGGCTTACCTCGTTCGCCTGCCGGTGTCCCCACTGGGCGGCAACCAGCAGCACCACCGTGTCCTGCACCCGCCGCGACAGCTCGGCGATGCGGCACTGCCGGTCCGCCAACTTCAGCTGGTGCTTCCGCATCGTGGCGCTGAGTTCGTTGCGGTGGCGGGCGAACAGCTCCAGCGCGAAGGCGACGTGGCCGGCCAGACGCGCGTTCATCCCCGGGATCTGTTGGCGGTCGCGGCCGACGAACCGCTGCCGCAGCCACCAGCCGCCATACGTACCCAGCTCCTTCCTCAGCCGCCACAGGTGCAGAGGGTTGGCAGGGCTCATCGTCTTCATGCCGTGCCGCTGGAGCGCCTCCCCGACGGGCTGGAAGAACTGCTTGCCGTGCTCCTTGGCGATCGTCTTGAAGAACGCCATGCCGAGCATCTCGCCCTCGCCCTCGTAAATGCATGGCGCCAGGAAGTCGTGGACGTTGTCGCCGAACAGGTGCCCGTGCAGGAATGACCGGCCGCCGTGCGTCTTCATCAGCAGCTCGACGGCCGCCTCCTTGAGCGCCTCGGAGCCGAACACCTTGGCGACCACGCACTCCAGCTCGCCGCGGTAGCCCTCGTCGAGCAGCCAGGAGCACCACTCCGTCAGGGCGTCAGCCCCGACGATCAGCGCCGCCAGCCGGGCGACGCGCGCCTTGACCAGCTCCCGCGTGTTAATTGCCGCCCCGTAGGTGCGGCGGAAGGCGGCCCACGGCAGCATGCTGGCGAGCATGTGCCGCATCGTCGCCGACGCCGCCCCGCAGAGCGTGATGCGGCCGCGGTTGAGGCCGTGGTAGGCGATCATCAACCCGTCGCCGAACGGCGGCGTGAGCAGGTTCGCCTTGGGCACCCGGAGCTTGTTGAAGCGCAGGCCGGTGTTGTGGCTGTGCTTCAGCGCGTACAGCCCGTAGCGCACCACCTGGAACTGATCGTTCTCCTGCGGCGGCAGGTCGGCGATGACCACGGCCGGCTTGCCCTTCAGCATGACCACCAGGCCGATCGTGCAGCCGGGGTGGGCGCTGGTGATGAACAGTTTCTCCCCGGTGACCTCCAGCTCGTCGCCGACCTCGACCGCCGTGGTGCGCAGCGCGGTCAGGTCGCTGCCGGCGCACGGCTCGGTCAGCGCGAACGCCGACAGCGCCTGCCCGCTGGCCAGCCGCGGCAACAGCCGGCCTTTCTGCTCGGGCGTGCCGAAGGTGCGAACCGGATCGACGGCGCCGATGCAGCTGTGGACTGACCCCAGCCCGGCCACCGGGCCGTCGAGCGTCGCCATGCGGGTGTGGAAGCGGGCGAAGCGGGCGAACGGCGCGCCCTGCCCGCCATACTCCGTCGGAATGAGCATCCCGAAGAAGCCGGCCCGAGCGAGGTCCGTGATTGTGTCGGCGGCGAGCTTGCCTTTGTCGTTGTAGAGCGTCCCACTGTCGCGCCGGCCCCGGACGACGTCCAGGCAGTGGTCCATCGCCGCGTCGCAAGGGGCTGAGGCCGGCAGCGGCGCCGAGAACAGGTCGAGCGGCACCCGGCCGTCCCACACGGCGCGGTGCACAGGGCTGCCCTCGGTGCGCCGCCGGGCGGCGAACATCCCTTCGAGTTGCTCGTCGGCCAGGTCCATCGCGCCGGTGCGGCGGACCTCCTCGTCGGACTTGCCGCCCAAACGCAAGGCCGTCTCGGCGAAGCTCGCCCCCTGCCGATCAGTTTTTGGTGCCGGGCCCATGGGATCGCTCTCGGGGTGACTGGGTTGGACGACACACCGCCCGTTCGGCACAATACGACCAACGGTGAGCCAATACAAGGGTGGCCCCCGTCGCCGCTCAGGCCCTGCCGGGGGTCGTCAACTGATCGAGCGGTGGAGGCGTTCACCCGCCTTCCGGCGTCTTGACGTGGAACTCGCGACGGGAACAGAGGTAAGCCCCCAGCGCCGTGCAGACGACGCTGACGGCGAGCAGGACCGTCAGGCAGGTCCGCAGCGACGGGTGGTCGAGGAGGGACGGGTCGGCCTTCACGTCAAGTTGCCACGCCTCCGCCGCCAGGTTGACCTTGTTCCCCATCGGCCCGGTCGTCACGAAGTCCATCGACCGGTAGGCGATCAACCGGGCGTAATAGATGACCGTGAGCAGGCGGACGCTGAACGGCAGGTTGGCCAGGAGCCCCTCGAAGAACGCCGCGTACAAAAAGCCGAGGATCAGCGTCCGCCTCGTGAACAGGCTCATGACGCCGAACAGGCAGCAGTAGGTGACCACCGCCAGGGCGTGAATGCCTACCGCCCTGGCGCAGCGGGGCAGGACGTCCCCCCAGGCGGCCTCCGTGCCGGCGTAGATCGCCGCGTAGGTCAGCGCCGTGAAGACGGCGGTGAGGGCGGCCGTGGTCGTTACCGTGGCCAGCACCTTGACGACGTAGATCGCCCACCGGGGAATCGGGCGGATCAGGAGGTACGTCAACGTCTGCTCCTCCTGCTCGTCCTGGACGATGCCCGAGCCGTACAGCAGCGCCACCAGCGGCAGCAGCGCCTGCGGGACGAACATGAAGACGAGCAGGAACTCCAGCATGGCCGGCGTCGCGTCCGGGGCGGTCGCCCGCACCACGCCGGCCAGCACCGCCGGCAGCAGGAACAGCGCGCCCAGCACCAGCCACCGCTTGCCGTGCAGGTGCTGCCGCAGCGTCAGCACGTACAGAGCCTCCAGCGACGCCAGGTCGGAACTGGTCGGCACGGCCGCGCGGCCAGCGGGGCGGACCGGGGCCGTCGATGCCGGTTGGGGGGGCGCTTTCATTTGTTCACCAGGTACTTGAACACCGCTTCCAGGTTGTCGTCGTCGGAGTACACCTCCCGGATGGCCGTCCCATCTTCCAGCGACAGCTCCGGCAGGCGGCGGTAGAAGGCGTCGGGCGAGCGGGTCTCGACCATTACCCCTCCCTCCCTGGCCATCACACGGACCCCCTCCACGTCCTCCCACGCCACCACCCGGGACGCGAGCTTCCGGTAGTCGTCGCAGACCAGGACGATGTGGTGCGGGTACTTGTCGATCAGGTCGCGGATCTCGCGGACGTGCCCCTCGGCCACCAGCCGGCCGCGGTTGAGCAGGACGATATTCGGCGTCAGTGACTCGACCTCGTGCAGCACGTGGCTGGACACCAGCGCGCTCTTCCCCTCGCCGGCCAGCCGGTGGATGATGTCCATGATGTCGCGCCGGGCCACCGGGTCAGTCCCGGTCAACGGCTCGTCCAGGAACAGGACCTCCGGGTCGTGGACCAGCGCCTGGGCCAGCTTCGTGCGCTGCCGCATCCCCTTGGAGTATCCCCGCACGGCCCGGTCGCGGTGGGCGGTCATGCCGACCGCCTCGAGCGTCTGCCCGGCGGCCTCGCGGGCTTCCGCCCGGCCCATCCCGGAGAGGCGGGCGGAGGTGAAGACGAAGTCCATCCCCGTCATCCACTCGTAAAAGGCGTCCTGCTCCGGGCACAGCCCGACGGAGCGGTTCAGCCAGGGGTTGTTCCAGGCCCGCTGGCCGAGGACCCGCACCTCCCCCTGGCTGGCGTACAACTGGCCGGTCGCCAGCTGCAACAGCGTCGATTTGCCGGCCCCGTTCGGCCCGAGCAGCCCGGTCACGCCGGGCGGGATGCGCAGGCTCAGCCGGTTCACGCCGATGACGTTGCCGTACCACTTGGAGACCTCGTGGAACTCCACGACCGGCCTCACCTCAGCCGGTCCAGCGACCGGACGCGGACGTTCAGGGTGCATGCGGAAAGTCCAAAAAGGGCGGCCAGCAGGCCGGCCGACCAGTACCAGGGGTATTGCGGGCCGAGCGTGTTCAGGAGGAACTGTTCCCGGGCCTCGGGGGGTTGGAACTGGCTCACCTTCACCCAGGCCGCATCCACGTCGAGCAACCGCTGGCCGACGCGCGAGAGGTTCCCGGTGTAGGAGACCATCGGCCTCCAGTTGCCCTGGGCCGCCCGCCTCTCCCCCTCTTTGAACTCGTCCATCGCCTTCCGAGCGGCCTCCTGGGCCACCCGCTGCTCGGCCAACGCCTTCTCGGGGTTGCGCGGCTTGCCCGCCAGCGGAAGGGCCTGCCGCGCCGCCTGCTGCTGCCGGTAGAGCCGGGACCGCCGCTGGTCGCCCTCGATCCCGGTGAGGATGGAGGCGACGATGCCGCTGACGAACCACAGCGCCACCCAAAACAGGGCGACGTACCGCGAGTTGCGCGACAGCGACGACAGCGCCAGCATGAGCGTCCCGGAGGAGACGACGACGACCGCCCCGTAGGCGAGGCAGGCGGCCAGCAAGGGGAGGGTGTCCCACAGGATGGTGACGTCCAGGCTGAACAACAGGCCCAGCGCGTAGGCGAGCAGCGAGGGCAGGATGACGACCAGGGCGAGGAACCAGGCGATGACCCCCAGCTTGCCGACGAAGTAGTCGATCCGCCGCAGCGGCCGGGAGAAGTAGAGCGGGAGGGCGTTGAAGCGGAGGTCCTGGCTGATCAGCCCGGGGCCGACCAGGAGCACCACGAGCATGGAGAGGGGCAGCCCGATCTCCAGGAAGTTGCGGAAGCAGATCGTCCAGACCGCCACCCGGTACTGCTTCGGGTCGGCCAGGATGTCCGGGGGGAAGATCCCGGACAGGAACGTCATCAGCGGCGCGACGAGGGCCGACTTTTGCTCGAGCAACCCCCACAGGCACAGCATGAAGGCCAGCCCGACCGCCGGCAGCCAGGAGGCGATGACCAGGATGCGGAGGAAGACGCCCTTCATGCCGACCCGGACGCCGTGCCGGGTGATGGTCAGCCAGCGCCAGGCGTGGCCGGACAGCGTGCCCGCCCAGTGTTGGTAGCCTTGGTCGAAGATGGGCATTACGGTCGCTCCACGGCCTTGAGGAAGACCTCTTCCAGGGTGCTGCGCTGCGGCCGCAGGTAGCGGATCTGCTGCCCCTGTTCCGCCGCCGCCCGCCACAGCAGTTGGGGCGACTCGCCGGTGGGGAGCCGGACGAGCAGCCGGTCGTCGCGGCGCTCCGCCGCACACCCGAGGGCGGCCAGTCGCCCGGCAAACCGGTCCTCACCTGTCTTGAGCCGCACCTCGTAGCAGCTCTCGTGCGCCTGCTTGAGGTCGCGGATCTTCCCCTCGGCCAGGAGCCGGCCGCCGCCGAGGACGACGACGTAGTCGCACACCGCCTCGACGTCGGGGAGGAGGTGGCTGGAAAACAGCAGGCTCATGCCCTTGTTCCGGGCCAGGTCCTTGGACAGCTCCAGGACCTCGTCGCGGCCGGCCGGGTCCATCCCGTTGGTCGGCTCGTCGAGGATGAGCAGCTTGGGGTCGTGGACAATGGCCGAGGCCAACTTGAGTCTTTGCTTCATGCCGGTCGAGTACGTCTCGACCTTGCGGTAGCGTGCCTCGCCCAGCCCGACGTAGTCGAGGACCTCGTGGGCGCGCTGTAGGGCGTCCTTGCGCCCCATGCCGACCAGCTCCCCGGCGTAGGACACGAACTCGACGCCGACGACCTGGGGGAACAGGCATTCGTCCTCGGGGGCGAAGCCGACCTCCCGGCGGATGTCAAGCCGCTGGCGGCGGAAGTCCTTGCCGAGGATCTGGCCCGACCCCCGGTCGATCGTGATCAGCCCGAGCAGGGTGCGGATCAGGGTGGTCTTGCCAGAGCCGTTGGGCCCCAGCAGGCCGACGGCCCCGGCCGGGACGGCGACGGAGAGGTTGCTAAGGGCCTTGACGGCCCCGTAGGTCTTGGTGACGGCCTCCAGTTCGAACAGCATGCGCCCTCCGGCCGGCCCGTCTGGGGGTGGGTAGTCGCGGCACCAGCCTATTCGTCCGGGGGCGCCGGGGCTTCATCGGATTGTCCGAAAAGACTTTGACCCGGGGCTCCCGCAAGCTCTACGCTGATGCCACCCGCGCCGTTGAATCAGGGATCGCGACGTGGTACGCTGCGGTCCAATCCGCCTCTCATCGGGCATCATCGGTCGGGCCCTTCTGCCAGGCGGAGTGGCTCAGTCGGCCTTGTTGGCGTCACGGCCTTGGGCGGGCGGATCCCCAGCTGAGAGGAAGTGCCATGTTGCCGATCCAAACCATCCTCCACGCCACCGACTTTTCCCCTTGTTCCGACCTGGCCCTGCAGGTGGCCGGTTCCCTGGCCAGGGATTACGGGGCGCGACTGGTCATCCTTCACGTCGGGAGTCCCCCCTTGAGCCACCTGGGTGGGCCGACGCCCGCTCCGCCCTTGGCGGAGGAATGGGGGCGGGAGGACCTCGAACGACAGCTCCGGCAGCGGGTCGTTCCCAACCTGGGCCAGGGACCCGAGCACCGCCTGGAGTACGCGGAATCGGTCAGTGACGAGATCCTCCGAGTGGCGGACGAGGTTCGCAGCGACCTGATCGTCCTGGGGACGCACGGCCGCAAGGGGCTCTCCAGGCTGCTCATGGGCAGTGCGGCCGAGCAGGTGCTGCGTCGGGCCAGGTGTCCCGTCCTGACCATTCGCCATCCTGCGCACGCCGGTGACGCTCGGTAACAAGGAAGGCCCTGGGCGGGGGTGGGGTCCCTTGGCGGCTCACCCTCGGATAACGGAGGGGGGAAGGCGCTTGATGCCGGGCCCGGCGCCGGCTACAGTCAAGGCGAATCCGAAGGGCCCCGACGGGGAGGCGCAGCATGCTTTCCATCCTTGATCAGACGCCGCCCCAGGACGGGGTTTCGCGCCGCGAATGGCTGCGGGTCGGCGGCCTCAGCGCGCTGGGCGTCTCCCTTCCCCAGGTCCTGCGGGCCGGGGGGCGGCCGGCCAACGCGCCGAAGTTGGCCGGCGACCTGGGTTCCACCTTCGGGAGGGCGAAAAACGTCATCTACCTCTGGCTGCAGGGCGGCCCGCCTCAGCACGAGACGTTCGACCCCAAGCCGGACGCCCCGGCCGAGGTCCGCGGCGAATTCCGCCCCATCGCCACCAACGTGCCCGGAGTCCGCTTCTGCGAGCTGCTGCCGAGGACCGCCCGCCACGCCGACAAGCTGGCCGTCCTCCGCTCGCTGTCCACCCGGGACGACAACCACGACGTCAGCGGCTACTGGCTGCTCACCGGCTACCCCTACGGGCCCGGCAGCGCCCGGCAGATCAAGCCGACCGACTGGCCCTACTTCGGCTCGCTCGTCAAGATGCTCAAGCCGAGCGACAAGCTCCCCGGGCTGACGTCGGTGTGGGTCCCGGACGTGATGCGGCTCAACGACAGCGTGACGCCGGCCGGCCAGACGGCCGGCTTCCTCGGTAAGGCGTGGGAGCCGGAGCGGTTCGTCGGCGATCCGGCCCTGCCGGAGTACCAGGTCGAGGGGCTGGGGCTGGTCGGGGGGATGACGCGGGCCCGGGTCGATCGCCGGCGCGACCTCCTGGGGCAAATCAACCGCCGGCTGGACCGGGCGGCGCGAGACGGCGCCGGGGAGGCGTGGGACCGGCTGTCGGCCCGCGCCTTTGACCTGGTAACCTCGGGGGCGGCGCGGGCGGCCTTCGACCTCAGCCGGGAGGCCGACCGGACGCGCGACCGCTACGGCCGCTACACCTGGGGGCAGTCGGTGCTGCTGGCCCGGCGGCTGATCGAGGCGGGGGTGCGGCTGGTCCACGTCAACTGGTCGCGCGACCCGGGAGACAACGCGGTGGACAACCCCATGTGGGACACCCACGCCCAGAACGCCGACCGGCTCCAGGACAGCCTCTGCCCGCAGTTCGACGTCACCTTCGACGCGCTGATGGACGACCTCACCGACCGGGGGCTGCTCTCGGAAACCCTGGTCGTCGTGATCGGCGAGTTCGGCCGGACGCCGCGCATCAACCAGCAGGGCGGCCGCGACCACTGGGGCCACGTGTTCAGCTGCGCCCTCGCCGGGGCCGGCATCCGCGGCGGCCAGGTGATCGGCGCCAGCGACAAGAACGGCGCGTACCCGGCGACTGACCCGATCCGCGGCGGCGACCTGACGGCGACGATCTTCCACCTACTCGGCATCGACCCGGGCGGCATGTTCCTCGACAAGGCCAACCGGCCGCACCCGATCACCAAGGGCGAGCCGATCGCCAAGGCCCTCGGCCACGCGCCGGCGACGACCGCGCGGTGCCCGCCGGGAGGCGACCCGGCGTTCGTGCCTCCCTACGACGACAGCCTGCTCCTGGACACCGCCTTCAGGCCGCACCTCCCGCTGATTCCGCCGGCCCCACCCTCGCGCCAAAAGGGGTGGCGGGCTTCCCCGCTCGGGGCGGGCAACGGCTTCGGCGTCCGGAAGGAAGCCGTGGGCGCGTTCATCGGCTACGGCCTGGATGACGCGAAGGCGGGGGCGGTCGTCGAGGCGGGGGCGCGGGCTGTCCTGGCCCAGGAGATCCGCAACGCCCGAGGCGGGCGCTACACCTTCACCGCCACGGTTACCGGCGTCGGGTCGTCCCGCGACGAGTTCGACCGGAACTTCCTGGCCAACATGACGTGCCGCCTCCTCCTCTTCCGCTTCCGCGACACGAAGAAGGACCCCCGGGACGTCGAGGTGCTGGCGTCGTCGGAGTTCCGGCCGTCGTTCGGCAAGGCCGAGACGTTCAAGGTGGGACGCTTCCTCGCCGCCACGGTGCCGGGCGCCAACTTCGCGATCGGCAACGGGTTGGGCGTCGCCGTCGTCGTCGAGAAGAAGACCGCCGGACCGCTGGCGCGGCCGAGGGACGAGCCGCACAGCGGCGGTCTCTGGATTCACGACGTTAACCTGATGTTCAGCCCCAAGCCCCGCGACGAGAACGACGTCCTGTGACGGCGAACCTCCTCCTGGGGTCCTGGGCAGGGGAGATGGGCATGCGCCGAGAAGGGTGCCACCGCGAAGACCACCCGGCGATCGGCCGGCGTGACTTGCTCCAGGCGGGGGCGCTGGGCCTGTTCGGCCTCGGGCAGGCTGACCTGTTTCGGCTGGAAGCCCAGGCCTCGGGCGGCCCTGGGCGGCGGGCCGGCCAGGCGAGGGCAGTCGTGTTCATCTTTCAGTCCGGCGGGCCCTCGCAGCACGAGACGTTCGACCCAAAGCCCGACGCGCCCGACGGCATCCGCGGCGAGTACGGGACGGTTCAGACGAGGTTGCCGGGCGTGCGCTTCTGCGAGTACCTGCCGCGCCTGGCACGCCGGGCCGATCTGTTCTCCGTCGTGCGGACAATGCACCACGTCGCCGGCCGCGAGTTCCGTAACGAGCACAACAGCTGTCAGTACCTGCTGCACACCGGCACCACGGCGCTACCGCCGGGGGACACCAACGCCTCGATCTCCCTGCCGCGCCAGGGCCGTTTCGAGTGGCCCTCGATCGGCTCGTTGCTGGCCTACGCCCTCCCGCCGGCGGTCGCCACCGGCCTGCCCGCCGTCGTCGAGCTGCCGCGCTCCAGCCAGATGCACTACCCGGGCCGCGGCCCCGGCCTCCTCGGGCCTCGCTACGCCCGCTGGGGGGTCGATCTCGCCCCGACCTGCCGGGCGCCGGACGCGGCGGGGTCCTGCCCCAACTGCTTCAGCCACGACGACCCCAACGACCCCGCCCGCGCGCCCGGCAAGGGGCCGAAGGCGTGGTGGGACAACAGCAGCTGCCGGCGCCCCGACTTCCACCTCCCCGACCTCGGGGGCCTAAACGTCTCGTGGTCTCAGTTGCAAGATCGGGCCGCCCTGCTCCGCCAGGTCGAGGCGCGCCGGCACACCCTCGACCGGGCCGGCGGCCAGGTCGAGGGCTGGGACGCCTCCCGGCACCAGGCCGCCCGGCTGCTGTTTACCGCGCGGCAAGGCGGGAAGAACCCGTTTGACCTCAGCCAGGAGCCGGAGCGCATCCGCGACCAGTACGGCCGGGAGGAGTGGGGCCAGGGCTTCCTCGTCGCCCGCCGGCTCGTCGAGGCCGGGGTGCGGATGGTGCAGGTGAACCTGCGGGGCTGGGATACCCACCAGAACGCCTTCCGCGACCTCAAGGGCAAACTGCTACCGTCGCTGGACCGCTGCGTGTCCGGCTTCCTCGACGACCTGGAGCAGCGCGGGCTGCTCGGCGAGACGCTGGTTGTGATGTGCGGCGAGATGGGCCGCACGCCACGCATCTCGCCCATCGCCGCGGGCGGCAAGAACGCCTCGGGCGAGGTCTTCACGCCGGGCCGGCACCACTGGGGAGACGTCTTCCCGTGCCTCTTCGCCGGCGGAGGGAGCAGGCCGGGGCAGGTGATCGGTCAGACGGACGGGGCGGGGCGGCCTGCCGGTCAGCGAGGCGTACACCCCCGCCGACCTGGCGGCGACAATCTTCCACCTCTGTGGGGTCGGGCCGGACAGGGAGTTCCACGACGCTCAGGGGCGACCCTATCGGATCTGCCAGGGACGGCCGATCTCGGCGGCGTGTGGGTAGCCTCTGACCTATAGGTCCCCCCGCGCGGGAGGCGGGTGCGGCCTCCTGGTTTACCGCCCGCGCTCCCCGGTCAGGTGGCCCGGCGGGGCCGAGGCCAGGAAATATCCCTGGCTGGCCTGGGGGTGGGAGGTTAGAATAACTCCCACGGAGATCAACGCCGCAACGCACCAGAGTCAAACCCTGGCGTTGTTGTTGATTAGATTACCGTGTGAAAGCCTACCAGAGGAGACCCACGCCGCCGCGCAGCGGCCAGATTCGGCCTACCGAACGACTTACCCCACCCCTGCGGCGACCCGCTCGCCGCCCGCCTGACGGCCCGCCCAGGGCCCGCCGCACCCTCCCGCCTGACGTCCCTCGCCGGAGCCCCACCATGCCTGAGCCCTCTCCTCTTCCGTCAAGGGCTGCGCCAACTGCTAAAGTCCTTACTAGATTCCTCCCCCGCCGAGCCCTGGTGGTGGGGGCCGGCCTCCTTGCCGTGTTGGTCGCATCCGCCTCCGGCCTGCTCGGCCATTCCGAGCGAGCCAACCAAGCTGACCTCTCCCTGTACACCGTGAGGAAGGAGCCCCTGCGGCGGACGATCCCCGCCCGGGGGACGCTGGAGGCGGCCCAGAACACCGAGGTGGTTTGCCGGGTGAAGGCGCTCTCGGGCGGCCGGCCGACGACGATCCGCTGGATCATTGACGATGGGACGCCAGTCCACACGGGCGACCTGCTCGTCCAGCTGGACGATGCCGAGTTGCACGAGCGATTGAGTGCCCAAAGGATCGTCCTGGAGACGGCGCGGGCCAGCTGGGTCGAGGCGGAGAAGAGCCATGACATCGTCGTCGCCCAGAACCGGAGCGACGCAGCCAGCGCCCGGCTGGCGCTGGACCTGGCGACCCTTGACCTGGAGAAGTACACCAAGGGCGACTACCCCAAGCAGATGCGGGAGGTCGAGGGGCGGCTGAAGCTGGGGCGGTCCGACCTGGCCCTGTGGGAGGAGCGCGCCGCCTGGTCGGCGCGCATGTCCCGCCCGGACAGGCGGTACGTACCGACCCCTCAGGCGAGGGCGGACGAGGCCAGGATGAAGAGCGCGAGGGTCGCCCTGGAGGAGGTGGAGGAGGAGAGGCGCGTGTTGACGGCGTTCACCGGGCCCAGGACGGTCAAGATGCTCACGGGCAGGGTGGAGGAGGCGCGACGCGCCCTGGACCGGGTGAGCGTGCAGGCGCGGGCCAAGGAGATCCGAGACGACCGCGTCCGCCGGGCCCGGCTGAGAACCTATCTCCGTACGCAGCAGCGATGCGAGGACACCGAGGTCGAGATAAGGAAGTGCCGGATCGTGGCCCCCCACGCCGGGTTGGCGGTGTACGACGTCCCGCCGCAAGCCCGGTCGGGGGCTGGGTCGCTGCAGTCCGTCCTGGCGCAGGGGGAGCCGGTCCGGGAGGGGCAAAGGCTGATGGTCCTTCCCAACCTGGACGGCGCGGTGGTCCGCGCCCTGGTCCACGAGGCGCTGGTCGCCAGGGTGCGCGGCGAGAGGCAGGCACCGACCGGCTTCTGCGAGTCCCTCCGGGCCGCGCTGCTGGTCGGCCGGCCGCCGCTGGGGTGCCTTGGGGGCCAGGCGGCTTTCGACGTCCTTCGCGACGAGATCAGGGAGAGGTACAAGGACCTCGAGCACAGGAAGGTGGCCGACGGCCAGCCCGCGGAGGTCAGGGTCGAGGCGTTCCCGGACCGGCCCCTTGAGGGCGAGGTTCTGGAGGTCTCGACGGTGCCCTGCCGGCTGGACTCGTCCGCCGCCGACGTGAACCTGTACGAGGTGACCGTGGCCGTCACGGACGCGCCCCCGGGGTGGAGGCCCGGCATGAGCGCCAGGGTCACGATCTTCGCCGAGGACGACCATGAGCCCTGCCTGGTGGTGCCCTCCCAGGCGGTCGTCGGCGGGGCGGAGATGGGCGGCCAACGACGGGTCTACGTGTGGTCGGAAGAAGGTCCCGAGGCCCGGGATGTGGTGGTGGGTCACAGCGACGAGAAGGTGGCGGAGATTGTGTCGGGGCTGGCCGAGGGTGAGCAAATCGTCGCCAACCCGAGCGCGCTGCCGGGCGAGCCGTAGCGGCCCGGGGGTCGCTCCATCGCGCGACAGCCCGCCGCGGACGCGGCGGGGCGCCTGCTTTTTCTCTGCATCGCCCTGGCAGGGTGCCTCGATCCCTGCTATGATACCCCCATCAAACGCATGTCTCGTTCTCGGCCCTTCATCTCGAGAACGTGGCGTATAGTTGCTAAAGGGAGTACCAAGCAGCCCCCACTCGCGGGCGCCGACGCCCCATTGGCCCCTGTCATGTCCCCTATTCGCCCGGTCAGCCCCTGGCATCCTTAACCGTCGAAGGGTGTCCCCGTTCAATCCTGTCTTTCCCGTGGTCGGACCTAGTTCTCGCATCCGGAGACCTCGTACATGTTTTTCTTTTCCGGCGCCGGCCCGTTGGGGCGGGACCGTGCTCGTGCGCATTCACTCTCTCACAGGCCGGCTCAGAAGCGACACCGGGCGCGACTCGCGCTGGAGCGGCTTGAGCACCGCGAAGTCCTCTCCGCCTCCACCCTGTGGGCCATCGGCGGCGGGACCTACGACCTGGCCCAGACGTTCCTGCTGCACAGCAACCCCGCGGCGAAGCACACGGTTTACCTCGACTTCGACGGCCACACCACCGGCAACGTGCAGGGGACCAGCTGGGACAACCTCACCAGCCCCGCCTGGGACCTGTCCGGCAACGGCGCCGCCTTCACCACCACAGAGCTGCAGGTCATCCAGAAGGTCTGGGCCCGCGTCGCCGAGGACTTCGCCCCCTTCAACATCGACGTGACGACGCAGGATCCCGGCGTGGACGCCCTCGTCAAGAGCGGCTCGACCGACGACCGCTGGGGCATCCGGGTGGTCATCACCCCCGACGACACCCCCGCTCCCGGGTCCGGCGGCGTGGCCTACATCGGCTCGTTCAACTTCAGTAACGCCACCCCGGTCTACGTCTTCAACACCAGCGAGAAGAGCGTCGCCGAGGCGGCCAGCCACGAGGTCGGCCACTCTCTCGGCCTGGCCCACGACGGCACCTCCACCCTCGGCTACTACGGCGGCCAAGGTAGCGGGGTCACATCCTGGGGACCGATCATGGGGGCGGCCTACTCGCCCAACGTCACCCAGTGGAGCAAGGGCGAGTACGCCAACGCCAACAACCTCGAGGACGACCTCTCCAAGATCACCACCCAGAACGGCTTCACCTACCTCAGCGACGACGTCGGCAACACCCAGGCCACCGCTACCTCGCTGCTGGCGCAGGGCGCGTCTCAAGTGGGCCCCGTCTACGGGATCGTCGAGCGCAACACCGACGCGGACTATTTCTCGTTCTGGGCGGACGCTGGCGCCGTCTCCCTGCTGGTCAACCCGGCGCCGCTGGGCCCCAACCTCGCCGTGCAAGCGCAGCTGTACGACGGGGCCGGCAACCTGCTGACGACGGTGAACCCCGCCGGGGCGATCAACGCCCCGGTTAACTTCACCCTGACCGCCGCCGGGCAGTACTTCCTCCGGGTCAGCGGCACCGGCAAGGGCGACCCGCTGACGAACGGCTTCTCCAGCTACGCCAGCCTGGGCAACTACCGGATCACCGGGACGGTGCCGGCCTACACCGGTGGGACCCCGACGAACCGCCCCCCGGTGGCCAACGCGGACACGGCGACCACCGTCGCCGGGGCGCCGGTCACCCTGAACGTGCTGGCCAACGACAGCGACCCCGACGGCGACGCCCTGACCGTCACCGGCGTAAGCAACGTGACGAACGGCACCGCGGTCCTGTCCGGTAACTCGGTGATCTTCACGCCGGCTGCTGGTTTCACTGGCGTCGGCACGTTCACCTACGACGTCAGCGACGGCAAGGGCGGGACGGCCTCGGCGACCGGCAGCGTCACGGTAAACCCCGGCAGCAGCCAGCAGTCATTCACCAACGACACGGACGTCACGATCAGCTCGACCCGGACGTCCACGGTCACCTCGACGATCAACGTGTCGGGGCAGTCCGGGACGATCCAGACCGTCGCGGTGAACCTGAACCTCTTCCACACCTACGACAGCGACCTGCGGATCACCCTCATCGCCCCCGACGGGACGAGGGTCATCCTCTTCAACCGCCACGGCGGCAGCGGCGATAACCTCCTGAACACGACGTTCGACAACTCCGCCGGGACGGCCATCTCCTCCGGGGCCGCGCCGTTCACCGGCACCTACCGCCCCTACCAGACACTGGCCACGCTGGCCGGCAAGAACGCCAACGGCACCTGGACGCTGGAGATCCAGGACTTCGACCGGCGGGACGGCGGGAGGCTCGACCGGTGGACGCTTTCGCTCGGGTTAAGCGCGGCCGGCGCGCCGGCGGCCGCCGCGCCTTCGGCCGGCGGAGCGCTGATCACCTCGCTCCTGCGGCGGGAGGCGCCAACGGCGGCGCAGTTTTATGACCAGTTGAGCCACGGGGCGCCGCCGTCGAGTTGGCCCCGGGCGCCGCAGGTCACCGACTCCCTGCCCGGGGGCGTTGCGAGGGCCTCGGTCCGCGCGCGCCGGCTATTGGGTGCCGTCAACCTGGACGGGGCGAGGCCGGAAGCCGACCTACCCCAGGGGTGAGAAGGCGCGAGCCTGGCCGGGGAGCCCCAGACCCCGGCCGGGCAGCCTGCCGGAGGTCCCGGGGGCGCCCCGGTACGTAACTCGGGTTAACAGTGCCCTGTGTTCAGTTAGGGTACACTTCCCGCTTCAGGCGGCGTTGGTTTGTAGCCGGAGGGGCAGATGCCGTCGGCAACCTTCCCCGATCCTGTTGTGACCGTTACCCTTACGCACTGACTCGCGGAGCCCGGTTGTCGCCCGGGGCAAAATCCCCTGCGCCGGTCCGGGAATTGCAGGGGCCACCCCGACCTCATCCTTGGCCTGTCGTTCCTCCTCCCACCCTCTTGTTGTCAAGAGGGGGCGAAGTGGTCGCCCATGGGCGTTGATAACGGTTCGATCAGGTGGGGTTCCGAATCGCTCGCGGGTGGTGATTCATCCGTCCCTCTTACCCAAAAGGTGGGTCCGTTCAGGACCTGAGGAGTGCCCCATGATCGTCCGCGCCCCGGTGTCATGTCTGCTGGCGTTTTGTCTCGCCGTGTGGCTGGCAAGTTTTTCCACGGCCCAGGCGGGCCTGTTCAAGGTGGACGTGACCTGCGACAACGTCTACGCCATCTACACCGGCACGCAGACCGCTGCCACCGCCTTCATCGCCACCAACAACGACTGGCCCGGCGCGGAGACCTACAACTTCAACCTCCCGGGCAACTCCTACATCTACGTCGCCTGCTACACCGACGACGCCGTCGCGCAGGGCTTTTTGGCCCAGTTCACCAACCTCGACACGGGGTACCGCTTCTACAGCAGCGACCCGCAGTGGCAGGTCACCGCCACCGGCATCAACAAGGGCACCAACGACCCGGCGCCGACGCTGGCCGACCTGACGACCCAGATCGGGCTGGCCAACGCCGGCTCGAACCCCTCCCTGGGCTGGGTGTCTACCACCGTCGGGCCGGCGAACCAGAGCGCTTACCCGTGGGGGACCATCGCGGGGATCGACGCCGCCGCCCGCTGGACCTGGTACGACAGCGGCAAGGACGGCCGTACCGGGCAGCCGGCCGTGCCGTTCCTGGGGTTCAACCACGACGAGTACCTGATCTTCCGGATCCCGGTGGCCGCGGAGCCGACCCCTGCCGTGCCCGAGCCGGGCTCGCTGGCCCTGCTCGGCCTGGGAACCCTTGGCATGCTGGGCTGGCACCGCCGGCGCCGGAACGGTTGAAAGAGCTTTTTTATCCGCGCCCTGCGCCGCGGCGTAGGCCGGCCAACCCCATGAGGGTTGTGCCGGGCGCGCGAAGGCCCCGCCGGTTGTCATTCCGGCGGGGCCTCTTTGTTGGCCGCCCCAGGTGGCGCGTTGGTGGCGGTTGGGGTCCTCAGGGGCTCACGACGGGCGGCGGGTAACGCGGATGCGGCCGCTCCCCTCTGCCAGGATTCGACCGACGCGTGCGACCGGCACCCCCGCGTCCAGGAGGGCCTTGACCACCTCCCCCGCACTGGGCCCTGGTAGGCTCGCCAGCAGGCCTCCTGACGTCTGGGCGTCGCAGAGCAGGAGTTGCTCCTCCTTGGGAACGGCCGCGTCGTAGTCCACCCAGTCGGCGAGGAACCGCCAGTTGGCGTGCGTCCCACCGGGGGCGATCCCCGCCTTCACGTACTCTCGTGCCGCGGTGAGCACCGGCACGGCGTCGGCCCACACCTCCGCCGTCACCCCACTGGCGCTGGTCACGTTCCGCAGGTGGCCCAGCAGCCCGAAGCCGGTGACGTCGGTCAGCGCGTGGACCTCGAACCCGGCCAGGGCCTCCGCGGCGGCGCGGTTCAGGGTCGTCATGTGGCGGATCGCCTCGGGCAGCGCCCCCAGGCTGTCCTGGTCGTTCTTGGCCGCCGTCGTCACCACCCCCAGCCCCAGAGGCTTGGTGAGCACCAACTCGTCGCCGGGGCGCGCCCCCGCGTTGGCCCGGACGCGGCTGGGGTGGACCGTCCCGACGACGCACAGGCCGAAGATCGGCTCCTCGCTCTTGATCGAGTGCCCGCCGACGATCGCGATGCCGGCCTCGGCCGCCTTGTCCGCGGCGCCTTTCAGGATCTCAACCAGCACCGAGGCGGGAAGCTTGTCGTCGGGGAAGCCGACGAGGTTCAGTGCCGTGGTCGGCGTACCGCCCATGGCGTAGACGTCGCTGAGGGCGTTGGCGGCGGCCACGGCCCCGAAGTCGTAAGGGCGGTCCACGATCGGCGTGAAGAAGTCGGTCGTCAGGACCAGGGCCAGGTCGTCGCGGAGCTGGTAAATCGCGGCGTCGTCGGCGGTGGCGCTGCCCACCAGCACCTTCGGGTCGGCGAAGGAAGGCAGCAGGCCCAGCAGCGGCAGGAGGAAGCCCGGCGGCTGCTTCGCGGCGCAGCCGGCGCGCTTGGCCAGGCGGGTCAGGCGGATCGGCGATTCCGGTTCGTTCATGTGGTCATCCCCTGGGACCCTCGGCGTTGGTGGGATCGACTTCTCGCCCCATGGCCAATCCTACCGCCGGCCGCCACTCACGCCCAGGACGGCGCGGTCACACGGCGCCTCGTCCTTCAACTCGGGCGGGCCGGGCGCGCTGCCCGAACTCGCCCGCGGGTTCCCCGCCCTCTGGGCAGGTGCCGATTCTTGCGGCTGAGGCCGGGGGTACCTACAATCTTCTTCAGGTAGCACGGCCGTGCCATTTGGGCCGGGGACAGGCGACGGCTCCCGGCCACGGCGAGCGGAGGGGAGTGATGGCGGCAATGCGCTTCGTCATG
The DNA here is from genome assembly GCA_046350195.1 of Gemmataceae bacterium. Taxonomy (GTDB): domain Bacteria; phylum Planctomycetota; class Planctomycetia; order Gemmatales; family Gemmataceae; genus CALDUY01. The sequence goes on from JAXMAW010000078.1 coordinate 27,847, forward strand.
AACGCCGGCCGGACTAGCAAGCAGGGAGTGCAGATCAACGTCGGCAAGGACAACGCCGAGTACGAGGCGATCGTCAACACCCTCACGCTTCACCCCGAGGACTTGAAGGCCCTGGGCGTGGCCGCCGGCGCCACCCTGCGGGTCCGGTCCGAGTACGGGGGCGAGGCCACGTTCCGCTGCCAGGAGGGGAAGGTGCCGCGGGGGATGATCTTCGTCCCCTACGGCCCACCGACCTGCCGCCTGATGGGCAGCCAGACGGACGGGACGGGGAGGCCCACCTCCA
>JAXMAW010000079.1:0-28112 GCA_046350195.1 Gemmataceae bacterium
CGCACGAAGGAGCTACTGCGGGCGTTCTCGCACCAGGCGGTGGGCATCGAAGACGCGGCCAAGGCGTCGGCGGCGCCGCGCCTGACGGTGGAGTGCCGGCAGGGACTGGAGGCGTTCTTCGCCAAGAAGCCGGCGCCGTGGGCGTAAAATGCCCGAAGCGCCAGCGAGGGGCAAGCCTCGCTGGCGCTTCGGGCTAAGCGAACAACGTCACTCCGCCTGGGCCGTCTCCATGGCCTCCTCGGCGGGCGCTTCCTCCTCGCGGCCGCGGCCGAAGCTCAGCGCCGGCGCGTTCAGCCGCACCTCGCTGTCCTGGTGCGTCCGGAACCCGGTGCCGGCCGGGATCAGGTGGCCGAGGATGACGTTCTCCTTCAGCCCCACCAGGTAATCGACCTTGCCCGCCAGGGCCGCCTCGGTCAGCACCTTCGTCGTCTCCTGGAACGACGCGGCGCTGATGAACGACTCCGACTGCACCGCCGCCTTGGTGATGCCCAACAGCTGCACCGTCGCCGTCGCCGCGTCGGGCTTGCGCGACGTCGGCAGCTGCTTGCCCTCGGCGGCGAGCCGGGCCCGTTCCTCCTCGTAGGCCTCCTTGGTGACGACCTTGTTGGCCTCGAACTTGCTATCGCCGGCGTCCTTGATCTTCACGCACTCCTTCAGCCGGTCGTTGACCGCCTGGAAGGCGAACTTGTCGATCACGCTGCCGGGCAACAGGCCGGTGTCGCCGCCCGACTTGATCATCACCTTGCGGAGCATCTGCGAGACGATGATCTCGATGTGCTTGTCGTCGATCTCGACGCGCTGGCTGCGGTAGACCGCCTGCACCTCCTGGACCAGGTAGTTCTGCACCGCGTCCAGGCCGGAGATCTTGAGGATCTCGCTGGGGACCAGCGGGCCGAACACCAGCCGGTCGCCCTTTTTGACCCGGTCGCCGTTCTGGACGCGGACGTGCTTGCCGGTCGGCACCACGTGCTCGACCTCCCGGCCGGTCTTCTTGCCCTGCTCGTCCACCTCCTCGACAAAGATCTGCCGCTTGCCGCGCTTCCGCTCGCCGAGCTTGACGATGCCGTCCACCTCAGCCATCTTGGCCGGGTCACGCGGCGTGCGGGCCTCGAAGATCTCGGTGACCCGCGGCAGGCCGCCGGTGATGTCCTGGGTTCCGGCGACCTCGCGCGGCATCTTGGCGATCAGCGTGCCGGTCGAGACCTTCATCCCCTCGCGGACCTCGATGAAGGCCCGCTCCGGCATGAAGTAGCTGCCGATCACCTTGCCGTTGTCGTCCTCGATCTCGACCCGCGGGTGCAGATCGCCCTTGTGCTCCATGATCACCCAGCGCTCGGCGCCGGTGCTCTCGTCCCGCTCCTTGCGGAGCGTTTGGTTCTCGACCAGCTCCATCAGGCGCACCTTGCCGCCCTTGTCGGAGATGATCGGCACGACGTGCGGGTCCCACTTGGCCAGCACCGACATTGGCGGGACGGTGGCGCCGTTCTGCACCTTCAGCTCGGCCCCGTTGGGGATCGAGAAGGTCTCGATGATGCGGTCCTTTTGCAAGATGTTGATCTCGCCGGTGCCGCTGGACAGCGCGATCCGCTCGCCCTTGTCGTTGATGACGTCGGTGATCCGCTCGTACTTGACGACGCCGCCGCGCTTCGTCTTCGCCTCGTTCTCGCCGACGTCGCGCTTGACCACGCCGCCGATGTGGAACGTCCGCATCGTCAGCTGGGTACCCGGCTCGCCAATCGACTGGGCGGCGATGATGCCGACGGCCATGCCCTCCTCGACCATCGTTCCCGTCGAGAGGTCCATGCCGTAGCACAGCCGGCAGACGCCCAGCGACGCCATGCACGTCATCGGGCTGCGCACCATGATCTTGTCGATGCCGAGCGCCTCGACCTTGCGGGCCGCCTCGACGGAGATCATCTCGTTCTCCTTCACGACCACCTCCTCCGTCGCCGGGTTGGTGATCGTGTTGCGGCTGACGCGGCCGCGGATCGACTCACTCAACGGGCGCTCGATCTCGTCGCCCTTGTAGATGGTCGATTTGGTCACGCCGAGCGTCGTGCCGCAGTCGTGCATCGTCACGACCACGTTCTGGGCGACGTCGGCGAGCTTGCGGGTCAGGTAGCCGGAGTCGGCCGTCTTCAGCGCCGTGTCGGCCAACCCCTTGCGGGCGCCGTGCGTGGAGGAGAAGTACTCCAGCACGTTGAGGCCCTCGCGGAAGTTGGCCTTGATCGGCGTCTCGATGATGGTGCCGTTCGGCTTGGCCATCAGCCCGCGCATGCCGCACAGCTGGCGGATCTGCTCGACGCCACCGCGGGCGCCGGAGTAGGCCATCAGGTAGATCGGGTTGAGGTACGGCTTGCCCTCGCGGCGGTCGTTGCGGAGGTCCTCCATCATCGACTTGGTGATCTCGTCGCGGGCGTGCGTCCACAGGTCGATCACCTTGTTGTAGCGCTCCAGCTCGGTGATGTTGCCGTCGGCGTACTGCCGCAGGTACCGATCGACCTCCTTGCTCGTCGCCTTGAGGACGTTCTCCTTGTTGGCCGGCGTCCGCAGGTCGTCGGCGGCGAACGACAGGCCCGACCGGGTGGACTCCTTGAACCCCAGCTCCTTCATGCGGTCCAACAGCTCGATCGTCTCGCGCCGCCCCAGGATCAGGTAGCAGTCGGAGATCACGCGGGCCAGCTGCTTGCTGGTCATCGCCACGTCATAAAACGCCATCTTCGAGTGCAGGATGTCGTTGAACAGCACCCGGCCGACGGTCGTCGTGACCAGCCCCGAGGGCTTGCGTGGCACGTCCTCGACCTTGACGCCCTTGTCGGAGCGCAGCTCGGCGATGACGCGCTTCTCGATCGGCAGCCGCACCTGGACGCGGGCGTGAACGCCGAGCTTCCGCTGCCCGTAGGCCTGGTGTACCTCGCGGATCGACGAGAACACCATCCCCTCGCCTTCCTCGCACGGCTCGTCCAGGGCGAACCGGACGGCCTTCAGGGCGTGGCCCGGCTCGTAGCGCTCGACGCCCTGGGCCCCGCCGCGGTCCTGACCGCGGGAGGCGGTCAGGTAATAGCAGCCCATGACGATGTCCTGCGACGGGCTGATGATCGGCTGGCCGTTCGCCGGGCTGAAGATGTTGTTGGTGGACATCATCAGCACGTGCGCCTCGACCTGCGCCTCGATCGACAGCGGCAGGTGGACGGCCATCTGGTCGCCGTCGAAGTCGGCGTTGAACCCCTTGCACACCAGCGGGTGGATGCGGATGGCGTTGCCCTCGATCAGCACCGGCTCGAACGCCTGAATGCCCATGCGGTGCAGCGTCGGCGCCCGGTTCAGGAGCACCGGGTGGTTCTTGATCACCTCTTCGAGGATGTCCCAGACCTGCTCGTCCTTCCGCTCGAGCATCTTCTTGGCCGACTTGATCGTGTCGGCGTGGCCCAACTCCTTGAGCCGGCGGATGATGAATGGCTGGTACAGCTCCAGCGCGATCTTCTTCGGCAAGCCGCACTGGTGCAGCTTCAACTCGGGGCCGACGACGATGACCGACCAGGCCGAGTAGTCAACGCGGCTGCCCAGCAGGTTCTCGCGGAAGCGGCCCTGCTTGCCCTTGATCATGTCGGTCAGCGACTTCGGCGGTCGGTTCGACGAGCCGAGCACCGGGCCGCTTGCAGCGATTGTTGTCGAACAGCGCATCCACCGACTGCTGGAGCATCCGCTTCTCGTTGCGGATGATGACCTCCGGCGCGTTGAGGTCCACCAGCTTCTTGAGCCGGTTGTTGCGGTTGATGATGCGGCGGTACAGGTCGTTGAGGTCCGACGTGGCGAAGTTGCCACTGTCCAGCAGCACGAGCGGGCGCAGGTCCGGCGGGATGACCGGGATGCACTCGTGGATCATCCACTCCGGCTTGTTCTGTGGCCCGCCCAGGCCCGAGTCCCTGAGCGACTCGACCACCTTGAGCCGCTTGACCAGCTCGCGGAGCTTCTGCTTCGACGGCTTGCCGCCGGTGCGCTCCTTGTCAATCTCGTCTTCGAGCTTCTGGCGCAACTCCTTGGCGAGCTTGACCAGGTCAAGCCCTTCCAAAAGCTTCTTGACTGCCTCGGCGCCCATCTCGGCCTCGAACGTGTCGCCGTAGGCCTCGCGCGCCTTGCGGAACTCCTCTTCCGTCAGCAGCGTGCCGCGCTTGAGCTTGGTCTCGCCGGGCGGCGGCTCGATGACGACGTAGTCCTGGAAGTAGATGATCTTCTCCAGGCTGGTCGTCTTCATGTCCAACAAGGTACCCAGCCGCGACGGCATCGCCTTGAAGAACCAGATGTGGACTACCGGCGCGGCCAGCTCGATGTGGCCCATGCGCTTCCTGCGCACCCGGCTGTGGGTCACCTTGACGCCGCAGCGGTCGCAGACCATGCCCTTGTACTTCATGCCGCGGTACTTGCCGCAGGCGCACTCCCAGTCCTTCTCGGGGCCGAAGATGCGCTCGCAGAACAGGCCGTCCTTCTCGGGCCGATACGTCCGGTAGTTGATCGTCTCCGGCTTCTTGACCTCGCCGAAGGACCAGGCCCGAATGTCCGCCGGGCTCGCCAGGCTGATGCGCACCGCGCCGTAGTCGTTGATGCGGTCGTAGTTGATCTCGCCGTTGCTCATGGTAGGGTCTCCGGAATTTACACCACAGAGACACAGAGACACAGAGAAGACAGGAAGAGAAAAGTTAGGAAGAACTCTTCTAACTCTCTTTTCTCTTCTTTCTCTCCTCTTGGCTTCTCTGTGTCTCTGTGTCTCTGTGGTTCAAACCCTCTTCTTCTCCAGCTGGATGTTCAGCCCCAGCCCGCGGATTTCGTTGCACAAGACGTCGAAGCTCGCCGGCGTCCCCGCTTCCAGCGTGTTCTCGCCCTTGACCATCGACTCGTAGATCTTCGTCCGGCCCTCGACGTCGTCCGATTTGACGGTGAGCAGCTCCTGGAGGATGTAGGCGGCGCCGTAGGCCTCCAGCGCCCACACCTCCATCTCGCCGAACCGCTGCCCGCCGAACCGCGCCTTGCCGCCCAGCGGCTGCTGCGTGATCAGCGAGTACGGGCCGGTCGCCCGGGCGTGGACCTTGTCATCGACCAGGTGGTGCAGCTTCAGCATGTAGATGTAGCCGACCGTCACCGGCTGCTCGAACCGCTCGCCGGTCCGGCCGTCGTACAGCACGCACTTGCCGGTCTCGGGAAGGCCCGCCTCCTTCAGCGCCGAGCGGATCTCCGACTCGCTAGCGCCGTCGAAGACCGGCGTGACCGCCTTGAAGCCCAGCTTCGCCGACGCCCACCCCAGGTGCGTCTCCAGGATCTGGCCGACGTTCATGCGGCTGGGCACGCCCAGCGGGTTGAGCAGGATGTCCACCGGCGTGCCGTCGGCCATGTACGGCATGTCCTCGACCTGGAGGATCTTCGAGATTACCCCCTTGTTGCCGTGCCGGCCGGCCATCTTGTCGCCGACGGAGATCACCCGCTTGGTGGCGATGTAGACCTTCACCATCTGCTGCACGCCCGACGGCAGCTCGTCGCCGCGCTTCAGGGCGTTCATGCGGCGTTCCTTCTCGTCCTTGAGGAACTCCAGCCGCTCGGCGTGGCGGCCCCAGACCTCCTTGGCCTTGCCCAGCTTGTCCGGCGAGCGGATGTCGAGGTTCTCCAGCCGGAACAGCTCCGCCTGCTCCACCGTCGCCTTGTCGTCCTTGTCCTGGCCGAGCGTCTTGTTGGTGCTGTCCTTGACCGCCTTGACGTCGAGCACGCCGGCCAGCTCGGCGATCATCGCCCGGAACTGGTCGGCGATCGCCTTGTTCGTCTTGGCCTCGGTCTCCTTCGTCTCCTTGTCGAAGGCCTTCTTCTCCTCCTCCGACATGCCAGCCCGGCGGCTGAACCGCTGGGTGTCGATCACGATGCCCTCGACGCCGGACGGCACCTCGAGGCTGTCGTTCTTGACGTCCTCGCCGGCCCGGCCGAAGATCGCGTGCAGCAGCTTCTCCTCGGGCGTCAGCTCGCTCTTCGACTTCGGGCTGACCTTGCCGACCAGGATGTCGCCGGGCTGCACGAACGTCCCGATCTGGACGATGCCGAACTCGTCGAGGTTCGACAGCGCCTTGGGCGAGACGTTGGGGATGTCGCGGGTGAACTCCTCCTTGCCCAGCTTCGTCTCGCGAATCTCGATCTCGAAGTCCTCGATGTGAATCGACGTGTAGGTGTCGTTCTCCACCAGGCGCTCGGAGATGATGATGGCGTCCTCGAAGTTGTAGCCCTCCCAGGACATGAACGCGACCAGCACGTTGCGGCCCAGCGACAGTTCGCCCAGCCGCGTCGCCGCCCCGTCGGCGAGCACCTGCCCGGCCTTGACCTTCTGGCCGAGCTTGATGATCGGCCTCTGGTTCTGGCAGGTGTGCTCGTTCAGCCCGACGAACTTCCGCAGGACGTACTCGCGCTCGTCCACCCGGATGCGCTCCGCGTCCACGTAGGTCACCGTGCCGGCCTTCTCGGCCCGGACGACCATGCCGGAGTTCGTCGCCACGGCCTTCTCCAGGCCGGTCGAGACCAGCGGCGGCTCGGTGATCAACAGCGGCACCGCCTGCCGTTGCATGTTCGAGCCCATCAGCGCGCGGTTGGCGTCGTCGTGTTCCAAAAACGGGATCAGGCCCGCCGAGACGCCGACCATCTGCTTGGGGCTGACGTCCATGTACTGGATCCGGTCGGAGTTGACCGACTCGAAGTCGCCGCCGAACCGGGCGATGATCCGGTCGGTCGCCAACGCCCCGGCGTCGAGCTTGACGTCGGCCGGCGCCAGGTGCAGAGGCGCCTCCTCGTGGGCATTGAGGTTCTCGACCTTGTTCGTCAGTTTCCGCTGGTTGATCTTCTTGTACGGCGTCACCAGGAAGCCGTAGTCGTCCACGGTGGCGTAGATCGCCAGGTGCGAGATCAGGCCGATGTTCGTGCCTTCCGGCGTCTCGATCGGGCAGATCCGGCCGTAGTGCGAGATGTGGACGTCACGCACGTCGAAGCCGGCGCGCTTCCGGTTCAGGCCGCCCGGCCCAAGCGCCGACAGCCGCCTCTCGTGCGTCAGCTGCGACAGCGGGTTGGTCTGGTCCACGACCTGCGACAGCTCGCCGCGGCCGAAGAAGTACTCGATCGCCGCCGAGATCGACTTGGGGTTGATCAGGGTCCGCGGCGTCATGTCCTGCTGGTCGCGGATCGACATGCGCTCCTGCACGGTGCGGCGCAGCTTCAAAAAGCCCTTGCGCAACTCGTCGGAGGCCAGCTCGTCGATCGTCCGCACCCGGCGGTTGCCGAGGTGGTCGATGTCGTCGATCGTGCCTTCGTTGTTCCGCATCTTGAGGACGTAGCGGATGGCGTTGAGGTAGTCCAACGCCTTCAGCGTCATCTCGCTCTCGGGGACGTCCTGCTCGAACTTCCGGTTGATGCGGAAGCGGCCGACCTTGCCCAGCCGGTAGCGGTTGGGGTCCTGGAACTTCTCCTCGAACAGCTGCTTGGCCTTCTCCAGCTGCGGCGGGTTGCCCGGCCGGAGCCGCTGGTAGATCTTTAAGAGCGCCTCCTCGTGGGTGCTGGTCGGGTCCTCCTCCAGCGACTTGAGGATGATGTCGTCCTTCAGCTTGCCCAGGATGACGACTTCCTTGACCGCGCTGGCGATGACCTTGTCGATCTTCTCGTCGGTGAACTGCTCGCCCGACTCCAGGTAGACCTCGCCGGTCATCGGGTCGATGACGTCGCCGGCCGCGGTCTTCTCCTTGAGCTTGTCGCGCGCCCCGGCGTCGATCGGGACTGCCTCGGTCGGGTAGAAGGCGCGGAGGATGTCGGCGTCGTCGGAGAAGGACGGGTCCATGGCGCGCAAGAGTGTCATGGAGCTGAACTTGCCCGACTGGTCGATGCGGACGCCGAGCGTCTCCTTCTTGGTGACGTTGACCTCGATCCAGCTGCCCCGCTCGGGGATGATCCGGCAGGAGTGCTGCTTCTTGTCGCCCTCGATCTCGACGACGAAATCGACGCCGGGGCTGCGGTGCAGCTGACTGACGACGACCCGCTCGGCGCCGTTGATGATGAACTCGCCGCCGCCGATCATGATCGGCATGTCGCCGAGGTAGACCTCCTCCTCGACCGGCTCGGGCTGCTTGTTCAGCCGCAGCCAGACGCGGAACGGCCGGCCGTAGGTCAGCCGCAACTGGCGGCACTCGTCGGGGCCGAAGCGCGGCTTGCCCAACTCGTACTTGATGTAGTCCAGCGAGATGGTCCCGTCGTAGCTCTTGATCGGGAAGATCTCGCGGAGGACGCCCTCCAGCCCGGTCGGGGTGCGCTCCGTCGGCGACTCCTCCAACTGGAGGAAGCGGGCGTAGGAGACGGTCTGGATGTCAGTCAGCGGCGGGATCTCGGCAGTGTCGTCATTGCGGCCGAAGTTCCGCACCGCGGTCGGCTGGATGGTCCGAGTAGCGGGGACGGGCATGCGGTTGCTCCTCCCAGGGTGATGGCCTAACGAGACGGACGGGCTCTCGGCGTCAACGGGGCACGGCGCGGCTGGCAGTCACGAGCCAGGCTCAGCGCGACCCACGCCGGGAGCGGTCTCGCTTGGTGGTCAGTTGAGTCTCGTTCGGGTGCGGGTGAAGGTTGGTCGTCATGAGAGCGGCCCTCCTGGTTGATCTCTCACGGCGAGTAACTCTGTTCCGAGGGCGCTGTCTCCGCTCGCGGGCCCGGGTGGCGATCCCCGGCCGGCGCGCGAAAACAGCCGGACGCAAGGCCCGGCCCCGCCGCCGGCCGTAGCCGGCGTGCTAAAGGGATTTCTGAGTGGTGGCACGCTGCACTTCCAACGTAGCTGCAACGGAATGCCCGACGGTTCGACAAGAAGCGTCCGTGACTGTCCCGCGACCGTCTCCGCGCCTCAACTCCATTATACGGCGGACGAACCCTGTTATTTCAACACGGGGGCACGGAATATGCAAGAGGATTCCGGACAAATTCTTGCCGGTCGTAGGACAAGCTGCCAGCTTGTCCTTCCCAGCGGACAAGCTGCCAGCTTGACCAACGACGGAAGGCCGAGATTACTTGACCTCGACCTTGGCGCCGGCCTCTTCGAGCTTCTTCTTCAAGGCCTCGGCGTCGTCCTTGGACACCTTCTCCTTGATCGGCTTGGGCGCGCTCTCGACGAGGGTCTTGCCCTCGGCCAGGCCGCAGCCGGTGATCTCGCGGACGACCTTGATGACGGCGATCTTCTTGGTCGCGTCGGTCAGGCCGGTGAGGATCACGTCGAACTCGGTCTTGGCGGCGGGCGCCTCAGCGGCGGCAGGTCCGCTGGCCGCCGGGCCGGCGGCCATGACGACGCCGCCGGCGGCGGGCTCGATCTTGTACTTCTCCTTGAGGTACTCCTTGAGGAGGACCGCCTCGGTGATTTTCAGGTTGGCGATCTTGTCGCCGATCTCGGTGATCGTGGCCGGGTAATCCGCCATGGTGTGGGTTCCTTTCGTCGGGTTGGTGCCGCGTGAAGCAGTGCGGCGGGTGCGTAATAGTTTTCGGTTAGTGCGTTCACGCGGCGGGCGCGCCGTCTTCCTTCTTGTCGGCAAGGGTCTGGATCTGCGACGCTACCTCGCCGGCCGGGCCGGTCAGGCACGCCGCGATCGACGACGCCGGGCCGAGGATCATGCCGACGATCTGGCCGATCAGTTCCTCGCGGGTCGGCATCGTCTTGGCGACGTCGAACGCGACCGGCTGGCCGTCGGCGATGGCCCCCTTGACCTTGACCCTCTCGCGGTACTTGGCGGCGGTCTTGGGGTTCCTCAGCTCGGCGTCGATCGCCTTGCTGACGGTCGCCACGCCGGGCGGGCCGAACGCCAGCACCGTCGGCTTGGCCCAGTAGTCAGACTCGTCCGGCACGGAAAAGTTCAGCTCCTTGAACACCTTCCGCGTCAGGCTGTTCTTCACTTGCTTCAGCCGGACCTTCTTCTCGCGCAGCGCCTTGCGAAGGGCATATTCGCTCTGGGCGTCTAACTTCTCGAAGGTCAACAGGACCAGGTCGCGCACCTCCTTGAAGGTGCCGCGCAGGTCGTCTATCTCCATCTGCTTGATGACTTTGCTCATGGGTGGCTCTCGGCTCTCACATGGTGACCGGGACGCCGGGCGTCATGGTGCCCGCGACGGTGATCGACTTGATGTAGTTGCCCTTGACGCCGGCCGGCTTGGCGGCGCGGATGGCGTCCACGAAGGTGGTGATGTTGGCGACGAGCTTGTCCTCGTCGAACGACATCTTGCCCAGCCCGGCGTGGACGTTGCCGCCCTTGTCGGAGCGGTACTCGACCTTACCGGCCTTGAACTCGCGCACCGCCTGGGCGATGTCGCCGCCGGCGGGGACCACCGTGCCGGCCTTCGGCGTCGGCATCAGGCCGCGCGGGCCGAGCGTCTTGCCCAGGCGGCTGACCTGGCCCATCATGTCCTGCGTGGCCAGGGCGACGTCGAACTCCATCCAGCCCTCGCCCTGGATCTTCTTGATCAGCTCGTCGCTGCCGGCGTGGTCGGCCCCGGCCTCCTTGGCCTTGGCGACGTTGTCGCCCTGGCAGAAGACCAGAACGCGCTTCGGCTTGCCCAGGCCGTGCGGCAGCGGCACCGCGCCGCGGATCATCTGGTCGGACTGCGTCGAGTCGATGCCCAGCGACATGTGGACCTCGACCGTCTCGTCGAACTTGGCCCGCTTGAGGCCCTTGAGCACCTGCAAGGCGCGCTTCAGCGGCACCGCCCCTTCCTTGGCGATCTTCTGCACCTGCTGCTTGATCTGGTTGCGCAGCTTCTTGCCGCGGCGCGGCGGGTTGCCGGGCTGCTGGCCCTTCTTCTTGGTCGGCGCGTCCGGCGCCGGGGCGGTCGGCGCGGCCGGGGCGCCTTCCGCCGCGGGAGCAGGGGAGGGCGGGGCCGCCGGCGCGGCGTCGGGCTTGGCCTTGGCTTCCTTCGGCGCCTTCGCCGGCTTCTTCGCCTCGGCGGCGGGAGCGGCAGCGGCGTCGGCCGGCTTCTCGGGGTTGTCGGCGGATGCTTTCTTCGCCATGGTGGTTGTCTCGGGTCTGGAAACGCACCGATGCGCCGCCGCGCGGCGCATCGGTATCGGGTCGTTAATCTATGGAAATCACTTTGCGACGGTGATGCCCATGCTGCGGGCGGTGCCCTCGATGATGCGGCAGGCGTGGTCCACGTCGCGGGCGTTCAGGTCCTGGAGCTTCTTCGTCGCGATCTCCTTGACCTGGGCCGGCGTGACGGTGAAGCCCTTGTACTTGCCGGACTTCTTGGTCTTCTCCTCGCCGGGGATGACCTCGCCGCCCTTCTTCTTCTCCACCGGGATCTTGGCGGCCTGCTTCAGCAGGATGGCGGCCGGCGGCGACTTGATGATGAAGTCGAAGGTGCGGTCGCTGTAGACGGTGATGACCACCGGCAGCATCAGCCCGCGGGTGTCCTTCGTCTGGTCGTTGAACTTCGTCACGAACTGGCCGATGTTCACGCCGTGCTGGCCCAACGCCGGGCCGACCGGCGGGGCGGGCGTGGCCTGGCCCCCCGGACACTGAAGCTTGATGTACGCCTTGACCTCACGAGCCATGGTTCGACCCTTCTTACAGTTGCTCCACCTGGTAGTATTCCAGATCGACCGACACCGGCCGGCCGAAGATCGTCAGCTCCACCTCGACCTTGCTCTCGGCCTCCTTGATCTTCTTCACCATGCCGTCCATGCCGTTGAACGTGCCGTCCACCACGCGGACCCGGTCGCTCTCTTGCAGCCACTTCGGCTTGGGCGAGATCGGTTCCTCCTCGCCGCCCGCCTTGCCGACCTTGCCGACCATCCGCTCGACCTCGCGGGGGGACATCGGCGTGGGGGCGCGGGTCAGGTCGCCGGGGTGGGCGCCGACGAAGTCGCCGACTCCGGACGTCTCGCGGAACAGGTAGAGGATGCGGTCGTTGTACTCGACCTCGACCACCAGGTAGCCGGGGTAGAGCTTCCGCTCCTTGGTCCGGGTCACCCGCTTGCCGTTCTTGTCCGTCTTGATCTCGGTGTACTTCTCGACGGGGATGACGATCTGCCCGAAGTACTCCTCCAGCCCCTCCTTCTTGACCCGCCGCTCGATCGCCTCCTTGATCGTGTCCTCCCGGCCGGACTGCACCTTGACCACGTACCAGTGCTTTTTGTTCTCCTCGGCAGGGACCGGCTCCTGGGCCGGCTCCTCCTCAACCTCCTCCGCGGCGGGCTCCAGGTCAGGCTCAGGCTCGGCCGCCGGGGCGACCTCTTCAGCTGGGTGAGGCGGCTCGATGGCCGCGCCGTTGGTCTCCGGTGGCGGGGCGTGCTCCACCGCGGCCTGGGCCGGGGGCTCAGGCGCGGGCAGCGGGGGAGGGGTCGGCTCTTGAGCCGGGGCCTCGTCAGGGGCTTTCACGTCGTCGGACATCGCATCGGTTCTCGGCTAGGGAGGTCGCCCCCGCTCACCACTTCTTCAGTTCCGCCGGCTTGTTCTGCTGAGACGTCTCCTTCGGGATGTGCAGCACGCCGATCGGCTGCCAGCTCAGCACCACCTTCCAGGCCCAGTCCATGCCGAAGAGGAACACCGCCATCAGAAACACCGTCACCAGCACCACGATCGTGTCCTGCACCAGCTTCCGCTGGCTCGCCCAGGAGACCTTGTTCAACTCGGCCTCGGTGGCGATCAAGAAGTCGGCGAACGCCGGCATGTTCACCACCCGCCAGGCCAGCCACATCGACCCGGCCAGGAGCAGGAGCGGCACGGTGAACTGGACGCTCGGAAGCAGGGTGAAGCTGGCGTACTGGAGTTGCCCGGAGGCGGGGGCCAGGGCCCGGTACGTCGGCAGGGCGCGGTCGCGGCCTTCCTTCCGCAACTTCTCGATCTTCTCATACTCCTCGTCGAACTTCGCCCGCGGGACGACCTCGCCCTCCTTCAGGTCGGAGTCGCCCTTCAGCTCGACCTTGACGTTCAGCGCCGGGTCGGCCTGGGTGTTGGCCGAGCGGAGGGCGTAGCGGTCCGCCAGCAGCACCGCCGACGGCACGCGGAACTCGGCACCGAGCTTCGGGTTGTTGTGCCCCTCGCGGTAGAACTCGGAGACCGAGTCGGTCAGGTCGCCCCAGGGCGTCTCGTTGAACTTCGTCTCCAACCGGCCGCTGACCCCCTCGGGATAGAAGTTCTCGGCCAGTAGGTTCCGCATCTGCCCGCCGAGTACCTGCCGGTTCACCGCCAGGACAAACGCGGAGGGCTCCGTTTCCTTTTCCAAGGCGGGGGCGTACTTCGACAGCTCGGGGCTGCTCTTCACGAGGGTCTCGACGACGGACCGGTAGTCCTTGAAGTCCACCACCTGCCCGGGCTGGTAGGTCCGGTCGCTGCCGCCCCAGCTGATGCGCACCTTGCCCTTGGCGCTGTCAGGCTGCTGGGCGAGGAACGACTGGACGTCGCCGTAGCTCTCGACGGCGACCTTGCCGGAGAACGGGATGTTCAGCGCCCAGTCGGGCGAGCCCTTGCCGAGCGTGTTGTGGGAGATCAGCGTGTAGATGCCGGCCCCGACAATCAGCAGCAGGCCGATGATCGTGCCGCGACGGACCTTCTGGCCCTGGTTGGTCTTGTAGGCGATGGCGTGGAACCAGCCCATCTCTTCGAGCCGGACGATTATCCGGTGCGTGGCCGGCCGCAGGAACAGCCACAATCCCAGGAGCAGAAGCCCCACGCCGCAGGCGATGGTCAGGCCGAGGCCGGCCTGCTCGGTCAACGCGCCGGTGAAGACCCAGTGCTCCAACCACAGGCTGGCCCAGCGGGTGAGCAGCAGCACGGTCAGTAGCCCGACGAAGGCGACGAAGACGCCGGAGCGGATGCCGACCGGCGGGTTCGGCCCGAGCAAGCGGGCGCCGACGACGAGCAGCCCGATGCCGACGGCAAGGCCGAGGACAGCCAGCAGGGCGCCGCCGACGAAGGTGTAACTGCTCAGGCCGACCTTGTCCCAGGCCGACCACCACAGCTCGGGGATCAGCTTGAAGACGATGGCGAGGCAGGCCAGCAGGTAAACCACGCCGACCAGGCTCAGGATCGCAGGGCTCGCCAGGGGGCCGGTGGAGGCGCCCTGCGAGGTCTTGACGGCCACGGCCATGACTTTTTACGTCCTCTCGCTCACGGGAATGGTTCGCCCCCGGCTTCTCCGGGCTGCCTCACGCCGACTGTCCAACCACCCGGGCCATCCCCTCCGGCACGCCCCGACCCACCTCCTAGAACAGCCGCCCGACCCTGAAGGCCGGGCGGTTAACGGTTCTGTCCTGCGGGTCTGGCCCCGAACCTCCTGTCGCGGGGGCGCCGGCCGAACTTATCGCCAACCTTCGAGAGCAGGGGCGGAGCGACTCGAACGCTCAACCGCTGGTTTTGGAGACCAGTGCTCTACCAATTGAGCTACACCCCTGGTAGCTCTCAGCTGTCAGCTCTCAGCTGTCAGCCGGAGCGGAGGCCCGCGTCCTGGATAGGACGGCGGGCCGGGCCGCCCTCGCCGGGGAGGGGCGGCGGGGTCATCTTACTTCTTGCGCGATTCCTTGTGAACGGTGTGTTTGCGTTCCTTGCGACAGAACTTCTTCAGCGACAGCCGGTCGGCGCCCCGCGTCTCCTTGTTCGTGCGGTAGTTGCGCGACTTGCAGGACTCGCACTCCAGCCAGACGTATTCTCGCATGACAGCTCTCAGCTTTCAGCTCTCAGCCGTCAGCCGGAACAGCTCTCAGCCGTCTGGCTGACGGCTGAGAGCTGATAGCTGACAGCTGTTCGTTACGCCAAAATCTTGGTGACGACGCCGGAGCCGACGGTGCGGCCGCCCTCGCGGATGGCGAAGCGGAGGCCTTCGTCCATGGCGATCGGGGAGTCGGCCAGTAGTTCGACGGTCATCTTGACGTTGTCGCCGGGCATGCACATCTCGACGCCCTCCGGCAGCGTCGCCGTGCCGGTCACGTCCGTCGTGCGGAAGTAGAACTGCGGGCGGTAGCCGGTGAAGAACGGCGTGTGCCGGCCGCCTTCCTCCTTCGTCAGCACGTAGACGTTCGACTCGAACTTCGTGTGCGGGTTGATCGAGCCGGGCTTGGCGAGCACCTGGCCGCGCTCGATGTCGGTGCGCTCGACACCGCGGAGGAGGACGCCGACGTTGTCGCCGGCCACGCCGTACTCCAGCGTCTTCTGGAACATCTCGACGCCGGTGACGACGGTCTTCTTGGCGCCCTTCATCAGGCCGACGATCTCGACGTCGTCGCCGACCTTGACCTTGCCGCGCTCGATGCGGCCGGTGGCGACGGTGCCGCGGCCCTTGATCGAGAAGACGTCCTCGATCGACATCAGGAACGGCTTGTCCTCGGCGCGCTCCGGGGTCGGGATGTAGGTGTCCAGGGCGTTCATCAGGTCGTCGATGCACTTGCCGGCCGCGTCGTCCTTGCCCAGCGACTGCATGACGGCCAGCGAGTTGCCGCGGACGACGGGGATCTCGTCGCCGGGGAACTCGTACTTCTTCAGGAGGTCGCGGACCTCCATCTCGACGAGGTCGAGCAGGTCCGGGTCGTCCACCGTATCGACCTTGTTCATGTAGACGACGATGCGCGGCACGCCGACCTGGCGGGCGAGCAGCAGGTGCTCGCGGGTCTGCGGCATCGGGCCGTCGTTGGCGGCGACGACCAGGATGGCGCCGTCCATCTGGGCGGCGCCGGTGATCATGTTCTTGATGTAGTCGGCGTGGCCGGGGCAGTCGATGTGGGCGTAGTGCCGGTTGGGCGTCTCGTACTCGACGTGGGCGACGGCAATCGTGACGGTCTTGAGGTCGTCGCGCTCGGTGCCGCCCTTGGCGATGTCCTTGTACGACTTGAACTTGTCGATCTTGTTCTTGTACGCCTGCCGGGCGACGATCGCCGCCGTCGTCGTGGTCTTGCCGTGGTCGATGTGGCCGATCGTCCCCACGTTGACGTGCGGCTTGGTGCGCTGGAAGACTTCCTTAGCCATCGTTTCCTCGTCTTGATCCTCCCCCGGCAGGCGGGCCGGGGGAACCTACTGGTGAGAACTACCGGGTGCCAGGTTCCCGAGAGAGCTGCTGCTGGGATTTGAACCCAGGACCTCGTCCTTACCAAGGACGCGCTCTACCGGCTGAGCTACAGCAGCACGATTCCTTCGTGCCCCCCCGAACCGTCGGAAGGAGAGCGGGCGAGGAGATTCGAACTCCCAACGTCCTGCTTGGAAGGCAGGAGCTCTACCATTGAGCTACGCCCGCAAGCCCTCAGAAGGATGAAGTATGAAGGATGAAGGATGAATCAAGCCCCTTCAGCCGCCGCCTCACCCTTGGTCTGCTCCGCTTTCCTCCTTCAGCGTCTATTTGGGAGTGGGTAGGGAGGGATTCGAACCCCCGTAGGACGTAGTCCGTCAGATTTACAGTCTGATGCCATTGGCCGCTCGGCCACCTACCCGCCGGTCGGGGTTTTGGCTCGCAGGGAAGCTCGCGGTGAGAGTTGAACTCACAACCGCCGGTTTACAAAACCGGTGCTCTGCCGTTGAGCTACGCGAGCGCATTAGGCCGCGTGGAAAGTGTAACTATAGGGACGTGCCAAACCCCGTGCAAGGCGAATTATCGCTAGAACACCCCCGTTCCCTCGTCTCCTGTAGGGTAGGCCTCCGGCCTCCTTTCCGCAACCCAGCAGGGCCGGACCGCCTACCCTTCACGACACCAAACCGCCCCGCCACGTTCGGGGCTTCCCTCGCCGCCGACGCGGCTGCTAGACTGACTCGGTGACCCTACGGAGGAGCGTCCCATGTCGTTGCGTTCCGCGGTCGGGCTGGTGGTCCTCGGCGTCGCGCTTGGAACGGGTGGCTGCGACGACGCCCCGCCGACGACGAAACCGAAGCCGCCCGCCGCGGCGGCCGAGGGCGAGGGAAAGAAGGTCAAGGTCGGCGACAACGTCCACCTGGAGGTTTCGCCGAAGGCCCGCCGGGTGCTCGTCGAGGCCGTGGTCTGCCTGCGCGAGGGGGCCCTGGAGCAGCTGCTGACTCGGAAGAACCAGAAGGAGCACGAGGCGATCCTTGCCGCCGACGTTGACGCCCGCAAGGTCCACGAGGCCCTGCTGCTGGCCAAGGCGGAGGCCGGCTCGCCGGTCCGCTGGGTGCCGAAGTACCGGCCGCCGACGGGCAGCACGATCAAGGTGAGCCTGGTCTACACCGACGCCAAGGGCAAGAAGGTCACGGTGCCGGCCCGGTCGTGGATCAAGAACCGTTCGACGGGCAAGGAGCTGGAGCACGACTGGGTCTTCGCCGGCAGCCTGCTGATCGACAACCCGCAGGACAAGAACGCGGCGAAGTATTACCTGGCCAACGACGGCGACGTCATCTGCGTGGCGAACTTCGAGGGCGCGATGCTCGACCTGCCCATCCAGAGTTCCAAGGACGACGCCGACCGGGCCTACGACGCCTGGACCGAGCGCATCCCGCCGGTCGGGACGAAGGTCACGGTGGTGCTGGAGCCGGTCGAGGGGAAAAGGAAGTAAGGCCGGGGCCTACTTTCCCCCCTGGTTGGCCCGCACGTTCTCCTCGGCCAAGCGGGCCGTCTCGTCGATACGCCGGGCGCGGGTCTCCGGCTTCTTCGCCAGGGCGATCCATTCGAGGATGCTCCGCCGCACCGAGCGCGGGAAGGTGGCGAAATGCCCCTGGGCGTGGGGGTAGGCCTTCAGAGCCTTCGCCAGGTCCGGCGGCACTTGCAGCGCCTCGACGCTGTCGAGCACGCCCCAGGTGCCGTCGTGCTTGGCCGCCTCGACCTTGGCCAGGCCGGCGGGCATCATCAGGCCCTGCTCGATCAGCCGAGCGACACGCTCCTTGTTCGACTTCGCCCAGGCGCTGCCGGGCCTGCGCGGCGCGAAGTAGAGCATGGTGCGCTCGTCGTCGAGCTTGCTGTCCTTGCTGTCTACCCAGCCGAAGCAGAGCGCTTCCTCGACGGCCTCGTCGTAGGAGACGGTCGGCTTGCGGGTGGCCTTCTTGAAGGTGATGAGCCAGACGCCCTCGTCGCGGGTGTGGTGCTCCGCCAGCCAGGCGCGCCACTCGGCGCGGGTGCTTGGGTGCGTCGAGTTGGGGGGAGGTTTCGGCATGGCTTATGGCTGGTTTGAAGGGCGATACGAATCCCACTGCAGGATCGTACCCGTGGAATCGGCGCCGAACAGGCGCCGGCCGTCGCCACTGAAGCCGAGCCCGACCACGTGGACCGGGTTGCCTTCGGGCATGGGCAGCGTGAGGATCTCGTGGCCCTCCGCGGCGTCCAGCAACTTCACGTACAAGCCATAGCTCAGGGCGATGCGCTTGCCGTCGGGGTGGAAGGCGACCGCGCGGAGCTGGTCCTGGGCGGAGCCGGGGAGGTCGATGCGGCGCCTGTCGGCCCTCAGGCCGATCAGGCTCACGCCGTTCCGCGAGGAGACGGCGAGCTGCTTGCCGTCGGGGCTGAAGGCGAGTTGGGCCGTCCCCTGGCCGGCCGGCCCAGCCAGCTTTTCCAGGTGTTTGCCCGTGGTGGGGTCCCAGAGGCGAAGCTCGTGGGAGCAGGCCGAGGCCAGCGTTTTCCCGTCGGGGCTGAAGGCAACGCGATAGACGGTGGAAGGGTGGCCGGTGAGGGAGAACCTCTCCTTCCCCGTCTCGGCGTCCCACACCTTGACGATGCCTGGAATCGCGGTGAACACCCCCCGGCCGAACCGCGCCTCGGTGACCTCCTTGGGTTCGTGGCTGGAGGTGGCGACCTTGCCGGTGCGATCCAGTGCGACGGCTTGTACCCGGCCGGCGTGACCGTCGTAGACCGCTTGCTTCTTGCCGGTTTCGGCGTCCCAGACCGACACCCGGCCGTTGCGGTCGCCGACGATGATTCGCGCCCCGTCGCCGGAATACCTCACCACGCGCACCCCGCTGCGGTGGACGCCGGTAAGCGTTCGAACGAACCGGCCGTCGCGCGGGTCGGCGAGGATCGCTTGCGAGGCGGGGTTGCCGACGAACAGGGCTGAAAAGCCCGCTCCCAGGTTGTCGCCCTGCACGAAGGCGACCTGCTCGCCCGACGGCTGGAACGCCACGTCGGACACCACGCGGACGAAGGGGTTAGGCGGCAAGGCTCGTGTCGCCTGGTCCGCCTTCGGGTCCCAACATCGAATCGTATTGTCCCAACTACAGGAGAGGAGCCTGCCGTCCGGAAGGAAGGCGAGGGAATTCACGCTCCCGGAGTGGCCGCGAAGGGTGCGAACCGCCTTGCCGGCCGCGACGTCCCAGACCTCGATCGTCGATTGGCCGAACGCCACCCGGGCCAGCGACTTGCCGTCCGGGCTGATCTCGAGGTCGCTGGGGTCATCCTTCGTCGTCGCGCTGAGGACGAGCTTGCCCGTGCCCAGGTCAAGGACGCGGACCATCGGGTTGAGCTTGTCGTCGATGCCGCCCAGCGCGAGGAGCTTGCCGTCGGGCGTGAAGGAATAGCTGGTGACCGGGCCCAGGGCCATTTCCTCGCGGCCGCGCTGGCGGTCCCACAGCGTTCCGAGAATTGCCTGGCGGGACGACCGGAGGAACCACGAGCGGTTTTCCTTCAAGCCGAGCAGGCGCTTGCCGTCGGCGGTGACCACCCCCCTGGTCAGGTCCGCCGGAACCTTCACCTCCGCGCCGTCGGTCAGGGAGTAGCAACGGAGGAGGCCAAACGGTGTGGCCACCAGCAGCTTCCCCTCGCCGGGGATGAATTGCAGGTAGGAGACGTCGCCCCCGGGCGCCTTCGTCAGCGGCCGGACCAGCTCGCCCGTCGCGGCGTCGAGGAGCCTGACCTGCCCGTCGCGGTAGCCGACGGCGAGGGTCTTGCCGTCGGGGCTGAGGGCGGCCGCCCGGAGGCCGAGGCCGAGGTTCGTGGTCTCCCAGGCCGGTTTTTTCGTGGCCAGGTCCCACGCCACGATCCCCGCCAGTCCCGCCGACGACACCGCGTAGAGGCGCTTGCCGCCGGGACCGACGAGAAGCCGCTCGGTGAACTGGCCGTTGCCCGGCAGCGAGAACAGCTCGGGGTGGCAGAGGCGGTCCATGTAGTCCCACTCCCAGCCGCGCAGCTCCTTCGGGCTGTCGGCGAGCAGGTGCTCGACCATGGAGACGTTGCTCGCCAGCCAGTAGCTCTTGGCGCGCTCGAAGCGGAAGAAGTACAGGACCGACTCGGCCGCGCGCCGCTGGTCGCGCTCCCTCACGGCCGCCTGCTGGGCGTCGCGCTTCAGGCCGTCCTCGCGCTCGGACGTCCGCCGGGCCTCCTCGGCCCGGTCGTTGGACTCGCGCTCCCGCTCCTTCGCCTGCCGCAGCATCTCGAACAGGGAGAAGATCAGTCCGAGCGTCAGGGCCGCCGCCAGCGATACCAGGGCGGCGACGGCCGGGCGGCGGCGTAGCCCCAGCCGCTCGGCGGCCGCCGGCCGGCCGGGCCTGGATCGGGGTCCCGGCCAGCCAGCGGTCCAGGTCGTCGGCGAGTTCCGCCGCCGGCGTAGCGGCGGCCGGAAGCCCTTTCCAGGCACTTCAGGGCGATGACGGAGAGGTCCATCGACGCCGGGCCGCTCCGCCGAGGGGGCGGCGGCTCCCGGTCCATGACCTGGAGCAGCGTGTCCAGCGGCGCCGGGCCGCGGAACGGCGGCCGGCCGGCCAGTACCGGAACAGGACGCGCCCAGCGTGTGTCGCACGCCGTCGTGAAACTCGCCTTCGGGCGCGGGCCTGCTCCGGGGCCATGTACGACGGCGTCCCGATGACGCCGGTCTGCGTCAGCCCGGGAGTCGCCGCCGACCCTCTTCGCCAACCCGGAAGTCGGTGACGTAGCGCCGTTGGCCGTCGAGCAGGACGTTGGCCGGCTTGAGGTCCCGGCAGGATGCCGCGCTGGCGCGAAATGCACCGCCTGCGCGACCGTCGCCAGTAGCGCGGCGAGGGCGCGGCTTCTCCGTTAGTTCGTCCACGACGCCGGCCAGGCTGCCGCCGTCCACGAGCTCGATCGAGAAAACGGCTGCCTGGCGAAGTCGCCGACCTCGTAGATCGGCAGGATGTTCGGGCAGCCGAGGTCGGCGGCGCCTCCGCCTCGGTGCGGAACCGTTGTCGGTCCTGGTCCGACGCCAACTGGCCGGCGAGGATCATCTTGAGGGCGACGACGCGGTTGAGGCTCTTTTGTCGCGCGCGGTAGACGACCCCCATGCCGCCCCGCGCGATTTCGTGCAGCACCTCGTAGTCGCCGATCTCGGCCGGTCTGGTGGTCGGGTCAGGGGGGAGTGGTTCGCCAGCGGCGAGGGTCGCCGCGTCTGCCGACGGTGGCCCGGGTGGTTGGGTGGCGTTCGGGTCGGGCAAGCTCGACATGGGGCAATCTCACAACGGCCGGCGACGCTTCGAGGGCGTTCTTCCGCCGCGAAGCGTCGCCGGCCGGCTGACGATCAACCGAGGTTCATGCTCAGCAGGAACTCGGCGTTCGTCTTCGTCTTGCGCATGCGGTTGATGACCACCTCCATCGCCTCGGTCGGGTGCATGTCGGCCAGCACGCCGCAGCTCGGACGCGATCGACCTCGTCGGGGTGGCATCAGCGTACTTCTCCTTGCGGGTGCCGGAATGTTGATGCCGATGGCGGGCCAGACGCGCTTGTCCACCAGGCGGCGGTCCAGGTGACCTCCATGTTGCCGGTGCCCTTGAACTCCTCGAAGATCACCTCGTCCATGCGCGACCCGGTGTCGATCAGGGGCCGTGGCGAGGATGGTCAGGCTGCCCCCTCCTCGATGTTCCGCGCCGCCCCGAAGAACCGCTTCGGCTTCTGCATGGCGCTGGTCGAGACCGGGCCGGAGAGCAGTCGGCTGCCGGACGGGGCCTCGGTGTTGTGCGCCCGGGCCAGGCGGGTGATCGAGTCGAGCAGGATGACCACGTCGCGGCCGTCCTCGACCAGGCGCTTGGCCTTCTCCAGGGCGATGTCGGAGACGTGGACGTGCTCCTGGGCCGGCTCGTCGAACGTGCTGGCGACGACCTCGGCGCCGGGGCCGGCGACGTTGCGCTGCATCTCGGTGACCTCTTCCGGCCGCTCGTCGATCAGCAGCACGATGAGGTAGCACTCGGGGTGGTTCTTCTTCGTGCCGCCTGGGCCAGCTTCGCCAGGATCACGGTCTGCCGGCCTCGCGGCGGGAGACGGATCGCGTCGCGCTGGCCCTTGCCGATCGGCGTGAACAGGTCGATGACGCGGGTCGAGAGTTCCTCGCCGCTGGTCTCCAGCAGGAGCCGCTTGTTCGGGTGAAGCGGGGTGAGGTCCTCTGCACCATCCGTCGGGCGGAGCTTGTCCTCCGGCGCGTGGCCGTTGACCGACTCCACCTGCATTAGCGCGAAGTTCTCCTGCCCCTCGATGGGCAGGCGGATCGGGCCCTCGACGACCAGGCCGGTGCGCAACCCCAGCCGGCGGATCTGCGACGGGGAGACGTAGATGTCTTCGGGTGACGCCAGGTAGTTGTGGGCGGCGCTGCGGAGGAAGCCGTAGCCGTCGGGCAGGACCTCGAGCGTGCCGGAGCCGCGGACGACGTCGCCGCGCTCGATCTGCTTGCGGACGATGGCGATGATGCATTCGCACGTGGGTCATGCCGGCGTGCTCGGTGATCCTCGCGCTCGACCGTGGCGAACAGCTTGGGCATCGGCAGCCGGTAGAGGTCATCCAGCGCAGGCCGGGCGGGCCGGGTTGTCGTGGCCGGCGGCGGAGTGCCGCGGCCGAGACGTGCGGGGACGCCAGGTCGGGGCAGGCGTGTCCGAGACGAGCACTGCTAGGGGGTTTGCGAAGTGGTCGTCGGCGGGTCGAGTTCCCCGCTCCATCGTCGCCGCGAGCGACGGCCATGGATGAATCCTCCGAGGTTGGTGAGTAGCCCGAGTCAGATGCGAGTCGGACGAAAAGAAAAAGGCCTGCGCGCCGGCCGAGACCGCCTTCCGGGGCGCGGCCTCTCGCGACATGGGCGAGGGCCGATTTCCGTCAGGTCGGTGAGGACAAGCTTGCGGACTTCAACGCGACCCCCGGCACGAAACTCATCCAGGTTGTGAGTCGGGGGAGGGAAAAAAGTGAAGCCAGCGGAACAAGGGATGCGGCAGGCTGACGCATCCTCAGCCAGCATTCTACAACGCCCCCTCGGCGGTTTTCCAGATGGCATCCCCGACAAATCCGGCGGATGTCCGGGCCAGGACCGGGTCGGCCGTCCGCCGGCCGACCCCGCCCTGCCCATTGGACGTCACGCCCCGACGTGGTATCTTCGTTGTCGGGCCTGGAACGGAGACGAAGACTGCCTGGACTATACCAACTTGCGGATCGCCCGGGGCCGGTCGCCCCCGTTGGGGGCGTCGGCGGTGCCCGACGGCGTGAACTTCTCGCTGCTGTCGCGCGACGCCACGGCCGTGCACCTGTTGATCTTCCTCGAAGGAGGAGGTCCTGGCCCAGATCACCCTCCACCCCCGGGCGCAACTGACCGGGAGGCACTGGCACGTCCTCGTCGGCGGGTTGCCCCGGCGTTCGGCTTCGCCTGGCGGGTCGAGGGGCCGAAGGGGCCTTGGCCACGCCTTCGACCCAGCAAGCTGCTGCTGCTCGACCCTGCTCGACCATGCTCACCGGCGGCGCCGTCTGGGGCCGATCCGGCGAGGCCGCGCGCCGCCAGCACCTGCGCCGCAGCCTGAAGATGTGCCGGCCGTACCACTGGCACGAGGACGCCGCCGTTGACGCCGCTGGAGGACTCGGTCATCTACGAAATCGCACGTCCGCGGCTTCAGCTGCGACCCCTCCTCCGCGCGCCGCCCAGCCGGGTACGTTCGCCGGGCTGGCCGAGAAGGTGCCCTACCTGCAAGCGTTGGGGGCAGTGACGGTGGCGGTGGAGCTTTTGCCGATCCACGAGTTCGACGAGACCGACTGCCCGTTCGCCAACCCCAGACCGGCGAGAGGCTGCGCAACTTCTGGGGTTACAACATGTCAGCGCCTTCGCCGCCCCCAAGGCCTCCTACGCCGCCTCTGGGGCCGACCACGGGCAGGTCAACGAGTTTCGTGACATGGTGCGGGCGTTCCACGCCGCCGGCATCGAGGTCTACCTCGACGTGGTGTTCAACCACACCGGCGAGGGCGACTACCGCGGCCGGACCTCGGCCTTCCGCGGCCTGGACAACAAGCTTTACTACATGATCGCCCCGGACGGGAAGTACCTGAACTTCTCCGGGTGCGGCAACACGGTCAACTGCAACCACCCGCTGATCCGCGACCTGATCCTGACCTGCCTGCGCTACTGGGTCGCCGACATGCACATCGACGGGCTGCGGTTCGACCTGGCCAGCGTGCTCGGCCGGGACCCGGAGGGCCACGTCCTCTCGGACCCCCCCGTGGTGGACCAGATCGCCCAGGACGGGGTGCTGGCCGACACCAAGTTGATCGCCGAGCCGTGGGACGCCGCCGGCCTGTACCAGGTCGGCGGGTTCGCCTCCGGGGGCAGGTGGAGCGAGTGGAACGGCCAATACCGCGACGACGTGCGGCGGTTCTGGGCGCGGCGACCCGGGCCTGGCGGGGGCGCTGGCGACGCGGCTGTGCGGCTCGGCGGACCTGTACGAGAAGTCGGGGCGGCTGCCGTCGCACTCGATCAACTTCATCACTTGCCACGACGGGTTCACGCTGTGGGACCTGGTCAGTTACAACAAGAAGCACAACCGGGCCAACGGCGAGGAGGAGCGCGACGGCTCGACGAGAACTTCAGCTGGAACTGCGCGCGGAGGGCCCGACCGACAACCCGGAGGTGCTGCTGCGTCGCCGGCAGGCCCGCAACCCGCTGGCGACGCTGCTCTTGTCGCAGGGGGTGCCGATGCTGATGGCCGGCGACGAGTTCCTGCGGACGCAGCGGGGCAACAACAACGCCTGGTGCCAGGACAACGAGGTCAGCTGGCTCGACTGGGACCTGGCCCACAGCAACGCCGACTTCCTCCGCTTCACCCGGGAGATGATCGCGCTGCGGCGGCGGCACTCGGCCCTGCGGCGGCGGACGTTCCTCAAGCCCGGCGACGTGGTCTGGCACGGCACCGAGCCTTACAAGCCCGACTTCTCCAGCCGAGCCCTGGCGCTGATCCTCGACGGCCGGCGGACGGAGCGCGAGCCGGACTGCGACTTCTACATGGCGTTCAACGCCTGGAAGGACGGCCTGACGTTCACCGTGCCGCCGGCGCCGCAGGGCCGGCCGTGGCGGCGGGTGGTGGACACCGCCCAGGCGCCGCCCTTGGACATAGTGGTGCGAGAGCAGGGGCCGGTGATCCTGCCCTGGACGCGGTACTGGATGGCGCCGTTCTCGCTGCTGGTGCTGCTGAGCGAGGGGTGAGCACCCGCCGGCCTGGCCAGAGCGGTGGTGGACGTGGGTCGGCATGAGGTTCCGAGGGCCGGTTGGGGCGAGGGGCAAGCGCGCGGCGGGTCGGGCCCCGGCGGACACGGCTGGGGGTGTGGGGAGAGCCGCTCACCGACACGGTGCCGGTGGGCGCCTACGGCCGACGCTTGTTCGCCGCCCGGGCGTCGGGGGGCGACGCGGTCGGGCCAGGCTCGTTGACAAGGCGGATGGTCTCCGTCTCGCGGACCGCGGAGGGCGGATCGGCGCCGTCTGTCGCCGGCCGGCCCGCGGGGGGCCGTTTGTTGACGGTGGCCTGTTCTCTGGCGAAGGAGCCGCCGCGGCCGTCCTCGCCGTAGCGATGGACGAACTGGTCATGGAACTCCTGGCGGAAGTTGTCGGAGGCGGCGGGAAGCAGGACTCGCATCAGTTCCAGCGCCGGCTCCACGGGCACGGAGAGCAGGTGGTCGAGGACGTTGGACGGGGCGGTGTTCTCCCGGAAGGCCTGGAGTTCGTCGGCGTCCACCCGGTCGGGGTGGGCGGCGTGGAGGGGCTTGCCGAGGGTGTACTGGAACAGCAGCCGGGCGGCGGCGACGTCGCCCTGCTTGGCCCGCTCGACCAGGGCGACGGCGACGGCGACGAGGTCCTCGGCGGTCAGGGCTCGCAGCAGGAGCGAGCGCAATTGGGCGACCTGGCGGGCGAACGGGTTGCCGGGGCCGCCGGCGTTCCCCCTGACGAACCGGCCGTTGCTGTCGCGGCCTTCGGGGGTGGGGGTGGCGGCTTCTTCGTGCGTTGACATCAGGAACCTCAAGAAGGGGCGCGGGGCCGGGGCCGCGCCAACGGGCATTTTCGCAGGGGGCGGCGAAAGTTCGGAGAGCAGTATCGGGGATTCTTGGGGACACTCGGCGTCAGCCCGCCGGGGCGGGTTGCTGCGAGACCTGGTTGAGTGGGCGACGCACGCCGGCGGGGCCACACGCCAGGGTGCAGGTGCAAAGCAGGGGCGTGCTGAGATCGATCCATGTCCAGACCGCCTGACCTCACGCGGCCGCGTAGGAGTGATGCGCCCGGTCCGAGTCCGTCGGCCGGGCGCCGCCAAGAGCCCAATCAGCGTCATGGTCCAGGCCGCGTGGGAACGCGCCCTGACCGCCTCGCAGCTCGACTCCCTTCTCGAGGCCCACGCCACCGGGCAATACACTCGTGAGTTGCTCTTTTCCACCGTGGTCGATCTGCTGGCCCAGGTCGTCTGTGGTGCCCGCAAGAGTGTCCACGCCGCCCTCCAGGCGGCCGAGGAGCCGATCCCCGTCTCGTTGACCAGCGTCTACAACAAGCTCAACGGCGTCGAGCCGCCCGTCGCCGCCGAAATGGTCCGCCACTGTGCCAATCAGCTCGGCCCGGTGGTGGATCAACTGGGGGCGCCCTGCCGCCCTGGGTCAAGGGCCATCAAGTCCGCATCCTCGACGGCAACCACCTGCCCGCCACCGAGCGTCGCCTGGCGGAGACTCGCCAGCAAAGCGCCGGCCCGCTGCCTGGCCTGGCCCCGGTCGTCCTCGACCCGACGCGGAGGATGGTCACCGACGTGTTCCGTTGCGAGGACGCCCACGCCCAGGAGCGGGGCTTGCTCGATTCGGTGGTGGCCACCCTCCAGGAGCGCGACCTGGGGCTGGCCGACCGCAACTTCTGTACCCGGGCGGTCCTGCTGGCCATCGTGGCCAGCAAGGCCTGCTTCGTCATTCGCGAGCATGCTAACCTCGGCTGGGAGCCGGCGGGGAGGGTGCGCTCGCGGGGGCGGATCGACGGGGCGCGGGTCCGCGAGCAGCGGGTCGCGATCCGGGACGATCAGGACAACAAGGTGTTCCTCCGCCGGGTGGCCTTGGAGCTGGACGAGCCGACCCGAGACGGAGACGTGTGCATCTTTGTCCTGACGAACCTCCCCGAGGAGGCGGCGGGGGCGCGCGAGGTGGGGCGGCTGTACCGGCAGCGCTGGACGATCGAGACCACCTTCGCGGAGGTGCGCTCGTACCTGGGCATGGGGACGACGCGCGGCCGGTGCCAAAAGGCAGTGCTGCGCGCCGAGCCGCGCCTGCTCGGGCTGTACGGCGTCGTGACGCTGCTGTACGAGCAGTTGCCGGACGAGGCGCGGGCGGTGCCGGGCGTGGAGTGGGACGGCAAGGAGACGGTGACGTTCTCCGACGCCATTACCGCCGTGAGGCGCTGGCTGTGGGCCAGTTGGGCTTTGCGAAGGCCGGCCATGAAGATGTCTTTGCTAAACTCCCCGCGCCGGTGCGGCGGACGCTGCTGTACGCCCTGGCACCCGCAGCCTGAGGGTTAATCAGGATATTGCGAGTCTTCCACTCGCAGGAAAAGTCAAGCTAAGGGGGGGGGATGCACCCACTCACTGCCCGCCCAGGTCGTAGCAGGCCATCTCCTCGGCGTTGCGGGCGAACAACAGCCCGTGGCAGACGACGGGGTGGTTCCACGTCTTGCCCTCGATCGCCTGGAAGCGGCCCAGCTCGCGCTTCTTCTCGGGGTCGGTGGCCAGAAGGATCGCCTCACCCTTCTCCGTCATCACCAGCAGCGCCGGCTGGTCGGCCAGCAGAAGGACCTGGCCGCGACCGTAGCGCCCCCCTTTC
The DNA here is from genome assembly GCA_046350195.1 of Gemmataceae bacterium. Taxonomy (GTDB): domain Bacteria; phylum Planctomycetota; class Planctomycetia; order Gemmatales; family Gemmataceae; genus CALDUY01. The sequence continues at coordinate 27,970 of JAXMAW010000079.1, forward strand.
CACTTCCGCGTGCCGCCCTCCAGCTCGATGCAGCAGAAGATGGCGCCGTCGAAGCCGTAGGCGTGGCCGTCGTGAATGACGAAGTCGGGGAACTCCGGCTTCAGGTCGCCTGTCACCCAGCGCTCGGTCGCCTTCCAGCCGCT
>JAXMAW010000080.1:0-28057 GCA_046350195.1 Gemmataceae bacterium
GCTGCCCTTGGGTTTCTGGCGGTGGGAGCTGCGGGCGTTGCCGCGGGGGGCCGCCCCGCCGGGTTGCGTCTGGGCCATGCGATGCCTCTTCCTAGGTTCCCGTCGTTCCGGGGTGGTTCACTGCGGAGGGTAAGCCAACAAGCACACCAGGGCCGCCAGCGCGCGGGCGTCGGCAAACGGCGGGGGCAAGCTCTCCGGCAAACGGGCCAGGCCCGCCCGACGCAGCTCGTCGAGCGCCGGAAGGTCCGCGACGCTCACCTTGCCGGCGAACAGCAGCGGCACGAGGTGCATGCGGCGGGTCGTCACGGCCTGGCCGAGGAAGTGGCCGACCTCGGCGAAGCCGTGCGCGTAGGCGAGGTCCTTGGTGAACGGGCCGGCGCTGGGAAGGCTGCCGCGGAAGACGCGCGCCGCCTGGCGGTACGCCTCGACCGGACGGCAGCCCAGCTCGCCGAAGTGGCGGAAGACGTCGAGGAAGTCGCCGCCGCGCTCGGCGATCGCCACCGCCTCGACGCGGCCGGCCAGCAGCCGAAGCCGGGCGGGGTGCGAGGCGAACGCCAGCACCTCGGTCCACACCGCCAGCCCCTCCTGCGTCCGCGTTGCCACGGGCAGGGGGCGTGCCAGGAACGAGCACGGCTGCCTTTGGGAGTTGCGCGACGTGCCCAGGTGGACCCAGCCCTCGTGGACCTCCAGCAGCCGAACGTCGCGCTCGCTGAACCAGGCCCCCTGGCGCAGCTCCAGACAGTCCCCGCCGACGCTGGCATTCGCGGCCAGGGTGTCGCTGACCAGGACCTTCACCGGCGGGTCACCGAAGTAGTCGCCCAGGCCGGCCGCCAGTCGCCGGGCCGCCTCCACCGCGTCGAGGCATTGCTCCTCGCGTGAAAGGTCCTCGTCCTCCCTGGCCGCGCCCGCGAGCCGGGAGAGCCGCTCCGCGAACCCCAACAGCGTAGGCGCGCCCGCCGGTAGCGGGTCGGCACTGCTACCATAGAGCGAGGCGGAGAGGGCGTGGAACCGGCCGGTGCCCCGCGCGTCCAGCAGGCCGATCACCTCGCGGGCTTGCCGGCAGCGCGCCGGCATCAGCCGGCTGGCCCCGTGGTCCCGACCGAGCCGACGTCGCGGCGGCGGCTTCCAGGTCACAGAGGGCTTCGTTGAGGTGGTCGGGGACGAGAGGGAGTGGGCGGATCGCATAGGGTCGCGATCGCGGGCGGCAACTCGCGGCAACCCCGGGCGAGAAACGCTTGTTCTACCTCCGCCGGCCGGCTTGCGGTGGCTAAGACGCGGAGCGGCTGGCCAGGCCGGCCAGTCGAGCGGACAGTGCCCCTACAGCGGCTCGCTGGTCGGGAGACTCCTCCGCCGCCGCGTGGTGATCGCTGGGGGGGCGAGTGTGTTCGGGTGTGCCGGTCATCGAGGCTGGCGTAGTCCTGGGCCGTTGGCGGCCGAATTTCGGAGGTCCGTTCCGTTTGGGATGGTGGTCATACCGTGCGTGCGGGGCGACGTCGATGAACTGCAACTCCAGGAGCCGCTCGAGAGCTTTCACACCTAGTTCGGCATCCAGGCCGGTTTACCCTGCCACAGATTCGGGTTGAGCGTCTCCAGCGAGACCAGGCCGTCGTACCCTATCCGACGCAGTTGGGCCACGATCAGTTCGATGCGGAAGTCGCCCTCACCAGGCAGGATGCGGTCGCGGTCGTCGGCCAGCTCGCGGGCCACGCCGGCCAGGTCACACACCTGGACGTGGAGAAGTTTTCGACAACGGCGGCAGGTCGATGAACTTGCTCGACCCCGGTGTAGTAGTGGAACAGGTCGAGGCAGACGCCGACGTTCGGCTCGCCGCACATCGCCGCCAGCGACAGCGGCATGTCGAGGCTGGAGGTGAAGCTGGCCCGTCCCTGAAACTCGGGGCCGATCGGATTTCCAACGCCTGCGTACAGCGGGCCGCCTCGGCCAGGGACGCCACGGCCTGTTCCACAACCGCCGGATCGACCCGGCCCGCGAAGTCCCCTGTAATCACCATCGTGGTGATTCCAGACGCCGGACACAGATCGAGCCGGCGGCGGAAGTGGTCGAAGTGGGCCTTGCGCTCGCCCTCGGTGACGAGCAGGCCGCCCTGGTACGACGCCACGGCGAGGGCGACGCCGCGGTCGTCGAGCAGTTTCTTCGTGTCGGCGACGGAGTGCGATTGCAAATGGGTTTCTAGTTTCGTGAGCCACACCTCCAGCGCCGGGCAGCCGCCCTCGGCGGCCGCGGCGACGTCCTCGGCGAACGAGGCGGGCATGGTGCAGGCTTCGCTGATGCAGGACCTGCCTACATCGTAGCGGTTCGGCGGACTGCGGGAGCCAGGCCAGCCCCGGTTCGGGGACGAAGCGAGATGACGGCCAGTTCGCGCGGCCTTGCGACTCGAAATGCAGCGACCCCGCTGGGCGAAGAGGGCGGGGTCGCCACCGCGTCGAGCTTACCCAACCGGCCAGCTACCACGCGGATGTGCCACCAGGTATACCGCGTAGTTGGGATTGCCGTTGACGGCGGCGAACAGGATCTTGCCGTCCGGCCCGATGGCGGTGAGCAGGTAGCCCAGGAGACTCACCGTCCCCACGTCGAACACCGTGACGTATCCGTTGTCGACCGAAGCTGGTGTCCACCGCCCGTCGCTCGGCCAGTACACGATCTGGTAGCCGTAGTGAGCCGTGTTGCTGGCGTCCTTGTAGTAGGCGTAGCCGGCGGCGACGATCGAGCCGTCGGCGGCCACCTTGATGTCCGTGAAATACTGGGTCGTGAGCGGCGGTGGCGGCGTTGGTAATCGACGCCCGCCGGTCGCGTCGGTACCCGGCCGGCGCTGTAACGGGCGACCTGCCCGGACAAGGTGACACCCGGCGTGCCAGGTACCCGGCCACGAGGATATTGTTCCCCTGCATCGCTACCGAGTAGTACAGCAGGTTCAGTTGGCGTGTCCCCGAACAGGATGCCCGTGCCGTTGAAGGCCTTCAAGGTCAGCTGGCCGCCCGGCGTCAGCACGATGCAGCCGTGGAGGGCGGACGACCCGGCCGGCGTCGCCGCGCCGGTCAGGACCACCCCGCCGGTCGGCGTCACCGCGCCGGCTCCAGCCGAGGGGCCCGTCGAGGATTCGCGGCGGTGCCGACGTGGACGACCTTCAGCCCGCCGGTGCCGTACGACGTGTCGGTCCGGCCGGCCGCCGTCACCTTGACCGCGGCGAAGCCCTGGTAGCCGTCGGTCGCCTTCGCCCCTCCGCCGACGATCAGGCTTCCGTCCGGCAACGGACACCTCGTCCACCTCCTCGGTCGAGGGGTTACCTGCGCGAGGACCCCGACGGCCAGTAGCCGGCGTTGGTGCCGAACGACGTGTCCACCGAGCCGTTCGCGTTCAGCCGTGCCGCGGCGAAGTACTGGTCTCTGGACTTGGACGCCGACAGCCCGACCGATCTTGCCGTCCGGCTGCACGGCCACGGCCTGGCACCCGGTGACGGAGACGCCGGCGACCGTCGTCGGGAGGAGCACCTGGCCGGTGCCGTGGAAGATCGTGTCGAGCGACCCGACGTCGGCATTCATGCGGATGAGCGCCCGCCTGCGAACCCGTCGCGCCCGCCACCCCGACGCTGAGGATCTTGCCGTCCGGCTGCACGATCGTTTCGTGGGGTATCCGCAACGTGGCGACGGGCAGCCTGACGCGTTGCCATTGAACGCGTGGTGTCGAGCTGCCCGCCGGACGGGGTAGCGGGACTCCAGCGGCTCGACCGACAGACGGCAGGGCCGGGCCACCCGGGCAGGGGAGGTGGTGCGGGTGCTTCGGAGCGAGCGGAGCCAGCAAGCCAGGGCCATGAGCGTCTCCTGCCTGGGGCGGGGTTGGGGGAGTGGCCCCAGCTGGCCTGGCTTCGGGCCGTCCGCGGGGCTGGAGTCTTACTCACGGCCCGCGGCGGATGTGACGCGGTTCCGAAGAATGACCGCCGATCACAGGGCGCCCGGGCGGCTTCTCCGGCGCGACGGCCTTTTCGCCCCTGGACAGGAGGTCGGCGACCTCGGCCCAGAGCTTCTTCCACCCGGCCCGCTCAGGGGCGGGAAACTTTGCCAGGGCGGCTTCCTCCCGCACGCCGGCCAGGTCGGGGTCTGCCTCCCAGTGGTGGAGGTTTTTCGTTCGGTGGGTCGGCCCGCTCGGCCCACCCGGCCAGCTCGGCGGTTAGCCGCACGAGGGCCTGCCGCCGGAACCGGCCGCGGTCGGCCTCGGACAGCCCCGCCGCGTCCTTTCCCTGGCCGCACCCCGCCACGGCGGCGGCGGCGAGCAGGTGTCGCGGTGGCCGTTCAGCCCGTCGGCCAGCTCCGGCCGGTCGTCGAGCACGCCCCGGCGAAGAGCCGGGCGGCGGCGGCCGGCTTGCCCTTGTGTTTCAGGCAGAGTTCGGCCAGGGCCGGGCCTCGTCGGCGTCGGCCGCCTTGGCCTCACCCGCCAGGACTGCTGCAGCAATTGCAAATCCAGCTCCGCGAGCCGCTTGGCCTCCCTCACCAGCATCCGGCCGACGGGTACTGCCACCCCTTCTGCTTGCTCCCCAGTTCGTGGCCGCGGCGTGCCTCCGCCAGCGACTCGGCGAACCGACCGCACAGCTCAAGGATGGCCCCCAGGTTGTTGGGACTCGGTCAGGTTGAGCGCGATCGACCGGCGGTAGGCCGCCTCGGCCTCCACCAGGCGGCGTTGCGCGCCTGGCCTCGCCCCGGGTTGAAGTGGGCCATGTGGTCCTCCGGGGCCAGCTGCACGGCCCGGCGGAAGGCCGCCTCCGCTTCCCCTACCCGGCCCCGCGGCACCAGTTCCCGAGGTTGCCGTGGAAGCCCCGGCGAGGCCGGGCTGGGCTCGATGACCTTCCGGCAGGCCGCCTCCGCCTCGGGCAGCTGACCCCGGGCCAGTGCCCACCTCCCCCAGGCTGTTGTGGGCGGCGGCGAAGCTAGGCCGAGCGCGATGGCCCGGCGGAGGGTTGCCTCCGCCTCCTTCAGCTTGCCCCAACAGGACCAGGAGGCCGTTGGCCTCGACGAGGTCTGGCTGGAGCACGAGCCCCGCCGGTACGCCGCCTCCGCCATCCGCCAGACGGCCCTGGTGGAACAGGGCGATCCCGAGGTTACAGTGGGCCGGGGCGAGGTCGAGCTCAAGTTCGAGCAGCGCCTGGCGGCCTCCTCCGCCTGCCGGAACCGGCCCACCTGGCCCAGGGTGTTCGCGAAAGCTCGGCGTGAGCCTCGGCGACGCCCGGCCTGAGTTCGACGACCCGCCGGGAGGCCGCCTCCGCCTCCCGGGGCCGCCCCAGGTGGAGCAGGGCCCTCGATAGGCCGGTATGAGCCTCGGCCAGGCCCGGCAGGAGCTCGGTCGCCCGCCGGGCGGCCGCCTCCGCCTCTCGGTATCGGCCCTGTCGGAACAGGGCGTCCGCAAGGTTGCAGTGGGCGTAGGCTTCGCCCGGCACGAGTTCGATCGCCTGGCGGGCGGCCGCCTCCGCCTCCCGGAACTGCCCCTTCCGGGCCAGGGAGCTCGCGAGGTTGCTGTGGGCGTAGGCCAGGCGGGGCGCGAGCTCGATGGCCCGCCGGTCGGCCGCCTCCGCCTCCGGCCACCTGTCTGCATTTCCGAGGGCCGCCCCGAGGTTGGCCCACGCCCCCGGGGAGGCCGGTCGCAGGCTCAGGGCGGCCCGGGTGTACTCAACTGCCTCCGCCTTGCCTGCTGGCGCACCAGGCCACATCAGGAATCGCCCCAAATTCAGGTTCAGCCAGAAGTCGCCAGGGTAACGACGGGTGCCCGCCCGCAGCAGCAGCTCGCCCTCCTTGTGGGCGCCCGCGATCTCCAGGTAGTTGGCCACCTGGTTCACCACGGCGGGCGGCGGCAGGTCCTTGAGCATGGCGGCGGCCAGCTCAGCCAACCCTTTCGCGTCCCTGGCCTCGGAGGCCCGACGCGCCCGGGCAATCCACCCCTGGCTCTCCCCCCCGATCGCCCCCGCCAGCCGCCCGACCCGGGCCCGCTCCTGGGGGTCGTCGGCCCGCTGCGCCCAGTTGTCTAGAGCCGTCATGATCTCCGACCAGGCAATCGACCTCCGGAGCCGGTCGGCGATGACCTGCTCGTCCCCGCCTAACACGTCCACCCCGTAGCTCTGGAACGCCCGCCGGTAGCCCGGGAGGGCCGCCAGGCGGCCGAACCCCTTCCGACCGTCCAGGCCGGTCTGGGCGGCGGCTTCCATCCGAGCCTCCTCAAGGCTGTTCGCCAGTTCCAGGTCGGCGGCCAGCCGGGCCACTCCGTCGCGCAGCCGCCAGCCCCCCCCGTGGGGCAACAGGTCAACCGCCCGCCGGGCCACGGCCAGGGCCTCTGGGTACCGGCCCTGTCGGTAGAGCCCCTCGGCCTCCGCGGCCACCTGCCGGGCCGCCGCCTCCGCCTCGGCCACCGCCAGCCGGTCGGCCGCCCGCCGTCGCTCCCAAGCGGCCCCACCGGCCAGGGCCACCACCACGGCGAGCACGCCAACCGCGACCGCCCGCGGGTGGCGCCGCACCCACCGGGCGGCCCGCTGCCGCGCCGTCGGCGGCTTCGCCCGGATCGGCTCGTCGGCGAGGAACCGCCGCAGGTCGTCGGCCAGCTCCCCCGCCGTCTGGTACCGCTCGGCGGGGTCCTTCGCCAGGCACTTCAGGCACACCGTCTCCAGCTCGGGGGGGACGCGGCGGTCCAACCGCTGCGGCGGGACCGGCTCTCCCTCTGCGATCCGCCGGAACACCTCCTCCCGGGTGTTGCCCGGCACGGCCACCTGGCCGGTAAGCAGTTCGTACAGGGTGGCCCCCAGGGCGTACACGTCGGCCCGGTGGTCCACCAAGTTGTGCTTCGCCTGCGCCTGCTCCGGACTCATGTACCGCGGCGTCCCGAGCAGGTCACCGGAGGCCGTCAGCCCCGGGTCGGACGCCAGCTGCGCCAGGCCGAAGTCGGCCACCCACAGGTGGCCGCAGCCGTCCACCAGCAGGTTGGCCGGCTTCACATCACGGTGGACCACACCCTGGTCGTGCGCGTGTTCCAAGGCGTCGGCCGCCTGGGCGCACCACTCGGCCGCCTGGCGGTAGAGAGCCGCGTCCGGACGCCCGGTCGTCTGCCGGGCAAGCGCCTCCGTCGATGCCGACCCAGCCGCCGGCCGGTGGAGGACCGTTGGATCGGCTGCGCCAGCGGAGGATGGCGCGGGGGGCCGGCGGCCCGCGATCAGGTCGGCCAGGGAGCGGCCGTCGATCAGCTGCATGGCGATGTAGTGGACGCCGCGCTCACAGCCAACGGCGTGGACCCGGACGATGTGGGGGTGGTCCAGAGCGGCGGCCGCCAGCGCCTCGTTGCGGAATCGCTGCTGGCCCCGCTGGTCCATGGCGGCGGCGAACGGAAGCACCTTGAGCGCTTACCCGCCGGCGGAGCGAGGAGCTGTTCCGCCTCACCCACCACCGCCATCCCGCCGCGCTGCCAGCTCGCAGACGATCCGGTAGTCCCCCAGCGCGTCGGGCGGGCTGGCGACCCGGGGCGGCAGGGGGCGGCGACAAGCGAACATGCCGAGCACGCCGCGGATCTCGTCGGCCGCCTCGGGGTGGCGGGCGGCGTACTCCTCCGGGTCCGGCTTCTCCCCGGCCAAGCGCTTCGTGCTCGTCCACCACCCGGGCGACCAGGGCCTCGACGGCGGCCGCCGGGGTCGTGGTCTGGGGCTCGTTCTACGGCGCTCCCCGCTGAAACCTAGCCCGCTGCGCCCGGCGGAGCCGGATCGGGCCGCGGGCCGTACCGCGCTGCCGGGCGGCCTCGGCCGTCACCCCCAGCAAGCAGGCGGCCTCCTCGTACGGCAGGCGATCGACCTGTCGCATCAGCAGCACCTCCCGGTCGGCCGGATCCAGCCCTTCGACCGCGGCGGCCACGCGCCGGCCGCCTCCCGAGCCTCCGCCGCCTCGCTCGGTGACGGGCCCGGGTCGATGATCGACCGAGCCAGGACCAGCGACGACTGGTCCGGTGCCGCCGCCTCCGGCACGTCGCGGCGAGCGGCGCGGTGGTCCCGGGCGGGCGTTGACCAGCCGGTTGTAGACGGCCTTGCGTGCCCACAGATGGAACGGCATCGGCCGCCGGGCCAGGTAGTCCGATAGCTGGCGGGCCATGTCGGCGTGCGCTTCCTGGACGACGTCCGAAGGATCGACCCAGGCCCGCAGGGCCGCGTCCAGGTGGAGATCGACGAACCCCCTCCAGGGCAGCCGGTGGCCGGCCAGCAGGTCGCTGGCGGCGGCCACGTCCCCGGAGGCCGCCCGGTCGAGCAAGGCGAGGTCTCCTCCGAGTCCGGGCGAGGGGATGCGGCGGGCTGGGCCATATTCCTACTCACGGTCCTGGGTGGGATGTGACAGTTAGTTAATCACTGCCAAGTGGGTCGGTCATCTCCCCAGCCATGTTACCATCTGCCAAACCGACAGCCAGCATCTTTCCCGTCCGTCAACCTGGCAGACCTTCCTGCGAAAGCTCCGAACATTTTTCACTCAAAGTCTTTACGAATAAATCACTTCCGACCGATGAATAGGGCGGGCATGAGAGTTGCAAGCCACGGCCGAGTCCATGACATCATTCTGACGCAGGAGACCCTCCATGAAGATCAAGCCGCTGGGCGACCGGGTGGTGATCAAGCGGCTTCGAGGCCGACGAGAAGACGGCGGGCGGCATTCTCCTGCCGGACACGGCGCGGAACAAGCCGCAAAAGGGCAAGGTGCTGTCGGTCGGGCCAGGCAAGCTGAACAAGGACGGCAAGTACCAGCCGCTCGACGTCAAGGAGGGCGACACGGTGCTGTTCACCAACTGGGCCGGCGACGAGTTCAAGCAAGGCCAGGGCGAGAACATCCTCCTGATGCGCGCCGACGACATCCTCGCCGTCATCGAAGGCTGATCCACCAACCCCCGAACACAGACCAGACCCCGAGGGAGACAAGATGGCTGCCAAGCAGATCGCGTTTGACCAGGAAGCCCGCGAGGCGATGCGGCGCGGCGTGTCCAAGCTGGCCCGCGCCGTCAAGGTGACGCTCGGGCCCAAGGGCCGCAACGTCATCCTCCAGAAGAGCTTCGGCTCGCCGACGGTCACCAAGGACGGCGTCACCGTCGCCAAGGAAATCGAGCTGGAAGACAAGTACGAGAACATGGGCGCCCGCATGGTCCGCGAGGTCGCCAGCAAGACCAGCGACGTCGCCGGCGACGGCACCACCACGGCGACGGTGCTCGCCGAGGCGATCTACAACGAGGGCCTGCGGGCCGTCGTCTCCGGCGCTAACCCGATGCTGATGAAGCGCGGCATCGAGAAGGCCGTCGAGGACGTCGTCGCCCAGCTCAAGGGCATGAAGATCGACGTCAAGACCCAGCAGGACATGGAGAACGTCGCCAGTGTGGCGTCGAACAACGACCGCGAGATCGGCAAGATCATCGCCGAGGCGATGGCCAAGGTCGGCAAGGACGGCGTCATCACCGTCGAGGAAGGCAAGACGACGGCGACCGGCCACGAGTTCGTCGAGGGCATGCAGTTCGACCGCGGCTACCTCTCGCCGTACTTCGTCACCGACCCGCAGAAGATGGAGTGCGAGCTGGAAGACCCGTACATCCTGATCCACGAGAAGAAGGTCTCGCAGAACAAGGACCTCGTCCCGGTCCTGGAAAAGGTGCTGAACCAGGGCAAGCCGATCCTGATCATCGCCGAGGAGGTCGAGGGCGAGGCGCTGGCGACGCTGGTCATCAACAAGCTGCGCGGCACGTTCAAGGCGGCCGCGGTGAAGGCGCCGGGCTACGGCGACCGCCGCAAGGCGATGCTGGAAGACATCGCCATCCTGACCGGCGGGCAGGCGATCTTCGAGGACCTCGGCATCCAGCTGGAGTCGGTCGGCCTGGAGTCGCTGGGCCGGGCCAAGAAGGTCAAGATCGACAAGGACAACACGACGGTCATCGAGGGCTACGGCAAGAAGGACCAGATCCAGGGCCGCATCCAGTCGATCCAGCGCGAGCTGGACAAGTCCACCAGCGACTACGACCGCGAGAAGCTGTCCGAGCGCATCGCCAAGCTGTCCGGCGGCGTCGCCAAGATCAACGTCGGGGCGGCCACGGAAAGCGAGATGAAGGAGAAGAAGGCCCGCGTCGAGGACGCCATGCACGCCACCCGGGCGGCCAACCAGGAAGGCATCCTGCCCGGCGGCGGCGTGGCGCTGCTGCGGGCGTCGCAGAAGTGCAAGGGCGAGAAGCTGTCGCAGGACGAGAAGATCGGCTACGACATCGTCATCCGCGCGTGCAAGGCGCCGATCCAGCAGATCGCCGAGAACGCCGGCCAGGACGGCGCGGTGGTGATGAACAACGTGTTGGCGAAGAACGAGGCGGGCTACGGCTACGACGCCCGGCTGGACCGCTACGTGGACATGGTCAAGGAAGGCATCATCGACCCGGACGAAGGTCGTGCGGCGCCGGCGTTGCAGAATGCACTCCAGCGTGGCGACCCTGCTGCTGACCTGCGTGCCGCGCTCGTCGCCGAGCTGCCGAAGGACGAGAAGAAGGCCGGCGGCGGCGGGCACGACGAGATGTATTGATCGGCTGAGTCCATGACCTTGCCAGCCCGGGGCGCTTGTCGCCTCGGGCTGGTTCGCCAATCTTCCTTCAGCAACGTCAGCTCGTCGATCACGTCCTTGACGCCGGCCGTGGACGCAGCAGGTCCAGCACGCGCTTGCCGCTTGGCGACGTCCGGCACCTTCCTTCACCTTGACGACCCCGGCCTCGCCGCCCTCGACGGTCACCTCGACGCCGTCGGCGGTCCCGCGAGGCGCGTCTCGACCCGCTCGTTGAGGCCGATCGTCGGCTTCGCGGTGCTGCGCAGCCGGCCGGCGAACTGGTTGGCGTTGCCGCCGGCGGCTTCCGGCCTCTGGCCGGCTTGCCCTGGAGCGCTGGCTGAGCAGGTCGCCGTCGCGGGCGGTGCAGCCGGCGAACAGCAGGACGAGGACCAAGAGGCGGCTGCGCATAGGGTCGCCTTTCGTGTCAGAAGGCCCTAACTATGCGCTAAGAAACGTCCCTCCGGGCAAGGCCAACCGCGCTCGGGTGCGTCAGCCGGAACTCGGCGTCAAGCGGCGGTGAAGTAGAGGGTAGAGCGTCGGCGTAAGCGAGGGCAGAGCAAGGCCATGCGATCGGCGTTGCCTACGTCCCACTGCGCCCCCCGTCTGCTTCATCCCCCGCCCGATCATCTGCTTGCACGCCCCTCGATCAGCCCGCTGCCGATCGGCTGGCCGCCGGCCGCGGCGCGTGGTCCAGCCGGTCCCGGCCCGCGAGTAGTTCAACACCTCGGGGGCCGCCGCCGCCAGCTGATCCCGCCTGAGAAGGCACCCACCCGGCAGCTTCGCGGCCAGGTATTCGCACAGCCCGGAGTAGCCGTCCCCCAGCAGCAGCAGTCGCGCTCGAAGCCAGCGCGCCTCGGCGGGTCCCCTCGCCGCAGCCGGCCTTGGCCGCCTTGGCCAGCCACTCCCCGGCGTGGAAGATGTCCAGCGTCCCCGTCCAGTTGGCGAACTGTAGCTCCGCGTGGTCCCAGATCACTCCGCCCCGTCCCCCAGCACGCTCATGCCCGTCGCCGAGCCCCAGCCGCTCCGCCCGGCCACCAGCGCGGCGAACTCGTCGATCTCCTCGACGGCCGCGAAGGCGAGCCGCGGCGTCGGTGCCGGCGATCGGCGGGTGTCCCACTGCTCGATCGTGGCCGGCTCGCCGGCTTTCCGCTTGGCGAACACGAAGAGCTTCATGTCGCGCTGGCCGCCGGTGGTGTTGACCTTGGTGGCGTCGGTCTGGAACTCCGTCTCGCCGGGGGCATCCCGGAACGGCTCGATTTCCGGCGAGGCGCCCTCGCGTAGTCGGCCAACCGGCCGGCCTGGCGGTAGCAGACCTGGCGGACGACCTCGTGGCAGGTCGTCCAGCCGGCCAACTGCTCCAACAGGGTCTCGCCGTGGCGGAACGACCGGGACACGCCGGCCAGGGTGATCATCCGCTCGGCGCTCCGACAGGCGCCCGTCGCAGCCGAGCCGGTCATCGGCATTGTACTTGGCCGGCATTGGGGGCAGTGGAAGTAGGTGCGCTCAGGCGGGTTTCGCCGAGCGCGGTGAGGAGCTCGCGGGAGCCGGCCCCCTTGTTGCGGCAGGCCTGCCCGCAGGTGCAGGTGCGGGCCGGGCCCCCCTTTTTTCGGCCTGATCGACCTGACCCTGGAGGGCGGCGGCGAGGGAGTCGCGGAGGAACTGCCGCCCGCGGTCGAGCGGAGACCCTCGCAGGCGTCAAGGACCGAGCCGGGTGGGGCTTGCTGGGCCTCGTGCTCCAGCTGGGCGGCCAGGTCGAGGGCCATCTGGACGATCTGGCGGCACTGCAACGGGGACTGGGGCAGCTGGGCCGGCTCGGTCATTTCCCGGACTCCTTTCGGCGGGGCACCTCCGGTAACCTTCTACACGACCCGCCCAACAAGTGCCAGACTTCGTTGACGCACCCCCGCGCCCCGTGCGGGTCACTCCTTCTTGGGGTGCGCTGAGAGGTGAAGTCCGCCTTCTCCGGGTTGGCGCCCTTTCTCCCGATCAGGATGTAAGTCGGCTGCTTCTGGCCGTCGATGCGGACCTTGAACGAGATGGTCGTGGCGCTTGGGGCCGACCTTGAACGTCAACTCATCGACGCCGCCGGTTGACCAGCTGGAAGTCGAAGCCGCGGCCGTCGGGGTGCTGGACGAGCCAATCGGCGTTCTCGGCTTAGCCCTCGACGTCTCGAAGCTTGTCGAACTTGCCGCTGAACGTGTCGCCCTCGATGCGCACTGTGCCGACCCAGCGGTGGATCACCGCCCGGCCCTTCTTGGCCCTTTTGGAGGTCGTCCGGAACTGCCAGAATTCGCCGTCGTGCCAGACGGCGCTTCAGGGCCTCGCCGCCCTTGAAGCTTTTCGGCCGCCCCGACGGGTTAATGGGGACGGGAGCGGTGTCCTTGTCCTTCTCCTTCTGCCAGGCCAGGCCGGCCTGGGCCGTCAGCAAGATCGCGCATCGGCGAAGATCGAAACGTGTCGGGCGGCCATCGGGATCCTCTTGCAGGGCCTTGAAGCACGAAACACCATTTCACCAGAGACCGGTCCGCTCGTCGAAACAGGTACATGCAGTTAAAGTTCTGCACCGCGACGCCGCTGGCGCGCGGACGAGGTCCTCGCACGCCAGGACCACGATCCGGTTCCGCACGACGCGAACGTGCACGTCGAGGAAGTTCGTGCCGGCGGTGTACTTGGTCGCCGGCAGGTGCTCGACGACGCGGACGAACGGAGCCTTCCGGTAGTATTCTCGGTAGAGGTCGAGCAGCTCGGCCGCGGACATCGCCCGCCGCGGCGTGGCGTAGATGGTGGAGAAGATGCCGCGGTCCATCGGGATCAGGTGTGGGGTGAAGATCACCTCGACCGGCCCGCCGGCGACGTCGGAGAGGGCCTGCTCGATTTCCGGCGTGTGCCGGTGGCTGCCGGCGGAGTATGCCGACACACTCTCGTTACACTCGGGGAAGTGGAGCTCAGTTTCGGGGTGCGACCGCCTCCGGACACGCCGCTCTTGCTGTCCACGACGATGCCGGAGCAGCCGATGTGGTTGCCGGCCACGAGCGGGGCAAGCCCGGGGATCGCCGTCTGCGGGTAGCAGCTCCGGGTTGGCGACGAGCTGGGCCGTGGCGATCTCCTCGCCGTACACCTCCGGCAGGCCGTAAACCGCCTGAGCCAGGTGGGCCAGGTCGTCGTGACTGGCGCCGTACCACTGGGCGTAGACGTTCGGGTCACGCAGGCGGTAGTCGGCGCTGAGGTCGATCACCCGCACGCCGCGGTCGAGCAGGCGGGGCAGCGCGGCCATGCTGGCGCCGTGGGGCAGGCAGCCGAAGGCGCACTGTACCCCACGCGCCAGGAGCGCATCGACGTCGAACGGCTCCATGCGGAGGTCGGTCCGGCCGGCCAGCGAGGGGTGCGACTCCGCGACGCGCGGCGTGCCCTCCTGCCGCGACGTGACGGCGACGACTTCGGCGTGCGGATGCCGGAGGAGGATCTTGAGCAGCTCAAGGGCCGTGTAGCCGGAGCCTCCGAGAATGGCGGTCTTGATCATTCGCAAGCCAGGGCAGAGGGATAGTGGATGTTTCTCAACCAGTGTACACCCATTCGCACCTGAAGAACACAGCCGTGGTCAGGGAATTCCCCCTGCGCTCGACGCCTGGTCGTCAGGAATCCCTAAACTTTTTTGGCATGATGTGCCGGCAAACCCTGGCAACCGCAGCAACTTACGTCTCCCAACAGCCTGAACTTTAGAGGTATCGACACTGCAAGGGGGCCTGTCAACTGCCCTTAACAATGTAACCTTTGGGGAGCGCGGAAAGGGTGGTTGACTTCGGGCACTGATCGCTCCCCTCCGAGGAGTTCTGTCGGGACCTAAAGTTAGCTAATCGGTAATGGCAATACCAAGGGCGGCAAATTAGTGTGTTACGCCGGCCCGCTATTTGCCGGAGGACTTGTACATCCTCGCTAACATTGTTACACCCGTGGTCAGCGACGATTAACGGGCGTTGGGCTCAGTCCTGATTCCTGCGAACAGGGTCCTCTGAGCGTGCCATCCCTCGTCGTCAAGGCCCTGGCTGGCCTGATTGTGCTTCTGACCTGGCCCTACCTGGCCCCCGGGGGCCGTGCAGTTGCTGGCTTCTGCCTCACCGCGGCGTCCCTGCGCGGCCCGCAGCCATGGCTGCCTGCCGGGCCTGCCCTGGTCGAGCCGCTGGACACAGATTTGATTGATGGCGCTGGGTTATCGCCAGACGGCCCCGGTGAGAAGGCCACACCTGGGGATGGTAGGCGCCCTTCCGTCCCGGAGCAAGCCAGGCGGCTGCCGACCGCCTGGGCCGGTCTCCATCCCGATTCACCGGTTGGTGGGCCACCCTCGGCCGGGTTAGGCTTCGGGCCGACCGGGCCAGGACAGGGTGTCCTTCTACCTGCTTGTCCGCCTCCAGACGGTGACGACGCGGCCGGCCTTCTTCTCATCGCCGAACAACGGCACGCCCCGCCCCTTTACGCCTCACGGCTGTTCCGGCCCCCGCGGGGTGGAATCAACCGCAGACCGCCAGGTGCCGAGCGGCCCGGCATTCGCCGGCGACCGGCCCCACTCGGACCGAAGGTTCGCGACATCGCAAAGGGAGTGAGCCCGTAAGTCATTTTCATTCTTGAAGAAGCGAATCAGTTAGGAAGGTTTACAATGCGTAGTCCATACTCTCTGCTCGGCGCAATGGCCCTGGCCGGTGCCATCCTGCTCGCGGCAGACACCCCAACCCCTGCGGCCTTTAAAATGAGGATCTCGACCAACGGTGGGGGGTCATTCCCCGTGCAGATCGAGGACAACAAGGCCGGGGATACCAACCTCGCCGTCGGGACCATCGGTGCCTCCTTCACGCTGCCGGGCGGCGGCTCAGTGGTCTTCACCATCGACTCCAACCGGACCTTCGGGGTGCCGTTCGCGCGGTTGTCGCAGACCGAGCTGGCCAAGGCCGGGACCGCGCCGATCAGCTTCGGCGGTCAGGTGTTCATCATTGACGTGACGGACACCGACTACGCCGCGCCCAACGGCCCGGTCGTACTGACGAGCGAGACCTCCGCCACAGGCCTCTCCGGCGGCAACGCCTCCCAGGCCTCGGTCAGCTTCCAGAGCTGGGTCGATGACGCCAACGTCGAGTTCGGCATGGGGTCGTTCACCGGTGGCCAGCAGGGTCCGTTCGTGAACACGAACTTCGGCGGCCCCAGCGCCCCTGACACGGTTCTGACCAACGGCACCGTCACCAACCCGTTCTCGATCACGAGCCGGTTCACCGTCTCCGACGTGCTGATCCCGGTGGGCGGCTCGTTCCAGCTGACAGGGACGGCCACGCTGACTCCGGTCAGCGTCGTGCCGGCCCCGGCCACCCTGGTGGCGGCGCTTAGCGCATTGCCGCTGCTCGGGGTGGGCATTCGGCGGCGGTGGCGTGCGGGTAGGGCGTAGCCCCCGGCTAATCCTGCCCGACCGCTTATCAGCGGTTCGGGCCCAAAAGTAGCCAGGACGCCCGGCCGGGAAAGGGCCGGGCGTCCTCGCGCGCTTTGGCCTTTGCGTGTAGGCCGACGGCACCCAAGGGACGGGCACGCCGGTTGCGTCGCTCTGCAACCGCCCGCCCGAGGAGCTTGTCGTCATGTACCAGCGCTGCGCGTGGTGCGGCTTGGCCTTAGGCCTGGTCGAACCGTTGGAGGATCCACGGGTCACGCACTCCATCTGTCCTTTGTGCAGGGACCGTTTTCTACAACAGGCCGGCGTTGCGAGTGCCGCGCAGCCGCGGCGCCAAGCGGATACTCCGAGGGCTCCCGTTGCGTCGTCCTGGGGCGGGCTAGCAGGGCAGTCGGCTGGAAGTAGGCTCTACCGGTGGTAAACCCCCACAAGCAAAGCAGACTAGGCATTCGACGGCAACGCGGGCGAGAACTTGCTCCAAAATGCCATGGTAATTCCCATCGCGCGGTGGGGTGGCTCGCCGAAGTCGTGCGGCCAAGTTTCGGATAAACAAAGCCGGCACCCGCCAAGCGCGCCTCCGCCGCGGGGCGGCCGGTAGGTCTTCCGTCGGTAGTGAACTCGCCTCATCGCCACGCCTTGCTGGCTCTCCTACGTGGTCTCCTCAGCTGATTCCTTTCGAGCACCCTGTTGTACTGACGCTCACTGTTCCTCACCACCGAACGGCTTCTCCAGGGCGAAGGACGCGCCCGAGCATCCGGGCGCCCGTCAGGGAACGCACCCTGGGACCGGGCCCCGTCCACGCTTCCTGCCCGACGCTGGCACCGGGCCCGGCTACCCCAGATGCTGGATCCAGAGGGTCGCCGAATGCCTTTGTCACTTCCTGGGGGACGAGTCGGGGTGCGATCCCTGCGCTCGATAATCACATCGAGGTCGTAGGTGTATGGAATCTTGACCCCTTCCAGCCGGCGGCGAGTTTCCAACCCGACACCACCGATGATCCCCCTGGCGCGGCCCAGCGGGGCAGCCCTCCCCGGTTGCTGCCGTGTGTTCGATCCGTACAGTGAGACGTATTGCCGGCCCCCAGATGACCGAGGCCAGACCGCATGTACCGGACGATTCGAGACGCGGGCACCGCCCTCCGTGACAACCGGCTGACGTGCGTGGGGCTGCTCGAGCACTTCCTTGAGCAGGTCCGCCGGTACGATCCCGCCGTCCGGGCCTGGGTGCTGGTGGACGAGCCCCGGGCGCGTTCCGAGGCCGAGGCCCGCGACGCGGAGCTGCGCAGGGGCTACGACCGGGGGCCACTCCGGCATCCCGGTCGGCATCAAGGACATCATCGACGTCTTCGACTGGCCGACCGCGTGCGGGTCGCGAGCAATGGAAGAGTTCGGTGGCCCACCGCGACGCCGAGGTGGTTCGGCGGCTGCGCGACGCCGGCGGTGCTGATCGGCAAGACGGTGACGACCCAGTACGCCAGCTTTGACCCGCCCCGACGCACGGCCGTGGAACGCCTCGCGCACCCGGGCGGCTCGTCGAGCGGCTCGGCGGCGGCGGTCGCGGCGCGGATGTGCCTGGCGGCCCTGGGCTCCCAGACCGGCGGGTCGATCACCCGGCCGGCGTCGTACTGCGGCGTACCCGGATGCAAGCCGACCTTTGGGGCGGTCAGCCTCGACGGCATCCTGCCGCTGGCGCTATCGATGGACCACCCCGAGGCCGATGGCCTCCTGCGTCTCTGACGTCGCGGCGGTGACGAGGCGATCGCGGACCCAGGGCGGCCCATGGTGCCGTGCGAGCCGCGGCCGCCGGTGCTAGGCCGCCTGCGCGGCCTGTTCGAGCGGCTGGCCGACCCCGCCGTCCGTGAGATGATGGACGCGGCGTGTCGGCTGTTCGAGGAGAGTGGCGCGACGGTGCGGGAGGTCGAGCTGCCGGCGAGCTTCGCCGACGTCCTCGCCCAGCACGCGGTCCTGATGGCCGTCGAGTCGGCGGCGTACCACCGGGAGCGGCTGGCGCGACACCCCGACGACTACCGCCCGCGCATCCGCTCGCTCATCGAGGAGGGGGTCGCCTGTCCGGCCTTGTCCTACGCTGCGGCCAAGGCCCACCAGGCCCGGCTGAAAGGCGACGTGGCGGGTCTGTTCCGGGGCCTGGACGCCCTCGTCGCGCCTGCGACGACCGGCCCAACCCGGACGCCGCGACGACAGGAACCCCGCGTTCAACTCGCCGTGGAGCTTTACCGGCCTGCCCGTCGTGTCGGTCCCGGTGGCGCTGGCCGGGGACGGGCTTCCGTTGGGGGTGCAGTTCGTCGGGCCGGCGGACGGCGAGGCAATCGCGTTTCAGGCGGCCCTGTGGGCCGAGCGCTACATTAAGCCGCTGGGCGACCCGCCTCTGAAAGGGTAATTACGAAAGGGCGGGCCCGCGAGGGCCGCGCTGACGTCGAAAGACGTGACGGTCAGCCCACCCGCGCCCAGTACCCGGTGGGTGCGTTGGGCGAGTCGAACCACAACCTCCAGGCGCCGAACGGGTCGCGTTCCACGCTGACGGTGATGCTCGGGTCCCAGTCGCCGCGGACCATCCGCAGCTGGCCGGGGCCGGCGTAGATGAACTGCGCTTCCTGCGAGCCGTTCTCGTTCACGAACAGGTAACCCCGCGGCTGGCCGTAGACGTAGCAATACCCGCCGCTGGAAATGTTCTCGTAGGTGCCTACCAGGTCGTTGACGATCTGGCTGCTCAGCGCGAGGGCCGGGGCCGGTGCCCTGCCTGGTGCCGGCGTGGGCAAGAAAAACGCCACTGGCAATATCAGAAGCGCCGCGATGTGGCGAGGCATGGTTGTCTCTCCCGGCTGTCGGTTACTCGGCGGAACCAAGACTCCGCCCGGGTCATCCCTTGCCGGCGACAGGGCGGACGCGTCCGGCAAGAGGTGGTAGTGCAACCCCCGTGCCGCGCGACGACCCCGGCCCGCCTGTTTCTGCTGGGGTAAGTTGTCTGTAAGAATGCAGGTTACGCCGTGCGGGGCTCCGCGGCGACGGCTTCGATCAGGTCGGCCACCACTTGAGGAAGCGCTCGCTCCTGGGCTAGCCGGCGCTTGGTGGAACCGCAAGCGCCTCGACCCCCGGCTTCAGGCGGTCGCGCAGAGCCGGCCGCGATCTCGGCTGGTCGCGCAGGGCGCCGAGGAGGGCCGCCGCGACGTGGCTGTCATTCGCGCGGCCCAGGACCTCCTGCATCTCTTCGACCATGGGGTATTGCGTCTCGCGCATCCCCGCCGGGAAGCAGTCCGCCAGGACCTCGGCAGTAGCGCGGCGCATGCCCGCGATGCACTTGGTGCAGGTGTTCGTAGTCGGCGAGGTCACCAGACGCGGCCCGTTCGAGCCGGTCCAGCGCTTCCGGATCGTCGGGCCGGCGAGGTCGCCAAGCCTCTGAACGCCCTCGTCCTCGGGGTTGCGCAGGTCGTCCAGCACGCCCTGGCAGAACTCGGCGAACGTCTCGGCCGGCTCCAGGGCCTCCAGCGCTGTTGCGCTCCTGGCGCTCGGCCCAGGGCCAGGCCGATCAGGCAGTCCAACCCGGGCTTCTCTTTCGCCTTGGCCTTGCCGGCCGCCCCTCCAGGGCCATCAGAAACACGTCCCAGTCGCGGGCGGCCCCGGCGGCGGCGGATCTCCCGCAGGCGGCTCCACGCCGCCCGGTAGGACCGGCCGGGCAGGCAGCGGCGGAAGATCCGCAGTGCCGAGTCGGCCCGCCGCGTGCCGACGCGCGAGCGTGCACGAACTCCGGGTCGCGGTGCGCTCCCGGATCGCCTTCGGCAGGCTCTCGATGACCACGGCGAGCCGCCTGGCCGGGACCAGACGCGCGGCCTCCAGCGGAGGCGTCTCCGGCGTCAGCCCGCGGACCCATTTCCCGTCGGCCATGGTCGCCTTTTCAGTGCCCATACAGCCCGGCGATGCTCGCCGCCTGCTCGCGCCGCGTCAGCCAGGACGAAACCTCCCGGGTCTCACCGACGAGCTTCTCGACGCGCTTGCGGTCCTCGAGCAGCTTCGCGGCCAGGTCGCCGGGCGCGTCGAGGAACACCGCCTCCAGTTCCTCGCGGACCCGGCCTTCGAGCTGGCGGTGAAACTCGTCCCGGATCGTGTTCCAGCGCAGGGGCAGCAGCAGGTGGATCAGCAGGTGCAGGATCAGGAACACCACCAGCAGGACGATGCCGGGAAGCAACACATCGACCCAGCGCGTCGTGTAGTCGTCCTTGTAAAAGACCTTCCACAGGAGCATGCACAGCGCCGCCAGCAGCGCCGCCGGCGGCACCCAGTCGGCCAGGAAGACGAGGGTTTCCTGGGCCGCCCGGCGGGCGCCGGTCGGCTTGGTCCACTGCTTCTCGACGCCGTCGAGTACCTCGGCCAGCCCGCGCGCCCACCGCTGCCGCCAGTCGATCTGCCCCCGCGCCTCGACTGGCTCGGTCAGCACCGACAGCGGGTAGCCCTGGGCGTCGGCCTCGACGAAGAGCCGGTTGACCAGCGCCCGGCCGCGGGCGTCGAGCTGCCGGCTGGCGGCGACGTCGGTGCAGGCACTGGTGAACCGGGCCAGGTCCCAGGCGGCCGGCGTCTCGACGTGCTGCCGGGCCCGCGGCACGAACGGCAGGCGGTCGCGCAGGCTGCTGCCGACGTAGCGTGCCCGGGTCACCAACTGGAGGTACCAGGCCATCATGCCGCGGAAGCGGCGCTGGCCTTCCAGGGCGAAGTGGTGCTCGATCTCGCGCTGGAACGGCTCCAGCGTGTTGACCAGCACCTCGGCAACGGCGGCGGCCTCCTCGCCCAGCGGCCTCGCCCAGGCCGCCTTGACCCGCTGGCTGACCTCGGTCAGCTCCGGGGGCAGGGCCTCCCGCAAGGCCTGCTCGGTCTGGGCCAGCAGCTGGCTGACGCCCCGCGCGCTTGATCGCCTCGACCTCCAGCCGCGTCAGCCCGTGCTCGAGCCAGCCGACCAGGTCGGCGAACTGCTCGCCGGGCGGCGGCGCAGGCACCCCGTTCGTCGCCGAGGCCCGGTCCACCCACAGCTGGGCGCAGGTGCGGAACAGCTTCGGCGCCTCGAACCCCTCCGCCTCCAGGTCGCGCAGCCAGTCCTCGTCCGGACGGGTGCCCGTCGCGCTGGCCTGCAGGCAGCGGTCCCACTTGTTCAAAACGAAGGCGAACGCCCGGCGCTTCCGCTGTTGCAGGAACAGTTCCCAGACCAGCCGGTCGTGGTACTTCTCCTGGGAGCCGACGTACAGCACCACGTCGGCGACGGGGAGCACCCGAAGAAGCTTGTCGCGGTTGGTCAGGTCGTTGCTGTCCACGTCGGGCGTATCGACGAGGACCTTCTGCTCCAGCTCGCGGCGGTCGTGGGCCACCAGGCGGCAGTGGCGCAGCGCCGGGTCGAGCCGGTCAGGCCGGACCGACTCGTGGTAGTACACCACCGGGTCGCGAGTCGTCGGCCGCTGGAACGACGCCTGGGCGATGCTGCCGCCGGCCAGCGCGTTCAGCAGGGTGGACTTGCCGACCCCGGTGCCGCCCATGAGCATGACAACCAGCAGCGGCCGTTCGACGTCGAGGGCGTCGGCCTGCCGCTTCAGGTCAGAGGCGATGCCCTCCAGGGTGGCCCGGCTCATCGTCGTGAGCGGGTAGCGGTGCTGGCCGTCCAGCCAGGCGCGCAGGTTGCGCTCCAGCATGCGCAGGGCCGGGGAGAGCGTCCGCAGGACGGGGGTGGAATCGGCCTGGGCCGGGGGGCTCATCGACGGTTCCTCCGCGCTCACTGGGCCGCCTTGCGCACCCGGGTGTCGAGGCTGGAGATCGAGCCGGGCAGGCGGGTCAGCGCCAGCTGGAGCCGCTCGAACGCCGAGCCGCCCGTCGCCGGCCAGCGGGCCAGCCACTCCGCCATCGGCGTCGCGAACAGCTCGTGCAGGAGTCCCTGCTGCCGCTGCCTCGCCTTCTCGCGCTCGCTATCGACATACTCCTTGCCCAGCCACTCGACGAGGTGGTGCGTGACCGAGGCGACCAGGGGCACGAGGATAATGTCGTGGACGCCGACGCCCCCCTGGAGGATCGTCGCCCCGATGGCGGCGGCGTCGAAGGCGAACTTGCCCGTCCGCAGGCCATTCAGAAGCAGGGGCCTCTTGGCCAGCTCCTCGTAGATGCCCCGCGCGGTCCGATCGACCTCCCGCGCCAGGCCGGCCTGGAAGTCGCGGTAGAGCTGCTGGAACCGCTCCCCAGCCCGCTCCGGCAACACGCGGTCGCTAAACCCCTCGTGAATGAGCCGCCACAACTCGTGCTCGCCGGCCCGGCGGGCGGCCTCCTTGCGCAACAGGTCGAGCCAGGCCACGAACGCCTCGTCGAGGATCGGCTGCTCCGGCCTGGTGGGCGCCTCCGGCCGGGCCACCGCCTTGCTGATCGCCCCCCAGAGGAGCCGGAACGGCGTGCGGATGACGTGCATCAGCTGGCCGACGCCGGGCAGGTCGAGGAGTTGCATCAGCCGGACCAGCGCCTCGTCGAAGCCGCGGAACTTCTCGCCGGTGAGGTACTCGCGCTGGTAGCGGCCCTCGAACTCCGCCTGGCCGGCCTGCACGACGGCCCTCCAGGCGTCCAGGGCCTGGACGTCTTGCCGGGCCACCTCGAACAGGGCCGGCTGCTGTCGTGTGAGGAACCGCGTCACCCCCAGCGTCGACCGCTTGCGGGCGGCCGCCGGGGACCCGCCGAGCACGGCGACCTGGTTGACCAACGGGATGCGCCAGCGGGCCGCCTCCCGGATCGGGTCGGCCAGTTGCTGGGAGGTGAGGAACGGGATAGGCAGTACCTCGACGACCCCCCGGCCCAGGCCGTCGGGCAGCCCGCCGAGCACTTCCTTCTTGAAGTGGGCCACCAGCGCCGGGGCGTCGGCCTCGCGCATCTTCATCAGGCAGACGACGACCGGCTTGCCGGCCAGCAGGAGCATCTTGAGGAACTGGGTCGGGATCTCGTCGTTGTAGCGCTCATCGCTGGCGGCGTAGACGACGACGTCCGCGACGGCCGCCGCCTCCAGGAGGCGGGGGACGTAGGCCTCGGCCGCCCAGGTGGTCATGTCGGGGCAGTCCCAGACGACCCAGTCGCTGAGCAGCTGCGCGCCCGAGGCGTCCGCCGGGATGCGGCGGACCTGGTAGACGTCCTCGTCCAGGCTGGACGGACTGGGCTGTGTCAGTCGCGTCAATGGGCCGAGGAAGCCGAGGTGGGCCGCCCAGCTGATCGGGCCGGTGACCGCGGTGTAGGCGATCGGGTGCCGGGTGAAGCCGGCCTGCGGGTTGGACTCGGCGACGGCGGCGCCGGCGAGCATGTTCGAGACGGTGCTCTTGCCCGCACCGGCCCCGCCGACGACGACGACGTGCAGCGGCGAGGCCGGCTGGTCGTCAAGGAACGGTCCGGCGCAGTTGCGGATCAGGGCCGCGGCGAAGCGGAGCAGGCCGGCGGCGTGGCCCTGGTCGTCCTGCTGCCGCGCGTGCTTCTCCAGCCAGGCCAGGTCGTCGGCCAGCTGGCTGGTCAGCGCGCGTGTCGAGAGGGTGTCCATCGGCGGTCCCCGTGCCCGAGGGGGGCGGCCCGTGCGACGCGATCGTCCAGGTTGATTCTACCGAGAGCAATTGGCGGGAGGAATGGCGGCTCCCCCCCGGGGAGGGATGAGAGCGGTGGCCGATGACGAGAGTTTATTCCTTAACGAACGTGACGGGCACCCGGCCTCCCCGAGAAGGTGTCAAATCGTGTCGTTGGGGTCGCCGTCGGCCCCGTGCCGGCTGAGGGAGGCCCCTCAGGCCGCCTCCTGCCTTCGACCCGAGAGCCTTACCAGGGCGGACCGGCACCGGCGGACCACTTTCCCCGCGAACGCCCGGATCGGCCGCGCGGCCGCGCGGCAGTCCTGCTCCAGCGCCCGAAGGTCCTCTTCCAGTGTGGCCGCTGCGGGGCCGACAGGTCCGGGGTGGAGGGCCTGGTGGATCTGCCGCACCAACTTGCGGGCCTTCAAGATCTGCTCCTGGGCGCCGGCCAGGTCGTATTCCACCTCGCCGAAGAGGCTCCGGCTGGGACGGTTGTACGTCAGGGGGATCACCGGGAGCGCGCGGTCCTCGTCGGCGAACGACGCGACGATCAGGCCGTCCCCGCTGAACGACTCCGCGACCGTGTGCTCCGCCAGGACGTGCGCCCCGTGCTCCGCCAGGAACCGCCGGCACTTCTGATGCGAAAGGGGGTCGCCGCTGATCCGGTGGTGGTGCGTCGAAAGGAAGACGAAGCGGACCCCCTTCTGGCGGATCACCTCGCGCAGGCCTTCCAGGAGACTCACCTCGGCACCCTGGATGTCGGCGTGGAGCAGGTCGAGGAACCCGATTCCTTCCTCCCGGACAAGGTCGTCGATGCAGCGCTGGGGCACCTGGCGGACGACGCGGTCGCTGTCGCAGAAGTGATCGACCGCCTCGACCGAACGCGCCCCGGCCCGGGCCTGGAGAAACGTCGCCGTCCGTCGGTTCAGCGCGAAGTTCCCCCGGGCGACCTCCAGGCGGTTGGGGTCCGGCTCCAGAACGAGGTTTCGAGCGCCGGGCACCTGGTGGTTGAACCAGAGCGAGTAGTAGGCCCAGAAGGCCCCCATCTCGATCATGGTTCCCCCCTTGCGGATCAGCGGCAGGATCGTGTGGAACGCCTTCTCCTCCTGCGGCTCGTGGTGCCCCCGGAGCCGGGCGATGAGCCGAGACATCCAAGCTCCCTGATAGCAGCCGTCGCGCACCTTGACGCCGTTGTGCATTACCTGGTAGGAGCCTTCGGGAGAGTCGAAGCACCTGCCGGCGTCGGCCACCTTGGGCAGGTCGTCGCAGTCCGGGCAGGAGACGGTCATCAGGAGACGATCCCGGAGGCCGGCGGGCAGGTCGGAGAACACATCCTGGGCCGAGGGAGCCATCGCGGGCCTCCTTCCTGGGACCACGTCTGGTGAGTAATGACGGGAGCGAACGCCAGGCGCTGGTCTGTACAGTGGAAGGCTCGGCCGTGTCAATACCGTCCGGGAGGGGATAACCGGACCAGCGAAAAGTCGTCCAGAGGAACGAGCGTTGGCCTTCGCAACAAGGACTGCGCGAGGACCAAACCCGTCGCCGGCGAGAGAAGCAGCCCCGCCCGGAAGTGACCCGCCCCGACGTGCAGGTTGTCCCACCCGGGGACCGGGCCCAGGAACGGCCGCCCCTCCGGGCAACCCGGCCGCAGCCCCGCCCACGCCTTCTCCACCTCCGCGCTCCCCAGCGACGGCATCAGCCTGGTGGCGAAGGCGACCAAGCCGGCGACGCCCTCGTCGGTCGTCGTCGCGTCGAACCCGGCGTCCTCCTCGGTCGAGCCGGCCAGGACCCGGCCGTCGGTGCGGGGCACGAGGTAACGCTTACCTCGCAACAGAATCGGACGGACGCCGGGACGGCCAGTGCGGAACAGCACCATCTGGCCGCGCACCGGCCGGATTGGCGGCTCCCAGCCGGCCTGCCGCAGCAGCTGCGCCGACCACGCCCCGGCGGCGATCAGAACTTGCTCCGCCAGCAGCCGGCCCGCCGGGGTTTCGACGCCATCGACGCGCTGCCGGTCCCGGATCAGCCTCCCAACGGGTGTCCCCGGCAGGAGCTTCACCCCCCGAACGGCGCAGCCGGTCTGGAGCGCGCGGAGGTGCCAGGGGTTGCGCAGCTGGGCCATGCCAGGGAGAAACACGCCCTGGCTGACAGTCGGCGCAATGCCCGGGACGACCCGGGTCAGTCCCGCCGCGTCGAGCGGCTCGAACCGGACGCCTTCGCCGTGCCACTCCTCGGTGGGCAACGGGGTGTCCGGCTGCTCGGGGTCCGACACCTCGACGCCGCCGCAGACGACATAGCCGTTATCGACCCCCGTCGCCTCGCGCAGCTCGCCGGCCAGCTGGGGGTGCAGGGCGAGGCTATGAGCACGCAACTGATCGAACGAGCTATGAGCGTGGCCGACGTCCGCGGGGGGCAGGATGCCGGCGCCGGCCCACGACGCCTGCCGCCCGATCTCCCCCTGCTCGACCAGGGTCACCTTCACACCCTCACCGGCCAGGTACCACGCCGTCGTCAGCCCGATGACCCCGCCGCCGATGATCAGTACGTCCGCAGCTTGACTCATTCGGGTATTGTAGCGACGGGGAAGTCGTCCCGCCGACACGCCGGGAATGGCCCCACTACAATGGAGGTCAGGCGGCCCGCGAACCTCGTTGGCGTGGCGGCTGTCCACGCTTCATCAGGCACGGCCAGGGGACCATGGATAGCCACACGCTCGATCTGCTGGGGTTCGACAAGGTCCGCGAGCTGCTCGCTGGCTACGCCGCCTGCTCACTTGGCAAGGAACTGGCCCGCCAGGTCGAGCCCTTCGGCGAGGCCGAGTCGGTCCGCGGCGAACTGGGGCTCGTCACCGAGATGTGCGACGCCCTCTCTCAGGGCATGTCCCCGCCGTTCGGCGGGCTCCACGACATCCGCCTGATCGTCAAGCGCGCCGCCATCGGCTCGCAGCTCACCGCCGAGCAGCTCCTCGAGGCCGCCGACACCCTGACCTGTACCGGCAACGTTTACCGCTACCGGATGCGGCTGACCGACCACCACCAGCGGCTGATGGAGATGCTGGCCCCGATCGAGGACCTGGGCCACGTCGCCCGCGGCATCACCGGCTGCATCGACGGCCGCGGCCACGTCCTCGACATGGCCAGCCGCGAGCTGGCCCAGGTGCGGCAGAAGCTCGCCGACGTCGAGGAGCGGGTCCAGAGCGTCATCAAGCGCCTGCTCAGGGACCCCAAGCTCCGCGAGATCCTCCGCTACCCCAACGCCACCGTCTCCGGCGACCACTACGTCCTCCCCGTCGCCGTCAACCACCGACACAAGATCCAGGGCGTCGTCCACCGCACCTCCGCCACCGGCGAGACGCTGTTCATTGAGCCGACCGCCATCGCCTCGCTCAGCACGGAACGGGCGGTACTGAAAGGCGAGGAAGACCGCGAGATTCGCCGCATCCTGAGAAGGCTCTCCGGCGACGTGGCCCGGGTCGCCAAGCCGCTGTCGTTCGCGATCGAGTTGCTGGCCCGCCTCGACCTGATCACGGCGAAGGCGAGGCTCAGCCGCGACTTCGGCATGGACGAGCCGGACGTCAACACCGACGGCCGGCTCTGGTTACGACAGGCACGCCACCCCCTCCTCGAACACCTCTTCCGCGAGCAGGCCAAACAGCAGGAAGCCGACCGGCGCGAGGTGGTCCCGATCGACGTGAGGCTCGGCCACGGGTTCAACCTGCTCATCATCACCGGCCCGAACACCGGCGGCAAAACGGTCTGCCTGAAAACGACCGGGCTGCTCTCGCTGATGGCGCTATCAGGGATGCACATCCCGGCGGGGCAGGGCAGCAGCGTCCCGCTCTTCAGCACCGTCCTCGCCGACATCGGCGACGAGCAGAGCCTGGAACAGTCGCTCAGCACCTTCAGCTCGCACATCACCCGCATCGGCCACATCCTCCGCACCGCCGACGAGAAGAGCCTGGTCCTCCTCGACGAACTGGGAGCCGGCACCGACCCGACCGAGGGGGCGGCGCTGGGCCGGGCCATCCTCGACGAGCTGGACGCCCTCGGCTGCCGGGCCATGGTCACGACGCACCTGGGCGACCTGAAGACGTACGCCTTCCACAACGAGCGGGCCGAGAACGGCGCCGTCGCCTTCGACGTCGAGACGCTGCGGCCGACCTACAAGCTCGAGACCGGCCAGTTCGGCATGTCCAACGCCCTGAAGATCGCCAAACGCCTGAAGCTGCCGCGCGGCCTGCTCCAGCGCGCCCACCGCTACCTGCGGCGGCGGCAGAAGCGCGCCCCGGAAATGGCGCAGCTGCAAAGGCTCCGCGAGGAGGCCGAAAAGGCGCGGACCGAGGCGCTGGCGGCGGCGGCTGAGGCGGAGCGCCAGGCGGCAGAGCTGCGCGAGAAGTCGGCGGCGCTTGCGCGCGAGGCGACCCAGGCGCAGGAGCTGCGCGAGGCGCGGTTGCGGCTGGTGCCCGGCGACCGGGTT
>JAXMAW010000081.1:0-27956 GCA_046350195.1 Gemmataceae bacterium
CCGCCGTCGGCCAACCGCATCCTGCCGCTGCGCGTCTACCTGTTCTTCACCTGGGCGGCGGTCGGCGCGTCGCTGTTCGCGATCAGCCTGTTCGCCCGCTCCGGCTCGGTCACCGCGGTGCCGATCATCTTTTTCGTCTTCCTGGTCACGCCATTCTTGTGCGTGCAGCTGTGGATCAGCATCGGCGAGCGCGACCACTGGGGCCCGCGCATCGCCCGGACGATCCCGGCCGCGGGGCTCCTCCGGCCGCTGGCGTTCCTGTTCTACACCGGCTCGGCCGGCGGGATCATCTACAGCGTCGGGCTGATCGTCGCCACCCTGGTCGGGTCGCTGTTCTGGGTCGAGGCGTTCATCGCCAACCGCCCGACCGCGGGGCTGCCCGGCGTGGAGTGGGACGCGGCCCTGGGCATGATCCGGGTGATGGCGTTCATCGCCCTGTACTCGTACTGCTTCGGGCTGTCGGCGATCCTGGTGCGGCAGCACCTGCTGGCCAACCAGCTGAAGCCGTCTTACACCTGGCTGATCGCCGCGCTGCTGGTCGGCCTGGGCAGCTCGATCCCGTCGTGCATCGCCTACATCGCCTTCTCCGAGCAGGTGAAGTACCAGACCGACCCCGGCTGGTGGTCGCTGACCAACCCGATCTACGCCCTCTTCGAGGTCTGCCACGACTTCCCCCGATCGCGCTACGGCGAGTTCGAGACGCTGCTGGCGTGGTTCCTCGGCATCTGGGCGGTGCTGGTGAGCGTGCTGTGCCTGCCGGCGATGGTCGCCCAGATGCGTCGGTTCAGGCCGCTGAAGCGGCGCGACGAGGAGGCCGCCCGGGTGGTCCTGCTCGAAAGCAACCCGGTCGGCGAGCCGCGCTCGCCGGCGGCCGGGCCGCAACCCGGCGCCT
This sequence comes from Gemmataceae bacterium, assembly GCA_046350195.1. Classification (GTDB taxonomy): domain Bacteria; phylum Planctomycetota; class Planctomycetia; order Gemmatales; family Gemmataceae; genus CALDUY01. The sequence continues at coordinate 893 of JAXMAW010000081.1, forward strand.
ACCCGGTGACGGCGATCCAGCCCGCGGCGGAGGGGCAGCCGTAAGCCATGCACGCCTCGCTGCGACCGTACCTGGGGGAGGGCGAGCTGGCCGCGGCCCGCTACGCGCTGGGCGTGCCGCGCAGCGCCCCAGCGGGGATGGCCGGCTCGACGGTCGGCCACCGGGCCGGCAGCTCGCTGGAGTTCAAGGACCACCGCGCCTACGAGCCGGGCGACGACCTGAGGCACATCGACTGGAACGCCTACGCCCGGACCGACCAGCTGACGGTGAAGCTGTACCGCGAGGAGGTGACGCCGCACCTGGACGTGATCCTCGACACGTCGCGGTCGATGACCCTGGAGGGGACGAAGAAGGGCGGGGCGGCCGTGGCGCTGGCCGCGTTCTTCGCCACCGCCGCGGCGCGGGCCGGCTACTCGCACGTGCTGTGGTCGCTGGCCGACGGCTGCCGCCCGGTGCCCAACGGCAACCGCCCGCCGGGCCAGTGGGACGGGCTGAGCTTCGACCACCGGGGCGCGCCGACGGCCCAGCTGCCGCTGTTGCGGCCGCGCGGCACTCGGGTCCTCATCAGCGACCTGTTGTGGCTGGGCGAGCCGCTGGTGACGGTGCGGCCGTTCGCCGAGCGGGCGGCGGTGGCGCTGGTGGTGCAGGTGCTGGCGCGCGACGACGCCGAGCCGGCCGAGGGGCGGTCGGTGCGGCTGGTCGATTCGGAGACCGACGAGGTGCGCGAGATCCACGTCGATGCGGTCGTGGCCCGGCGCTACCGCGACGCGCTGGCCCGGCACCAGGAGAGCTGGGACCTCGCCTGCCGGCAGACCGGGGCGACGTTCGTGACCGTGATCGCGGAGGACCTGCTGAAGACGTGGAACCTCGACGTGCTCGTCGCCGCCGAGGTGCTGCGCGTGCGGTGATCGGAGTCGGCCATGATGGTGCGATTGGCTTGCTACCTCCTCGTTGGCCTGTCGCTCGCCTGCGTGTGCGGGCCGGGCGTCACGGCCCCCCCGCCAAAGACGAGGGAGGACACCCCGGAAGTCAAGAAGTTGCTGAAGCTGCGCCGCGACACCCTGAAGGAGGTGGTGGAAGCCCGCATGAAGATGTTTCTACCCCCCTGGCGTTCTTTGGCCTCGCGGCGGTGCCGGCGCTGATCGCCATCTACCTGCTCCGCAACCGCTTCCAGCGCCAGATCGTGTCGAGCCTGATGCTGTGGCTGGACACCCGCGAGGCCCGCGAGGGCGGCCGGAAGCTGCGCCGCATCCAGACGCCGCTGTTCTTCCTGCTGGAGCTGCTGGCCATCGTGCTGCTGGTCTTCGCCGCCGGCGACCCGCAGGTGCGGCTGACGACCGGGACCCGCCCGCTGGTCGTCGTCCTGGACGACTCGTTCTCGATGCTCGCCGGCGGTGAGGCGTCGCCGCGGGCGAAGGCGGCTAAGGCGCTGGGGGAGGAGCTGCGCCGGCAGAACCCCTACTCGATCCGCTTCGTCCTGGCCGGCGACCGGCCGAGCGTACTGGGCGAGCCGGCGCGGTCACCGGGGGAGGCGATGCCGCTTCTGGAAGGCTGGCGCTGCAAGGCGCCGGCGGCCCGGCTGGACGACGCCGTCGCCCTGGCCGGTGAGTTGGGCGGCGAGCTGGCCCTGCTGCTGGTGCTAACCGACCACGCGCCGGTGGTGCGGATTCCCGACAAGAGCCGGCTTCAGTGGTGGTCGTTCGGCGATTCCCGGCCGAACGTCGCCTTCGTCAATGCCGCCCGGACCGCCCGTGAGGGCCTCGACCGCAGCCTGTTCGAGATCGCCAACCTCTCGCCGGACGACGCCACCCCCGTCGTCGTCATCGAGACGCTGGAGGGCGGCAAGATCCTCCAGCGGAACCGCCTCCAGCTCGGCCCCAACGAGACGCAGCGGCTGATCGTGCAGTTCCCGCCGAACACGCCGGCGGTGCGCGGCCGGCTCGACGACGGCGTGCTGCCGATCGACAGCTCGGTGACGCTCTTGCCGGCGGAGGAGCGGCCGGTGCGGGTGGACGTCCGCGTCCGCGACGGCCGCATCCGCGAGCCGGTCGTCAAGGCGCTGTCGTCGGCCCGGCTGGCACGGCTGACCGACCAGCGACCGCAGCTGATCTTCACCGACCGCGGCGAGGAGAAGGACGCCGGCTCGGCCTGGGTGGTGAGCTTCCTCAGCGAAAAGGACGCGACCGCGTTCGCCGGCCCGTTCGTGCTGGACCGCGCCCACCCGCTGACGGAAGGGCTGTCGCTGCGCGGGGCGATCTGGGGAGCCGGCAAGGACGAGCGCCAGGACGGCGCCCCGATCGTCATGGCCGGCAACGTGCCGCTGATGAGCGACGTCGAGGTCGCCACGCCGGGCGGCGCGGCCCGGCACGAGCTGCGCTTCCGGTTGAAGCCGGAACTCTCGACGGTCCAGGACTCGCCGGACTGGCCCATCCTGTTCTGGAACCTGCTGGCCTGGCGCGGAGCGGCGCTGCCGGGGCTGACGCGCCCGAACATCCGGCTGGGCGAGCAGGTGGTGTTGAACCTGGTCGATTACCGCGAGAAGGTCCAGCTGACGGCGCCGGGCGAGCCGGCCCGCGACGTGATCGTCAAGGGCCGACAGGTGAGCCTCCGCGGCGACGAGCTGGGCGTCCACACGGTCAAGAGCAGTCCGGCCGAGTTCCGCTACGCGGTGAACGCGCTGAGCCGCGACGAGTCCGACCTGACGAAGGCGACGACCGGCAAGTGGGGCGACTGGCTGGACGACACGTCGCTGCGGCTGGAATACCGTGGTGTATACTGGGTGCTGCTGCTGGTGCTGCTGGGGATCGCCCTGCTGCACCTGATGCTGATGGCCCGCGCGCGGGCGTCGTGAGGACTCGCCGATGACGCTCCTGTCCCCGATCTGGCTGTTCCTGCTCTTGCCGCTCGGGCTGTCGCTGTGGCTGTGGCGGCCGCCGACGCGATTCCTCTTCGCCCTCCGCGCGCTGTCGCTGGTCCTCGTCATCCTGTCGCTGGCCGGGCTGTCGCTGCGCCTGCCCAGCCGGGTCGGCACTGTCGTCGTCGTCGCCGACCGCAGCCTGTCGATGCCGGCCAACAGCAAGGAGCTTCAGAAGGAGTCCGCTCAACTCATCCACCGCGCCATGTCCGGCGACGACAAGCTCGCCGTCGTGTCGTTCGGCCAGACCGCCGCCGTCGAGAAGGCGCCCGGCGTCGGCGGGTTCGAGGACTTCAATCAGCAGGTAGGCGGCAACGCCTCCAGTCTCGGCGAGCGCTCGAGATGGCCCTGTCGCTGATCCCCGGTGACAGCCCCGGCCGCGTCCTCGTGCTGTCCGACGGCAAGTGGACCGGTCGCGACCCGGTGCTGCTGACGTCCTCCGCCGTCGCCCGCAACATCGCCATCGACTACCGGGCGCTGGAGCGTGCCGCCGCCGGCGACCTGGCGGTCTCCCGGGTGGACGCCCCGTCCACCGTGTCCGCCGGCGAGTCGTACCTGCTGACCGGCTGGGTCTTCTCGCCCACGCCGCAGGAGGTCGAGTTCGAGCTGAAGCGCGGCGACGAGGTCATCAGCAAGGGCAAGCGGGCGCTGAACTCCGGCACCAACCGCCTGTCGTTCCGCGACCGGGCCACGCAGGTCGGCAACCAGTCGTACACCCTCGCCGTCTTCCCCGCCACTCCGACCCAGCCCGACCCGGTGCCGGAGAACAACACCGCCCGCTTCCTCGTCGGCGTCAGCGGCCCAAGGCCGCTCTTGCACGTCACCCAGTCTGAGAACTCGGCCCTGGCGCGACTGCTGCGCTCCGGCGGCCTCGACGTCCGGGTGATGCGGCCGGAGAACGTCCGCTACACGCTCGACAACCTGTCGCGCTACTCCGGCGTCCTGCTGGAGAACGTGCCGGCGGACAAGGTCGGCCACGTCGGCATGGAGACGCTCACCGCCTGGGTGCGCGAGACCGGCGCGGGCCTGATGATGACCGGCGGCAAGAGTTCCTACGGCCCCGGCGGCTACTACAAGTCGCCGCTTGAGCCGATCCTGCCGGTGTCGATGGAGCTGCGCAACGAGCACCGCAAGCTGTCGCTGGCGATCATGGTGGCGCTGGACCGCTCCGGGTCGATGGCGGTGCCGGTCTCCGGCGGCAAGGTCAAGATGGACCTCGCCAACCTCGGCTCCGCCTCGGTGCTCGACATCCTGGGGCCGATGGACGAGTTCGGCTGCATCGCGGTGGACACCGACGCCCACGTGATCGTGTCAATGGGCAAGGTGGACGACAAGGACAAGGGCTCGCTGCGGAACAAGATCCTCAGCATCCAGTCGCAGGGCGGCGGCATCTACATCTACGAGGCGCTGGCCGCCGCGTCGGAGATGCTGATGAAGGCAAAGTCCGGCACGAAGCACATCATCCTGTTTGCCGACGCCAACGACTCCGAGGAGCCCGGCGCGTACCGCGACCTGCTGGAGAAGACCGAGAAGGCCGGCGTCACCGTCAGCGTCATCGGCCTGGGCACGGACCGCGACCAGGACGCCGAGTTGCTCAAGGACATCGCCAAGCGCGGCAAGGGTCGGATCTTCTTCACGGACAAGCCGGAGGAGTTACCTCGCCTGTTCGCCCAGGACACGTTCGTGGTGGCGCGGAACACGTTCCTCGACGAGCCGGTGAAGGTGCGGCACATGCCGGGGCTGTCGTCGCTGATCGATCAGACGCTGCCGTCGCCTCCGACGCTGGGCGTGGGCGGGTACAACCTGTGCTACCTGCGGCCCGGGGCGACGCTCGGCACGGTGACGCTGGACGAGTACAAGGCGCCGGTCGCCGCGTCGTGGCGGGCCGGGGCGGGCCGGGTCGTCTGCTACACCGGCGAGGCCGACGGCCAGTACGCCGGCGCCATGGCGCGGTACGACAAGGTCGGCGAGTACTTCACCAGCCTGGCCCGCTGGACCGCCGGGGCAGCCAACGCGCTCAAGGACAACATGCTGTTGACGCAGGAGATCCGCGATGGGGTCAACGTGGTGCAGCTGCACCTCGACCCGTAGCGCAAGGGCGAGACGTTCGCCGGGCTGCCGAAGGTGGCGACGCTGAGGTCGCTGCCCGGCGAGGCGCCGAAGACGGAGCGCTCGGCGCTGCGCTGGACCGGGGCCGACACACTGACGATCGAGGTGCCGCTGGACGGCGGCGAGATGACGCTGAGCACGGTGGAGGTGCCCGGCTACGACCCGGTGCCGATGCCGCCGGTGTGCATCCCGTACTCGCCGGAGTTCAGACCGTCGCAGAACGACCGCGGCCTGGCGACGCTGGAGAAGCTCGGCCGGGCCACCGGCGGCCAGGAGCGGCTCGACCTGCCCGGCATCTGGCGCGACCTGCCGCGGCACGTGCGGTTCATCCCCATCGCCCGCTGGCTGCTGCTGGCGGCGGTGGTGCTGTGGCTTCTGGAGGTGTTCGAGCGGCGCACCAGTCTGCTGACGAGCTGGCGGTCGGCCCGCCGCGAGGAGCCGGCCGAGGAGCCGGACCCTCGCCCCGCCGCCAGGCCGCGCACGCTGCCGTCGCTGCCGCAGCCGAAGGCGACGAAGGCGCCCGCGCCCGCATCCAAGCCGGCCGCGAAGCCGGCGGCGATCGCGCCCCCGCCGGCGTCGGCGCCGCTACCCGCCGACGCCGACGCCGACGGCATCATGGAGGCGCTGCGGAAGGCGCGGAAGCGGGCGAAGGGGCGGACGGAGTGACCGCGCCCACGCGCTGGATCACCTGCCGTCGCTCGTCGTGCGCCTTGGCGTGCTCGTACAGGATGCGCCGCACCTCCAGGATCGCCAGCGGGTGGTGATGCACGTGGTAGTGGTCGGCGTCCACCACCCTTTCCGACGCGACGTCGTCGAGGTGCGCGCTGGCGTACGGCACGACGCCGTCGCTCGGCTGGCGGTAGCCGCCGCCGAACAGCCGCTCGAACAGCAGCACGCTTCGGCCGGTCACGCCGACCACGGAGTGGTACTGGACGCCGGCCGGGCGCGGCCGGTGCGCGATCAGCTGTAGCTCCGGCGCGTCCGGGGCGAGCAGGTCGACGCTGGTAACCTTCTGCGGGTGCCGGGTCTTCGCCAGGTCGGGGTTTTCCTGGACGATGTCGGCCTTCAGCTTTGACATCTCCTCGGGGATGCCGGCCATCCACGCCCCCAGCCGGCCCACCGCCGACGCGCCGATCTTGCTGCCGCGGTGCGGCGTGGCCAGGAAGACGGCCCGGGTGACGTTCTGTTGCCGGCCGAAGTAGAACGTGTTCCGCAGTTCCGCCCGGGTCTGCGCCTCCAGCTTGAGGTCGTCGAGCGGCCTGGTCGAGACGGCTTGCCAGAAGTCGTCGCCGCCGTCGATCGTCAACAGCCGCGACACCAGCCCGCCCATGCTGTGGCCGACGACGACCATGTCGTCCAGCGCCGGGTCCTGCCGCTTGGGGTCGAGCGCGTCGCGCATCTTGCCCAACTCCTCCCGCAGGTCGGCGGCGGTCTCCAAGTACGGGTTCGCGGTCGGGTAGAAGAAGACGTAGAACTGGAAGCGCTTGCGGACCTCCGGGTCGGCCTGGAGGTCGTTGAACATCGGCGCCCAGGTGGTCGGCGAGCCGAGCAGGCCGTGCACCAGGATGACGGGGATCTTGCCCGGCTCGTACGGCTCCAGCGTGTGCAGCCCGGCCTTCGCGCCGAGGGAATCGGGGCGGAGGAACCCGAGGTAGCCGTCCGCGTCGAGCTTGACGTGGGCGAGGTAGTACGCCAGCGGCGTGGACAGGTCGCTCTCCAACGGCACCTCGCGGCCGGCGACCCGGACCGTCCGCACCGTCAGCGGGTTGAGCAACTCCAGCCGCCCGGCCCGCCGCTCGTGCAGGTCGGCCAGCGACCCCTCGAAGCGGAGGAAGGCGGTGACGGGGAAGCTGACCAGCAAGGGGTAATAGGCGTGGCTGGGTCGCGGGGCGTTGCCGTCGCGGCAGCCGATCAGCGGCACGCCCAGGCCGTAGGTGCGGTGGTGGTTGGCCAACCCGGTCACCTGGTAATCCGAGCACAGCTGGACCGGGCCGAACTCCTCGGGACGGTAGCGGAAGCCGTGGTGGACCACCTTCAGCGTGACCGCCGCCGCGGCGTTGGCCGGCGTCAGCGCCAGCCGGTCGCGCGGGTCGAGGTGGCCGGCCTGCTGGGCGGCCGAGATGCACTTGGCCAGGCCGGCGTTGTACAGGTCGCACGCCAGCCGGAACCGCGGGTCGAACACCTCGTGGGAGTCGATCGCCTTGCCGCGGAACAGGTAATGATAGGCGTAGCCGGCGCAGAGGTAGTAGAAGCCGCACGCCTCCGGGTCGCCGTGGTACTCGGCCCGGGCGCCGCGGAGGTAGTTCACCTCCGCCAGGGTGAACAGCAGCGCCGACCGCGGCTCCCGCTCGGCCTCGCCGTGCAGCTTCGCGGCCAGCTCGGCCAGCCGGTCGGGGTAGAGCGACTCCAGGTCGTACTGCCGGATCACCTGCCGGGAGCGCGGCGACAACTCGCGGCCGGTCACGGCGCTGTCGCGGAGGGAGGCGGTGACGGTCGGCCCCTCGGCCCGGCGGACGCGCACCCCGGCGCAGCCGGCCAGCAGGGACGCGGAGCAAACCAGGGCCAGGCCTAGCAAGCGGACGTTCATGGCGGCCCGAGCATACCGGCCGGCCGGTTCGGGTCAACCCGACCTTGTAATTCCCGACCCAATCGGGCATCTGGGCGGGTCGATGGGAACGGCCGCGGCCGGCCCGACCCGGCCTGCGGCGCTGGAGAAACCAAGGAGGACGGCCCGATGCGGCGAACCTGGATGGTGGCGGTGGCGGCGCTAATCCTGGCGGGCGGGGCGTTCGCGGCCGAGCTGGTCGGCGTGCCCGGCAGCGGCACGCAGTACCCCGCCCTGTTCGAGACGAGCGTCGGCGGCAAGCCGGTCAAGCTTTCGCTGACCGGGACGGCGATGCGCTCCAAGCTGATCGTCAACGTCTACGCGGTCGGCAGCTACGTCCAGCAGGGCGTCCCGGTCAAGACCGGCGAGGAGCTGGCCGCCGCCGACGTCGCCAAGCGGCTGCACCTGGTCATGGAGCGGACCGTGGACGGCAAGGACATGGCCGAGGCGTTCCGCGCCGCCGTCCGGGCCAGCCACCCCGAGCCGGAGTTCAACGAGGAGGTGACCGGCCTGGTGCAGTACATGCGGTCGAGCACGGCCCGGAAGGGTGACCACATCTACCTGACCCACGTCCCGGGGATCGGCCTGCAGATCAACGTGGCCGGCAAGGCCGACTTCCTGATCCGCAACGTGGCCTTCAGCAAGGCCGTCTGGGAGATCTACCTCGGCAAGAGAAACGTCGGCGAGGCGATTAAGAAGGGTCTGACCTCGCGGCTGTAACGGATCAGTTCGCCACCCACGACAACAGACGGCGTCGGCCGAGTCCCGACGCCGTTTCGCTTTCCCTTCCTGAATCGGCGGAACTGACGGCCGGCGCGATTCTGGCGCGTCCGGGGAGGGGATTCCGCCCCGCGGCCCCGCGATCCGACCCCGCCGCCGCGGCGCGGTGTATGCTATGGCGCGGACGGATCACACGAACGGCGGGGAGATGCTCCAGCCGACGATTCGCGGCATGCTGATACTCGGCCGGGCTGGGCCTGGCGGGCCATTCCTGGGCCGGCTGCGGCAGGGTTGCGGCGCTGGGCCGGTGGCAGCGTCTGGGGCTGCGAGGCCTACTGGTGCGACCCCTTTGCGACGGCCCTGGCCCAACGACAGCTACCTCATCGAGGGGCCGCGTACCTGGGCCTGGTGGTACCCGCATGGGGGCTTCACTGCCTACCCCGGGCTTCCCGGCTCCGGCGTCGAGATCGGCTCGGACTACTCCCACGTCAACTGGGTCGTCGCGCCCGGTGACCAACCCAGATGGTGACCGAGAAGCTCCAGGCGGCTCCGGCATCCCGCTGGTGCCGCGGGAGACGATCTACCTCGGCAAGAATCCCGGCGCGGTCAACAAGGTGAAGCTGCCGCTGCCGAAGTCCTGGATCGGGACGAGGAGCCGAAGGAGCCCGAGAAGGGCAAGGACCTGGACAAGGACAAGTAACCCGGGACTCGACCCAGGTAGCAACGGAGCAAAGGGAAAAGGGGTCGGAAGACGACCCCTTTTCCCTTTTGCTCCGTTGCCGACATCCTCGCTCGGCCGTTGACCACCGGCAGGGGCGGCATCTTGATCGGCTTTCCGGCCGTCACGCCGCCGTTGTTGGCGACCGACGCCGCATTTGATCGCCGGGGACATCTCCTCCGCCACGTGCCCCGCCGTGCTCGCCTGGATGATGATGGTCGGGGGGCGGTGGGGCCTGGGCTGGAGGGCCGCCTTGTACGCCTGGCTGACCACATTCGGCTTGGCCTGCCCGTTCAGCTCGGCCAGAAGCTCCTTCGCGCGCGGCAGGTCAGGGTCCTTTTCCGCGGCCACCGCGGCCAGCTGCTTCGCCGCGAGCAGCGCAGTTCGTAGCCGGCGCATCATGCGGGCCAGGTCGTAGTTCGCCTTCGCCTCGCCGTGAACCTGCACCAGCACCGCCAGCGCCTCCTCCACCCGGCCGGCCCGGCCGAGGGTGTAGCCGCGCGGCTTCATGCGTCCGGTCCCCCGTGCTCAGCTCGCAAGCCTTTCGTAGGCTGGCGGCGGCGTCCTCCCACTGCTTCATCCGGCCCTGACACAGGCCGAGGTCGTACCACAACGCCCCGTTCGTCGGGGCCAGCTGGATCGCCTTGCCGTACGTCTCCACCGCCGCCGCGTACTCCTCCCCGGCCTGCTGGATCCGCGCCAGCGAGACGTAGGCCGCCACGTGCTTGGGTTCGGTCTCGATCGCCTTCTGATACGACAGCTTCGCCTCCTCGCGCGCCTGCCGCTTCTCGTCGGGCGTCTTGTCGGGGGCGAACGCCGCCGTCGCCAGCATGTCGCCGAACGCACAGTACGTCGGCGCCTTGTGCTTCAGCGCCCCGCTCTCATCGACGGCGACCTTCGCCGCCGGGTCGGGCCGGCTCAGCGGCGAGGTGTGCGTGCAGCCGGCGGCGAAGCCGAGAAGCCCGGCGGTAAACAGCGTCATCGTACGGCCATCCATGGCGGTCCCCCACACCCGGACGAGGATCGGCCCGATGGGAACCGCCGGGCGCAATGGCGGCGGGGCCGTCGTTAGACGAACTCGCGAATGAAGCTGCTCGAGGCGTCAATCATGAGGTTCTTCGTTAGCTGGACAGGTATACGTCTAAATCGGCAGATCGACGCCACCGTCTCCAGTAAATCTCGACAGTCGCTGGCCCGAGGACTGCGGCCGCGGTGGTAATACCGCTCGTACAGGAACTCCACGGAGTCCGGGCAAGGGTTCATGCCCAGCTTCTTGCAGTAGTTGAGGAAGATCCGCTCGTAGATGTCGCGCTCCGGGGCCTTGATCTCGACCTTGTGCCGCATGCGCCGCAGGAACGCATCGTCCACAAGGTCCTTCGGGTCGAGGTTGGTCGAGAACATCGTCAGCTGCTCGAACGGGACCTGGAACTTCTGGCCGGACGCGAGGGTCAGGTAATCCACGCGGTTTTCCAGCGGCACGATCCAGCGGTTGAGAAGCTCCTTGGGGCTGCACAGCTGCCGGCCGAAGTCGTCGATCAGGAACACCCCGCCGTTGGCCTTCACGTGCATCGGCGCCTGGTAGTAGTTCGACTCGGAGCTGTACTTCAGGTCGAGCATGTGCAGGTTCAGCTCGCCGCCGGTGACGATGACCGGCCGCTTGACGCGCACCCAGCGCATGTCCACCGTGCCGGTGTTCAAGAGCCGGCGGATGGTGGCCTCGTTGTCCTCCATCCGGTCCTCGCCCTCGCCGTCGGCCCGCTCGTGGACGGCCTGGTCGTACAGGGTGATGATCGCCCCCTCGGCCAGGAAGGCGTAGGGGATGTAGATCTCGCCCCCGGAGGTGTTCATGAAGTTGCCGATCGACTGGGCCATCGCCGTCTTGCCGTTGCCCGGCGGGCCGTAGATGAACACCGACTTGCCCGACACCACCGCCGGGCCGACCGCGTTGAACAGCTCGTCGCTGACGACCAGGTGGCTGAACGCCGCCCGCAGCGCCTCCGGCGACACGTCGATGGCGGTGACCGCCTGGCGGTAAGTCTGCTCGACGTAGTCCTCCAGCGGCACCGGGGCCGGGCCGACGTAGGCGCACATCTTGAACGCCTCCTGGGCGCGCCGGCGGCCCAGGTCGGTGAGGTTGAACTTGTAGCTGATGCTGCCGATCAGGTCGCCGCCGAGCACCTCGATGCACTTCTCGTGCTTGAGGAAGCCGAGCGCCTCCTGGATGACCTTGAACGGCAGGCACAACAGCCGCGCCAGGTCCAGCCCCAGCAGCCCGCCGCGCATGTACAGCGTCCGCAGGACCATGTCGCTGAGGAAGCCGAGCGTCAGCCCGGTCTGCTGCATCGTCTCCGGCGCGCTGGGCGCCTCCGGGGCGCTGCCGATGTCCCAGTCGAGGTTGTTGATCTTGATGTTGTTCACGGGTGCGTCTCCACCGAGGTCAGTCTCACCGGCGCGGACCGACGTCCGCGAACTTCTTCATGAGGATGAACAGCGCCAGGCACATGGTCACGACGCAGACCTGGATCACGCGGCTGCGCGTGGCCAGGCCCTCGAACGCTTTCGTGATGGTCTTGGAGAACCACCCGGCGAAGACGGGGGACGACGACTCGCTCGCGAAGACGGGAGTCGGCAAGACGAGCAGGGCGACGAGGACGAGGCAGGCGGCCGCGAGGAGGGGAACGCGGGGGTGCCATCTCGGGGAAAGGATGAGCCTCATGGTGCCTACAACTCCGGGTGTCGGGTTGGCGAGCGGGGGCCGGGCGCCCCCGCCCCCCCAACGATGCTCAGCGGCTGATCGAGGTGCCGGAGAAGCCGCCGACGGAGCCACTCGGCCCCGCCGCCGCGCCGGCGCCGCCGCCGGCGCCAACCAGCCCGCCGCGGAAGCGGCTGTACATCTGCTGGACCGAGAACGCCGGTCCCTGCGTCGCGATCGACGGGTCGGCCGGGTCGTGCAGCAGGACCTGGAAGTCCGAGCAGCGGCCGGCGTTGAGGGCGACCAGGTACTTCTGGACCGCCGCGACGCGCAGCGAGTCCAGTTCCTGGCGGGCCCCGGCGTACCGCTCCGGGCACGCCGGGTCGTACTGGAGGTCCATCGCGGTGGCCAGGTAAACGGTGCGATCGACCTCGGGGCGGCGGCGCGAGACGTATTGCAGGTGGGCCTGGCCCAGCGGGTTGAGCAGGTCGCTGCCCGGCTCGAACATGTGGTTCCACACCGTCTGGTCGAGCACGTGGCCGTTCTGTACCTGCGGCGCCATGGCGCGGTTGACCGCCCGGTGGGCGAGGTTGGTGTAGCGCTGGAACCAGCAGCGGTCATACAGGCCGTAGTTGTTGTACCCGGTCAGGTCCAGCCCCGAGGTGGCCTTGTTGGCCTTGCCGCCGCCGTCGGGGCAGCCGCCGGTGGGGCAGGTCGGGCACTGCGCCTGGGCCGCCGCGGCGCTGAGCGCCACGCCGACCAGGGCCGCCGCCATGCGGATGTTTCCCTTCATCCCAGTCCTCCCTTCCTTGTCTGGCCCCCGCGCTCGGGGGCCACGAGAGTGTCACTTCTTCAACATCACCTGGATGATCTGGATCGCCGCCGGTCCGACCAGCACCACGAAGATGCCGGGGAAGATGAACAGGACAAGGGGGAAGATCAGCTGCACTGCCGTCTTCGCCGCCTTCTCCTCGGCGATCTGCTTGCGGCGGGTCCGCATCGAGTCGGACTGGACCCGTAGCGCCTGGGCGATCGACGAGCCGAACCGGTCGGCCTGGATCAGGATCGCCGCCAGCGACCGCACGTCATCCACGCCGGTCCGCACGCCGAGGTCGTGGAGCACCTCGCGGCGCGGCCGGCCCATCTGGAGCTGGAAGTTCGCCAGTGACAGCTCCTCGCTGATGATCTTGGCGTGGCCCTTCATCTCATCGACCACCTTGCGCATCGCCGCGTCCAGGCCGAGGCCGCTCTCGACGCAGACGACCAGCAGGTCCAGCGCGTCGGGCAGCGTCAGGAAGATCTCCTCCTGCCGCTTGCTGCGCAGGTACCACAGGATGACCTGCGGCAGGTAAAAGCCGAAGCCTGTAATGAGAACAATCGGCTTGAGGGCGTCAACGGTCATACCATATTTCGGCAAGAAAACGGCCAGGGACACCAGGAACGTGCCCAGGAACGAGGCGAAGCGGATGCCGAGGTAAACCGCGACGGCCGACTCGCTGCGGAAGCCGGCGTTGGCCAGCTTGATCTTCAGCTCCGACTGCTCCAGCTCGGTCTGCGGCATGAGCGGCTTGGACAGCACCTTGGCCGTCTCCACCATCCCGCCGAACCGGTCCTTCTTCCCCCGAATGTCGTCGATCTCCGCCAGCGACTGAGGCCGGCTCAGCCGCTCCAGGCGCTCGGCGGCGCGGCTGTTGCGGTTGGAGATGAGCGTCAGCACGGCGAACACGCCGGCGACGAACCCCGCGAACACCACCAGCGGGATGGCCTCGGCCAGGCCGACGAACGCGAACAGGGTCATCATGGGTGCATCCTCCAGCCATCAGCTTTCAGCTATCAGCTTTCAGCAAGCGGCAGCCATTCTTCTGGCTGACAGCTGACGGCTGACAGCTGTTCGTTAGACCTTGATGTTGACGATCTTGCGGATGACCAGCGCGCCGATGACCTGGGCGATGAGGGCGAAGAGGCTCATCTTCTGCCCCAGCTCGGTCTTCCACAGCGCCTCGACGTAGTCCGGCTTGGCGTTGAGCATGAAGCCGAACAGGGCGAACGGCAGGGCGATCAGCACCACGCCGGACAGCCGGCCCTCGCCGGTCAGCGCCTTGACCTGCCCCAGGATGCGGAACCGCTCGCGGACAACGTAGCCGATCTTGTCCAGGATCTCGGCCAGGTCGCCGCCCGTTTGCCGCTGGATGCCAACCGACGTGACGAAGAACCGCAGGTCCATGTTCGGCACGCGGTCGCACATCCCCTTCAGCGCCTCCTCGACCGGGATGCCGAGGTTCTGCTCCTCGAAGACCCGGCCGAACTCGACGCAGATCGGCTCGGGCATCTCCTCGGAGACGACGTGCATCGCCGCCTGGAGGCTCTGGCCGGAGCGGAGCGCCCGGGCGGTCAACTCCAGCGCGTCGGGCAGTTGGGCCTGGAACTTCTTCAGCCGGTGGGCCCGCTTGAAGTACAGCCAGAGGAACGGCAGCGTGAACAGCACCAGGGCGTTGAGTGGGGCCAGCCACCACGGCAGCTTGGCCAGCACCGTCACGGTGGCCCCCATCACCGCCAGCGCCAGGCCGACCCCAGTCAGCGTACTCGGCTTGATGTGGCAGTCGGCCTGCTCGCACATCTTCGCCGGGCTGAGGAACTTCGGCGTCAGCGCCTCGAGCAGCGACCGCTTGTCGCCCTCGAACGCCGTCTTGCGGAGGATGTCCGCGGCCTGGTGCTCCTGCCGGCTGCGCTTGCCCACCAGTAGGTCCAGCCGCGTCGCCGTCTGCGGCCCCTGGTCGCGGAGCACGAACGCCAGCAGCCCGACCACCGCGGTCACGGCGAGGAACACCAGCATCGAGATCAAGGTCGGTGTCAACATGGTTGGGGAGCCTCTCAGGATGACAAGGTGACAAGGTGACAAGGTGACAGGGTGAATCTGTCGGGTGTCTCGGCGAGAGGGGGGTGTTTCTTCTGTCACCTTGTCACCCTGTCACCTTGTCACCTTGTCATCCTGCTAGTCGCGCAGCAGCACCCGCTCCTGGAACAGGTTGCTCGGCAGCTTGATGCCCGCCGCCTCCAGGCGGTTGATGAACGACGGCCGTACCCCGGTCGCCTCGAACTGGCCGTAGGACCGGCCGTTCTGGTCGATGCCCAGCTGCTTGTAGCGGAACACCTCCTGCATGATGATCATGTCCTGCTCCATGCCCATCACCTCGGTGATGCTCGTCACCTTGCGCGGCCCGCCCTGGAGGCGGTTCGCCTGGATGATCACGTCCACCGCCGAGCTGATCTGCTGCCGCATCGCCTTGATCGGCAGCTCCAGGCCGGCCATCATGATCATCGTTTCCAGACGGGCCTGGGCGTCTCGCGGCGTGTTCGCGTGCAAGGTCGTCATCGAGCCCGCGTGGCCGGTGTTCATCGCCTGCAACATGTCGAGCGACTCGGCGCCGCGGCACTCGCCGATGATGATGCGTTCGGGACGCATGCGCAGGGCGTTTCGCACCAGGTCGCGGCAGGTGATCGCGCCCTTGCCCTCGATGTTCGGGGGGCGAGTTTCGAGCCGGACGACGTGCTCCTGCTGGAGCTGCAACTCGGCGGCGTCCTCGATGGTGATGACGCGCTCCTCGCCGGGGATGAAGCTCGAAAGCGTGTTCAAGAGGGTGGTCTTACCGCAACCGGTACCGCCGGAGATGAGGATGTTCAGCCGCGCCTTGATGCACGCCTCCATCAACATCGCCATCTCGGGGGTGAACGCCTTGTAGTTGAGCAGGTCCTCCAGCTTCAGCGGGTTGGAGCCGAAGCGGCGGATCGAGACGGTGGAGCCGTCCAGGGCCAGCGGCGGGATGATGGCGTTGAAGCGGCTGCCGTCGGGCAGGCGGGCATCGACCATCGGTGACGTCTCGTCCACGCGCCGGCCGACCTTCGACACGATCCGGTCGATGATCTGTAGCAGGTGCTCGTTGTCGCGGAACTTGACGTCGGTCTTCTCCATCTTGCCGCGGCGCTCGACGAAGATTTTTTGCGGGCCGTTGATCAGGATGTCGCTGATCGTCGGATCCTTCAGGAGGACCTCCAGCGGGCCGAACCCGAACGTCTCGTCGAGCACCTCGTCGATGAGGCGCTCGCGCTCCATGCGGTTGAGGAGTGGGTTCTCGGTGTCGCAGAGTCGCTCGACGACGAGGCGGATCTCGCGGCGTAGGGTCTCGCCCTCGAGGTCGCTGACCCGAGACAGGTCGAGCTTCTCGACCAGCTTGCCGTGGATGAGCCGCTTCAGGTCCTCAAAGCTCTTGCCGCCCTGGCGGTCGCCGGACAGGGACGTGCCGACCAGGCTGCCGGCGTGGCGGCTGTGCCCGGCGCCGCTGGCGGTGCCGCTCAGCCCGGACAGACCTCGTTGCAAGCGGGACATAGGTGATTACTCCAGGTCTCTCAGCGGTCGCTCTTGTAGGGTGGGCCGAGTCTTCGAGGCCCACCGGGAAGCACGCGACGGGTTGTAGCGCCTGGGGGTTCGCTGGGGGGCCGCTATGCCTGGCCCCACCCTACGGATCGGGGGTTCACTTCCACAGCGCCCAGCGCGACTTCTCCTTCTGCCCCGACATCTGCTTGCCGGTCAGGGCGGTCGCCAGACCGCCGAACGCCAGTTGCACCTTGCTCCGGGGGGCCAGCTGCACCAGCGGCACGCCCTGGTTGCGCGACTCCTGCACCGAGCGGGCGTCGTTGGGGATTTGCCAGTAGATCGGCTTGCCGATCGTCTCCTCGGCCTTCTTGATGGTGATCTCGCTGTCGCCGCCGACGTGGTTGACCACCACCTGGATCTTCGGGCCGATCTGCTCGTCGTTGCCCACCGTCAGCAGCATCCGCACCACGTTCCGCAGGCTCGATAGCTCCAGTTGGGCCACCAGCAGGATGACGTCGGCCATCCGCAGCGCCGTCTTGTCGTTGGCGGAGAAGCTCTTGGACAGGTCGAGCAGCAGGTGCGTGTAGCTCGCTCGGAGCAGGCCGATGACCCGCTGGAGGTGGTCCTCGCGGATCAGCTCGGCGTCCTCCATCTGCACCGGGTGCGGCAGCAGCGACAGGCCCGAGGAGTGCTTGCTCAGCGACCGCTTGAGGAACTGCATGTCCAGGCGGTCCACGGACAGGACGACGTCGGCGAGGGTGTAGTCGGCCACGAGGTCCAGCGCGACGTCGGCGTCACCCAGGGCCAGGTCGAGATCGACCATGGCGACGCTGTGGGCGGGGTCCTGGGCGAGCGTCGCGCCGAGGTTGACCGCCATGGTGGTGCAGCCGACCCCGCCGCGCGATCCCAGGACGGCGATGACCTGGGACTCCTGGCGGGTGGGGTGGTGGTCGCCGGTCCGGAAGCCGTTGCTGACCACGGAGCGCTGGAGGCGCTGGAGCGCCTTGAGCAACTCCTCCAGTACCACCGGGGCGGTGAGGAACTCCCGCGCGCCGGAGCGGAGGGCCTGCAAGATCGCCTGGCCGTCGCCGCGGGCGCTGATCGCCAGGACCGGCAACTCGGGCAGCTCGGCGGTCAGCTGGGAAATGAGTTGGAGGGCCTTGGTCTGGTCGGAGTCGAGTGACACCATGACGACGTCGGGCTGCGACTGGGCGATGACGTCGAAGAAGAACTCGTAGCGCGAGCACTCCGCCTCGAGCCAGACGGTCTCCATGCCCAGGAGCACGTTGCGGAGTTCCTCGCGCGTGGCGTCGGACGGGTCCACGATGGCAATGCGTTGTACGTCCCTCATGTGTTCCACCACCGATTGCGTTGCCTGGGCTGCGCCGGCCCTCGGGGGGCGGCGGTTGAGTGAAGGCGGGAGGGGAGCGAAATCTCGCCCCCTCCCTGGGTCGTGTCAAGGCTGCCTGTCCTGGGGGCTGGCACCTCCGGCCCGGTTGGCAGCGGCTGCATCGAGGCCGGTGCCGTCTGAACCGCCGGCTGGACCGCCGGGTCGCCGCCCTCGGGGAGGGTTGCCCCGCTCGGGGTCAGCCCGCCGTTGGCCGGCGGACCGACCGGGGGCGGCCCCTGGATCACCGGCGGGGCCACGTTGCCCGGCCCGGCCGGCGGTGGGGTCACCACCGTGCCGTTGGCCGTCGGCGACCCGGGCAGGTGCCCGACCCCGTTGGCACAGGTGCCGTTGGAGCAGGCCGGGCCGGCCTGCATCCCGGCGGCGGTCACGCCGGGCCCACCGGCGGGCGTGATCGGCATCTGGTGCATCCCGTCGCCGCGCCCGCCACACGGGATGAGGTCCGCCATCGGGCCGTTCAGGTGAGCCGGCACGTAGCGGTTGCCCTGGAAGACGCGCCGCGGGCCGCGGGGGGCCTCCAGGATGCCTTCCAAGAATAGCTCAAAATCATCCGGGCTGCGGGATTCTTGCCCGGGCACAACCTTGGTGACCTGGCAGGCGGACTGGGGATCGACCAGGTGCGGGGTGACCATGACCACCAGCTCGACCTCTTCCTCCACGAAGTTCTTCTCGCTGAACAGTGCCCCGAAGAACGGGATCTCGCCGAGCAGCGGCACCTTGTTCAGGGCGCCGTTGGTGATCTTCTGGATCAACCCGCCGATGACGAACGTCTGGCCGGTCTCCATCTCCACCGTGGTGTGGATTCGCTGGGTGGCCCGACCGGGCACCGTGGTCCCCTGGATCGTCGTGCCGGCGGCGTTGTCCAGGCGGCTGACCTCCGGCTCGACCTCGAGGTGGATGCGGCCGTTGCCCAGGACGATCGGCAGGAAGTTCAGCCGGGTGCCGAACTCCTCGAACTGCACGCCGACCTGGCCCAGGCCCGCAGGCACCGGGACGGCCTGCTCGCCACCCTCCAGGAAGCTCGCCGGGTTGCCCGAAAGGGTGACCAACCGCGGCTGGGCGAGCACCTTGGCCAGGCCCTCGACCTCCAGGGCCTGCAAGAAGCCGAGGAACCCGCCGGAGTTGCTGATGATGCCCCCGAACAGTGTCCCGGACGTCCCCGACGGTAGCGCCCGGATGCGCTGGCCGAACTGCGTCGGCTGTAGCGCCGCACTGATGACGCCCACGGGCGTCTCGGGCTGGATCAGGCTGCCCGGCAGCGACCCGAAGATGTTCTGCCGGGCGTTGCCAATGAAGTTGAACCCGAAGGACCGGTCCTTGGTCCGCCGCACCTGGGCGATGACGACGTCGAGTTGGACCTGCTGGACGCCGTTCAGCCGCAGCGCGTTGATCACCGTGAAGCCGGTGCTCTGCGCCACCTGCTGGGCGACGTTGATGTCCTCGGCCCGGCCGACGTAGCCGGCGAGGATGACCCCGTTAGCGCCTGTGGGGATGACCTGGATGCTGGAGACCGGGACGGCTTTCCTCAGTTGCTGGCTGAGGTATTCCGTGTCGGCCTGGACGACGATGTCCCGCGTCTCGCGCAGGCCGTCGGCGTCCTCCAGCTCGACCCGCGTGACGCCGGGGGAGGCGCCGACGAGCAGCACCGTGGTCGGGTCGCGCTCGATCGTGCGGATGGTGATGACACCTTCCTTGGGGTTGACCACGGTCTTGATCGGCTTGCGGCTACTCATCTGCAGCCGCACGGTGCTGTTGAGCAGCACCTGGAGCGGGCGAGATTCCGGTGAACAGGTCTGGCCGCTCGCCGGGGTCAGGATCAGCCCGGCGAGCAGCAAGGCGACGAGGCCGCCAAGCAACCCCCGGGGATTCTGAAAGGTTCGGTGCATCCCTTCACCCTCTTTCGTCGTCCGCTGCCCTACGCCGCCGAGGCGGGTCACTCCGCTCGTGGGTTCGGCCGGCGGTGTCACTGGGCGTGCGGCTCCGCCTCACGCCTCGGTTACTCGTCAACTGGTTGGACCTTCCGACGCCTCGGTTCGGGCCGGTGCGACACCGGACCGGCCCGGACCGCTTTCGGTCACTCACTGGATCCGCTTCGCCCGGTTCGTCTTCGGGCCGAAGGCGCTGCCGCCGGCCGCTGGCGCCGCCGGGGCCGGCGCGGCGGGCTTGTCGGCCTTGGCCTTGTCGGCGGCCGGCCTCTCCTCCTTGCGATCGTCCCTGGTGTTCTCGGCGGGCGGCGGGGCGGCCGCCTCGCTGCTGGCGACGTCCTCCTCGGGGCCCTCCACGAAGGTGGCCTTCTCGCGCTGGGTGCCGTTCTGGATCGTCATCACGTGGCGGCGGCGCGGCCGGGGGGCAGGGGGGGCGACGACCGGCGGATCCTCGACCTTCGGCCCCTTGTCGTCGGCGGGCAGCACCGGCAGAGGCGATACCGGCATTGGGGCGGCGGCGACCGGCGCCGCTTCGGACTTCGACCCCGCGTCGGTCTCACCGAGCGGCTTGTTCAGGTCGCTGGCCTTGACGACGATGTGCTCCACCGTCGAGGTGTCGCCCTGGTTCTTCAGCGACAGCCGCAGCTGGCCGATCTCGCTGGCCAGCGCCAGCCGGGTCGCCTCGACCGGGGTCGCCGCCACCGTCACCGTCTGGGCGATGATCGACTGCTGCTCGGGGTTGCGGTCCTTCTGGGTGTCCACCGCCAGCACCAGCATGTTTTGCAGCACGACCTTCGACGACGCCTCGCTGCCGCGCGTCGTGCAGATGACGTCCACCCGCGAGCCGGGCAGGACGAACCCGCCGACGATCCCCTCGGTCGTCACCTTGATGGCGACGGCCCGCTGCCCCGGCTGGAGCTGGTCGGTCAGCGTCTGCTGCTCCTTGGTCAGCAGGTCGTCCTGGGTGACGGCCTTGGTCTCGTCGAGCGGCTTGTTCAGCCGCTGGTCCTTGAGGTCGGCGAGGTTCCCCAGCGCCCGCTTCGGGGCGACATCGACGGGGAACATCTTGACCTCGAACATCTTCTCCGGCTCCTTGATCGGCTGCCAGCCGGGCACCCGCACCTTGGCCACCAGGACGGGCACGGTCTGCACCTCCTGTGGCTTGACGTTGCGGTCGGCCAGCAGCTTGCTGGTCATGTAGCTGGCCCCCAGGCCGCACCCTACGGCGACCACCATCAAGATCATGGTCTTCGGCTTCATGGATCGGACCTCGTGTTGGTAGGCGAAATCAGGTTGCTCGTCAGCGAGGGGCCTTCCGACCCTGGCGCCGCCCGGCTAGGGGCTCACCGCCAGGGGTTATTTCGACAGGCCGGGTCGGCGAACTTCAAACTTTGCCGCCTGTAGCAGACCTGCCGCATTTGCCCGATGTTCCGGCCGACCCTTGTGGCCCGCCCCGCCCTCCCCGCTTGTCACGTTTAACTGGGGGCCCGGGCCGACCCGGGCCGCCGGCACGACGTCGAGAGGGGTTCAGACGCCGTGCAGCATGATCAGGTAGCTGATGAAGCCCAGGCAGAGCGGGATGCCGTAGGGCAACAGGTGCATGGTCGGTTTGCGCTCGGCGGCCTTCTCCGAGGCGTTACCGACCCCCTTGGCGAACAGGTCGCCGAGGATCGACCGGGTGTTGGTCAGGTTCTTGCGGAGCTGGCCGCGCAGGAAGATCATCCCCAACGCCAGCACCCCGCCGATCACCGCCGCGAGGGAGAAGGCGTAGAAGACGATCCACATCGCGCCGGGGTGGGACTCGGTGCCGGCCAGGCCGTAGAACGCCCCGATCCAGGCGCCGAACCCCATCTGCATCTTGACGTCGCCGCCGCCCATGCCGCCGATCGCGTAGACGGGGAACAGAAGGGCGAAGCCCAACGCGGTCCCGGCCAGGGCGGCGCCGAGGCCTCCGTCGCCGGTCCCGCGCAGCCAGCCGAGGTCGTGGATCAGGCCCAGGGCCCACCCTGACAGGATCAGGGGGAAGGTTAGCCAGTTGGGCACCTTGAGTTTCCAGCCGTCGATGACCGCCGCCACGACCATGGCCGCGCAGATGAACCACAAGGGCCAGTTGTCCAGGATGAAGTGCATGTTCGAGTCACCTCGCCGGGGGCCTGGGGGCGAAACCTCGCCGGCCAGCCAAGGGGATAACCGTTCGCTAGGGGGGGAGAACGCGGCAAGCCGCGGCGCCTCGGGCGCCGCGGCTTGCAGGGAGCCGACCTGTGTCCCGGTACGGCCAGGCAGTCTGCCGGTCCCGGCTCAGCTGGAGGAGCCGCCGATGACGCCGCCGACGTAGGAGAAGGTGTTGTTGGCGTTGGTGCCCAGGGTGGTGATCGCCGTGATGCACACCACGATGATCAGGGCCAACATCACCGCGTACTCGACCGCCGTCGGGCCGCTCTCGTCCTTCACGAAGCTGACCAAGGCCTGCGCGAACTTCGTCATGGGAACCTACCTTTTCCGAAAAAAAACTACTTTATGGTGGTGGCCAGATACCGCTACCTGGCCGAACGTGCATCCAAACCGATCGAGGCGTTGACTGCGTGGCCCCTCCGCCCGGGCGCTGCTCAGGAGCCGCCGGCGGCACCGTTCAGGGCCACGTTGGCGAACGTGCTGTTGGCGTTGTTGCCGAGTGTGGTGATAGCCGTGATGCAGACCACGATTATGAGGGCGAGCATGACGGCGTATTCGACCGCCGTCGGGCCGCTCTCGTCCTGGAGGAACTGCTTGGTTAAGGCGAGCACCTTAGACATCGTAACCTTCCCTTTCTGAGATTCCGCGGCCAGGCGCGGCGCTGCCCCGCCCTCGCGTCTAGCCGGGCCGACCTCTTCTTCATCTCGTCGGGTCAGGAAGTCTCGCACCAGGAAGATCCGGATTGTCGCCTTTGGCGTGTCCGGCAGCGCTCGGGCCGAGTGCTGAGTTGGTGTCTGGACTCCCCCCATCCTTTCGGTAACCTGGCGACCCCGGGTGGGAACCGGCCCTGGGCCCATGGCTTTGCGTCACCGCCTCACGGCGGGTTTGCCGTTGTCGAGGATGAAGAGGCTGTTGTTGGGGTTATTCCCCCGCGGCGGTTCGCCGCGGGCATCCGCCGAACCGTTGTCGCCACAACCGTAGGTCAGCCCGCACGCTCAGTCAAATCGGCCGCTGAAAAATGTCGGGATTTCCCCCGCGACCGGCGCGGGGGCCCACCCTTTTTCCGTGCCCGAGCCCGTTCCCGGGCTTACCTTTCCCCCATGGCCCCTCGGCCCGACCCCGCAGTTCGGGAACGGGAAGGGGGTGGGCCGGGGGAGGGGGGAAGGCATGCGCCGCGGCTGGGTCTTCTGGGTGCTGCTGGCGCTTGCGCTGGGTGCCGTCCTCAGGCTGTCGGCGCAGCGCGGCGAGTTCTGGCTGGACGAGGTCCTCTCGTACAACCTCGCGCGCGAGGCGGGGTCGCCGGTCGGCGTCTTCGCCGTCAAGCACGACAACAACCACCACCTGAACACGGCCTGGCTGACCCTGTGGCCCGAGGCCGCGCCGTGGTGGCTGTACCGGCTGCTCAGCGTCGCCGCGGGGCTGGCGGCGATCGTTGTCGCGGCCCTGGTCGCGCGGCGGTGGGGCGAGGCCGAGGCGGTGTTCGCCGCCTGGCTGGTCGCCACGAATTACTGGCTGGTGATCGCCTCGGCGGAGGCGCGCGGCTACTCGCTGGCGGTGCTGTTCGCGCTGGCGGCGTTCGGTGCGCTGTGGCGCTACCTCGACGACGGGCGGCGGCCCTGGCTCGTCCTGTTCTGGGTGACGGCCTGCCTGGGGTTCCTTTCCCACTTGACCTTCGTCCACGCCTACATCGGCTTCGTCGTCTGGTCCCTGCGCAGGTTCGCCAAAGATCGCGTACGGCCCGGCGACGAACTGCGACGACTGGCGATCTGTCACGCCGGAGTAGTGGCGTTCTTCGCCCCGTTTTATCTCTATTGTATCCGTGGCATGCACGTCGAGGGTGGCCCTCCGGGTCGGCTCTGGCCCCCCATCGAGCGACTGCTGGCCGTCCCGCTCGGCAGCGAGCTGTTCCCATTGATAGCCGGCAGGCCGGTGAGTCAGGTGGTGAACCCGGTGCTTGTTTTCTGTAGTGCGGGCTTGTTCCTCGGCGGGCTGAAGGTGCTCAGCGAGCGGAAGAGCGACCTCTGGGTGTTCTTCCTGGTCGCCGTCGTCGCCTCGCCCACGGTGTTCTTGCTCCGGCCTCCGCCGATCCTGTTCGAGCGCTACTTCTACATCTCGTATGCCTTCTTCGTGCTGCTCGTCGCTCAGATGGTTGGGTTCCGCTTCCGTCAGGTGTTGGGTCGGCTCGGCCGGGTACGAGCGGTGCTCTTTTGCTTCGGGTTCTTTCTCCTGCTCATCGCCGGCAACCTGGCGGCGCTTTGGTCGTTCGCGGGAGGGGGACGCGGCCGGTTCGCCGAGGCGTTGGCTTTCGTGTTGGAGCAGGACGCCTCGGTGCCCGTGAAGGTCACTGGCGACGACGACTTCCGCGTCGGGGCGATGCTCGGCTTCCACGCGGGTTACTTCCCCGACCGCGAAGTGGTCTACGTCAGCAACAACCGGCCCGGCGAGGCCGAGTGGGTTCTCGTACACCGGTTGAACGACCGCGACCCGGTCGAGGACGAGGTGCGCGACACGGCGGGGAACGTCTACAAACTGGGGCAGCGCTACCCAGCGCGCGGGCCGTCGGCGTGGGGGTGGTTCGTGTATCGGCGTGAGCGATGACCGCTCACGCGAGGATGCCCTTGACCACCTGGCCGTGGACGTCGGTAAGGCGGAAGTCGCGGCCGCTGTAGCGGAACGTCAGCCGCTCGTGGTCCAGCCCCATCAGGTGCAGGATCGTCGCGTGCAGGTCGTGCATGTGGACCTTGTCCTCGACCGCCGCGAAGCCGAACTCGTCCGTCTTGCCGTGGGCGAAGCCCGGCTTGACGCCGCCGCCGGCCAGCCAGACGGTGAACCCGCCGGGGTTGTGGTCGCGCCCGGTGCCGTTCTTCTCGGCGTAAGGCGTGCGGCCGAACTCGCTGCCCCACCACACCAGCGTGTCCTCCAGCAGGCCGCGTGCCTTGAGGTCGGCCAGCAGCCCCGCGATGGGCCGATCGACGGCGCGGGCGTGGGTCGCGTGCTTCGGCAGGTTCGAGTGCTGGTCCCAGGCGGGGTTGGCGCTGCTGTCGCCGTAGGTGACCTGAACGTAGCGGACGCCGGCCTCGCACAGACGCCGCGCCATCAGGCACTGCTTGCCGAACGTGTCGGTGTCCTTCTCGCCGATGCCGTAGAGGCGGCGTGTCGCGCCAGTTTCCTTGGAGAGGTCGAGGACGTCCGGCGCGTTGGTCTGCATCCGCCAGCCCAACTCGTAGGAGTTGATGACCGCCTCCAACTCGGTGTCGCCGGGGGACGACCTGCGCTGCTCGGCGTTGATCGCCTGGAGCAGGTCGAGTTGCCGGCGCTGCTCGTCGCGGGACAGGCGGGGGTTGGTCAGGTTGCGGATGGCCGCCTCGCCGGCGGAGGCGCCGGCCTTGCCGACGGCGGTGCCCTGGTAGGCGGCGGGCAGGAAGGCGCAGCCGTAGTTGCGCGGCCCGCCGTTGCCCGGCGACGGGGCGATCGACACGAACCCGGGCAGGTTGTCGCTCTCCGAACCCAGGCCGTAGAGGACCCACGAGCCCATCGACGGCCTAACAAAGTTAGTCGATCCGCAATGAAGGAAAAGCGTCGCCGGCCCGTGCGCCACCCCCTCGGTGTGCATCGAGTGGACGAAGCACAGGTCATCGACGTGGCGGCGGACCTCGGGGAAGAGTTCGGACGCCCACCGGCCGCACTGGCCGTGCCGGGAGAACTTCCACAACGGCCTCATGACGCGCTGCGACGAGCCGCGCATCCCGGTGTTGGCCAGCACCCGGGCGTCGTCGAACGGCATCCGCTGGCCGTCGTCCCTCTCCAACCGCGGCTTGTAGTCGAACGAATCGACCTGGCTGACGCCGCCCTGCATGAACAGGAAGACGACCCGCTTGGCCTTCGGCGTGTGGTGCGGCTTCCTGGCCGCGGCGTGGGCGGACAGGCCGGTCACCGCCAGGTGGCCGAAGCCGCAGGCGGCCGTCCTCAGGGCGTCGCGGCGGGTCGGGAGCATAGCGGGGTCTCCTCGTCGGTCGTAGGGCAAGCTGCCAGCTTGCCCTACGGAAGATGCCGGAAGTCCAGCGACGCGAACACCACCTGTACGACGCGGGCCCAGCCCTGCTCGCGGTCGCCGCCCTTCGCCAGGTAGGCTTCGACCAGGGCTCGCTCCGCGTCGGTCGGCGGCCGGCCCAGCGCCTGGCGGTACAGGTGGGTCAGCCTGTCATGGTCGCTCAGCCCCGCCCTCGCCAGCAGGCGCCGGGCTGCGTGGCCGGCCCGGTCGAGGACGAACGGGTGGTTCATCAGGAACAGGGCCTGCGGCGCGACCGTGCTGACGTTGCGCCGGCCGGTCGTCACGCTGGGGTCGGCGAAGTCGAACGCCTCGAACAGCTCCGGCAGGGCGTTGCGGAACGCCGGCGAGTAAACGCTCCGCCGCGCGTCGGTGTGCCTGAAGCCGTAGTCCGCCGCCAGCCCGGCCGGGTAGGTCGGCCCGCCGAGGTCGCGCCTTAGCTCGCCGCTGACCGCGAGCATCGTGTCGCGCAGGCACTCCGCCTCCAGGCGGCGGCGGGTGGCCCGCGACCACAGCCGGTTCTCCGGGTCGCGCGGTTCCGCGCCGGAGGCCCTCCGGTACGCCTGGGAGAGCACGATTCGCCGCACCAGGGACTTGATCGACCAGGCGTCCTCGACGAGTTGCAGCGCCAGCGCGTCGAGCAACTCGGGGTGGCTCGGCCGCTCGCCGGTCGTGCCGAAGTTGTCCGGCGTGCGGACGAGGCCCGCCCCCATCAGCCAGTGCCAGGCGCGGTTGACGATGACCCGCGCCGTCAGTGGGTTGTCGGCCGACGCCAGCCAGTCGGCCAGCTCACGGCGACCGCTCTCGTTGGCGGGCATCTTCGGCCCCGTGCCGGCCAGCGCCACCCGGAGCACCCCGCGCGGCGCCCTCTCGCCGAGGCTGTGGACGCTGCCGCGCACGTGGACGCGGGCGTCTTCGATGACCTTCTCCTCCTCGACTGACATCACCATGTCGCGCTTCGGCCCGGCCGCCTTTAGCCGCTTCAGCTTCGCCTCCAGGTCGGCCAGCCTCGAAGTCGAAGCATTTTTGCCCTCCTTTTTATCCGCCATCTCCTCCGCCGGGATGAACACGACGGCGTCGGCGACGACGTGGCCGGTGGTCCCCTCGTTGGCAATCAGGACGAAGCCCTGGCCGCTCCTCTCGAACGTGTGCCGGCCCAGCGACACGAACAGGCCGTCGATGTCCGGTGGCTTCGTCTGGTCGATGTGGACCGTCTTGTCGCCGTCCGCCGAGAAGACGGTGACCGGCACCCTGGCGGCGCGGTTCGTCCCCGGCGTGTACGACAGCCACACCTCGTACTGGCCCGTCTTCGGAATGGCCGGCTGGAACGTGATCGTCTTCTCGCCCTTGCCGGCGTTGCCGTCGTGGACGTAGCCGTCGC
>JAXMAW010000082.1:0-25581 GCA_046350195.1 Gemmataceae bacterium
GCCACCGGCGGCTGGGACCAGGCGGTGAAGCTGTGGGACGTCCGGCCGGCCCAGGAAGGCGTGCCGGCCCGGCTGCGGCAGACGCTGACCGCGGGCGGCGTGGTGTCGTGCCTGGCGTTCGGGCCGGACGGCAAGACGCTGGCCTGGGGCACCGGCCACCTGCGGGCCGGCCAGCCCGGCGGCCTGGCGCTGTACGACCTCGAGGCCGGCCGGCTCCGCGCCGACGTGCCGACCCGACCCGCCGGCATCTCGGCGCTGGCCTACTCGCCGGACGGCGCGACGCTCGCCGTCGCCACGGACCACTCCTCGCGCGACGCCGGCCCCAGCGAGGTGTGGCTGGTCGAGGTGAAAACCGGGGCGGTGCGCCAGGTGGCGCGGCGCGGCCGGTTCTTCACGCACGACCTGGCCTTCTCGCCCGACGGCACGCGGCTGGCCGTCGAGCAGGCGCCGAACCTGGACGTGGTGGACCTGCCCACCGGCACGGTGACGACGCTGCGCGGCCACGCCCGCCCGTTCACCCGCTTCGCCTTCGCCCCCGACGGCAAGACGCTGGCCTCGGCCAACGCCGACGGCTCGCTGCGGCTCTGGCAGGTCGCCACCGGCCGCGAGCTGCTGGCGCTGCCGCAGGACGAGCCGGTCGAGTCGCTGGCGTTCTCGCGCGACGGCCGGGCGCTCGCCGCCGGCGGCCGGGCCGACCGCCGCGGCCTGATCCGCCTGTACCGGGCCGGCCCGGCGGCACTGCTGTCCCGGACGTGGTACGCCGACCCCGGCGACGGCGCCGCCCAGCGGCGGGCCGCCTTCGACGACGCCGGGCGGCTGGTCGAGGAGGCGTACTTCGACGCCCACGGGGCGCCGGCGGTCGGCCCCGACGGCTACCACCGGTTCACCGCGCGGCCGCGGCCCCGGTACGAGGACGCCCGGGGGAAGGAGGTGGCCGCGCCGGGTCGCGGGGGGAAGTGAGGCCAGGGCGAGCGGGTTGGCGACCCGAGCGGCGGGGCTTGTCCCCGCCGTCCGGACCGGCGGGATAAACCCTCCGGCTCCTGCGCGAGGCGTCGGAGGGGCCGAAAACTCACGCCGCCCGCAGGGCCACCTCCATTTGCAAGAAGCGCAGCACCCGGTCGGTGCCGTTGGCCTCGGCGTACCGGTTGAGGCAGTCCTCGTAAAACGCCGGCCGCTCCGCCTCGGGCAGGCGTTCCGTCCAGCCGTAGGTCGTCGTCCGCAGGAAGCCGAGGAACCCCTCCCGGTCGCCGAAGTCCCACGAGGCCTCCTCCGTCTCGATCCGCTCCACGGCGAACCCGGCGCGCTCGGCCATCGAGCGGTACTCGTCCGGGGCGAAGTGGGCGAACGGGTCGCGGAAGCCGGCGAAGTACCCCGCCCAGCGCGGCGACCGGCACACCTCGCCGACCAGGTAGTCGGTGCTCGACGGCTTCCCGGCGGGGACGAACTCCAGGAACGCCCGGCCGCCGCCCACAAGCGCCCGGCGGATCGACCGCAGGGCGGCGTCACCCTCGTGGACCCAGTGCAGGGCGTTGAACGACACGGCGCGGTCGAATTCGGCGGAGAACGGCAGGTCGCGGGCGTCGCCGACCCGGAACGACAGGTTCGGGTACTTCGCCGGGTCGTAATTCCCGCTGGCGTAGGCGACCATCTGCGTCGAGGGGTCCACGCCGACGGCCGAGCCGCGCGGCAGGCGGGCGGCCAGGGCGGCGGTGATCTTGCCGTCGCCACAGCCGACGTCGAGGACGCGCTCCCAGCCCTCCAGCGGCAACCACGAGAGGTGCTGCTGGGCGAGGACCTCTTGCAGGCGCGAGTGCGAGTGGTAGTCAGTCGCGTTCCATTCGGACACGAGTCGTCTCCTTCCGTCGAGGCCCGGGGTGAGGACATCATCGCCCCCGCCCGCCGCCGATACAATCCCCCTGTGCGATTTTCCCCCGCGCCCCAGAGATCTCACCCATGCCATCCCGCGCCGCCGTGCTCCTCGCCGCCTGCCTCGCCCCGCTCGCCGTCGCGCAGGGCCGGCACCTGCGCTACCTGCCTTCCGACACCAAGGCCGTCTTGACCATCCAGTTCGCCGCCCTGGCCGAGCAGGATAAGGTGGGAGGGCTGGAGCTGTTTCAGCAGCTTTACCGCACCCACATGGCGCCGGAGCTGGGCGACGACGCGCGGCTGCCGCTGAAGGACGTCAGCAGCGTCGTCATCGCCATGCCCTACGCCGGCTCGTTCAACGGCGTCATCCTCGTCACCGGCAAGGTGGACACCTCCCGGCTGGACGAGCAGATGCGGCGCGTGGCCCGGGCGTCGTCCTCGCTGGCCGTCGAGCGGATGGGCCGGCCGGCCGTGCCGGTCTACACGCGGTCGCTCAACGAGAAGGCGCTGCTGGAGCTGGTGCCGCCGCTGGAGAAGGTGCCGCCGCGCTTCCGCCGGCTGGTCGCGCCCTACGAGGCCCACGTCGCGGCCCTGGACGAGGGCACGCTGCTGGTGTCGCTGGCGGGCAAGAAGCAGGTGGACCGCGCGCTGCGGACGCGCGGCTCGGACCGGCTGCGCGTCGATAACGAGCTGGGGGCGGTGCTCAAGAGGCAGGCCGCGGACGACGTCACCACCGGGGCCCTGCTCGACGACTCGCTGCACCCCGGCCTGGCCCTGGTGGCCACCGAGGAGGTGCGCGAGACGTTCAACCAGTTCGACCACGCCACGCTGCGGATCGTCGGGGGCAAGGAGGTGAAGTTCATCGTCGAGCTGCAGGCCAAGTCGAACGACCTCGGCCCGGTGCTGGAGGCGAAGTCGAAGCGGGCGCTGGAGGGGCTGCGCGGCCTGCTGCCGACGCTGTTCCCCGACGCGACGAAGCGGGCGGTCATGGAGGACCTGCTGAAGTCGTTCCGGGTCACGCGCAAGGACGAGCGGGTGACGCTGACGGGCATGACCCCCGAGAGCGAGTGGCGCAAGGTGAGCGGGCCGCCTAAAGGAGGCCCGGGAACGAAGTAGCGGCTGACAACACACAAGCGGCGGCGAGGAGACCACCTCGTCGGCGGCTGTGTGTTGTCAGCCGCGATCAACGATCAGAAGCCGGGGGCCGCTTCACCGGAGGCGCGAAGCCGCCGCCGCCCCCGCCAAAGCCCTTGTTGAAGCCGCCGCCGCCGCCGCCGGCGAAGCCGCCGCCGCCGGCGAAGCCGCCGGCGAAGCCGCCGGCGAAGCCGCCGGCGAAGCCGCCGCCGCCACCCTGGAACCCGCCGCCGCCGGCGAAGCCGCCGGCGAAGCCGCCGCCGCCACCCTGGAACCCGCCCTGGAACCCGCCCTGGAAGCCACCCTGGAAGCCGCCGCCGCCTCCCTGGAAGCCACCCTGGAACCCGCCGCCACCCTGGAAGCCGCCCTGGAACCCGCCGCCACCCTGGAAGCCACCCTGGAACCCGCCGCCTCCCTGGAAGCCGCCCTGGAACCCGCCGCCGCCTCCCTGGAAGTTGCCACCGCCCTGGAAGTTACTGCCTTGGTTCTGGCCCTGGGAGTTGGCCCCGCCGTTGACCTGGAACGGATTGATGCCGTACTGGCCTGGGGTGACGGTCGGGGACTTGAAGTAGTTCGGCCGCGGCATCGTGGGCCGGAGGTGGGTCCGGGCCCGGGTTTGCTGTCCGGAGACAATGCCGGGGGATGTCAGCAGCGCCGCGCCGCCGACGACGGCAGCAGTGTACGCCAGCTGGATTAGTCGCTTGGAGGCAATCATCAAAAGGCCCTCGGTTGAACGCGGACGGGCGCGCGGGTCGCGACTGCGCGCTCGGTCGGCACCTGGTCTCTTCCCGAATCTCCGCCGCGAGGGAGCCCGGAGGGCCGGCCCGGTTGCACCGTGACGGACCGGCCTCGCCCCCATCGCCGCATAGCAGGTGATTGTCGATCGATTTCCTTACCCCGTCAAGTACATCTTGCAAAAACTTCGCGACCCGCGCGTGTTACCGAGTCAGTTCCGCCGCCGGGGCGGGATGTGCCAAGTTCGCCACCGGGGCCAAGAATTGAGTTGGGAAACCCTACCGGTCGTGCCGAATATACCTGTGACGCAGCGGCGCGGCCGGCAGGTGTTCGCGGCCCTGCACGTTGGACGAAAGATCGCGCCGGCTTGCGGGCTGGGCGCGGGCGGCCGGGGGAGACGGCCGCGGACGGGCAGGCTGTACGCCTACGTCAGGGAGGAGATGGGTCTTATGCGTGGAAGAAACTTGCGAGGGGTCTGGCTGATGTTGGCCGTCTCGGCCATCGCGCCGGCCCGCCTCTCGGCCCAGCAGTACGCGCCGGCGGACCCCCAGGTACCGCTGCCTTACGGCAGCACCCGCCCCGAGGACGGCGGGTTTTACACCTACGGTCGGGCGCTGCTGTATCGGCAGAGCAACCCGCTCCGACAGCAGCAGGTGGCGGTCCGCGGGCTGTTCGCCTACGAAACGGGCGAGCAGATTGTCACCCAGATCATCCAGGGGTTCAGCTCCGGCCCGGCCCCGATCCCGCCGGGCACCATTCCCGACACGAGCCAGGACACCGGCGTGAACACCGGCCAGGCGCTGAACGGCCAGGTGGTGGTACTCGGCGGCGTGGTGATCGCCTTGCCGCCCACGCTAGTCGGCATTCCGCCGCCGCCGACGATCCTCGGCCGGTTCTACCTCCAGCCGCTTGCGTTCACCGTCCCTGGGCTGTTCGACAGCCAGGGGTTCGTCGGCAGCCACGAGCGGGCCCTCGACGTGCAGCAGCTGCGCACGCGGTCGCCGTACCAGCCCGGCATGGAACTGGGCGTCGGCTGGAAGTTCCGGGACGGCTCGTCGGTGTCGTTGGGTTGGAAGTACCTGACGGAGGTGCAGCACCGCGCCGGGGCGACGCTGGCCCCGCCGGCCCAGTTCAACAACCCGCAGATCGTCCCGGGCCAGAACTTCGAGAACACGTTCCTGTTCGCGCCGGTGTACAACTTCCCGCCCGAGTACGCCGGGGCCGACTTCAAGGTCCGCCCGCCCCAGACCCAGAACGTCAACGGCCAGAACTTGCAGTTCCCGGCCCTGGCCCTCGCCCTGGCGAACATCAACCCCCAGAGCGTGTTCGGCATCTGGAACGGGGCCAGCATCATGACGATGTCGTTCCAGCAGCACTTCCAGCAGGGGGAGATCTGCTACCGCGAGCCGGTCTGGGAGACGGAGACCTACCGCGTCAACGGCCTGGTCGGCCCGCGCTACACCTGGTTCTGGGAGAAGTTCAAGTGGACCACGACGAGCATCGGCCAGAACCCCGACGGCACGGTCAACAACGACCAGGGCGGGGTGAACCTGGATAGCCCGGTGAACGTCGGCATCTACTCGAACATCACCTCGAACCGGATGTACGGCGTGTTCGTCGGCTGCGAGCAGGAGTGGTACCTCGGGCACGGCATCGCCGTCCAGCTGAGGACCGACGCCGCCCTGTTCATGGACAGCGCCAAGGAGAAGGCCAAGTACGAGACGGCCGCGAAGTACCTCAACATTCCGACGAACAAGCGGACCAAGGTCGAGTGGTCGATGGTCCCCGAGCTGCAGGCGAACCTCGGCCTGATGTGGTACCCGACCGAGTTCGTGCAGCTCTACGGCGGCTACGACCTGATGGGCTTCTTCAACACCCGGGCGTCGCCGCGGCCGATCGACTTCGACTACAGCAACATCAACCCGCGCTGGACCAACGTCACCCGGTTCATCGACGGCTGGAACGCGGGCATCGCCTTCACGTTCTGACCCTCCATCTCCCACGCAGCAGGCGCGGGAGTCATCCCTCGGGGTGACTCCCGTCGTCTGCTTTTTGGCCGCCTCAGCCCGGTAGCTTCCACGGCGCGCGATACGCCCTCGACACCAGTTTGGCCGCCTCCGGGTCGCCGCCGACCTCCTCCTTCGCCGGGTCCCAGCTGACCTTCCGCCCCAGCCGGATGGCGAGGTTGCCCAGGTGGCAGACCGTCGCCGAGCGGTGGCCGACCTCGACGTCGCAGATCGGCAGCTTCCGCGACTTGACGCACTCCAGCCAGTTGGCGTGGTGGTTCTTGCTGCGGTAGAGGCGGACCGCCTTGTCGTCGAGCTTCTCCGTCAGCAGCTCGGCCGGCGTCGCCTGAATCTCCTTGCGGGAG
The DNA here is from genome assembly GCA_046350195.1 of Gemmataceae bacterium. Lineage (GTDB taxonomy): Bacteria > Planctomycetota > Planctomycetia > Gemmatales > Gemmataceae > CALDUY01. The sequence continues at coordinate 6,107 of JAXMAW010000082.1, forward strand.
ACGAACACCTTGCCCTTGTCGCCGATGAACTCGGTGCCGCCGCGGCCGCCCTGGGTGCAAACCACCTTCACGCCGTTGGCGTAGTGCCAGACCGCCTCGCACCACTCGGGCACCTCGTACCACCCCTGGGCGTGGTAGCGCGCCTGGCCCTCACAGGAGACCGGGCCGCTGTCGTCCATGCCCAGGCCCCACTGGGCGATGTCGAGGTGGTGCGCCCCGAAGTTGGTCATCTGCCCGCCGGAGTAGTCCCAGAAGAAGCGGAACAGGTAGTGGACGCGCTTCTCGTTGTACGGCCGCTTCGGCGCCGGCCCCAGCCACCGGTCGTAGTCCAGCTCCTTCGGCGGCGGGCCGTCCGGCACCGCCGGGCCGGTGAAGTTCACCCTCGGGATGCCGACCTTCACCGTGTGGACCTTGCCGATCTTGCCGTTGCGGACCAGCTCGCAGGCCTGGCGGAAGCGGTCGTCGGAGCGCTGCTGGCTGCCGGTCTGGACGATGCGCCTGTGCTTGCGGGCCGCGGTGACCATCGCCCGGCCCTCGGCGATGGTCAGCGTCAGCGGCTTCTCGCAGTAGACGTCCTTGCCGGCCGCGCAGGCGTCGATCGTCATCAGCGCGTGCCAGTGGTCCGGCACGGTGATGACGACGGCATCGACGGTCTTGTCGTCGAGCAGCTTGCGGTAGTCGCCGTAGGCGGCGCACGGCCTCCTCGTCTCCTTCTCGACCCGCTCCTTGGCCTGGCCGAGGCGGACGCCATCGACCTCGCAGACGGCGACGGCGTTCTTGACGTGCTTGCCGAGGTTCCCCCGGCCCTGGTTGCCGACCCCGATGCAGCCGATGCGGATGCGCTCGCTCGGCGAGCGCTCCCGCGGCAGGGCCAGGTCGGGCAGCAGCGTCAGGCCGGCCGCGCCCAGGCCGGCCTGGGCGAGGAAGGTGCGGCAGGTGGTCATGCGTGGGGGCTCCGGGTGGGGTGGGGCATGCCCGGTATTGTCGCCCGGCCGGCGGTACGGCAAGCCAGGCGGCGGTCACCGCGGTTGTACTGGAAGTAGTTGTCCCAGCGGTAATCCAGCCGCTCCAGCGCCTTCTCCAGGCCGACGGCCCGGTAGCGGGTGCCCGACTTCGACACGACTGGGAGGCGCTCCAGCTTGGCCAGGGCGTCCTCGATCTCGAAGTCCACCTTCATGCCGAGCTTGCCTTCCAATTCCAGGCTCGACGTAGTCGTCGAGCTGCCCCTTCTCCCAGCCCTCCGGCGGGGCGTACTTCCACAGGTAGTAGTAGGCGAGAATGGTCTCGCGGCACTCCTGCTCCTCGGCCTCGTCGAGGACCTGCGTGATGACGCCGAGGTCGTTGTCGAGGCTCTGGTAGTACAGGCTCTCGGCGAGCCTCTTGGCATACTGCTGCTTGGTCACCTGGTAGCTGTAGAACTGCTTGTAGCCGTAGCCGAACAGCACGAAGAACGGGGCGAACAGGGCGTACTCGACGGCGGAGACGGCGAACGTCGCCGCCGCCGCGAACAGGCTGTAGACCGCGATCACCAGCTTGGCGCCCAGGCTGTACAGGCCGTAGCCGATCGTGCCGACCGCCGACCCGCCGAGCTTGAACTTTTGCCACAGCGGCATCTGCATGAGGGTGCCCGGCAGGGTCATCTCCAGGTCGAGCTTGGGGATGTCCTTGAACATCTTGGCGAACACGTCGTCGGTGTCGATCGTCGGCGGGATGCGCTTGCTCTTGCGGAGCTTGACCAGGAGGACGAGCCGGCGGTAGGTGTCCACCTCCTTGCTGATCTCCCGCCAGAAGAACAGCCAGTGCCGCTTCGTCCGGGTGGTCTTCCCCTCGGAGCGGGTGAACACCTCGATCCGCTCGAACACCTTCCAATCGACGTACATGTTGACGCCCCAGTCGCTGGCGCCGCCCTCGACGGCGGCCTCGACGTCCTGGCGGGTGAGGCGCTTGAAGTTCGCCTTCTCCATGAGCCTGGTGAACTCGTCGAACAGCGCCTCCATCCGCGCGGGGCGCTGCTCGGGGGGCAGCGGGGTGAGCGGCCTGGTGACCGCGTCGGGGTCGAACGGGGCGTAGAGGTCCTTGATCCTCTCCAACGTTTCCAGGTACTCGAAGTGCCAGACGGCGCTGACCAGCCGGCAGAACTGGCGGAAGCCGTCGCGCTCGTTCGCCCCGAGCCGCTGGTCGCGGCAGAGCAGCTCGACGAGGTCGCTCTTGCGCAGCGGGATGTAGTGCTCGCGGTCGGCGTACTCCGCCATGGGGAGGCCTCCTTCATCTTCTTTCTTGGCCGAAACGCCCAGCGGGGTCTGCGCCCAGGACCTCGCTGGCGCTCGGGCTAACCGGAGCCCCCGACCAGGAACGGCCGGCTCCCGTGTGTTTTTCGTCAGCCGCGCGTCGGGATTGGCGCCGGCCGGACGTTTCGCCCGCCGACCGCCGCCGGGTCGTCGTCGGGCAGGCCGTCCAGGCCCGCCAGCGCGTCGGCCAGCGGGGTGGCGTGGTAGCGGACGCCGTCCTGCCGGGCCAGGCCCAACCGCAGCAGCTTCGTCGCCGGCTCGCCCGGCTCGCAGAGCATCGTCACGCCGGCGAACCGGTCGAGGTACAGGCCCATCGCCGCCTCCAGCTCCTCCGCCGTCATCCCCTCCGGCCCGGCGCAGCGCCACAGGCAGAAGTAGGCCAGCAGCGTCGTCCTTGTCTCCTGCTCCTCCGCCTCGTCGAACAGCCGGGTCAGAACCCCGGCGTTGCTGTCCAGGCACTGGAAGTACAGGCTCTGCGTCAGGTTCAGGTGGTAGGCCTGTCGGGTCGTCCGCACGTCGTAGTACGACTTGTAGCCGTAGCCCAGCGCCCCGGCCGTCAGGCCCCAGAAGACGCTCATCTTCGCGGCCGGGTCGGCGGCCAGGATGTGGCCGACGAACTCCCACGCCTCCTGGCCCATCCGCCACAGCATCGTCGCCAGCCCGCTGATCAGGCCGACGCCGATCCGCCCCCGGTCGAACAGCTTCAGCCGCACCTTCGCGCCGGGCAGGAGCATGTCCACGTCGGCCCGGGGGATGTCCTTGAACACCTTCAGGTGAACGTGGTCGGCCTCGACGCGCCGGGGCAGGCGCGGGTCGGGCCGCAGCTTCAGGATCAGCACCAGGCGGCGGAAGATCGGCACCTCGACCTCGGCGTCGCGGAACAGGGTCTTCCACGACCGCAGCACCCGCGTCTGGTAGCCCTCGCCGCGGGCGAAGATGGCGCAGTGGTCGAACCGGCTGAAATCGACCTGCATGTGGATGCCCCAGTCGGAGGCGTCCTCGAGGACCGCTTCGAGGTCGTCGCGGCTGAGGTGGCGGAAGTGGGCCCGGTCGAGCAGCCAGCCGAAGTCGCTGAGCAGCAGGTTCAGCCGCCGCTGCCGCTCCTGGGCCGACGGCGGCGCCAGCGGCGGCGAGTCGCTGTCGGGGTCGAACGGCTCGTACTCGGCCTTCAGCGCCACCAGTCGGCGGTGCAGCCGGCGGTGGTAGACCTGCTGGACGCGGGCGGCCAGGGCGGCGAGCGGCTCGCGCAGCGGCTCCGGCAGGGACGGGTCGGCGGCGAACAGCCGGACCAGCTCCGGCGTCTGCACCGGGATGAAGTGCGGGCAGTCTTCGCGGGCGGGCATGGTCGCTCACCACTCCATCGCGTCGAGCCGGTCCTCGGCCGTCACCACCGCGTCCACCAGCCGGCCCAGCGCGCCCTGGACCTCGCTCATCCGCTCCGGCCGCTTGTTCGCGTCGTACTCCAGGCAGCCGTTGATCAGCTCGGCCAGGGCCGGCGGCGTCTGCGGCTGAAGCTCCTCGACCGGCTTGTAGGTGCGCGCCCACATCTTGGCGTCGAGCGGCACGCCGCCGTCCTCCTCGGACAGCACCGGGGGCGGCAGCCGCCAGCTGACCAGGCGGTACATCAGCCCGCCGAAGTTGTAGATGTCGGTCCGCTCGTTGATCATCTGATGCTTGACCGACTCGGGGGCCAGGTACTCCGGCGTGCCCTGGATGCGGCCGACCCTGTCGCCCTTGACGCGGGCCAGGCCGAAGTCGATGACCTTGATCCCGCCGGCCTTGCTCAAGAGCACGTTGTTCGGCTTGAGGTCGCCGTGGCAGACCTGGCGGCGGTGCATGTGGACCATGCCGTCGGAGACCGCCTTGAACACCTGGACGAGGCGCGGGATCGTCAGCCGCGGGCAGGTGTCGAGCGTCTTGCCGTTGACGTACTCGCTGAGCAGGTGGACCTTCTTGACGCGGAAGAGCCAGTCCTTGACCTTCTCCAGGGCGTAGAACTTGAGCAGCGTGGGGTGGTCGAGCCGGCCGGCGATGTCGAACTCGTGCTCGGCCTGGTCGAGGAACTTCTGGTCCTCCGGCTCGTCGATCTGGACGACCTTGAGCGCGTAGCTCTTGCTGTCCTCGGCCCGGCGGACGTGCAGGATGGTGCTGTGGGCGCCGGTGCCCAGCGTCCCCACCACCTGGAACTTGCCGATGCGAAAATCGCTCATGGAGTCTCATCCGCGGGATGGGGGGCATCCGTCGCCGTCGCAGGCCCGACCGTGAGGGAGGGCGTCGCTCCGCCTTGGGTGACGCGACGCCCTCCTCACGGTCGGGCCTGGGTTCGAACGCCCCTCCCTCACGGTCGGGCCTGGGTTCGGAGCGCCCTCCCTCACGGTCGGGCCTGGGTTCGGGCGCCCTCCCTCACGGTCGGGCCTGGGAACGAACGTCTCGCCGGGTGTAGCTATACTAGCAGACAACCCGACGGACACCAATCGTAGGACAAGCTGCCAGCTTGTCCCTGAGGCGGAGGGACAAGCTGGCAGCTTGTCCTACGAAAGAGAGGGCGGCCCGATGGAGGTCGAGGAGCTGACGCGGCGGATCGGCAAGGAGGTCTTCGCCCGCGTGGACGCGACGGGGCCGTTCCCGTTCTCGCCGGCCTGGTGGGACGACCGCCTCATGGACCTGTCGATGCGCGACGAGGCGGTCAAGCTTCAGATGTTCCGCTTCACCGACGTGCTGCCGCAGCTCGAAACCCCCGCCGCCATCGTCCAGCACCTGCGCGAGTACTTCGGCGAGGTCGGCGATCGCCTGCCGCTGCCGGCGCGCTGGGGCCTGAAGCTGCTGCCGACGCGCGGCCCGCTCGGCGCCGCCCTGGCCGGCGTCACCCGCTGGTCGGCCCGCCGGCTGGCGCGCAAGTTCATCGCCGGCAGCGACATCCCCGAGGCGGTCGAGGCGGTGCGGCGGATGCGGTCACGGTCGCTGGCGTTCACCGTGGACCTGCTCGGCGAGGCGACGGTCACCGAGGCCGAGGCGGAGCAGGCCCAGGGCGAGTACCTGCGACTGATCCACGGGCTGTCCGAGGCGGTCAACGCCATGCGCGAGAACCCGCTGATCGACCGCGACGACGCCGGGCCAATCCCCCGCGTCAACGTCTCCGTTAAGCTGTCGGCGCTTTACAGCCAGTTCGACCCGATCGACCCCGACGGCACCAGCAAGGCGGTGCGGGCGCGGTTGCGCCCCGTCCTCCACGCCGCCCGCCAGGCCCGGGCGTTCGTCAACTTCGACATGGAGCAGTACAGCTTCAAGGACACGACACTGCAGATCTTCGAGGAGGTCCTCTCCGAGCCGGACTTCCGCGACTGGCCCGACGTCGGCCTCGCCATCCAGGCGTACCTCCGCGACACCGCCAGGGACCTCGAACGCCTGCGCGACTGGGCCGCCAGGCGCGGCACGCCGGTGTGGGTGCGCCTGGTCAAGGGGGCGTACTGGGACTACGAGACGATCCTGGCCCAGCAGCTCGGCTGGCCGGTCCCGGTCTGGTCGCGCAAGTGGGAGTCCGACGCGGCCTACGAGCGGCTGACGCGCTTCCTGCTGGAGAATCGCGCCCACCTCAAGCCGGCCTTCGCCAGCCACAACGTCCGCAGCCTGTCGCACGCGCTAGCGATGGCGAAGCTGATGCGGCTGCCGCAGGGCGCGGTCGAGGTCCAGATGCTGTACGGCATGGCCGACCCGATCAAGGACGTCCTGGTCGGGATGAAGCAGCGGGTGCGCGTGTACACGCCTTACGGGGAACTTCTACCGGGCATGGCCTACCTGGTGCGGCGGCTGTTGGAAAACACGGCGAACGAGTCGTTCCTCCGGGCCAGCTTCACCGAGCACGTGCCGGCCGAGCAGCTGCTGCGCAACCCGGAGGAGGTGGGTAAGAGACAGGCGACCCTGGCGCATTGACGGGCGGGGCGGGTTGCGCCGGCGGGCGGGCGGTGGGGTGGGCGTCAAGCCGGGCAGGATTGCGCGCCGATGGGGAAGGTGCGCGGTAGGCTTGCGGCATTCATGACGCGAGGCGACGGACATGCGACGCGCTTTGGGAACACTCGGGCTGGCGGCGGCGTTTCTCCTGGGCAGCCAGGCCGGCTGCACCAAGCCCGCCGTCCGTGAGAAGCCGCTGCCCGACCCGCTATTGACGAGCAAGAAGCCGATCGAGGGTAAGCCGCACCTGACCGACCCGGGTGAGCGCGACGGGGAGTTGCCCCCCCCGCCGCCCATGCCGCGAGCGCTGCCCGGCCGCGCCCCGGCCGGGTCGGTCGTGCAGATGCTCCAGCCGCGCGACGGGCGCTAGCCCGCCGGCCCACAGAGCCGCGACCGTCAGGGAGCGGTGGAGCCCAACCCGCTCCCTAACGGTCGCGGGTCCGAGCCGGCGCGTGGCCGTTACAGCGTCGCCTCGGCGACGAGGACGACCTCGCGCAGCCGGAAGCCGGTGCAGCGGTCCTCCACGCCGTTGTCGTTGAGCTGGTGCATCTTCAGGGCCGCCTCGCGCGCCTTGTTCACCGCCTCCTGGGCGTCGGGGCCGGCGAGGACGCGGACGTTGCCCTGCTCCCAGTAGTCCGGGGCGGCGGAGTGCCAGCGGAACTGGTAGCGGACCTCGTAGATGCAGCGCATGGCTCCGCCCTCGTGACTCACTTGCCCAGGGGCGTGATGTAGATGTTGTGGTTGTCGTGCCCGGTCAGGACGGCCTTGCCGTCGGGCGCGAACACGACGCAGTAGGCGCCGAACGCCTTGAGCTTCTGGGCGAAGGCCGGCTTGCCGCCGTCGATCGGCCAGACCTTGACCCAGCCGGCGTAGCCGCTCGTCGCCAGCCACTTGCCGTCGCGCGACACGGCGATGCCGTACAGGTCGTCCTCGTTCGGGCCGATGCCCATCCGCTCGATGTAAACCGGCGCGGCCGCCTTCATGTCGCCCTTCTTCTCTTCCTTTTTCTTCTCGTCCTTGGGTTTGTCCTTCTTGTCGTCCTTGGGCTTGTCCTTCTTCTCGTCCTTCGGCTTGTCCTTCTTCTCGTCCTTCTTGTCCTTGGGCTTCTCTTCCTTCTTCTTTTCCTCCTTGGGCTTCACTTCTTCCTTGATCTTGACCTCGGGGCCGAGCTGCTTCACCTCCTTGCCGGTCTCGACGTCCCAGACGCGGACGGTGCGGTCCTGCGAGATCGAGACGAGCTTCTTGCTGTCGGGCGTGAACACGATGCCGGTGACGCCCTCGGTGTGGCCCTTGAGCTGCCTGGCCTCCTTCTGGGCGGCAACGTCGTAGAGCTTGATGAGGTTGTCCGCCCCGGCGCTGGCGAGCAGCTTGCCGTCGGGGGAGAAGCCGACGCAGTAGACCGACTTGGCGTGGCTGCCGAGGTTCTTGACCTCCTTGCCCTCGGCGGGGTTCCACAGCCGGACGCTCTTGTCGGCGCTGGACGAGGCCAGCAGCTTGCCGTCGGGGCTGAAGGCGATGTTATCGACGATGTCGCCGTGGCCCTTCATCTCCTTGACCATCTTGCCGTCGGCTGGGTTCCACAGCCGGATCGTCTTGTCCAGGCTCGACGACGCCAACTGGTCGCCGTTCTTGTTGAAGGCGACGCAGTAGACCTGCCCGGTGTGGCCGGCCAGCTTGGCCTTCTCCTTCAGCTCCCTCTTCTCGGGGTCGTAGGCCCACAGCTTGATGAGGTTGTCGAAGCCGCCGCTGGCCAGGACCTTGCCGTCGGGGCTGAACGCCAGCGAGTAGACGAGCGCGTCGTGGGCCTTGACCTCTTTCGAGGTCGGCCCCTGGGCCAGCACCATCCCACAGAACAGGACGAGGGCGCAGACGATGAAGCGACGCAATCGTGGCATGGCGGCATCCTCGATCAACGAAGGGAGAGTTACACCGGCAGTTTACTCCCCTGCACCCGGAGCGGGGGCAGAGGAGGAGGTGGTCGTTTCGGGCGCGAACCCGCGGCGGAGGGTATTTTCCGTGATAGTGCGCGGCAGGAGGAATTGCAACAAGTAATCCGGCCCCCCCGCCTTGGAGCCGATGCCCGACATCTTGAACCCGCCGAACGGTTGGCGATCGACCAGCGCGCCGGTGATCTTGCGGTTGATGTACAGGTTGCCGACGCGGAACTCGCGCCTCACCCGGGCGATGTTCGCCGGGCTGCGCGAGAACAGCCCGCCGGTCAGCGCGTACGGCACGTCGTTGGCGATGCGGATCGCCTCGCCGAGGTCGTTCGCCTTCAACACGGCCAGGATCGGGCCGAAGAACTCCTGCTGCGCCAGGAACGACGCCGGCGCGACGTCGGCGAAGATCGTCGGCGGGACGTAGTAGCCTTCCTTGAGCAGGCCTCCCAGCTCGGCGCTGTAGGCGAGCTTCGCCTCGGCCTTGCCGCGCTCGATGACGCCGAGCAGGCGCGTCTGGGCGTCCCCGTCGATGACCGGGCCGACGAAGTTGCCGGGATCGTCGGCGGGTCCGACGGCCAGGCTGCGCGTCGCCTCGACGAGGCGCTTGAGGAAGCCGTCGTACTTCGACGCCGGCACGATGACCCGGCTGCACGCCGAGCACTTCTGCCCCTGGTAGCCGAACGCCGAATCGCCGACGCCGGCCACCGCCTCGTCCATGTCGGCGTCGTCATCGACGATCACGGCGTTCTTGCCGCCCAGTTCGGCGATGACGCGCTTGATGTGCGCCTGGCCGGGGGCCATCTCGGCGGCCTGCCTGTTGATGAGCAGCCCGACCGCCTGCGAGCCGGTGAAGGCGATTAGCGACGTGTCCTTGTGGCCGACCAGCGCCGGGCCGACCTCCTCGCCGACGCCGGGCAGGTAGTTGACGACGCCGGGCGGGGCGCCGGCTTCGAGGAAGATCTCCATCAGCCTGGCGCCGGTGACCGCCGACTGCTCGGCCGGCTTCATGACGACCGTGTTGCCGGCGACGAGGGCCGCCGTCGTCATCCCCGTGAGGATGGCCAGCGGGAAGTTCCACGGCGCGATGACGACGGTGACGCCGCGCGGCTCGTAGAAGTAGGCGTTGTCCTCGCCGGGGACGTTGCGCAGGCGCGGCCTCGCCAGCTGGACCATCTCGTGGGCGTAGAAGTCGCAGAAGTCGATCGCCTCGGCGACGTCGGCGTCGGCCTCGCGCCACTGCTTACCGCACTCGAACACCTGCCACGCCGCCAGCTCGAAGCGGCGCCGCCGCATGACGTGGGCGGCGTCGAGGAGTAGCTTCGCCCGCCGCTCGACGTCGGTGTCGCGCCAGGCGGGAAACGCCGCCAGCGCGGCCGCGACCGCCTGGTTGGCGTGCTCGGCCGTCGCCTTGCCGCAGCGGCCGACGACCTGGCTCTTGTGTGACGGGTTGACCGAGTCGAGCAGGGCCGGCGTCGAGACGGGCTTGTTGTTGATGACCGGCTGATAGGTGCCGCCGAGCTGGCCGCGCACCTGATCGACGGCGGCCTTCATGCGCTGGCGCGCGTCGGCGCGGCTGAAGTCGGTGAGCGGTTCGATGGCGAAGCCGTTGCTGGCGGCGGTCATGGGTCGGCTCACTCCTCGCGCTTGAGGCACTCCTCGAACAGGTGCCGCGCCTGCCGGCCGCTGATCTCGCCCGAGGTCAGCAGTTCGGCGGCGATCGCCTCGACGGCGGCCCAGTGCGCCGGGCGGTCGAGCAGGTTCTCGACGCGCGACAACAGGCGCCTTTCCAGGCGCTCGGCCTGCCGCTCGTTGCCGGCGCGCTGGATAGTCAATCTACGCACGAACTGGAGGTCGCGGCCGGCGGCGTCGTGGTCGTACTCGCCGGTGTGCCGGGCCTCGGCGGCGAGGCCGGCCAGCGAGATCATCGTCTCGCGCTCGACCCAGTCCTCGGTGGGGCGGAAGACGGCCTTGCCGAAGGCGCAGATGCCGAGCGTGTCGCGGCGGGCGAGGATGGAGACGCGCGTCACCGGGCGGTCCAGCGCCAGGGCGGCGACGGCGTGGCCGGCCTCGTGGTACGCCGTCGCCTCATCCATCGCCCTGGCCCCCCGGGCCGCGCCTGGTGCAGAGCCGCGTGATGTGTTCGAGCATGTCGCGGACGGAGACGACGCCGACGAGTCGGCCGTCGTTGACCACCGGCAAGTGGCGGTAGCCGCCGCAGTCCATCTTGTGCAGGGCCAGCGCCAGCGAGTCGCTGGCGCGGACCGTTTCGGGCCGGCGCGTCATGAACTCGCTGACCGGCCGGCCGGCATAGTCGTCGCACACTCCGGCCACCTTCATCAGCAGGTCGCGCTCGCTGAAGATGCCGGCCAGAGCCCCCGAGTCCTCGACGATCAGGACGGCCCCGATGTCGCCCTGGAGCATGACCTCGATCGCGTCGCCGACCGTGGCGTGGGGCGGCAGCGTGATCGGCGTGCGCGGCAGCAGCAACTGGACGGGGTCGTCCATGAGGCTGCGCTCGACCCGGTCCTGGGCGACGGGCCGGTCCAGCTGCGTCAGGTCGAGGTGGCAGTTGCCACACTCGTCCGAGCCGGGCAGGTTGTCGTGGTCACAGCAGGGGCAAATCATCTTCCGATTGCAGATTGCAGACGTTGCAGATTGCACCAGCGACGGTGATGAAAAGGCGTGCCAACGGCCGCGGACTTCTTCCAGTTCAGGCGCGTTGACTAGCAACGGCACGGCCGACTTGCCTTTTCCAGTTCCAACCTTCTGCAATCGCGTGACAATCTTCAATCTGCAATCCTCAAGGAAACTGTCCAGGTCTCGTCGCCGGTGAGCAACGCTTGCAGGTCGCCCTGACCGCGCCTCGTGATTGCCTCGTCGGTCTGCGCCTGGACCAGCTCGTGGTGGACGGGGTGCTCGACGGCGCGGAGCACGCCGACCACCTCGGGGAAGCTCAGGTCGTCGCCGGGCACGTGGGCCATCCGCGACAGCAGGTAGGCCAGCGTCGGGTCGTCGGCCTTCTCGTCGTGGATCAACAGGTCGTCGATGCTGATGCCGGAGGACAGCTTCACCACCTCCGGCGTCAGCCCGTGCAGGCGGATGCCCTTGGTGCGGTCCTTGCCGAAGATCAGCGGCCGGCCGTGCTCCAGGTAGAGCAGGTTGTCGTTCTTGACGCTCTTGTTGGTGGCGTAGTCGAAGACGGCGTCGTTGAACACGACGCAGTTCTGGTAGATCTCGACGAACGCGCTGCCCTTGTGGGCGGCGGCGCGCTGCAGCGTCGTGACCAGGTGGTTGATGTCCACGTCGGTCGTGCGGGCCACGAACGTCGCCTCCGACGCGATGGCGACGGACAGCGGCCGCAGCGGGCTCTCGATGGAGCCGGTCGGCGTGGACTTCGAGCGGGTGCCGACGCGGGACGTCGGCGAGTACTGGCCCTTGGTCAGGCCGTAGATCTCGTTGTTGAACAGGACCACCTTGATGTCGGTGTTGCGGCGCATGGCGTGCAGCAGGTGGTTGCCGCCGATCGACAGGCCGTCGCCGTCGCCGGTGACGACCCACACCTGCAGGTCGGGCCGCATCATCTTCAGGCCGGTGGCGAAGGTCGGGGCCCGGCCGTGGATGGTGTGGAAGCCGTAGGTGTTCATGTAGTAGGGGAACCGGCTGGAGCAGCCGATGCCGGAGACGAACACCATCTTCTCGCGCGGGAAGCTCAGCCCGGCGAGGGCCTTCTTCATCTGGGCCAATATGGAGTAATCGCCGCAGCCCGGGCACCAGCGCACCTCTTGGTCGCTGGCGAGGTCCTTGGGGGTCAGCGGCAGCGGGGTCGTGGACATGGAACCGTGTACCTCGGGAGGGTAAGCGGAGGTCGTTCTCCGTGTCTTTCGTAGGACAAGCTGCCAGCTTGTCCGGGCGGGTGAAGGGGACAAGCAAGGCTGCTTGCCCTACGGCGGGTCAGCGCAGCAGCTCCTCGACCTTCTCCTCGATCTCGCTGACGAGGAACGGCTTGCCCTGCACCTTGCAGTAGCCGTGGGCGTCGACCAGGTAGTTCGCCCGCAAGAGCAGCCGCAACTGGCCGCCGTTCAGCTCGCAGACCAGCACCTTCTTGTAGCGCCTCAGCACGTCGCCGGTGTTCTTCGGCATCGGGTTGAGGTAGCGCAGGTGGGCGTGGGCCACCTTGTGGCCCTTGCGGTTGAGGCGCTCGACCGCGGTCAACAGCGAGCCGTGCGTGCCGCCCCAGCCGACGACGAGGACGTCGCCGGTCTCCGGGCCGGTCACGGCCAGCTCGGGGATCTCCTTGGCGATGTTGGCGATCTTCTGGGCCCGCGTGCGGACCATGTGCTCGTGGTTGGCCGGGTCGTAGCTGATGTTGCCGGTCACGTCCTGCTTCTCGATGCCGCCGATGCGGTGCTCCAGCCCGGCGGTGCCCGGGGCGGCCCACGGGCGCGACAGCCGGCCGTCCCGCTTGTACGGGTGGAAGACGGCGTGGCCGTCGGCCTCGTCGTTCCGCTGGGTCGCCTGGGTCACGCCCAGGTCGGGCAGCTTGTTCAGCTGGGGGACGGCCCACGGCTCCGCCCCGTTGGCCAGGTAGCCGTCGGACAGGATGAACACCGGCGTCATGAACTGGGTGGCGATCCGGGCCGCCTCCAGGGTCATGGCGAAGCAGTCGCCCGGGGTCGCCGGCGCGACGATTGCCGCGGGGCACTCGCCGTTGCGGCCGAACATCGCCTGCAGCAGGTCGGCCTGCTCGGTCTTGGTCGGCAGGCCGGTGCTCGGCCCGCCGCGCTGCACGTCGATGATGAGCAAGGGTAGCTCGGTCATCACGGCCAGGCCGATCGCCTCGGACTTCAGGCAGATGCCCGGGCCGCTCGTGCCGGTCACCCCCAGGGCCCCGCCGAAGCTGGCGCCGATGGCGGCGCCGACGGCGGCGATCTCGTCCTCGGCCTGGAGCGTCTTGACGCCGAACCGCTTGTACTGGGCCAGGTCGTGGAGGATGTCGGAGGCCGGCGTGATCGGGTAGCCGGCGTAGAGCAGGTCCAGCCCGGTGCAGTGGGCCGCCGCCACGAGGCCCAGGGCCAGCGCCTCGTTGCCGGTGATCTTGCGGTAGGTGCCGGGCTTGAGCTTGGCCTTGGGCACGCGGTAGTGGACGACCATCGCCTCGGTCGTCTCGCCGTAGTTGTAGCCGGCCTTCAGCGCCCGGGTGTTCGCCTCCTGGACGCTGGGGTTCTTGCCGAACTTCGCCTTGATGTAGCGGAGCGTCGGGTCGAGCGACCGCTCGTAGAGCCAGTAGGTCAGGCCCAGGGCGAAGAAGTTCTTGCAGCGGTCGGCCTCGCGCGGGGACAGCTTCAGCTCGGCCACGGCGGCGCGGTTGAGCGTGGTGATCGGCACCTGGAGGAGCCGGTAGTTCTTCAGCGAGCCGTCCTCCAGCGGGCTGGCGGAGTAGCCGGCCTTGCGCAGGTCGCTGGTGCCGAAGCTGTCCTTGTCGGCGATGAGGATGCCGCCCGGCTCCAGGTCCTTGACGTTGGTCTTCAGGGCGGCGGGGTTCATCACCACCAGGGTGTTGAGCCGGTCGCCGGGCGTGTGGATGTCGGAGCTGGAGAAGTGGATCTGGAAGCCGGAGACGCCGGCCAGGGTGCCGGCGGGGGCGCGGATCTCGGCGGGGAAGTCGGGGAACGTGCTGATGTCGTTGCCCAAGAGCGCCGAGGTGTGGGTCAGCTGGGTGCCGGCCAGCTGCATGCCGTCGCCGGAGTCGCCGGCGAAGCGAATGGTGACCGAGTCACGCTCCTCGGTGGGGACTTGCCTTTTCGGGGCCTCGATCGTCGTCGTCATCTCAACCCTCCCTGCTACGCCCCTTCCCTTTGGAGAGGAAACACATCCGGGTCAGGGGGCAGGCAGTAAATCGTGGACGGAAAGTGCTCTACCACATATTGTACGATGCGTTTGACCGACAGGACCCCGACCGGCTGCCCGTCGCCGTCCACGACCGGCAGGTGGCGGTAGCCGCCCTCCTGCATCCGCTGGACGACGAGGCCGATCGGCTCGCCGGTCTGCACCGTGACGGGCCCCTCGGTCATCACCTCGGCCAGCGGGGCGGACAGCGGGCGGCCCTCGGCGAGGACCCTCCTGAGCAGGTCGCGCTCGGTGAAGATACCCCCGACCCGCCCTTCGGGGCAGGTGACGAGGACGCAGCCGGTTCTCTGTTCACGCATGATCGCCACGGCTTCGGCGACCGTCTGTTCCGGAGCGAGGCACAGCGCCGCGGCGGACCGCAGACGGGAGACGCTCTCCACCTTGAGGTTTCGGGCCAGCTCCATAGCGTGCGCCTGGCGGCATCTGCCCGGGAGACCTCGTCGTCCCCGCGGAAGGCGTGAGGGTTCGGAAGGAGAGCCTCACTTCGATTCTCGATAAAATGCGCCGGGTTGGCAAGGGCAGCGGGCGCCCGGGCGGCGGGGGCGGGCGCCAGCCGGCCGGGTTGTAACGGGGGGACCGATGGACGCGAAGCTGTCGAACAAGGTGGTGCTCGTCACCGGGGCGTCGGGCGGCATCGGCGGTGACCTGGCCCGGGCCTTCGTGGCCGAGGGCGCCCGCGTCGTCGCCCACTTCAGCAACCAGCCCCGGCGCGCCGAGGAACTGGCCCACGAATTGGGCGACGCCTGCGTCCCGTTCGGCGCCGACCTGACGCTGGAGGCCGAGGTCGAGCGGCTGTTCGCCGAGATCGAGGCCGGGCTGGGCCCGGTGGACGTTTTGATCGCCAACGCCGGCTACTGGCCCGAGGAGAGCGTCCCCCTGCACCGGATGTCGCTGAAGCGCTGGAACGACACCCTGGCGGTGAACCTGACCAGCGTGTTTCTCTGCATGCGCGAGTTCCTGCGCGGCGTCGAGCGGCACCGACTGGACGACCCGGCGGCGGTGCTGGTCGGCTCGACGGCGGGGCTGTTCGGCGAGGCCGGCCACAGTGACTACGCCGCCGCCAAGGCGGGGCTGGTCCACGGGCTGGCCAAGAGCCTGAAGAACGAGATCGCCCGGGTGGCGCCGCGCGGCCGGGTCAACGTCGTCTGCCCCGGCTGGGTGGCGACGCCGCTGCGCCCGGGGATGGGCGACCCCGAGGCGGCGCGGCGGGTCCTGCAGACCGTCCCGCTGCGGAAGATCGCCCGGCCCCACGACGTCGCCACGGCCTGCGTCTACCTGGCGTCGAGCCACCTGTCCGGCCACGTCAGCGGGCAGATCCTCACCGTGTCCGGCGGGATGGAGGGGCGGGTGCTGTACCGCCCCGACGAGATCGACCCGGACCGGGCCTGACCGGAGCCGCGCGCCGTTCCCAGGCCCGACCGTGAGGAGGGGCGCTCTTCTTCCCAGGCCCGACCGTGAGGGGAGGGGCGTTCATCCGCCCTCCCTCACGGTCGGGCTCGGACGGTCGGGCCTGCGACGGTCGGCCTGGGACTCAGTCGTACAGCGAATACCGCTTTCGGACCTCCAGGAACGCCTTTCGGCCCGGCTCCGCGAGCTTCAGCAGCGCCCGCCACGGCTGGCCCTTCTCGACGGCGTCGAAGGCCGCCTGGTTGGCCAGCAGCACGTTGTAGCGCCTCGTCTGCCAGTCCTCGGGTAGAGCCTCCTCCGCAGGGTCGGTGGCGATGGCGAAGCCGGTCGGCAGCGACTCGAACCGCGACCAGTCGGTGACGTAAATCTGCACCCCGCCGCACTCCTTCCTCTCGTGGACGCTGCTGGCCGGCGTGAACCTCGTCGGCACGAAGCGGACGCCGGGCAACTCCTCCGCGTTCAACGACTCGGCCAGCTGGCGGCCGTCGATCCACGGCGCGCCGAGCTGCTCGAACGGCCGGTCGGTGCCGCGCCCGACGCTGAGGTTGGTCGTCTCCAGCAGCCCGACGCCGGGGTAGAGAAGCGCCGCCGTCAGCGAGCGCATGTTCGGCGACGGGTTGCGCCAGACCAGCCCGGTGCGGTCGTAGAGGTCGCCGCGCCGCCAGTTCTCGACCTTGACGACCTCCAGCTTCGCGTCGAGCTTCCGCTCGGCGTTGAACAGCGTCGCCGTACTGCCGAACGTCATCCCGTGCCGCACCGGGACCGGGTGGTAGGCGACGAACGACTCGGCCCTGGTCGTCGCTGCACCGGCCCCTCGACCGCCACGCCGCCGATCGCTGGCCGGTCCAGCACCACGACGGGGATGCCGTGTTCGCCCCTCCTCGAGGACGTAGCCGAGCGTGGTGCTGTAGGTGTAGAAGCGGCACCGACGTCCTGGATGTCGTAGACCAGCACGCCGAGGCCGGCGAAGTCTTCGGGTCGGCCGGCGGTTCTTGCCGTAGAGGCTGTAGACGGGCAAGCCGGTTCCTCTCGTCCTTGCCGTCGTCCACCCTCTCGTCGAGCAGGCCGCGGATGCCGTGCTCGTAGCTGAACAGGGCGATGAGCCACGCCTGGGGCCCTGGCGCAGGGTGTCGATGGCGCTGACGCCGTCGGCATCGACTCCGGTGTGGTTGGTCACCGCCGACGGCGCCATGGCGAGGCGACGGAACTTCTCGCGCCTCAGCACGTCCAGCCCGGTGCGATTTCGTGGCCGGCGACGGTGTCGCGAGACTGGAAGGCGCGGTGACGTTGCCCTTGCCTTCGGGGTGCACGCGGCTGGTCAGGATGATGACGGCGGCGTCGGCGGGTCGATCCAGATCGACGTGCCGGTGAAGCCGGTGTGGCCGAAACCACCGAGGTGCTTGCCGCGCGGGCGGGAGAAGCCGGTGCGGGCGTCCTGTGCCGGCGCCGGCCGCCGGGCACGTAGCGCGGGTGGTGAACAGCGCCATCGTCTCCTCGGCCGAGCACCTTGCCGCCGCCGTCGAGCAGCATGCGGCGTAGACGGCGAGGTCGGCGGCGGTGGAGAACAGCCCGGCGTGCCCGGCGACGCCGCCGATGGCCCGCCAGCGCAAGTGGTCATGCACCTCACCGTACAGCCACCTGCCTCAACCTTCTCCGCGGTCGGGCGCGGCCCGGGCGGCCAGGGCGGGAACTGGGCGGAACGCCGTGTCCTTCATGCCGAGCGGCTCGAAGACGCGCTTCCGGCAGAACTTGCCGAGCGGCATCCCGGACAGCTCGACGACCTCGCTGAGCACGAGGAAGTTGACGTCGGAGAGGAGCTGCTCGCCGGGCTTCGCGGTCAACTTGAGGGCGTGAATGTTCTCGAACGCCTTGGCCCGGCCGTCGAGGTACTCCTTCAGGGGGTTGTCGGCGATCAGGCCGGAGGTGTGCAGCATCAGCTGCTCGACGGTGACGTCACCCTTGCCGTTCTGGGCGAACTCGGGGAGGTGTTTCGACACCTTGTCGTCGAGGCGCAGCTTGCCGTCCTGGACGAGCAGCATCGCGGCGGTGCCGGTGGCGATCGGCTTGGTGAGCGAGGCGAGGTCGAAGACGGTATCGACAGTCATCGGCTCGCGGGTCGGCTGGACCTGACGGGCGCCGTAGGCCTTGCGGTGGAGCACCCGGCCGTCGCGGAGCACCAGGACGACGGCGCCGGGGGCGCGGCGGTCGTCGAGGGCCCTGGCGACGGCCGCGTCGATGCGGCCGGCGTCGAGCTGACCGTAGAGCGGCGAGGCGGCGAGCAGGAGCAAGAAGCAAGCGCGGTGCGGCATGTCGAGGACCCTCCCGGCGGGAGGATAGGTGACGTGCCGCGTTCCGGCAAGCGGTCAGAGGCCGGCGTCCTGGCGGAACTGGGTCAGCGAAGGGGCCTTGCTGGCCTGCCGCGTCCACCGCCGGAGTTGTTCAAGGTCGTTGCACGCCTGGATAAGCTTGGCAAGGTCGGCCGGCGGCTTGGCGAACCGGGTTTCGAGTACGTCGAGGAGCGCCTCTGCTGCCCCCTCGATTTTGCCTTCTTTCTTCCCCTCCTTCTTCCCCTCCTTAACGCCTTCCTTCCTCGCCTGGGCGGTCCACTCCTTGACGATCTTGGATTCGATCACGTCCCACTCCTTCAGCGCTTCGCGCCACAGTTCGCCGCATCCGGTCGCCTCGGCGAACACGGTCGCGAGGCAAGAGTTTTTCGACGCTCCTTATCGGTCTCCTGTTCGGCCAGTTGTCGCCACTTCTTGAGGATACCCGGCTGGTCGCCGCCCTGGAACAGCGGAACCCACGTCAGCGCAGACCGCGGTGCGTCCCCCGCCTCGATCTGCCGTAATACCCTCCGCGCCGGCAGGGTAGACAGGTTCCACTCCAACGCGCCAAGTGTCGTCCGCAGCCCCGCCTTCGCCAGCCGCATTCGGCGGGACGCCCTGCCGACGCCCGTGAGGTTGACGACGACCAGGCCGACCTCGAAGCGGTCGCCGCGGTGCCCGGTCGGCTTGCACGCCTGCCACAGTTCCCCCAGGTAGGCCAGGCCGCGGCCGAACATCAGCTCGTCCGGCTCGGCCTGGAACTCGAAGACGACCGCCCAGGGCCGGCCGCCCTCACCGCGGTCCCGCAGGTGGGCCACCGTGTCGCAGGTCCGCCCCGGCTGGCCCGGCCAAGGCACCTGTCGCGTGTCCACCCAATCGACGAAATCGACCTCCGCCGGCGGCAGCCGCAATAGCCACGCCAGCAGCCCGACGGCGTCGAGGCGGAGGAGGTACCGGCACGCCTGGTCGAACGGGTTGAGCGTCATGCCAACGATCCTAGCAAAGTCGCCGAACTAGCGGCTTGAGCGCCGCCCGGAGTCTGGTACGATCGGGCATCGCCTTGGCACCCATCCGGAGGGCTCCCCGCACCATGTCTCGACTTCGCTGGCTCCCCCTGGCCCTGCTCGCCTGCCTGCCGCTGCTCGCGGAGGACGACACCAAGAAGCCGACCATCGGCACCATCGAGCGGCTCGACCCCGCCTTCGACGAGCTGATCCCCAGGGGCGCCGCCCTGGAGAAGCTCGCCGACGGCTTCGCCTGGACGGAAGGCCCCGCCTGGGTCAAGAAGGGCGGCTTCCTGGTCTTCTCCGACATCCCCAACAACGCCGTCATGAAGTACAAGGACGGCGAGAAGGTCTCCGTCTACCTCAAGCCGTCCGGCTACATGGGCAAGCGGACCGACTTCATGGAGCCCGGCTCCAACGGCCTGGTGATCGACCCCGAGGGCCGGCTCGTGCTCATGGAGCACGGCGACCGCCGCGTCAGCCGGCTGGAGCTGGGCAAGCGGCCCGAGGACAAGGAGACGCTGGCCGACAGGTACGACGGCAAGCGGCTCAACTCGCCCAACGACGGCACGTTCGCGCGCAACGGCGACCTCTACTTCACCGACCCGCCCTACGGCCGGATGCTCAAGGGCAAGCCGTGGGTCTTCCCCGAGACCG
>JAXMAW010000083.1:0-24614 GCA_046350195.1 Gemmataceae bacterium
CTTCACAGATCTTCTCGAACACCGCGACGAACCGGCTTCGCTCGATAGATGGATCGGGCCGCTCCTTGAGCTGGCGTTCGAGCGTCTCGCCCCGGACGAGCTTCATGGCGAGGAACGGCCGGCCGTCGGGCAGGGTGCCCAGGTCGTGGATGGCGGGGATGCCGGGGTGCTGCAACTGCCCGGCGATGCGGGCCTCATCCATGAACCGCCGAGCAACGCCGGGGTCGTCGTGGAAGCGGTCCTGCAAGACCTTGACCGCCACCTCGCGGTCGAGGACAGCGTCGGTGGCGCGGAAGACGGCCCCCATCCCGCCGCGGGCGATCTCGTCGAGCAAAAGGTAACGCCCGCAGATTGGCGCCTCGCCTGACGAGGACGGTGGGCCGGACGGGGTCACGGTGGCGGAGTCTGGCGGGAGGGAGGGCGTCGGTTGCTGCGACACGTGGGCCTCCCTCGAAGCGCAGCCGTGGAACGAACGGACCCTCACTGGTGAAGTCTTCCGGCCATTCTTACCGGGGAGGCCACCGGATGCAAGCGCATGCAGGAAACTGGGCGGCGGCGGACTCATGCTGAATCCATCCTCGCCTGTTCCGCCAGTGCGCCCGGCGATAAAATCAACGGGAGGAGGGGGCGCGATGCTGCCATTGCCAACGGTCGAAGCCAAGCCACGCGGACGACGCCTGCCGGACTGGCTGAAAAAGCCCCTGCCGGCGGGCAACGAGAACTCCTTCACGCACCACCTGATCGACGAGCTGGGCCTGGTCACCGTCTGCGAGGAGGCGCGCTGCCCCAACCGCGCCGAGTGCTGGTCGCGCAAGACCGCCACGTTCATGGTCATGGGCGACGTCTGCACCCGACCCTGCGGCTTCTGCTCCGTCGAGAAGGGCCGGCCTGACGCCTTACAACTCGACGAGCCGGAGCGCGTCGCCGAGGCGGCGTACCGGCTCGGGCTGAGGCACGTCTGCATCACGTCGGTGACCCGTGACGACCTGCCCGACGGCGGGGCCGACCACTTCCGCCGCTGCGTCCTCGCCGTCCGCCGCCGCACCGGGGCCGCCGTCGAGGTGCTGACGCCCGACTTCCTCGGCGACCTCAGCGCCGTTGATACCGTGCTGGAAGCCGCGCCCGAGGTGTACAACCACAACATGGAGACGGTGCCGCGCCTCTACAAGAAGGTGCGCGGCCGGGCCTGCTACCAACGCAGCCTCGACCTCCTGGCCCACGTCAAGAAGCGCCGCCCGGAGTGCGTGACGAAAAGTGGGCTGATGCTCGGCATCGGCGAGACGACCGAGGAGGTGTTCGACGTCCTGGGAGATTTGCGGTCCGTCAATTGTGATACACTCACGCTCGGGCAGTATCTGGCGCCCAACCCTGAAGCACGTTCCGGTGGCGGTTCCTGCCGCCGACGGAGTTCGACGAGCTGGCGATGAGGGCGCGGCTGATGGGGTTCAAGAAGGTCGTCGCCGGCCCGTTCGTGCGGTCGAGCTACCACGCCGACGAGATGGTGGAGTGGGCCATGCGCGTGCCCGTGCGGCTGCCGGACCTGGGGTGCAGCCCCGTGCGGTTCGGCCTGTGGCTGGTCGAGCCGGGCGAGCGCGTCTACGAGGGCGACCGTCTGGCCGAGATGCTGCTGCCCGGCGCGCTGCATCGACGTGCGGCCCCGGCGACCGGCACCCTGGTCGAGCAGCCCTCTTACCCGCGCGACCCGGTCGCGGCGGGCCAGGTGCTCGGCTACGTCGAGGCGGAGGACGACATGATGCGCGGCCTGTTCCTTTCGCTGGACGGCCTCGACGGCACCGGCAAATCGACCCAGCACCGGCTTCTCGTCGAGTGGTTGCGCGGCCTACGCCGGCGACGTCGTGGCTTGCGTCGATCCCGGCGGCACCCGCTGACCGGGAGCTGCGCGCATCCTCAAGCACGGCCGGCACGACCTCGCCCCGGCCTGCGAGGCAGCTGTTCATGGCCAGCCGTGCGCTCGCCGCCGAGCAGTTCGGCCCGCGGCTCGACGCCGGCCAGGTCGTCGTGTCGGACCGCTTCCTGCTCGCCAACGTCGTTTACCAGGGCACGCCGGCGGGTTGGACGTGGACTTGATGTGGCAGGCCGGCCGGCTCTCGACCGGCGGGCTGGAACCGGACCTCACCCTCATCCTCGACTTGCCGGTGGACCTGGCGGCTCCAGCGGCGGCGCGACCAGCCGGCCGACCGCCTGGAGTCAAGGCCGCGTTACCACGAGCGCGTGCGCCCAGGGGTTCCTCATCGAAGCCGGGCGGCGCTTCAACGTCGTGGTGATCGACGCCCGGCCGAAGACGTCGAGGAGTTCAGGCCGTTTTGCGGTCTCATGTGGAGAAGGTGCTATGAGCCGCTGTTTGTCGTGGGACGGGCTGCCAGCCTGTCCTCTGGCGAAGCCGGACGGGCTGGCAGCCCGTCCCTACAGAGAGGCTTCGCCATGAACTGGGGCCGCGTCCGCGGGCGCTGACGCCCTGATCGACGGCTTCCGCCGCGCCGCGCGGCGGGGCCGGCTGGCACACGCTTACCTCTTCGCCGGCCCCGAGGGCGTTGGCAAGCACCTGTTCGCCACCGAGCTGGGCCGCGCCCTGCTGTGCGAGCGCCCCCGTGGCGACCTGGAGCCCTGCGACGAGTGCCCCGCCTGCGTGCAAATCGACGCCGGTACCCACCCCGACTTCCTCGCCGCCGCGAAGCCGCCCGAGGCGCTGGAGTTCCCCATCGAGCGGATGCGCGCCGTTTGCAACAGCTTCTCGCTCAAGTCGGCGCGCGGCCGCGGCAAGGTCGTCGTCCTCGACGACGCGGACGACCTCAACGCCGAGTCGGCCAACTGCTTCCTGAAGACCCTGGAGGAGCCCCCGCCGCGCTCGGTACTGATCCTCATCGGTTCAAGCCCCGAGCGGCAGCTCGCCACGATCGTCTCGCGCTGCCAGGTGGTGCGGTTCGCCCCGCTGCCGGATGCCCTGGTGGCCGACATCCTGTCCGGGCACGGAGTCGAGGAGCCGCTTCGTGCCCGGCTGGTTCGCTTGGGCCGAGGCAGCCCTGGCCTCGCCCTACAGCTGGCCGACCCCGGGCTTTGGGAGATGCGCGGCAAGCTGCTAGCCGGCCTGACCGGCCGGCCGGTGGACTCCGTCGATCTGGGCAAGGCGTGGATGGCGTTCGTCGAGGAGGCCGGCAAGGAGTCGGCCGCCCAGCGGGGCCGCGCCTCCCTGGTGTTACGGCTGGTCATCGACTTCCTGGGCGACGCCCTCCTCGTCGCCAACGGGGCCGCCCCACGCCGAACCGACCCGGCCGACGAGCGCGGCCTCCGCGACCTCGCCTCCCGGCTGACCCCGGAGCAAATGTTCGGCCTGCTCGACCGCTGCCTCGACGCCGATGGGCAGATCGAGCGCCGGGTTCAGTTGGTCCTCGTCCTGGAGGCGCTGCTCGACACCCTCGCCCAGCGGCTCCCGGCTTGACGGGCGGATTCCGCTGGACAGGAACGGTTCGTCACTCTAAATTGGGACAACATGGTCCTTTTATCTACCAGGAGCAAGATGATGCGACGAGTGCTGTGCGGCCTGATGTTGCTGACCGGGATGGGGGTGGTCGGGGCGGAGACGAAGGGCCCGAGCCCGGAGGCGGTCGAGCGGACGCGCGAGAAGGTCAAGATGCTGGACGACGCCTACAAGTTGGCGGTCGTCAGCGTCACGAAGATCTACGTCGAGATGCAGTCGGAGGCGCCCGCGGCGATCGTCGCCAAGGAGGTGTTCGAGGCGATGCACAAGAAGGGCTGGCACAGTTCTCGGCTCATCGACGCGACCGGCAAGCCGAAGAAGAAGGAGAACGTGGCCAAGACCGAATTCGAGAAAAAGGCGGTCGAGCAGATCAAGGGCGGCAAGGGCTACTACGAGGAGGTAGCGAGCAAGGACGGCCAACCGGTCCTCCGGGCCGCGACTGTCGTGCCCGCGGTGATGAAGCAGTGCGCGATCTGCCACGGCGGTAAGGAAGGCCGGGTGCTCGGCGTTATCACCTACGAGCTGCCGATCAAATAACCTCGAAGGCCGGAGGCGAACTGCCGGACTTCGAGTTTTTGAGGGCCGGAAGTGGAGTGGCCAGGCGGTCGATCCCGCCCACTCGCTTCCGGCCCTCCTCGTTACAACCGGCTCAATTCCGACATACCGCACAATCGGCGTGCTTGTCAAAGGGGGAAAAATCGGTTAGTCTGGTAAAGCCGGAACATTCAACCCAGCCGGACCGGCAGAAACCGGGTCTCGAGGAGACGACCGATGAAGCTTCGTGTGTTGGCGCTCTTGGCGCTGACCGGAGCGTTGGTCCCGGTGTGGGCGTCGGAGGTGATCACGCACGACATGCGGATCAACCGCCAGCGAATCACAACGGTACTCAACGCCCCGAACGCCTTTACGCCCCCTGTGACCGTCGATTCCAAGGCCACCCGGCAGCGGATCAGCTCGCTGACCGACGTGCCCGGCATGGTTCGGGACGCCCTGCCGAACGACCCGCAAATCGACCGCCGCTGCCTTGACGGCCGGTGCCGGCCTCGTGCGCTGACCGGCCTGCCGTTTTCCGGCCTGACCCGGGCCCAGCCGGGTCTGCCGGCGCCGACCCAGGAAAAGGGCAAGGACAAGGACAAGGCGGTCGAGGCGCCCAAGGTGGTCATGGATGAGCGCGCCAAGTCGGTCGCCGAGAAGGTGACCATCGTGGACTGGCGCGACGCCCAGTTCAAGGACGACAAGGGCCGGGTCTGGTGCCTGGTCATGGGCCACCCCGAGCCGGCCCGGCCGACCGCCCTGGATGGCTGGGTCATGCAGGCGGCCGACAGCCCGATTTTGTTCTTCACCAAGACCGGGCGTCTGTGGCGGCTGGTCACCATGCCACTGCCGTGAAACCGGGCGACGGGCTTGCCGTTCGGCTAACATGACGAGCAGGGCCGCGAAGCGCGCGCGGCCCTTTCTCCTGCCTTGGGAGGCTCGCATGCACGTCCTCGTCACCGCCGGCAACACGCTGACCCTCATCGACCAGGTCCGCTGCCTGACCAACATCTTCACCGGTCGCACCGGCGCCGCCCTCGCCCTGGAGGCGCACGCGCGCGGCCACAGCGTCACGCTACTCACCTCGCACCCGGAGGCGGTGACCGAGCTGGCCCGCGGCCGGCCGCCGTCGGGAGACCACTGGAAGGTTCGCCTCTACCGCACCTTCGACGACTTGCAGTCGCGCCTGGCCGAGCTGATCCTGCCGGGCGGCCTCGACGCCGTCGTCCACTGCGCCGCGGTGAGCGACTACCTGTGCGGCGGGGTGTACGCCTCGGCCCCGGCGACGCGGTTCGACCCGGAGAACGCCCACTGGTACGGCGACCCGCCGGCGCTGGAGGACCGGGTGGCGGGCAAGGTCAAGAGCGACGAGCCGGAGCTGTGGATCCGCCTGGTGCGGGCCCCGAAGCTGGTGGACCGGGTCCGCGCCGACTGGGGCTACCGCGGGCTATTGGTGAAGTTCAAGCTGGAAGTCGGCCTGACCGACGACGAGCTGCTTGACGTCGCCGAGCGCTCCCGGGCCCAGTCCGACGCCGACCTGATGGTGGCGAACACCCTGGAGGGGTCGGGGCTGTACGCCTTCGTCGGCACCGGGGCGGGGCTGTACGAGCGCGTCACGCGGGCCGAGCTGGCGGCCCGGCTGCTCGACCGCCTCGAAGCGATGCACCCGCGTGGGAAGAGATGAGCCCGTATGAGGCAGGGAAAACCGAGCCATGCCAATCCTCGACCACTTCCACCCGCCGCTGTACCCGACGCACTCGTGGGAGTCGTTCCACATGCGCTGGGCCGCCGCCATCGCCGACGCGCTCGACCAGCTACTGTCGCCGCGGTTCTTCGCCGAGGTCCACACGCACCTGGGGACACAAGTCGCCTTCCCCGACGACCTCGAGGTGCGCATTCTGGATGAGCGCGACGACGCCCGGCTGGCGGGGGTGGTCGAACTCGTCAGCCCGCGAAACAAGGACCGCCCAGACGCCCGTCGCGGCTTCGCCGCCAAGTGCGCCGCCTACCTCCAGCGCGGCGTCGGTGTGGTGGTCGCGGACATCGTGACCTCGCGACAGGCCAACCTGCACAACGAACTCATCGACGTGTTACGGCTCGACCAGGCGTTCCGCCAGGGAGGCAACGTCACCCTGACTGCCCTGGCTTACCGCCCCGCGCACCAGGACGCCCAGGACCGGATCGACGTCTGGGCCGTACCGCTGACCGTCGGCGGAACGCTTCCGGTGATGCCGCTGGCACTGTGGGGCGCGGGACCAGTAGTGCTCGACCTGGAGGCGACCTATACCGAGACTCGGAAGCGGTGCCGACTCTGAGCGGTCCGGCCCCCCGCGATCCGCCTTGGGAGGGCGGCCATGGCAAACATCCTGCTCGGCGTGACCGGCTCCGTCGCCGCCATCAAGACGCCGGAAGTCTTCCAGTCGCTAAAGCGCGCCGGCCACCGGGTCAAGGTCGTGGCGACCAATGCCGCGACATACTTCTTCGACCCGGCCCTGCTAGACCCGCTGCATCCCGAAGCACCGGTCCGCAACCGCGAGGTCGTCTTCCTCGACGAGGACGAGTGGCCTGGCCGCTCGGGCGGCCGGCTCTACCACCGCGACGACCCGGTCCTGCACATCGAGCTGCGGCGGTGGGCCGAGCTGTTCCTGATCGCCCCACTGGACGCCAACACGCTGGCGAAGCTGGCCGGCGGCCTGTGCGACAACTGCCTCACCTGCGTCTACCGCGCCTGGGACGTCGCCCGGCCGGTCATCCTCGCCCCGGCGATGAACACGATGATGTGGCAACACCCCGCGACCGCCCGCCACCTGCGCCGCCCTCGCCCTGGACGCCGGGGCCGACCCGCCGGCGGGGTTGCCCCTGGACGACCTGCCGGCGTGGATCGACGCCCACTGCCGCGCCCTACGCGTCGTCGCGCCGGAGAGCGCGGGGCAGCGCCTGCGGCGACGTCGGGGTCGGCGCGATGGCGGCGGTGGATCGGCTGGTAGCGGTGGTCACCTCAAGCGTGTAAGATCGCGGAGGACATCTCGGCTTCCACACGGGACTGACCCATGCCCCTTCCCCTCCGCTCCCTGCTGCTCGTCGCCCTTCTCGCCTCAGCGGGCCGGTCTGTAGCCCCACCGCCAATCCTCCTCGACCCGCTCGGCGACCCGCTGCCGCCCGGTGCGCTTGCCCGCCACGGCACTGTCCGCTTGCGGCACGGGGGCGTCCAGCAGGTGGCGTTCACCGCCGACGGCCGGCGTCTACTCAGCTACGGCGGTGTGATGCACCAGGAGCTGCGGCTCTGGGACACGGGTACGGGGAGGTTGTTGCTGAGGCGGCGCCTTCCGGCCTTGGACGGCGCGGAGCAGGTCGTCTTCGCCCCCGACGGCGGGGTTTTTCTGATGGGGATGGGAGGAATTCATCACCTCAAAGACCTGAAGGGCCCGAAGGTAAGGGTTTTCGAGCAGATGGACTTCAGTCCGATGCACGGACAGGTCAGCCCCGACGGGAGGCTCCTCGCGGTTGCCACCCTGGAAGGCGGCCTGGTGATCGATCTGAGCGAGGGCAAGGTCGCCCTGCGCCTGGAGGGGGGCGCCCCGCCCGCGATGGACGCCGTTGGGATGGCCCAGGTCGGCTTCAGCCGCGACGGCAAGCTCCTGGCGCAGACGACGCCGACCGGCGAACTGATTCTCTGGGACACCGTCCTGCGAAAGAAGCTGCACAGCTACCCGGCACCGGCCGGGATGCCCGGGCCCGTCCCCGACCTCGCCCTGACGTTCTCTCCCGACGGCCGCCACCTGCTGACGGCGACGCCAGGCAAGGTGCGCCTGCTGGAGACCGCGGCGCCGCGCGAGGTCGCCGGCTTCCAGGCGCCGGCCGACCCGCTGTTTCTGGTTCGGTTCAGCGGTGACGGCAAGCAGCTCGTCGCCCTCGACCAGGCCGGGAACCTCCGCCGCTACGACGCGACCACGGGCAAGGACGTCTCGACCACGACGCTGCCGTTCTCCGGCCGGGAGGGGGTCGGTTCGGCCGCGTTCTCGCCCGACCGGGCGACGGTGGCCGTGGTTGAGAATACAAAGATTCACTTGATCGATCTCAAAACGGGAAAATCCCGCCTGCCCCAACTCGGCGACCGCGAGCCGGTGCGGTCGTTGCGCTGGTCGCGGGACGGGGACATCGTGAGTCTAGCAGGGGGCAACCGGGTGCGCGTTTGGGCCCCACGGACGGGGCGGACACTCCGAGTCGAATCGGTCGCCGACGGCGAGACGATCATCGACGTCGATCGCGACGGCAAGCTCGCGCTGACCCAGGCGGCGGAGCAGCCGCCGCGCCTGTTGCGCCTGGCGGACAAGAAGGAGCTGTGGAAGGCCGACGACCTGGGCACGTCGGCGGCCGGCGTGCAGTTCAGTCCGGACGGCCGCTGGGTGGTGACGCAGAGTGGCGGGGCAGTGGACGTCCGCGACCTGCAAACGGGTAAGGCACGGCGGAACTGGAAGACCGACGGCGACCCTAACGCCATCCCGGCCCTGGCCTGGTCGGCCGACGGACGGTCGCTCGCGCTACTGGACGTCGTTGATGCCAGGGCCCGGGTCTTCGAGTTCGCCACCGGCCGCGCACGCCAAGTCATCGCCTGCGAGCTGCCGGTCGGGGCGGCGTTCTGCCCGCGCGGGCGGCACTTGGCAGTGGCCAGCGCCGATGGGGTGGTAAAGGTCTACCGACTGGGCCACGCCCAGCCGGTTTTCGAGGTCGTCGTGCGCTGGGGGGGCGTCGGCCCGGTAGCCGTCGATGATTTCGCCCTCGCCGGGACGGTCCCGGTTCTCATGGCAAACACGCCGGCCCGGATCGCCTTCTCGCCGGACGGCCGGCTGCTCGCCGCCGTCTGCGCGGAGGACGTGCGCGTCTGGGACATGACTGGCAAGCCCGTCGGTGTCTTCCGGGGCCACGACGACGGTGTCCTCGACCTCGCCTTCGCGCCAGACGGCCGGACGCTGGTCACGGCCAGCGGGGACGGCACCGCGTTAGTTTGGGACATGAACCATTTGAAACGCACAAGGACACTCACCGCCGACACTCTGCCTGAGGACGAACTGTGGGCCGCCCTGGCGTCGGAGGACGGCGAGAAGGCCTTTCGCGCCGTGGCGTGGCTGCGCGAACACCCGCCCGTGGCGCTGCGGTTGTTTGCCACGAAGATCGCGCCGGCCGGCGCCGTGGACGCGAAGGCCGTCCGCAGGTTGCTCGACGAGTTGGAAGCGGACACGGCAGCGGATCGGCGCAAGGCCGCGGAGGCGCTGGAGGCCCTCGACATGCAGGCAGGGCCGTACCTGAGCAAGGCGCTTGAGGCGACCCGCAGCGCCGAGGTGCGGCGGGCCGTGACGCGGCTGCTGGCCAACCTTGACGGGCCAGCCACGGTACCGGATCGCGTCCGCGAGGTGCGCGCCGTCGAGGTCCTAGAGGGGATGGGTGACGCCAAGGCGAAGGCGCTGCTGGAGGTGCTCGCCAAGGGGGCGGACTCGCGCCTGACGCGCGAGGCGAAGGAGGCGCTGGCCCGGCTGGCCGCGAGGCCGGACCGATGACCCCTTGCCCTCACTGCCGCGCCCGACAACCCGCCCGACGGCAACTTCTGCCAGCAGTGCGGCAAGCGCCTCGCCCCGGCCGACGCCACGGTCATGATGACCGGCACGCAGGTCAGCACGCGCGCCCCGCGGCAGCAGAATTTTGACGTGAATGCCCTGTTTCGCGCCAAGTCCCGCGTCGTCGTCGGCCGCGCTTCCGACTGCGACCTCCACCTAGCCCACCCCAACGTCTCCCGCTACCACGCCCGCATCGAGAGGCGCGACGACGGCCTGTACGTCTCCGACCTGTCCAGCGTCAACGGCGTGTGGCTCGGCGGCCGCCGCATCGCCGAGCCGACCCGCGTCGAGGACGGCGACCGCATCGGCATCGGGCCGTTCCTGTTGTCGGTCACGCACGGCGTCCTGCACTCGTTGGACAACAGCAAGGCGCTGCGGCTGGAGGCGCGCGGGCTGGAAAAGGTCATCCCGCTTCCCGGCGGCGGCTCGCGCAAGCTGCTCGACAACATTAACCTGGTCGTGAACCCCGGCGAGTTCGTCAGCCTGCTGGGGCCGTCCGGCTCCGGCAAGAGCACGCTGATGGACTGCCTCAACGGCCGCCGCCGGGCGACCGGCGGCCAGGTGCTGGCCAACGGCGAGGACTTCTACCGCCACTTCGACAGCTTCCGCATGTCGCTGGGCTACGTCCCGCAGCGCGACATCGTCCACACCCAGCTCACGGTGCAGCGGGCGCTCCACTACACCGCCAAGCTGCGCCTCCCGCCGGACATCGCCCCGGAGGAACTGCGGGCCCGGATCGAGGGCGTGCTCCAGGAGATGGAACTGGTCCCGCACCGGGACACGCTGATCGCCAACCTGTCCGGCGGGCAGATCAAGCGCGTCAGCCTCGGCGCCGAGCTGCTCGGTCAGCCCGCGCTGCTCTACATCGACGAGGCGACCAGCGGCCTCGACGCCGGCACCGAGGCGCGGATGATGCGGCTGTTCCGCCACCTGGCCGACGAGGGCCGGTCGATCCTCTGCATCACGCACAACGTCGATAACGTCGAGCGCTGCCACCTCGCGTTGGTGCTGGCCCGCGGCAAGTTGGTCTACCTCGGCCCGCCGGCGGAGGCGCCACGCTACTTCAAGGTGAAGCGGATCAGCGAGATCTACGACCGCCTCGGCGAGCGCGACCTGTCGGCGTGGGAGGCCGAGTTCGCCGGCTGCTCGCTGTACCGCGAGTTCGTCGCCGACCGCCTCGCCGAGGCGCCCCCGCCGGGGCCTCCGCCGGACGCCGACGTGCCGCAGGAGCGCAGCGGCTTCCAGGCCGTCCTCGCCGAGAGCCGCAAGTTCGTCGAGAGCCGCTTCCCGCCGCTGGCGGACTACTTCCGTCATTTAGAGGTCCGCAAACTCCGCTTTCGCGACCTCCTGACGCCGGTCGAGGAGGCGTGGAACCAGCTCGGCGTGTTGACCGCCCGCTACCTGGAGCTGCTCCGCGGCGACCAGCGCGGCCTGCGGCTGCTCTTGTGGCAGGCGCCGGTCGTGGCTCTTTTCCTGCTGATCGGCTTCGTCGGCCAGGAGTTCGACCGGAAGATGCCACTGTTGCGCCCGCTGACGCCGGAGGAGCGGCAGGCGCTTCGGGCGAGCCGGGCGCTGGGCGAGCTGCTCGACGGTGACCGCCCGCTGACCGACCAGCAGAAGGAGGCTCTGCGATCGATACAACTCGAGGTCGCCGGCCGGCCGGCCGACCTCGACGCGACCGCCGTTGTCATCCGGATGCGGCGGCTGTTGCGCAGGGACCTGTCGCCCGCCGAGGCCGCCGCGCTGGAGCAGGCGAAGTTGACGTTCACCGCGGACGGCGAGCCGATGACGATGACCGCCGCCGACCTGGTCCGGGGCGTCCGGCACATGCACGAGGCGAAGTTCAGCGACCGACTGCTGAGGGTGCAAGGCTCGGTGGTCCCGCGCGCCGAGGGGGTGAATCCGCGCTTCACCTACATGCTGCTGTTCATCCTGTCGATGATCGTGCTGTGGTTCGGCTGCAACAACGCGGCGAAGGAGATCGTCAAGGAGGAGGCGATCTACAGCCGGGAGCGGGCGGTCAACCTGCGCATCGCCCCGTACCTGGCGAGCAAGTTCCTCGTCCTGTCCGTGATCACCATCCTTCACGCCGGCGTGCTGATGCTCCTGGTGTACGGGGCGTTGGAGGTATTGGCGCGAACGTTAACCGGCCACAGCGTGCCTCCGGCGGAGCACATGCTCGGCTATGCGGCGCAATTCGGTGTGCTGTCGGTGCTGGCGGCGGTCGGCGTTGCGCTTGGCCTGCTGCTGTCGGCCTGCGTGTCGAGCCCGGACCGGGCGAACGCCCTGCTGCCTTACGTGCTCATCCCGCAGATGATCCTCGGGGGCGGCATCCTGTCGGTGGAGCAGGGGGCCCTGCACTGGCTGGCGATGCTCCTCTCGCCGGTGTACTGGGCGTACCGGGCCATCCACCTCGGGGCGCACGAGTTGGCGGAAGACTTCCCGGGGTACGTGGACTACGCGGACGGGATCGGCCTGCCCTGTCTGGCGATGGCGGGACAACTGATCGCGCTACTGGCGCTGACGTGGTGGTTCCTGAAGTGCAAGGACGTGTGACGGGTGGTTAGCGACGCTTCGCCGGTGCGCGCCGGAACGCCTCTACGAAGCGTCGCTAACCCTCGATTACTTCGAGGCGGCTGGCTGGGTCGATTCCTGCTTCGCCGCCTTGCGGACGAGCTGCTCCATGTGCTTCTTGCGCCGCTTGAGGCGCTTCATCCGCGTGTGGCCGGAGCGGTTGTATCCCATGGTCGATCTCCCTCGGGGTGCGATGGCGACATCCGAGCAGGATAGCAGATCGGCAAAAAATGACCAGCCGCCCCCCGCGGTGTGCGGGAGCGGCTGGCTCGGCAGTCACGCAATCGCCTTACTTCTTCTCGGTGCAGCAGGCTGGCGCCTTCTCCTTCTCGCCGCAGCACGGCGCGCCGGCCTTGCAGCAGGCGGCGCCTTCGACGCAGCAGTCCTTGTCGCAGCACGCGCTATCCGGGCAGCACGGCGAGGTGGGCGTGCAGCAGTCGGTGCAGCAATCCTCGACGGCGTCGCAACAGGCCGCGTTGGCGGTGCAGCAGCCGGACAGCGGGCAGCCGTGGTGGTACACGTAGGCGGCGCCGCCGGCGGTGACGAGGGCGACGATTGCGACGAACGAAAACAGCAGCTTGAACATGATCATCTCCAGTGATGGTTACGCAGACACACGACGAAACGACACCACGATACCGATCGGGCCGGTCCGCGGTCTAGCACAACCAGAGGCACCGGAGGACATGAAGCGGGCGCGGCGGAGACAGGCAAAGCGGGGCCGCGCTTGTGGTTTGGGGTTCGGGGGCGAGCGGCTGACTCAGCTGGGGCAAGGCTGCGACGACGAGGTCGGGCGTTTGGTCCGGCGGGCCGTCCTTTCGGAGGGCCACGAGGTTGTCGCAGCAGCACCAGCTCATCGGCACCCGCGCCGGCGCTTCGTCCTCACCCGGTTCCTGGTGCGTGCAACACGAGCCGCACCGCTCGGCGTTGACCTTCGCCGTGACCAGCGCGGTCGCCGGGGCCGTGAGTGCCAGCAGGCAGCACCAGCCGGTCGGCAGGGCCAGCAGCACGCAGGCCGTCAGCGTCAGGAGGTAGCGGATCACCCTCATGCCCGCATTCTACTCCTGACCCCTCGCCGCGGACAAGGGTCAATGCCGCGGGCCGGCGGCCATGTCGTCGGCGTCGCGTCGGATCATCTCGCAGATGGCGTCCAGCGGAAGGTGGTTGGGGTCGAGCCGGAACGGGTCCTCGATCTCGACGCCGGCCTCCTCGATGCCGAGCATCCCTAGCGACACGCCGGCGACGACCAGTGGCGCCAGGAAGTGCATCTTCGGCACCAGCACGAACGGCAGCGTGGCCAGGTAGAACAGCAGCACCTGCTTGATGAGGGCCGCGTAGACGAACGGCAGCGGCGTCTTGTGGATCTTCTCACACGCCCCCTGGTTATCGACCAGGAGGCCAATCAGCTCCTCCATCCGAGCGGCGAGGATGGCGCTAAGCCGCCCCTCGGCGAGGCGGGTGGCGACCCACTCGCTCATGAAACCCGCCAGGATGTGGGCCGGGTTCTTGACCCCCTCCAGCCGCGCCATCACCCGGCCGGGCACCAGGTGGCGGATCGGCGTGGTGTCGAAGTTGTCGCGGAGTTGCTCCCTGACCAGCAACACGTAGGCCGACACGAGCCGGGCCAGGTCTTCGGCCGGCCCCGCATAGGTCGCCCCCATGCGGATGAGGTTTCGGCTACAGTTGACGACCATCCCCCAGTGAGACCGGGCCTCCCAGAACCGGCTGTTGGCGGAGTTGGTTCGGAAGACGATGAGCATGCTCAGCGCCACGCCGAGCACCGAGTGCCCCAGCGGGTCGAACTCGTTCAGCCGGGAGTGCTTGTCCAGGACGTGCTCGTTCAGCACGTAGAACAGCAGGCAGAACGCCGTCAGTAGCCCGACGCGGTCGAGGACGTGCGGCAGCACCGTGCCTCGCCAGGCGAAGCAGGTGCGCCACCAGTTGTTACGGTCGTAATCAATCACGGAGTCGGCCCTTCTCCCTCCCCCTCTCACCAACAAACCCCGATATCGAGGGCGGGGGGGCCCGGGGTTCAGCGCGGGTTGGCCCACCGGCCGCCCCACCTCTTGTTCAGCTTGGCGAGGAATTCCCCCCAAGCCTCCTCGGACCGGCCCGGCGGGAACGGGTCAGGGTGCAGCGGCTCCAACGACGAGTCGATGATCTTGAAGTCCAGCCCGATGCGGCTCTCGACAATCTCGCCCACCAGTGCTCGCCGGTAGGCGTGCTGGTTGTCCCGGTCCAGGTGGACCTCGCCCTCCGGGGCGTCCACTCCCAGGCCCCGTAGGGCCTCCCGCAGGGTGGCCAGGTCCGCCGTCCCGCCCTTCTCCACCGCCTTCTCCACCGCCTTCTTCCACAGGTACACCCCGAAGTAGGCGGTCTCCATGGAGTCGTTGACCCGCTCGCCGGGGCCGTACTTCTTTCGGAATCGTTCGACGAACTCGGCGTTGGACCTGGTCGGCAACCGCTCGAAGTAGCAGCCGACCGAGTAGTCCCCGGCGATCTCCTTGGCGTTGAACGTCGAGAACTCAGCCTCGCTCAGGGTCACCCACGCCGTCGAGACCTTGTCCTGGGTCAGGCCGGCGGCCCGCATCCCCGTGCAGAAGGCGTGGTTGCTGTGCCCGTCGAGCGTGTTGATCACCATGTGGACCTTGCCGCCGGCGATCTCCCCGATGGCCTTGGCGAAGTCGGCCTCGCGCGCGCGGGCGTAGTGCGTCCCGACCACCTTGCCCCCGAGGTCGGCGATCCTGTCCTTGAGGATCTCGTTGACGGCGTGGGAGAACACCGAGTCGGTGCCGATCAGGTAGAACCTCGTCTTGTTCTTGCGCCGGGAGGCCCACTCGACCAGCGGTACGACGGTCTGGTTGGGCACGCCACCGAGGTAGACGACGTTCGGCGAGGTTTCCAGCCCCTCGCTCATGGCCGGGTAGAACAGCAGCCGGTCGTGCCGGCGGCAGACCTCCTCGACGCGCTTGCGGGCCGACGACGACCAGCAGCCGAACACCACTTCCACCCCCTGCTCCTCGATCAGCAACCGCGCCTTCTCGGCGAACGTGTCCTCGCTCGACCGGCCGTCCTCCTGTACGACCTCAATGAGCCGGCCGGCCACGCCGCCCTTCTCGTTTATCTCCTCAACGGCGAACCGCGTCGCCTGCGCGACGGGCCGCTCGTGGACCGCCATGCCGTCGGTGAACGAGTGCAGCAGCCCCAGCTTGATCTTCCCCGCCGGGTGGTGCGACAGCTTCGACCACAGCGCCGCGGCGCTGACGAGCATCGCCGCGACGATGGCGAGGATGCCGAGCCAGATGCCGAGGACGCCCGGCCGCCGCACCAGTCGGCGGGCGGCGGGGGCCGCCGTGGGCGGGGGCGGCGGTACGACCTCGGCGCCAACGGTCTCTTCCAGGCGCCTGAGCCGCTCGGCCAGCACGCGGGCGTTCTCCGGTCGGCTGTCGGGGTCGCGGGCCAGTAGCTGTTGGATCAGTTCCGCCACGGCGCCGGGGAGGGCGGGCGCGACCTCGCTCACCTTGGGCGCCTCGCCGGTGATGATCGCGTGCAACAGCGCCATCGTGTTCGGCTCGCGGCCGTCGAACGGCGGCCGGCCGGTCAGCATGTGGAAAAGAACACTGCCGAGGCTGTACAGGTCGGTCCGCCCGTCCACCGGGCTGCCGCTGGCCTGCTCCGGCGACATGTACATCGGCGTGCCGAGCACCTGGCCGGTCGCGGTCAGCCCGGCGTCCTGGTTGACCATCCGCGCGATGCCGAAGTCGATCAGCTTGACGCGACGAAACCGGCTCCCCCGCGTCTCCAGCCAGAGGTTGGCCGGCTTGATGTCGCGGTGAACCAGGCCTGCCTCGTGGGCAACGATTAGCCCCTCGGCCGCCTCGCGCGTCAGTGCCAGCGCCTCGGCCAGCGGCAGCCAGCGGTCACGGCGCAGGCGGTCCTCCAGCGACGCCCCTTCCAACCGCTCCATGGTCAGGTACGGCACCCCGTTTTCCTCGCCGACCCGGAACACGGTGACGATGTGCTCGTGGGGTAGGCCTGCGATCAGCCGTGCCTCGCGAAGGAAACGCTCCCTCGTAACCGGGTCGGACATGCGAGGCCTGAGTACCTTCAGCGCGACCCGGCGACCGAGCTGGGTGTCCTCGGCGTCGAAGACAATCGAGATGCCCCCTTCGCCGAGCAACCCCAGGATACGGTGCCCGTCGAGCCAGCCCAACTCCCCCTCGGTCCGCGGCGGCGAGAGGAACGGGTACGTCGGAGTCTTGGCCCCACACGGGGCACCATTCGACCGCTCCCCCAGGCAGGCCGGGCAGGTGGTGAGGTGGCGGCGGAGGGCGTCGGCCTCGGCGGCGGGTAGGCGGTTGGCCAGCAGGTCGTCGATCTGCTCGGCGGTGGGGCAGGGTGGGGTGTTCGACATGGCCTTGGTCGCTCTGCTCCTCCCCGCCACGCCCGGGGCCTATCATGGTCCTCACGCTCGCCGTGGCCTCCGGTCGGTTGTGCTATTCTAGCGTGCGGGCCCGGGAAGCAACATGCCAGGCGGGAGACGGCGACGATGACGCGGATCATCCAGGGTGTGCTCGAGTTCCAGAAGCGGGTATTCGGCGGCAAGCGAGCGCTTTACGAACAGCTCGGCAAGGGCCAGAAGCCGCTGGCGCTGTTCATCACCTGCTCCGACTCGCGGATCACCCCCTCCGGCCTGACGCAGACCGAGCCGGGCGAGCTGTTCATCCTGCGCAACGCCGGCAACCTCGTCCCGCCGCACGGGGCCGGCCCGTGGGCCGAGGCCGCCACCATCGAGTACGCCGTCGTCCAGCTCCGGGTCCGCGACATCATCCTGTGCGGCCACTCGAAGTGCGGGGCGATGCACGGTCTGCTGGAGCCGCAGGCCCTACAGAGGCTGCCCAGCGTCGCCGGCTGGCTGGCCCACGCCCAGGAGGTGCTCCCGCGTGTTCAGGCGGCGGGGGCGCTTTCTCCGGAGGAGCAACTCGACCGTGCGATCAAGGAGAACGTGCTGGTGCAGCTGGAGCACCTGAAAAGCCACCCGGCGGTGCGCGACGCGCTGGCGGTGCGGACGCTCCGGCTGCACGGCTGGGTGTACCACTTCGAGAAGGGGCTGGTCGAGAGCTACGACCCGCTCAGCGGCAAGTTCGTGCCGCTGGAGCAGCAGGTGCGGCAGAAGTGGCTGAACCACGCCGAGGAGGACAAGGCGCCGCGGACCGTGTGGGACACCCACATTTGACCATCGCCGCAGGGCCTACCCCCGAGCCTCGGCGGCCGGGGGGAAGTCCCGGGCCAGCGTCCGCTGCCAGAAGAACTCCACCAGTCGAGGCGCCAGCCGGTTCACCGCCAGGATCATCCGCTCCATGACCGTCGGCATCGCCGAGCGACGACGGCGGCGGGCTGCGGCAAGGACCCGGGCCGCGCAGCGCTCGACCGAGATCATCGCCAGGCGGGGCACCCGCGCGGTCATGTCCGGCCCCGGGACGCCCTCGCCGTTGAGGAACCTCGTATAGATCCCCGTCCGGACGAACCCGGGGTACGCCGTCGTCACGCTCACGCCGTCCCCGCGAAGCTCCGTCCGCAGCGACTCAAAGAACCCGGCCATGGCCCACTTGCTGGCCACGTAGCCGGTGCCGCCCGGCCCGGGGAACTTGGCCGCCAGGCTGGCGACCGCGACGATCCGCCCGCGCGTCTGCCGCAGGTGCGGCAGCGCGTACCACGTCAGGTACATCGGGCCGAGGTAGTTCACGCGGGCGATCCGCTCGACCATCGCCGGGTCGCGCACCGATGCGAACGGGGCGTACATCGACACCCCCGCGTTGTTGATCACCATGTCCAGGGGGCCGAACGCCTTCACCGCCGCCGACACCAGCTCGCGGCAAGCCGCCTGCTCGGCCAGGTCGGCGGGGACCGCGACGGCCTCCGCGCCGCGGGCGATGCACTCCCGGGTGACCTCGTCCAGCGGCCCGGAATTCCTGCTGGCGAGCACCAGGCGGGCGCCCTCGGACGCCAACTGGAGGGCCAGTTCGCGGCCGATGCCCTGGGACGCGCCGGTGATCAGGACGGCCCGGTTGCGGAAGCTCTCTGCCATGCCTCGCCTCACCTCATCCCCGCGGGCTCCGCCTCCGGGACGGCCTCCGGCCGGGCGTAGCCGTAGCGGTCGATGTAGCCCGCCCAGCGCTGGCCGATCGCGTCGCGCAGTCGCTGGGGCAGCTGGAATTTGTTCGTCCGGTAGTCTCTGGCCCCCGACACGTACTCGCGCAGCCGCGGCTCGACCGGGGCGAAGTCGCCCAGCCCAAGTCCCCGGTACATGGCCCGGACCTCACCCACCGGGTCGCGCACCAGGTCCTCGTAACGCATCTCGTACAGGTTATCCCGGCCCAAGAGGTGGCGGTCCCGCTCGAAACAGCGGTACATGCGCTCGAACGTCTCCAGGACGTACTCTTCCAGTCCCTCGAAGCGCGGCACCTGGAGCCCCAGAGACGTCCAAAGCCGCCTCCAGGTGTACAGGGTCGAGGGGAAGACGATGTACGGGTCGCGGACCAGGTGGATGAACTGGGCGCGGGGGAACAACTTCATCAGTTGGCCGACCCGGGCGGTGTGGGGCGGCGACTTAAGCACGACCCGCCGCCGGCCGCGGTAGGCGAGCCGGCGGACGAACCCGGTCAGGGCCTCGCCCCACCGTCGCTCCTCCTCCGGGGACAGGCCTTCCAGCCCCAGGTAGTTGTCCCACGGGCAGGGCCTGTTGGGGAACATCCATCGCAGGTACGGCGACCGGGCGCCGAGGTTGCACAGGGCGAACTCGTCCTCCTGGGGGCGGTCGAATCCGACCGCGACGTTGTCCATCGGCCGGCGCCGCGGCAGCAGGCGGCGGAAAAGGCGCGGTATCACGTCCTCCGTCAGCAGGAAGTGGTGGGGCGCCATGCACTGGTACGTCGTCGGGGACGCCATCCTCCCGTCCAGCGCCAGAAGCTCGTGCAGCAGCGTCGTGCCGGTCCTCCAGTGACCGAGGATGAACAGGGGGTTGTCCGGCACTGGGGTCCGCGCGACGCGCCGGCCGTAGAAGAGACGGTCAGCCCCGTGGAGGAGGGAGTTGAAGGCGGAAAAGACGGTCATCCGGACCGCCTGGAGGATGCGCGAGGGCGAGACGGCGCAGTGGTTGCGCACGAGCAGCGGAAGCCAGACCGATAGGGGCATTCCCTGCCAGACTCGTAGCTTGAAGAACCCGAGTTCCTCTCCCTCCCCCCTCCTTGGCGGAGTGGCCGTTCTCGTTTCAAAATCCGGCATGGGACCACACTCTCGCGCTGGAGTTTCCATGGGAGAAGTCCTCTCAGAGCGCTACGGGGGGTAAGGAACGGAGGCGCACGGGCATCTGCCGCGGGCGCCTCCGAGGGGACCGATATTCCTCACACCTTCTTCCAACCCGGCGGCAGCGGGACCATCAACTCCGGCGGGCAGAACTTGCGGTCAAACACCCTGGCGTAGTAGATCAGCAGGCCGTGGACCGCGTGGTACATGCCGCCGCCGTCGATTGCCGCGCCCTGCAGGTCGAGGATCTGCAAGCACAGCGCGCTGACCGCCTCCTGCACCCACGGCTGCCGCAGCTCCTCATCCGACAGCGCCAGGGCCAGCCACTCCAGGATGTGCCCGGTCGTGTTGATGCGGAGGTTCTTGTCCTTGTCGTTGCCCGGACCCTTGAAGAAGTTGGTGGAAAACGTCCCGTCGGGGTTCTGGAACTTCTTCGCCAGCTCGCGGTACTTCGCGGTCTTGTCGGCGACGCCCTGCCAGACGCCCTCCGCCTTGCCGCCCTTGCCCAGGTGCATGTGGTACACCCAGCTCAGGCCGAACAGCCGGTGCGTCCCTCCGCAGGCCGCGTTCTCGACCGACTGGTTCAGCTCGTAGCGAACGATGTCGTCGAAGTGCAGCTTCTCGCCGGCCAGGTTCTTCCACTCGACGTCCAGCCCCTTGTACTGGCCGACGACGATGATCGTCCAGCTCAGCTCCTGGCTCTTGTTGACGCTGGCGTTGCCCTGGCTGAAGTTCACGAAGTCCAGGAAGGTGTACTCCTTGTCGTCGATGCGGAACTTCCGGTCGGCCGGCATGCTCCACTGGGCCATCTCGGCGATGAACTGGTCCTGGTGGCCCTGGCCCAGCCCGTCCTGCGTCGAGACGACCTCGACGCCGAGCACCCCCTTCAACTTCGGCTTGAACACCAGCCCCTTGAGGGTGTGGCCCTGGCTAATGTGGTCCAGCGCCTTGACGCGCTCCTTCGTCTTGGGATCGACCAGTTCCAGGCCCGGCCCCAGGCCGAGGATGCCGTGGAAGATCGTCCAGAAGCCGTTGTTGAACGTCAGGTTGCGGGCGCGGATGTTGTTCACCGCCGCCTCGAGCCGCTTCTGCAAGCTTTGCGGGACTTCCGGGAGGGGTTTTGTCTTATCCTCCAACGGCGAGTCGAAAACGGGATAGGCGACGGCGTCCGGCTTGCCCTCCGGCGAGCCCTCGCCGTCCGGCGAGGGCTCGATCGGGGCGCACGACAGGCCGACCGCCACCAGGGCCGCGAACAGCGGCAACCCGAGCCATTGAATCGTTCTCATGGTCATCGCTCCCTCGTGGCCTGTAGCGAGCCGGCCCGGGAGGCCGACCA
Organism: Gemmataceae bacterium; assembly: GCA_046350195.1. Lineage (GTDB taxonomy): Bacteria > Planctomycetota > Planctomycetia > Gemmatales > Gemmataceae > CALDUY01. The sequence goes on from JAXMAW010000083.1 coordinate 20,858, forward strand.
GGTGGGATCGGGAACGTCAGGCAGCACCTCGCCCAGCCGGCGCAGCGGCGAGACCCGCTGTAGCGCCTGGCCGAGCAAGCCCCATTCGCGGCCGGAAATGTAGGCCATGCAGCCGATCGCGAAGGCCGGGCCGAACAGGGGTAGCTTGTACAGTAGCGCCAGGCCGAGCCAACCGGCCACGGCCCCACCCAGCAGCAGCAGCCGGCACCAGCCGCCGCGCCAGGCGAACGTCGGGAAGAAGATCTGCCAGGCCAGGGTGGCGTAGGCCAGCACGTTGAGCTGGGCGAAGAACCACGGCGGGTCCGGGGCGACCTGGCGGATGCGCTCCATCGTCGCCGTCATCGGGGAGAAGATGTTGTACCAGTGCGGCACGCCCGACCACCACTCGCCGATTTGCAGCTTCGTCAGCCCGGTCGTCACGACCAGGACGGCGAAGTGGACCTGCAACAGCCGCAGCGCCAGATTCGCCCCGACGCTCGGCGGCGCCGGCGGTGCCTTGCGCAAGAGGCGCGAGAACAGCATGCCGTCGGACGACCCGAACAGCCGGCCGAACAGGCTCTGCCGCCAACTCCACTGGCCCAGCAGCAGGTAGCCGACCGCCAGGTACAACGTCAGCATGTGCAGGACCGGATCGACCTCCTCGTCGAACAGCGGCGTCGCGGTGAACGACACGACCACGACCCACGCCGCCGGGGCCGTCAGCCGGGTGGCGATGCCCAGCGTGAACAGCGCCAGCACGGCGATCGACCCCCAGTACATCGCCTGGAGGGCGGCGCCGCTCTTGCCTGCGAGGTAGAGCAGTGACCAGTTGTCGCGGGCGATCGGCTTGGGCACCGACATTGGGTCGAGCCGCCTCGCCTCGACGAACGCCTGGTGGTCGAACCACCCTTGCAGCCCGAACAGCGGCTCGACCTGGCCGGCCAACGGCAGCAGCCACGCCAGCAGCAGCACACCGGTGGCCACGCGGACCAGGTGCAGGCCGAACGCGTCGGTCGGCGCGAACCAGAAGCGGTTCCATCCGGCGAACAGCCCGCCCTTCTCCTCCGGCGGGACGACCTTCGGCGAGGGGGTCATTTCGACATCCTCCCGTAGAAACTCTTCAGCTCGCTCGTCTCGATCTGCGCGTCCCGCTCCATCAGGATGCGGTGCGGCACCGGCTCGCGGCTAAAGCGGTGCACCTCGGCGCCGTCGGCGTCGTTGGCCCGGCAGAGGTGGCGCACCAGCGACCGTACGACGACCAGCGACCACGGCGACGGGCGGAACGTCGGCTGGTCGCGCTTGACCTCGTTCTCCAGGATCTGCGTCAGCACCAGCGAGCGCGGCTCGCCCTGCGGGTTGTCCCAGACCGTCAGCGTCGGGGCCAGCTGCCCCGGCGCGGCGACACCCTCGGTCATCTTCGGCTGCACCGGCTGGTCGTCGACCAGCCAGCGCACCAGCGCCTCCTGCCGCCGCTGGACCGCCGCCGGCGCCTTCGGGTCGGGGAACCGCAACTCCTTGACCTCGGCGCCGGACGCATCGACCAACCGCACCTTCAGGTACGCCTCGTGCACGTTGCCGTGGTTGGTGCGGAAGTGGTAGTTGTGCGTCTGCTTGATCGCCTTCAGGTACGGCATGGCCGCCTTCTCGTGGGCGAGGGCGACCCCCTGGGGAGGCAGGGCCATGTCCGGGCCTTCCATGCCGGGCCACGGCCCGCTCGTCGCCGCCATGGCGTTCAGCGCCACGCAGCCGAGGTGGTACAGGATCAGCAGGCTCAGGACGAAGGCCGCCCACCGCGGGAACGGGGGGCCCACGACACGAGGCTTTGGCTGGGTCATGTCTCGATGCTCTCGCCGACGGGTACACTCACGGACGGGAAGGGCGAAGAAACGCCCTCTCCAGCGAGGATACCAGTTCGCCCGAGGAACGTCTCGCAAACCGCGCAGACTTCCCGTCTTCACACCAACGCCGCGGCTCCCGATCCGCCCCGGAAGGGATAACCCGCGCCTGTGGTAAGGGCGTCAATTCCTGCCGACGAGCAGCACGAGCGTCGCGATCAGCGCCAGCAGCACCAACGCCACCGCGGTCACCACCGAAACCACCGGGCTGGATTTCCCGGCCTCCTGGCGGCGCGGCAGGACGATAATCTTCGACGGGCCGTCGGCGTTCGGGTTGTCGCCGACCGCCCCGGCCTTGGTGGCGTCCAGCGCCGCCAGCTCGTCCGTCGAGCGGTCCACCGGGACCAGTTCGCCCGAGGGCGGCTTCAGCGGCCAGGCGAGGGGCGGCTGGGTAACCGCGAACGGGTCCAAGGCCATGGCCAGCTCGGCCGGGGTCGAGAAGCGGTCGTCGGGGCGCTTGGCCATCATCACATTAAGTATGGCCACCACCTGCTCCGGCACGTCGCCGCGGAAGTCGCTAATGGGAGCCGGCGTCTCGGTGGCGTGGCGGATGATCTTGTCCACCCCGTTGCCCCCGGGGAAGGGCACCTGACCGGTCAGCAGGAAGTAGAGCGTGCAGCCGAGGCTGTAGATGTCGCTGCGGATGTCGGTCTGGTGGAGGTCGCGCGACTGCTCCGGCGAGAGGTAATCCGGCGTGCCCATGACGGTGTTGTCGCGGGTGTAGATCGTCGCCGGCCCCGACTCGGATCCCGGCACGCCGACCGGGGCCGCCAGGCGGGCCAGGCCGAAGTCGCTGACCTTGACCAGGCCCTGCTCCGTCCCGGCCCCGCGCGACTGGAGCAGGATGTTGGCCGGCTTGATGTCGCGGTGGACCATGCCCAACTCGTGGGCGAACTGCAAGGCGATCGCCGCCTGGCGGATGTAGTCGCAGGCCCGGCCGACCGCAAGGACGCCCTCGCGGCGGACGAGCTGGTCGAGGTTCGGTCCGTCCACGTACTCCAGCACGAGGTAGTACTTGCCGTCCACCTCGTTGGCGTCGTAGGCGCTGACGATGTTGGGGTGTTGCAGGACGGCGACGGCGCGGACCTCGTGAAGGAAGAGCTGGATCGCCCGCTCGGTCTGGAGCACGTTGTTGGCCAGCACCTTCAGCGCGACGACGCGCTTCATCGAGCGGTGCTCGGCCTTGTAGACACGGCCCATGCCGCCCTGGCCGAGTTGGTCCAGGATGCGGTACGGGCCGAGGTTGAAGCCGGTGGTCCGCCCGGCGAGGAGCCGCTCCGCCTGGAAGCGGGTTAGGACGCCTCGGTCGATGAGCAGGTGAGCGTACGGCTTGCCGCCGGTCAGGCTGGGCTGGAGCGCGGCCAAGGAGGCGAAATCGGAATCACTCACCAGCCCGCTCTGGCGCAGGTTGGCGAGAAACCTCTGCCGGTCGATACTCGGTGCGGGTGTCATGAGGGGGTGTCGCCTGCCGTTGGCGTGAGGCGGCTGGCCAAGCTGACGCGACCTGCTTCCTTGCCCGGGTCAGCAGCGCCGACAGTATCTGGGCTTCCGGGTTTACCCTTCCAAACCAAACAGGCCGTCCGGCCAAACCGTCCCCCACCCCCTGTCAATGGGGCTGCCCTGAGGGTCAGGTGGACGATCCCGCCTGGTGCGAGGTCAGCTTATTGTAGCACGGACGGACCAACATGCACGGTACAATCCGGTTATTCAGCAAAGTGGTCAAAGTTGCGCCACGCTGCATTTCGCGCTGGCGGCCATGTATCCCCCGTGGTAGGATCCTATTAGTGATGGTGGCCGGCTCCGGTTCCCATCACTCCCACCTGCCTGCCCCGCCTGCTGCCGCCTGCTCCGAGGACAACCCCGATGAGGCTGCCCTGCTTCGC
>JAXMAW010000084.1:0-23650 GCA_046350195.1 Gemmataceae bacterium
GTGCCCTCGTAGGCCTTCAGCGCGTCCTCCAGGGCCTCGCAGGCCCACAGGTCGAGGTGGTTGGTCGGCTCGTCGAGGATGAGGACGTTGACGCCCTGGGCCACCAGCCGGGCCAGGGCGACCCGACTCTTCTCGCCGCCGGACATCAGGCTGACCGACTGGTAGACCTGGTCGCCCTGGATGCCGAACCGGCCGAGCAGGTCGCGCACCTGCTGCTCGACCGCCTCGGGGTCGTCGTCGGGCCAGGCGGCGCGGACGGCCGGCTTGTCGGTCGGAAGCATCTCCAGGTGCTGGTCGTAGTAGCCGATCTGCACCAGGTGCCCGCGCTCGACGCGGCCGGCGTCGGCCTTCTCCTCGCCGAGGATGCAGCGCAACAGCGTCGTCTTGCCCGAGCCGTTGGGGCCCATGATGCCCAGCCGCCGGCCGCGCGGCAGGTCGAACGTCAGGTCGCGGAACAACGGCCGGTCGTAGCTCATGGTCAGCCCCTCCACGCGCAGCACGACGTCGCCGGTCCGCTGGACGCCGCCGAAGTGCATGTGGGGCGACTCGATCTTGGTCGGCCGCTCCAGCCGCTCGATCTTGTCGATCTGCTTCTGGCGCGAGGCGGCCTGCTTGTGCAGCTGGCCGTAGTGGACGCGGCGGATGTACTCCTCCTGCTTCTCGATGTACTCCTTCTGGGACTCGAACGCCTTCACCTCCTGCTCGTAGCGCTCCTCCTTCAGCCGCCAGTATTGCTTGAAGTTGCCGGGGTAGACGTTGATGCGGTTTCGGTGCATCTCGATTACTTTCGTCACCACCCGGTCGAGGAAGTAGCGGTCGTGGCTGACGATCAGCATCGCCTCGGGTTGGCGGACGAGGTAGTCCTCCAGCCAGCGCGTCGTGTCGATGTCGAGGTGGTTGGACGGCTCGTCGAGCAGCATCACGTCCGGCGACGACAGCAGCAGCTTCGCCAGCATCAGCCGGCTCTGCTGCCCGCCGGAGAACGTCTCGACCGGCCTCTGATAGTCCTCCCGCGAGAAGCCCAACCCGTCGAGCACCTCCTCGATCTTGTGATCGACGTTGAAGGCGTCGTGGTGGCTGAGCATCTCGTGCAGCCGGTCGTAGCGCGCCGCCAGCGCCTTGCGCTCGGCCTCATCGGTCGCCGCGGCGAGTTTTTCCGCGGTGTGGATCATGTCGTCGTGGGCGGCGAGCAGTTCGTCCAGCGCGGTCTTCGCCTCGGCGAACAGGGAGCGGCCCTCCTCGAAGACCGGCAGCTGACGCAGCAGCGCCACCCGCGACCCGGCGTGGAATCGGACCTCGCCGGCGTCTGGCTTATCCAGCCCGGCGAGGATCTTCATCAGCGTGGACTTGCCGACGCCGTTGGGCCCGACCAGGCCGACCCGCTCGCCGGCGTGCAGCTCGAAGCCGACGTTGCGGAACAGCGGGTCGGCGTCGAACCCTCGCTCCAGGCCGTTGCAGCTCAACAGCAGCATCAGTCACTCCAAACTTCTCACAGCGTCTCGCCCGGCGGCAGCGTCCGCAGAAACAGGTCGATCACCCCGGTGTCGGCGGCGCGCGGCAGGGCGCGGCGGAAGGCGGCGCTGGCCTCATCGAGGCGGCCGTCGAACCAGAGGGCGTAGCCGTAAACGAACTGCAACTCCGGGTCGGCCGGGTGCCGCGCGGCCGCCTCCTCCAGCGTCTGAAGGTGGTCGCTGTACTCCAGGACGTCGTCGTACAGCTCCACCAGGCGGAACCCCGACGCCGGCCAGTCCGGCCGCCGCGCCAGGCCCCCCTGGAGGGCGTCGAACGCCTGGTGGTACTTGCCCTGGGCGGCCAGCGACTGGGCGAGGAGGAAGTAGGGGGGGCCGTCGCGGCCGAGCAGCCGGGCCGCCTCGCGGAACCGCTGGGTGGCGCGGCCGTACTCGCCCAGCCGGAACGCCTCGCGGCCGAGCGCAGCCGAGTGCCTCCTCCCGGGTCGGCCTTGGCGGCGGGAGGCTTGGGCACCTTCCGTGCCGCGCTCCGGCTTCTTCTTCGCCTCCTCCCGGTGGCGGGTTGGGGACCGGGGCGGCGCCGGCGGCTGTACCGGCTCGACGACTTCCGGCGGCGGGGCCGGGGGAGGGGGGAGCACGATGGTCGGCGGCGGGGGTGGGGCGACGATCGACACGAATGTGACCGGGCGGACCCACGGCGGGCAGGGCGGACCCCAACGGGGGAACGGGCCAGGCCCGCGGCAGTACATCGGCCCGCAAAGGAACCCCAGCCCGGCACGGAACCGCCCGCGCGAGTAGCCGAAGCCGGCCACGAACCCCTGCCCTGGCGCCTCGGCGAGCGGCGCCGCCAGCGCGACCAACACGACCGACCAAGCGAGCTTCCTCATCGTGGGGCCGTCCTTTCCCGTCCGGGTGCTGCCTCCGAGATTATCGAAGGCGGGCCGGCCGCACGCAAGGCGCGTCCCGCCGTCAATCCTCCCCGCCGATCCGGCTCTTTAGCATCTCCGACTTCAGCACGTGGCTCCCCGTGGTGATGACCTTCTCCCCCGGCCCGACCGGGACGAGGGCCGCCCCGGCGGCCGGTAGCCAGGTCAGCATCGTGCCGGGCGAGCCGGCCAGCCCCGCCACCAGCAGCGTCCGCGGGTCCAGCAGCTCGGTGCGGCCGGCGGCGCTGGCGCCCGGGAGGGCCAGGCGCGGGTCGAACGTCTTGCCGTCGCGGCGGACGAAGACGCGCTGGCCGTGCCCGTCCCACTGCAAGGCCCCCGAGGGCACCGTCACCGCCCCGCCGTTGGCCTGCACCTGGACGCGGGCCGTCCCGAACGTCGCCGGCCGCAACCGGCCGCCCAGGTTGTAGACCTCGGCGCGGGCCTTCACCGTGCGCGTCTTCGGGTCCACCTCGGCGCTGATCCACTTGAGTGCCCCCTCGGCGACCTGACCCGTGGCCGACTCGAACGTGACCGGCTGGCCTGTCGAGAGCTGATCCGCGTCCTCCAGCCGGGCGTCGATCAGCAACCAAAGCCGGCTGACGTCGGCGACGACGAAGGCGACCTTGTCCGGCCCGGTGGCCTCGCCGACGACCAGGTCGCGGCGGACGACCAGGCCGTCGATCGGGGCGGTCAACGGCAGCAGGTTCGCCGGCGCGTCCTCGTCGCGGGCCACCCCAGAGGGAAGGCCCAGGCCGCGCACCTTGGCCGCGATCACCTCGTCGGGCTGGCCGTGCAGCTCGCTCAACTTCAGCGGCAGGCCGAGGCTGAGGAGGGTCTGCTGGGCGTTGACCAGCTGCACGCGCGCCTCGCGCAAAGTCAGCTCGGCGTCGCGGACCTGCCGCTCCGGCACCGCCGCCGAGGCGGCCTGGACCCGGGCGAGCGTGCGGGCCTTGATCTCGTGCTGGATCATGGCGGTGAGGAAGTCGGCCTTGGCCTTGCTGACCTCCGACGACGCGACCAGCGCCAGCACGTCGCCGGCCTTCACCACGTCGCCGGCCGAGTGCGAAACCCGGTAGGCGGTGCCGGTGGCCCGGGCCGACAGGCTGGCGTAGCGGGTCTGGTCGAACGCCAGCGCCGCCGGCGCGGCGATGACCTGCGCGACCGGCTGCCGCCGGGCGGCGTCGCTTTCGAGCCCGGCGCGGTCGGCGGATCGCTCCGAGTCCAGGACGATCGGCCCCGGGGACGTGGCCGGGTTGTCCGGCTCCGCGGCGGCCTTGGCGCCCTTGGCCGTGGCCTCGGGAAACAGTCCGGGAAACATGCGGGACGGCTTCCAGTCCGTCGCCGCCCCCCACCACCCAAGGCCGGCCAGGCCGGCGAGGACCAGGGCAGTGGGAACCCACGAGGCCAGGCGGCGCAACACCGAGAACATGTGCGATCTCCTTCGTGCCTGGGAGCGACGCCAGGGCGTCCCTCCGCCGGGGAGAAGGGGAAAAGTTCGGGCTGGGTGAAACGGAGCGAGTAAGACTGAGACTGAGTCTCAGAGAAGCCAGGCGCACCGCGAAACGTAGAGCGGCGTCGATCGCGGCAACGAGGTGGGGTCGAGAGGGGTTTCAGCCGTTGCGTCCGGGGCCAGGCCAAAGGGCGGGACAGGGCAGTCCAAACTTAGGGAGGGGTGGTCGAGGTGGACAGCCGCGGGCTGAACGCCGAGGCCCTCGGAAAGGCCGGACGCGGGACAGCCAGGGTGGTGGTCGTGGTCGTCGTGCTCAGGGGCGGTGACCGGGGGCTCGCCGCCCAGGGCCAGGCAGAGCAGGTGGACGGCCGGCGACGACAGCTTGCAGACGCAAACACCCGGCGGCATTAGCAGCCGTAGGGTGATGGCGACGAGCAGGAGGTGGCGGAGGATGGACACGGCAGAGGCGCCCCCGTAGATGTACAACCTCAGTGTAGACGCCCGCTCTCCGCGATGCAACGCAATCCTCTCCCCGGCGGCCCGAGGTGGACATGCGCGCGGTCGATATCATCCGCAAGAAGCGCGACGGCCACGCCCTGACCGCCGAGGAGATCTCCGCCTTCGTCCACGGGGCCACGTCGGACCTCTGGCCGCCGTACCAGGTGTCGGCGCTCTTGATGGCGATCGTGCTGCGGGGCATGGACACGGTCGAGACGGCGGAGCTGACCCGGGCGATGGTCGAGTCGGGCGAGCGGCTCGACTGGCGCGGCCTACCCGGCGTCGCGGTGGACAAGCACTCGACCGGCGGCGTCGGGGACAAGCCGTCGTTGATCCTGGCCCCCCTGGCGGCGGCGTGCGGCGTGCTGGTGCCAATGATGTCGGGCCGCGGGCTGGGCCACTCCGGCGGTACGCTGGACAAGCTGGAGGCGATCCCCGGCTTCCGCGTCCGGCTGGACGTGCCCGAGATGCGCCGGGTGCTGGAGAAGGTCGGCTGCGTCATGATCAGCCCGACCGAACGCGTCGCGCCGGCCGACCGCGCCCTGTACCACCTGCGCGACGTGACGGGGACGGTCGAGAGCATCCCGCTCATCTCGGCGTCGATCATGAGCAAGAAGATCGCCGAGGGCATCCGGGGCCTGGTCATGGACGTGAAGTGCGGCTCCGGGGCGTTCATGAAGACGCGCGAGGACGCGCGGGCGCTGGCCAAGTCGCTGATCGGCATCGGCAACGCCAACGGGGTGAAGACGGAGGCGCTGCTGACGGCGATGGACACGCCGCTGGGCCGGATGGTCGGAAACGCGCTGGAGGTGAAGGAGAGTATCGAGGTCCTGAAAGGCGCCGGTCCCGACGACGTCCGCGACCTGTCGTGCGAGCTGGCGGCGAGGATGGTGCGGCTCGGGGAGGCCGCCGAGACGCTAGACGAGGCCCGGCGTAAGGTGCGGCAGGCTCTGGCTTCGGGCCAGGGCCTGGAGCGGTTCCGCCGGATGGTCGAGGCGCAGGGCGGCGACCCGCGCATCGTGGACGACACGGACCTGTTGCCGTCGGCACGGGAGCGGCACGTGATCCGCGCCGCCCGGCCGGGGTACGTCCAGGGCTGGGAGGCCGAGCGCGTCGGCCGGGCGACGGTGCAGCTCGGCGCGGGGCGCAACCGCGTCGAGGACAGGATTCAACCCGGGGTGGGGGCGGTTGTGCTGGCGCGGCCCGGGGACCTGGTGCGCCAGGGCGACGCCCTATTGGTACTGCACTACCGAGACGCGGACCGGTTGTCTGCGGCGCTGCCGCTGCTCGACGGCGCGTGCCCGATCGCCGACGCCCCGCCGGACCTGCCGCCGTTGATCCTGGAGGAACTTTCGTGACCGCCGCCGAACAACCACAGGCTGAGCCCGACGACCTGGTCGGCGCGTCCCCTCCGACGCCACTCTGGTGGCGCGTTGGTCTCGCCCTCGTCCTCCTCCTCCTCGGCGGCGCCGCCTACCTCTTCGAGACGACGCTCGGCCCACGCGGCCGCGCCGTTCTCGGCGTCGCCTGCTTCGTCCTGCTCATCGCCGTCTTCTCCTCGAACCTCCGGGCGGTGAACTGGCGCACGCTCGGCTGGGGCTTCGCCCTGCAACTGCTGCTCGCGCTGCTGGTGCTGAAGGGGAAGTGGACTGTCAACGGCACCGAGTACTCCGTCTACGCCGCCTTCGAGCGACTCGGCGACGTGGTCAAGGCGTTCATCAGCTTCTCCGACGAGGGGGCGCAGTTCGTCTTCGGCAACCTCGCCAACCCCGGCGACCTCGCCCTGAACCCGGGCAAAGAGTTCCTCTTCATCTTCGCCTTCAAGGCGCTGCCGCCGATCCTGTTCGTGTCGGCGTTCTTCACCGCCCTGTACCACTACGGCGTGCTCCAGTGGCTCGTCCGCGCCCTGGCCAAGGTCATGGTCTACCTGATGGGCACGAGCGGGGCGGAGACGCTGTCGGTGTCGGCCAACGTGTTCATGGGGCAGACCGAGGCGCCGTTGATCGTCAAGCCTTACGTCCCCCGGATGACCAACTCCGAGCTGTTCGCCCTCATGGTCAGCGGCATGGCCCACATCTCCGGCGGCATGATGGCCGTGTACATCAACTACGGGGCCGACCCGGTGGCCGTCATCACCACCTGCGTCATGGCCTGCCCGTGCAGCCTGTACCTGGCCAAGCTGTTCCTGCCGGAGACGGCCACCCCCGAGACGGCCGGCACCGTCCACGCCCACCAGGAGAAGTCGCCCTACGTCAACGGCGTCGATGCCATCGCGGCGGGGACGAAGGACGGCCTTCACCTGGCGCTGAACGTCGCCGCCATGCTCATCGTCTTCATCGCCTTCGTCGCCATGTTCGACGCCCTGCTGGGGCAGGTCAAGCCGGGGCTGCTCGCGCTCGGGGTGCCCACCGACATGTTGGCCGGCTGGCCGGATGACCTGTCGCTGCGCAAGGTGTTCGGCTGGTGTTTCGCCCCGGCGGCGTACCTCATGGGCGTGGACCACGGCGACGTCCACAAGGTCGGCAGCCTGCTCGGCTCCAAGCTGGCGATCAACGAGCACTACGCCTACTTGCAGCTAAAAGGGTTCAAGGCGATTCCCGACTTCATGAGCCAGCGATCCTACCGCCTGGCCGCCTTCGCGCTGACCGGCTTCGCCAACTTCGCCTCGGTCGGCATTCAGATCGGCGGCATCGGCGCCATCGCGCCGGAGCGGCGGCACGACCTGGCCCGGCTCGGCTTCCGGGCGCTGTTCGTCGGCTTCGTCGCCACCCTGGTCAACGCCTCGCTGGCCGGCGTGCTGATGGAGTGACGTCATGAGCGACCCGAACACGCGGCGGCTGATCGACGCCGCCCTCGATGCTCGGAAGCGGGCTCACGCCCCGTTCTCGAAGTTTCGTCGGGTGCACGCCCTGGAGGCGCCCGGACGGCCGGATCGTCACCGGCTGCAACTGCGAGAGCGCCAGCTACGGCCTGACGGTGTGCGGCGAGCGCGTGGCGATCTTCAAGGCCCTTGGCGAGGGCGTCCACCAGCTGCAGCGCGTGGTCGTCGCCAACACCCCGACGCCGACCCCGCCGTGCGGCGCGTGCCGGCGGTGGCTGTGGGAGTTCGGCCAGGACATGGAAGTGATCCTGGCCAACCTCGAAGGCGAGAAGGCACGGCACCGCATGGCCGGCTGCCGCCCTGGCCGTTCGACGCCCGGCTGCTGGGCTGACGCTCCTTGGCGAGCCGCTTGCTGCGTCGAAGTAAGCGGTTTGGGAGACCGCCCACTTCGTGCGGCTCGCATTACCCGACCAGCTGCCGCACCGGGCGGCCCTCGGGGCACAGGCTCCACCGGCCGGCCGGCCTGAGTCTTGAACCAGGTGTGCAGCGGCACTCCCAGCGCCGTGTAGATCGTCGCGGCCAGGTCGGCCGGCGTCACCGGGTCGTCGATGACGAACTCGCCGAGCTTGTTCGTCGCGCCGACCACCTGGCCGGTCTTCACCCCGCCGCCGCCCAGGCACGCCACGCCCGCAGACGCCCAGTGGTCGCGGCCAGCCGACGGGTTGATCTTCGGGGTCCGGCCGAAGTCGCCGAACCAGACCACCAGGGGGCTGTCGAGTAGCCCCCGACCGTGCAGGTCTTCCAGCAGGGCGGAATAGCCGCGGTCGAGCACAGGCAGCTTGCGGTCCTTCAGGCTCTTGAAGTTGTCCTGGTGCGTGTCCCAGCCGCCGTCGGTCACGGTGACAGAGTGCACGCCGGCCTCGACCAGCCTGCGGGCCAACAGGCACGACTGGCCGAACCCGGTCTTGCCAGCGCTCGCCGCCTTGGCCGGCTCCTGGGTCAGGTCGAAGGCCCGCTTGGCCTTCGGCGAGGTGATCAGCCCGTTGGCCTTCTGGTAAAAGGCGTCGCGGGCCCTCACCGTGGTGGAATGCTTCTCACCGTCCCGGTCGAAGCGATCGACCTCCTGGAGCATGGCGTACCGCCGCTCCAGCCGAGCGCGTGGCCGTCGGCGACGGACAGGTCGCGGACGGTGAAGTTCGGCCGGCTGGGATCGTCGGGCACCTCGAGGGCGTTGAACTCGTCGCCGAGGAACCCGGCGATGCCGCCGTTGAAGCGGCGGTCGATGTGGCGGCCCAGCTGGACGAAGGCGCATCGCGTTGTAGCCGCGCTGCCGGGCGACGACGGAGCCGAAGCAGGGGAACGGCAGCGAGGCATTTAACGGGTGGCCGGTCATCATCAGGTGGTCGGCGACGCCGTAACTGCCGTTCTTCGGGTCGTGGCCGCTCAATCATGGTGGGGCACCCCAACAAGGCGGGAAGGCAGGCGGCGGGAAGGCGCGCGGGGCACCTCAAGGCCGAAGTTTGACGAACTTCCCCGGGAAGTCAATCATAAAACCGATACGGCCGGCAGGGGCGCCCCGACCTGGCCCAATCTCGCCCCCGGTTCAACACGTCTAGGTGGAGGGCCCGGCCGGTTGATCGAGCCCCGGCGTAACAAGTCGCGCGGCCGGCGGCTTGCGGACCCACACGCCAGGCATATATTGATCTGTCGGGGAACGCGCGGAGAGGCTGACCGACACCCGCGACGCGGAGGTGTTGAGCTGATGGATTCCCGAAGGCTGGCTGCACTCGCCCTTGTCGTCCTCACGGCCGCGGCCTTCACCGCCGCCCCGCCACCCCGCCCGCTGGGGCCGGCCGAGCTCCAGAGGCTGACCGAGCAGCTCGGCGACCGCGACTACCGCGCCCGCGACGCCGCCGAGCGCCGCCTGGTCGCCGAGGGCGCCGCCGCCCTGCCGCTGTTGCGCAAGGCCATGGGGCACAAGGACCCGGAAATCCGCCGCCGCGCCCTCCGCCTCGTCCCCGGCCTGGAGCACGCCGCCCTGGTCGCCCCCAAGCGCGTCACTCTGGCGATGCACAACCAGCCGATCAGCGCCGTCTTCGCCGAGATCAGCAAGCAGACCGGCTACCAGATTCAGCACCAGGGTCAACGGCTTCCAGGTCGCCGGCGCCCCGATCGCCGTGGCCCGTGCCGTCATCAGGGGCAAGGGAAGGCCGCCGCGGCGGCCCCAGGAGCCGCTGTTCAGCTACACCTTCGTCAACGAGCCGTTCTGGGAGGTCATCGACCGGATCTGCCGCGACTGTAACCTCTACGTCCAGCAGGGGTGGGGGGACGAGGTCGTCCGCCTCTACCAGGGCCGCCACGCCTCGCCCTACGCCGGCCGCGACGGCGCCTTCCGCCGCGCCGCCACCAACCTTTACCTGTCGCGCAGCATCATTCAACAACCCGACCACGCCGTCGCCCGGAGGTCGATGACCCTCAACCTCACCCTGTTCGCCGAGCCGCGCTCTGCCGTTCCTCGGCCTGGGCGAGCCGCGCTCGAGGCCGCCTACGACAGCGAGAAGAACTCGATGATCCCCAAGCAGGCCGGCAACCAGTACGACGAGATGAACGGCATGCGGATCACGCGGCGGTACTACAACGGCGGCTACAAGCAGATGTCGATGCAGGTCGGCCTGTCGCTGATCCGCGTCAGCGAGAAGGCCAGGCTCGATCAAGCTGGTCCGCGGCGTCGTCCCATGCACGCTGCTGGTCGAGCAAAGGCCGATCACCCTGGCCGACGACGTCATGAAGGCCAAGGGCAAGAAGCAGACGATCGGCGAGTTGGAGTTCTCCATCGAGGACGTGCAGAAGCAGCCCAACAGCCAGTACCTGGTGAAGTTCACCGTCACCAACAAGGGCAACCAGAACGACTACAGCTGGCAGAACTCGATCTACAACCGGCTGAGCTGATGGACGACAAGGGCCACAAGTACCAGAACTGGGGCTCGAGCTTCCACGACGGCGGCAACAACAGCGTCACGATGACCATGACCTACAACGGCAGCAACGGCAACGGTCAAGCCCGGGGACGCCAAGAAGTTCGTCTACCAGCACTGGGAGACCAAGCAGCACGACGTCCACTTCGAGCTGCGCGACGTGCCGCTGCCATGACCGCCCCGCGACACTTCGTCGGCGGCGCCCACGTCGAAGCCGCCTCCGGCGCCGCCTTCGACAAGCTCGACCCGGCGACCGGCGAGGTGCTGACGCAGGTCCCCGACGGCGACGCGCGCGACGTCGATCGGGCGGTGCGGGCCGCCCGCGCCGCCTTCCCGGCCTGGTCGCGCACGCCCGCCGCCGAGCGGTCGCGCCTGCTGCTGGCCGTCGCCGACCGCATCGACACCAGGCGAGGAGCTGGCCCTCGCCGAGACGCGCGACACCGGTAAGCCGCTCCGGCTGTCGCGGGCCGTGGACATCCCGCGGGCGGCGGCGAACTTCCGCTTCTTCGCCACGGCGATCCTGCACACGCAGACCCAGGCGTTCCGCACCGACCGGCAGGCGCTGAACTACACCCTGCGCCCGCCGCGCGGCGTGGCCGGGCTGATCTCGCCGTGGAACCTGCCGCTGTACCTGTTCAGCTGGAAGGTCGCGCCGGCGCTGGCGACGGGCAACGCCGTCGTCGCCAAGCCGTCGGAGCTGACGCCGACCACGGCGCACCTGCTGACGGAGATCACCCAGGAAGTCGGCCTGCCGCCGGGCGTGTTCAACGTCGTCCACGGGCACGGCCACAAGGTCGGGGCCGCGCTCGTCGCCCACCCGGGCGTGCCGACGATCTCGTTCACCGGCGGCACCGCGACCGGGGCGGAGATCCGCCCGCACCGCGGGCCCACTGTTCAAGAAGGTCGCACTGGAGGCTGGGCGGCAAGAACCCGAACATCGTCTTCGCCGACGCCGCCCTCGACGAGGCGCGCCCGTCGAGGTGCGGCTCGTCGTTCGAGAACCAGGGCCAGATCTGCCTGTGCGGCTCGCGCATCCTCGTCGAGCAGCCGCTGTACCGCGACTACCTCGACCGACTCGTCGCCGCGGCGCGGTCGCTCAAGATCGGCGACCCGCTGGAAGAAGACACCCAGCAAGGCGCGCTGATCTCGGCGAAGCACCGAGACCGAGTCGAGGACTACCTGCGGCTGGCCCGCGAGGAGGCGACGAGGTCCTCTGCGGCGGCCGCCGACCCCGTATCGACGGGCGATGCGCCGACGGCTACTTCCTGGAGCCGGCCGTGGTGGTGGGACTCGACAGCCGTTGCCGCGTGAACCAGGAGGAGATCTTCGGGCCGGTGGTCACCGTCACGCCGTTCGACCGCGAGGACGAGGCCGTCGAGATGGCGAACGCGACCCCGTTCGGGTTGTCGGCGTCGGTGTGGACGCGTGACCTGGGGCGGGCGCACCGCGTGGCGGATCGGCTGGAGTGCGGGACGGTGTGGGTCAACTGCTGGCTGCTGCGCGACCTGCGGGTGCCGTTCGGCGGGGTCAAGTCGTCCGGCGTCGGCCGGGAGGGCGGCGACGAGGCGCTGCGGTTTTTCACCGAGCCGAAGACCGTGTGCGTGCGCTACGCCGCCGACGCCCCGGGGGCCGGCGGATGATCCGCGTCCTCGACGGCCTGTACCTCGGCAACCGCGAGGACGCCCGCGACCTGCGGCGGCTGACCGAGGCCGGGGTGACGCACGTCGTCAACTGCGCCCATGAGTTGCCGAACTACCACGAGGGCCGGTTCCACTACCTCGCGCTACAGCTGCGCGACCCCGACCCGGGGATGATCGACTGCTTCGACCACGCCTGGAGGTTCATCGACGAGGGGCGAGCCCAGAAGGGGGCCGTGCTGGTCCACTGCGTCGCCGCGGTCAGCCGCAGCCCGGCGGTGGTGCTGTCCTACCTCTGCCACCTCGGCGCGACGCTGGAGGAAGCGGCGGGGCGGCTGGGGGGGGTCGTCTGGACCGACCCGGACTTGCTGTTCCTGCGGCAGCTGATGGACCGGCTGGGAGAGGAGTATAACGCCGAGCGGCTGCTGCGGCTGAGCTGTACGCTAGTGGGCAGGCAGGCAGAATGATCGGGTAAGGCAAAGATCCCGAGCGCCGAACGAGGGTGTCTCGCTCGGCGCTCGGGATCGGATTGCGTCGTCGTTAGCGGCCGCGGCGCGGGGCCTCGCCGTAGGCGGGGTAGACCCACTTGCCCGACCTCGCCGGGGCGGCCGCCGGCAGGCCGACGACCATCTCCTGCTTCAGGAGCGACGGCTTGCTGGGGAAGCGCACCTTGTCCTCGGTCGCCTTGGGCATCGGCACCGGGTTTTTCGGCCCGCCGTCGTAGTCGAACGTGCCGCCCGGCGCCGGCCTCGCGGGCGCGCCGGGGTCGGCCGGCTGCGACTCGAGGATCCGAGGCATGGTCGGGACGGCCGGCCGGGTCACGGAGACCGCCCCGTCCGAGCAGGGGAAGAACCCGCCGTAGTAGCTGTAGACGGGATAGCTGTAGATGGGGTAGCTATAGAACGTCGGGGCGTACCAGCCGCCGACGAACCGCGGGCCGTACCAGCCGCCCCAGCCGCCGCGCCAGCCCCCCCACCCGCCTCCCCAGTAGCCGCCGCCCCACCCGCCGCGCCAGCCCCAGCCGCCGCGCCAGCCGCCCCCCCACCCGCCGCGCCAGCCGCCCCCCCACCCGCCGCGCCAGCCCCAGGTCGGGTCGGCTTTCAGGTCGAGATCGGCCGGGCGCGCCTTCAGGTCAAGGGTGGGCGCGCTGACGTCGCCGGTCAGGTTGAGCCGGTGGGTGTCCCCAGCCACCACCGGGCCAACGAGCGCGGCGCAGATCGCCAGGCCCGCCGCGAGTTGCTCGACACGCATGATGCTGTCTCCTTGTTCGGGCTCCCCGGACGGCTTGTTCCGCCGCCTACCGTCCACCGCGCATTTTATCCCGGTCTTGCCGTGGCTGTCAAATGGCGCGAACGTGAGAATTTTGCGGCGAGGTTAGGACGCCCTTTTCCCGGTAGACCCCAGGCGAACCAATTTAGGCAGGGTTAGCTAGGTGGGAGTTACGCAGGTGCGGGGTGGGTGAGCGCGAACCCGCAGGCGGGGGCGCACCGCAGGGAGGCAGCGCCTGCCACCGGCTCGCCTTGGCCCGTTCGGCCCCCGCACGCTTGCGGGTTCGCGCTCACCCACCCCTCACCTGCGTAATAATTACTAGGTTGCAAAACATGCTCTCCGAGTAGAACCTCTACTGACGCCTTGCAGTCTCCCTTATCCCTTAACCCGTCCAGTGAAGGCGCTGGGGCTCGAACCCAGGACCTACGGATTAAAAGTCCGTTGCTCTACCGACTGAGCTACGCCTTCAAACCATTACTCATCAACAACTTGCGTCGCTACAATGGCGGCCTAGTTTTGGCGTTACAATTCTTCCCGCAACTGCCATCCCTCGAATCGACAATAAAATCAGGACGGTGGCCACGCCTCACCGAGGGGCATACAGCCAATGCGAGGCGTCACCTATAGCCCACTGGGCATTCTAGCGGCGAGAGCGCGGAGTTCCAACAGACGCGCACGGCAAAGCCCGGGGTGAGCGAGGCCCGATCCGGTTTGTTTCTCCTCAACAGGACTTGCGGACTTCCCCATGAACTCACCCAGCCCCTCCCGGCGTTCGTTCGTCAAGTCCTCGGCCGCGGTTGTGGGGGCAACCCCACTGGTGGACGAGTTGCTCCGGGCGGGAGAGGCCGACAAACCCCTCCTGGCCTACGTCGGGGCCTTCAGTTCCCCGCTCCGTGACGTGTTGCCAACCCAGGTGGACCTGCCGCCCGGCAACGGGCGAGGGATTCACCTCTTCCGGGTGGATCGGGCCACCGGGGCGTTGAGGGCCGCCGGCGTCCAGGAGATGGGCACGAGCCCGAGCCACCTGGCGCTGAATGCCGCCGGGACTCGCCTGTATTCCGCCAACGAGACGGACCGGGTGGGCAAGGGCAAGGAAGGGACGGTCAGCGCCTTCGCCATCGACCGTGGCGACGGGAAGCCGAAGCTGCTCAACACCGTCCGCTCCGGTGGGGCCGGGCCCACCTACGTGAGCCTCCACCCTTCGGGAAAGTTCCTTCTGGTGGCCAACTACTTCGGGGGCTCCGTCGCGGTCCTGCCGGTTCTCGCCGGCGGTCGCCTGGGCGAGGCCACCGACACCAAGACCGACACCGGCAAGGTCGGGCCCACCAGGGCGACCAACGCCCCGCCGGGCAGCTTCGCCTTCAGCGGGCACGACCGGACCCACGCGCACATGATCCTGGCCGACCCCGTCGGCCGCTTCGTGCTTCACGTGGACCTGGGCCTGGACAAGATCTTCGTCTGGAGGTTCGACGAGAAAAAGGGCGTGCTGGCCCCGAACGACCCGCCCGCCGTCTCGCTGCCGCCCGGGGACGGCCCACGGCATGTTCACTTTCACCCCAACGGCCGGTGGCTCTACTCCATCCAGGAGGAAGGCTCGACCCTGGTCCTGTTCGACTACGACGCCGCGGCCGGCCGGCTGGCCCAGCGGCAGACGATCTCGACCTTGCCTGGCGGGTTCGCGGGCAGCAACTTCTGCTCCGGGGTCCTGGTCTCCCCCGACGGGCGTTACGTATACGCCGGCAACCGGCTGCACGACACCATCGGCATCTTCTCCGTCGGTCCGGACGGCTCCCTGACCTATGCCGGCGAGGAGTGGACGCGGGGGAGCTACCCGCGCAGCTTCAACTTCGACCCCGCCGGCCGCTTCCTCTACTGTTGCAACCAGCGCGGGGACAACGTCACCGTCTTCCGCGTGAATCGCATGACGGGCGGCCTCAGCTTCACCGGCCACTACGCCCCCGTCGGCAACCCCTCGGCCGTCGTGTTCCTCGACCTGGCGAAGTAAGCACCGTGGGCCCCCCTGGCGGTTCGGCTTCTTCCTGGGCGAGGCCCGCCTGATCGGGTATCATCAGGGACACCGCCGCGAGGTGGACGCGGGGGGCTGGCAGCGGAGGGGCGCGACCCGATGAGACCTGGGAGAGCAGTCACGGCTTGCCTCGCGGCGCTCGCCGCGCTGGGCCCCCAGAGGCCTGCGGACGGCCGGGCCCCGCGCGCCGACGGCCCCTCCCCGGCCGGGCAGCACTGGTCGTACCGCCCGGTGGTCTCCCCCCGCCCCCCGGGCGTTCGTGGGTCCTGCCGCACCCCCGTCGATCGGTTCATCCTGGCAGCGCTGGAGGCCCGGGGGGGCCGACTGAACCCGGAGGCGGACCGCCCTGCCCTGGTGCGTCGCGTGAGCTTCGACCTCACCGGCTTGCCCCCGACCCCCGCCGAGATCGACGCCTTCGTGGCCGATCACTCCCCAGACGCCTACGAGCGGATGGTGGATCGCTACCTGGCGTCGCCGCACCACGGCGAGCGGTGGGGCAAGTTCTGGCTCGACGCCGCCGGGTACGCCGACTCCAACGGCTACTTCAGTGCCGACAGCGACCGGCCGCTCGCCTGGCGGTACCGCGACTACGTCGTCCGGGCGGTCAACGCCGACCGGCCCTACGACCGGTTCGTCAGCGAGCAACTGGCGGGCGACGAACTGGTCGGCTTCGCGCCGGACCGGCCCGTCACGCCGGCCATGGTGGACGGGCTGGCGGCGACGCACTTCCTGCGCAACGCCCCGGACGGCACCGGGGAGAGCGACGGCAACCCCGACGAGGTGCGGGTCGATCGGTTCACCGTCCTGGAGGGCAACGTCCAGAACCTCATGAACTGCCTGCTCGGCGTCACCATCCAGTGCGCTCGGTGCCACAGCCACAAGTTCGAGCCCGTCAGCCTGGTTGAGTATTACAGCCTCCAGGCGATCTTCTTCCCCGTCTACAACCCCGACCGCTGGGTCAAGCCGAACGACCGGGTGGTGACGCTCGGCAGTCCGGCGGAGCGCGCCGCCTGGCAGCGCCGCACCGACCTCGTTGACCGCCAGGTAAAGGCCCTCCGCGACGGCCTGGCCGCCTTCGCGGATCCGCTGCGCGAACAGGTCATCGACGAGCGGCTGAAAGACCTCGACACCCCGACGCGCGACAAGGTCCTCCGGGCCCACCGGGCCCCGGCCAAGAAGCGGACCGCCGAGCAGCAGGCCCTGCTCAAGGCCCATGCCAAGGCGGTTGGCGTTAGCGACGAGGAGTTGGCGAAGCGCTTCCCGGAGTACGCGGCCCTCCGGGAGCGGGTCGGCCAGGCCTTGGCCGAGCGCGAGAAGGACCGCCCCCGCCCGCTCGACCGGCTCGCGGCGTTCGTCGAGACCGACGCCAAGCCGCCGACTCACCACGCCCTCCGCCGCGGGCAGCACAACCAGCCCGGCGACGAGGTACGCCCCGGCGTTCCGGCCGCGTTCTCCACGAAGGGCAACACCTTCCACGTCGAGACCCCGGCTCCGGGTCGGACCTCCTCCGGCCGGCGTACCGCGTTCGCCCACTGGGTCACCTCCCCGGAAAACCCCCTGTTCGCGCGGGTGATGGTCAACCGCATCTGGCAACACCACTTCGGCACGGGGCTGGTGACGACCCCGGACAACTTCGGCCGCTCCGGGGCGAAGCCGTCCCACCCCGAGCTGGTCGATTACCTGTCCGCCGAGTTCGCGCGCTCCGGCTGGAGCGTCAAGGCGATGCACCGGCTCGTCCTCCGGTCCGCCGTCTACCGCCAGACGAGCACGCCGCGCGAGGACCTGGAGAGGATCGACCCCGAGAACCGGCTGTTGGGTCGCTTCCCCCTGCGCCGGTTGGACGCCGAGTCGCTGCGTGACGCGATGCTCCACGCCTCCGGCGAGCTGGACGCGCGCCCGGGCGGTCCCTACGTCCCTAGCCGGCGCACCGAAGAGGGGACCGTCGAGGTGGCGGAGAACGTCGAGGGGGCGAGGCGGCGGTCACTTTACGTTCAACAGCGGCGGACCCAGGTCGTCACCCTCCTCCAGGTGTTCGACGCGCCGGCGCTGGTCGGGACCTGTGGCAAGCGGTCGGTCTCGACCGTCCCCTTGCAGCCGCTCGCGCTGCTGAACTCCGAGTTCGTTCGTGCGAGGGCCAGGGCGTTGGCCCGGCGCCTGGCGGGCGAGGCCGGGCCGGCCGTGGGCGGGAGACTGGCGCTCGCGTTCCGGCTGACCTGGGCGCGCCCCCCGCTCGGGGAGGAACTCGCCGCCTGCAAGGAGTTCCTGAATAACCAACGCGCTCAGTACGCGAGGGAGAAGGGCGGCGACGACCGGGCCTGGGCCGACCTGTGCCAGATGCTGCTGGCGAGCAACGCGTTTCTGTACGTGGAATGAGGTGTCCCGTGACGTCGCACCCCGGCCTGGACTTCGCCCTCAACCGCCGCGCCTTCCTGGGGCGCACCGCCGGCGGGCTCGGCTCGCTCGCGCTGACCCAGCTGTTGGCGGCGGAGGCGGCCCGCGCCGCCCCAGGCGACCCGCTCGCGCCGAAGGTGCCTCACCACCCGGCCAAGGCCAAGGCGGTCATCTGCCTGTTTCAGCACGGCGGGCCCAGCCAGATGGACCTGTTCGACCCCAAGCCGGAGCTGACCAAGCATCACGGTAAGGCCCACCCGGACAAGCTGGAAGTTCATTTCCACACCCAGCAGGGCAAGCTGCTCGCCTCGCCGTTCAAGTTCGTGAAGGCCGGCAAGTCGGGGGTCGAGCTGTCGGAGTTGTTGCCGCAGACGGCTCGCATCGTCGACGACGTCACGCTCGTCCGCTCCATGTCCACCGAATCCGTGGACCACGAGGCCGCCCTCCGAATCATCCACTCCGGCAAGATCTTCCCCGGCCGGCCGGTGTGGGGCTCGTGGGTGCTGTACGGCCTGGGGACGGAGCGGCAGGACCTGCCGGCCTACGTCGTCCTGGGCGACCCGGGCGGCCTCCCGGTGGACGGCCCCCTTAACTGGTCGTCCGGGTTCCTGCCGGCCGTTTACCAGGGCACCCCGTTCCGCGCCTCGGGCACGCCGGTCGCCCACCTCGCCCGGCCCGCGGACGTCCCGGCGGCGGCGCGGCGGAGCCAGCTGGACGTCCTCAACGCACTGAACGCGGCCCACCTCCGACGCCACCCGGGGAACTCCGAACTCAAGGCCCGGATCCGCCAGCTCGAGCTGGCCGCCCAGATGCAGACGGCCGTCCCGGAGGTGCTCGACCTGTCGAAGGAGACCGAGGAGACCCGCAAGCTCTACGGGATCGACAACCCGAAGTCCGCCGAGTACGGCCGGCGCTGCCTGCTGGCGCGGCGGCTGGTGGAGCGCGGGGTGCGCTTCGTCCAGCTGTTCCTGAGCGGGCAGCCCTGGGACACACACGACAAGAACGCGGCGAAGCTGAAGGGCCTCTGCGCGATGACGGACCAGCCG
Organism: Gemmataceae bacterium; assembly: GCA_046350195.1. GTDB lineage: Bacteria > Planctomycetota > Planctomycetia > Gemmatales > Gemmataceae > CALDUY01. The sequence goes on from JAXMAW010000084.1 coordinate 18,509, forward strand.
AGCGCCGGGCTGGTCCTCGACCTGAAACGCCGGGGGCTGCTCGACTCGACCATCGTGCTCTGGACCGGGGAGTTCGGCAGGCTGCCGATCTCCCAGGGGAGTGACGGCCGCGACCACAACCGGCACGCGTTCTCGCTGTGGGTCGCCGGGGGCGGGTTCAAGAGGGGGTACGTCCACGGGGCGACCGACGACTTCGGATACAAGTCGGTCAAGGACGTCGTCCGCGTCCCCGACCTGCACGCGACGCTGCTGCACGCCCTGGGCCTGGACCACACGCGGCTCACCTTCCCGCAGGAGGGTCGTGACGATGCCCTCACCGACCCGGACGTGACGAAGGCAGAGGTCGTCCGCGAGCTGCTGGCCTGAGCAAGCTCGCCGTGAGCGCGGAGGACGCAAGCGACGACCCGCCCACGGGGGGCTGGCCCTCTGCGTCGTGGCCCTCTGACGCTGATCGACGGGTACGGACACTTCATCCGAATGAGCACCACGGTCGTTGGGCCCGAGCGGACCACCTTGGAAAATGGGGGCCCCGCCCGCCAGCGCCCGCCGAGTTACTCGCCGTAGCGCAGCAACAGGTCGCCGGCCTCGACCTGGGCGCCCGGCTGCACCGTCACCTCGGCGACCAGGCCGGCGCGATCCGCCTGGATGGTCGTCTCCATCTTCATCGCCTCCAGCGTGAACAGCTTCTGCCCCGCCGAGACGCGCTCCCCGGCGACGCCAGCACCCGCACCACCAACCCCGGCATCGGCGAGCCGACGTGCAGCGGATTCCCCGCCTCCGCCTTCTTCCGGGCCGCCGTCTTTCCTCCCAGTGCCCGGTCCTGCACCACCGCCTCGCGCGGCTGGCCGTTCAGCTCGAAGAACACCGTCCGCGTGCCGTCCTGGTGCGGCTCGCCGACGGTCAGGAACTTCACAATCAGCGTCTTGCCGCGCTCGATGTCTATGGACACCTCCTCGCCCGGCTGCATGCCGTGGAAGAACACCGGCGTCGGCAGCACGCTGGTGTCGGAGTACCGCCCGACGTGCGCCGCCAGGTCGGGGAAGACGCGCGGGTACAGCAGGTAGCTAAGCGTGTCTCGCTCGTTGGGGGCGCGGCCGATCTTCGCCTGCAGCTCCTTCTTGGCCGCGGCGAAGTCGGCCGGCGGCAGGCTCGCGCCGGGCCGGCCGTCGATGCCGGGCCTGCCCTTCAAGACACGGTCTCGCAACTTCGCGGGGAAGCCGCCCGGCGGCGGGCCGAGCCGGCCCTCGAAGAACTCGACGACGGAATCGGGAAAGGAAAGCTCGCGCGCCCCGTTCAGGACGTCGTCCGGCGTGAGGTTGTTGCCGACCATGAACAGCGCCATGTCGCCGACGACCTTGCTGGTCGGCGTCACCTTGATGATGTCGCCGAACAGCTGGTTGACCTCGGCGTACATCCGGCAGACCTCGTGCCAGCGCGAGTCGAGGCCGAGGGCTTGCGCCTGCTGGTAGAGGTTCGTGTACTGCCCGCCGGGCATCTCGTTGCGGTAGACGTCGGACTGCGGCGCGACCTGGCCTGTCTCAAAGGGCAGGTAGTAGCGCCGGACGTCGTTCCAGTAGTCGGCGGCGGCCTGCATCGCCTCGCGGTCCAGGCCGGTGTCGCGCGGGTCGAAGCGCAGCGCCTCAACCAGAGCCTGCATGCTCGGCTGGCTGGTCAGCCCAGCGAGCGGGGCCATCGCGCAATCGACGACGTCCACGCCCTCGGCGGCGGCGAGCAGATACGAGGCGACCTGGCCGCCGGCGCAGTCGTGGGTGTGGAAGTGGATCGGCAGGCCGACCTCTTGCCGAAGGGCGTGGACGAGCTTCTTGGCGGCGAGTGGCTTGCACAGCCCGGCCATGTCCTTGATCGCTAGCAGGTTCGCGCCTCGCTTCTCCAACTCCTTCGCCAGGATGACGAAGTAGTTCAGGTCGTACTTGGTCCGTTTCGGGTCGAGGATGTCGCCGGTGTAGCAGATGGCCGCCTCGCACAGCATGCCGGTGTCGCGGACCGCCGAGATGGCCAGTTCGAGGTTCGGCAGATAATTGAGGGCGTCGAAGACGCGGAAGACGTCGATGCCGGCGTCGGCCGACTCCTTGACGAACGCCCGGACGACGTTGTCGGGGTAATTGGTGTAGCCGACGGCACTGGCGGAGCGGAGCAGCATCTGGAACAACAGGTTGGGCACCAGCTTCCGCATCTCGACGAGCCGCTGCCAGGGCGACTCGCGGAGGAAGCGCATCGAGGTGTCGAACGTCGCCCCGCCCCACATCTCCAGCGAGAACAGGCCCGGCAGGCTCGCCGCGTAGTACGGGGCGACCTGGAGCATGTCGTAGGTGCGCAGCCGCGTCGCCAGCAACGACTGGTGGGCGTCGCGGAAGGTGGTGTCGGTGACGAACAAACGGGCTTGCTCACGGACCCAGGCGGCGAATTTCTCGGGGCCTAGCCGTTGGAAAACATCGCGGGTTCCTTCCGTGGAAGAGCCGTTGGGGGCTGGGACGTCCACCGGGGCGCGCGGTACGGCACGGCCGGGCGGCAGCTTGGCGGCGGCCTCCAGCGGGCCGTTGACGATCACCTCGGCGATGTACGTCAGCAGCTTCGTCGCCCGGTCCTGCCTTCGGGGTAGGAAGAACAACTCCGGCGTCTCGTCGATGAACCGGGTCGTCACCCGGTAGTCGAGGAACCCGGGGTGCGTCACCAGCTTGATGAGGAACGGCACGTTCGTCTTCACGCCCCGGACCCGGAACTCCTCCAGCGAGCGCGTCATCCTCCCTGCGGCGTCGGCGAACTCCAGGCCGTAGGCCGTCACCTTCACCAGCAGCGAGTCGTAGAACGGCGTGATGACCGCCCCGGTGAACGCCGAGCCGTCCAGCCGGATGCCCATGCCGCCGGGCGAGCGGTAGTTCGACAGCTTGCCGTAGTCGGGCAGGAAGTTGTTGGCCGGGTCCTCGGTCGTTACCCGGCACTGGAGCGCGAAGCCGGTCGTGCGGATGCCCGCCTGGCTGCCGAGGCGGATCGACGGGTCGCCCAGCGGTAGGCCCTGCGCGATGAGGATCTGGCAGCGGACGATGTCGATGCCCGTGACCTGCTCGGTGACGGTGTGCTCGACCTGAATGCGCGGGTTGACCTCGATGAAGTAGAACTCGCCGCGGTCGATATCGACGAGGAACTCGGCCGTGGCGGCGTTGTCGAGCCGCACCGCCTGGCCGATGGCCAGGGCGGCGTCGAGGATGCGCTGCCGCAGCCCGCCGTCGAGCTTCGGCGCCGGGGCGATCTCGACGACCTTCTGGTGCCGCCTTTGTACGGAGCAGTCGCGCTCGAACAGGTGGACGAGGTTGCCGTGGTGATCGCCCAGCAGCTGCACCTCGATGTGGCGGGCGCGGGCGACGAACCGCTCGAGGAACACGTCGGGGATGCCGAAGGCGCTGCCGGCCTCGCGGCGGGCCTGGTCCAGGGCGTCGTCGAGCTTGTCGGGCGTCAGGGCGACGCGCATGCCGCGGCCGCCGCCGCCCATGGCGGCCTTGACGATCACCGGGTAGCCCAGCTCGCCGGCGACGCGGTGCGCCTCCTCGTTGGCCTTCACCGCCGCGCTGCCGGGCAATACCGGAACCTTGGCCTGCTCGGCGATGCCGCGGGCGACGGTCTTGTCGCCGAGCTGTTCGAGGATCTCCGGCCGCGGGCCGACGAACGTGATCCCGGCCTTGTGGCAGGCGTGGCCGAAGGCGGGGTTCTCGGCGAGGAAGCCGTAGCCGGGGTGGATGGCGTCGATCTCGTGCTCGCGGGCCAGGGCGATTAGGCCCTCGATGTCGAGGTAGGAACGGATCGGCTCGCCGACGTTGCCGACGCGGTAGGCCTCGTCGGCCTTGAAGCGGTGAAGGGCGAAGCGGTCCTCGTGGGAGTAGACCGCGACGGTGCGGATGCCCAGCTCGTGGGCGCTGCGGAAGATGCGGATGGCGATCTCGCTGCGGTTGGCGGCGAGCAACTTGCGCATGGGAGAGGTGGCGTCTGACATTCCGGCAGGACCCTCGGCGGGCGGGGCATCTCTGATCGTAGGACAAGCGGCCCCAGTTGTCCCAGCGGGCGGGGCGGGCGATAATGGCCTGATCGCACCCGCCACCCGGAGCCTCGCCATGCCTCGCCTAGATTATCTCGCGCTCCTCCTCCTGCCAGGTGCGACGGTAGCGCCCGACCTGTCGAGGATTGATCGGTCGATCGGGAAGGAGCCGGCGTACCGGACGAAGGCGCCGAGGTACGCCCTTGTCGTGATCGGCCCGGAGGCGCGCGACCGGGTCTGGCTGGTCAAGGACGGGGACGACCTCCACGTCCTCGCCGACAAGCCGGTTAGGCTGTCGCCGGAGAAGGAAATGGCCACGGACGACGAGCGCAACTATCTGCTGGCGGAATTGGCCTTGAACGGCAAGAGGCATGCAAACCTCCGGGCCCGTGTCACGCCCCTGCGACGGTGGATGTACGGGGACTACGCCAGGCGGCCCGAATTGGTGGCGGCGATCGAGAAGGACCCGAACGCGGAGGTCCTCTCACTGGGAATCGAGGCCGAGCTGCCCCATTGGAAGCCGAAGGGCCGGGTGGGCGTCTTCGCCGGCTGCCTGGACCTCCGGGGGGCGCTGGTGCTGACCGCCAGGCCGTGCGAGGCGCCGATCATCCACGTCGGAGGCCCGCTGGAGGTGTCCTTCAACATCAGCCGACCCACGCTGCTCCGGGGCCGGCCGAGCAACCTCAACGTCGTCGTCGGCACCCCGGGGCTGGGCGCGGGCACCTTCGCGGTCGTGGGGTACGAGGACGCCATCCCCGACGAGGTCCGGCCGCGGATTTCGATCACCTTCCCGCCGGCCGGCCCCGGGTCCGACCCGCCGAGGCACCACTACGAGCTTCCCGACCGCTGCTGAACCGTCACCTTCCACGGCCCGGTTCGGGTCGAGAAGGGTGTCGGCGTCGGCGAGGCGGCGGTGACGGTGTCGATGCCGTGGAAAGGCGTCCCCGTCAAGCCCACGACGCACAGGGTCCAGGTGCGCGACCCGGCGGGCGGCGAGGCGAGCCCGGTGTCGCCGCGCCTGATCGGGTCGCTGCCCCATCCGGATCGAAAGGCGTTCCTCATCCAGGTGGCGTTCACGCCCACCGGGGCCCTGC
>JAXMAW010000085.1:0-23488 GCA_046350195.1 Gemmataceae bacterium
TCGCCTACCTGGGGGCCCTTTCCGGCCTCTCGCGGCCAGGCTCCCCCTCGCTCAGCAGGCACATCAGCAGCGACTGTTCCATCTCCGCCGGCAGGAACCCGAACGGGCCCCGGCCGCCCTTGTAGACGACCTTGCCGTCGCGGCCGATCACGTACAGCCGGTCCGGCATCCCGCTGTAGGCGTGCCCGACACGGTCGTCAATCTCGTCCACCAGGACCGGCATCGAGATGTTCAGCGCGGCGCAGCACTTCGAGGCGACCTCCTCGCGCTCCGACCGCAAGCGCGGCTGGCGGAAGTTGACGCCCGCCTCGTCGTTCGACGCCATCCGCCAGCCGTCCGTCGGGTGCGCCTCCCGCACGTAGACCGCCAGGAACTCCGCCCGGTCCGCGTAGCGCTTCTTCAGCGCCTCCAGGAGCCCAAACTGGGCTCGGTAGGGCCCTCAGGTGAAGCTGCCGAAGATCAGCACCACCGGCCTCTTGCCCTTGTACTCGCTCAGCGAGACGGCCCGCTTGCCGTCCTGCGTCCGCAGCGTGAAGCCGGGGGCGGCGTCGCCGACCGACGGGCCCTCGTGCAGCGAGCCGATCTCGCCGCTGAACAGCCCGCGCAGCAGCGTCAGCTGTGAGGGCATGCCGCCTCCCTTCGACGGAGGCCCCTTCGCCTTCTGCGCGCCGGGCAGCAGCAGCCGGCGCAGGTCTTCGCGGGTCATCTCGCCCTTCTCGCCGGCGGCCTGCTCGAACAGCGCCTGCCACTCCTCCGCCGAGATGCGGCCGTCGCGGTCGCGGTCGGCCCGGCCGAGCACCATGTCCAGCATCCGCTCCCGCGGGTCGCTCGACGCCCTCGGCCGCGCGTCGAAGTCGGCCCGGGTCAGCTTGCCGTCCCCGTCGCGGTCGAGACGCTGGAAGAAGGCCTTCGACCCGCGGAACTCCTTCGGCGTGATCGCCCCGTCCCGGTCGGCGTCGTAGCGCTCGGCGAGCCAGTCCCAGCCGTACGCGCTCTTCGCCGGGCCGAACCACCCCCCCGGCGGACCCGGCGGCTTGCCCGAGACGATCGCCAGGAACATCTTCAGCCCCTCCGGGGGCTGACGGGCTGGCGGGGCCGCCGCGCGGGACGGCGCGGCCAGCGCCAGCAGCAGGATCGGGACAACGCGAGACATGGCAACGCTCCGAGCGGAGGGGATGACGGGTTTAGTCTAACGGCGCCGGGCCCCGGACGCCAGGAGCGACCCCGACCCTTCTCGACATTCCCCCCAGGCCGGGGTAGTTTGGAGAAGGTGGAGAGTTGCCCGGTCGGCCCCGACGTCGGAGGGTGCAGTGGTGACCCAGCTGAGGCCGTTCTACGAGAACGTCCAGGCCCATTACGACCTGTCCAACGACTTCTTCGCGCTGTTCCTCGACCCGTCGATGACGTACAGCTGCGCCTACTGGCAGCGCGACGGCATGACGCTGGAGGAGGCCCAGCGGGCCAAGATCGACCTCGCCCTGGGCAAGCTCGACCTGAAGCCGGGCCTGCGCCTGCTCGACGTCGGCTGCGGCTGGGGCGCGACGCTCCGCCGGGCGGTCGAACAGTACGGCGTCCGGGCCGTCGGCCTGACCCTCAGCCGCAACCAGGCCGACCTGGCCCGGCAGCGGGTGGCCCACCTCGGCGACCGCGTCGAGGTGCGCCTGCAGGGCTGGGAGGAGTTCGACGAGCCGGTCGATCGCATCGTCAGCATCGGGGCGTTCGAGCACTTCCGCGAGGAGCGCTACCCGGCGTTCTTCAGCAAGTGCTACCAGCTGCTCCCCGCCGGCGGGCGGATGCTGTTGCACTCGATCATTCGCACGACGATGGCCGACCAGGAGGCGTCCGGCGTCCTGCCGACGCACGAGGAGATCCTCTTCGCCAAGTGGATCCACCGCGTCATCTTCCCCGGCGGCCAGCTGCGGCCGCGCGAGTTCATCCTCCGCTACGCCGAGCAGGTCGGCTTCCGCGTCACCCAGGTGCAGGCGCTGGCCGACAACTACGCCACGACGCTGGACGCCTGGGCGGAGAACCTCCGGGCGCACCGTGAAGAAGCGATCGCGCTGACCTCCGAGGAGGCCTACGAGACGTACATGCACTACCTCACCGGCTGCGCGCCGTTCTTCCGCCGCGGGCTCCTGAACGTCGCCCAGTTCACCTGCTGCAAGTGAGCCGGCGGCGCTTGCCCTTGGCATCCCGCCCGCCCTCGCGGACAATGGAGGTCGTTGCCGTCCCGTCCCCGAGGGCCCTCGCCATGCGCCGCCACCTTCTCGCCTGGCTCGTCTTCCTCGCCGCCCCCCTGGCCGCCCTGCCGCTGCCGTCCCTCGCCGACGGGCCGGCCACCGTCGCCGCCGGCGACGACGACCTCGTCCGCAAGGTCCGCAAGTCGATCGACGAGGCCGTGTCGTTCCTCAAGGCCCAGCAGCGCAAGACCGACGGCTCCTGGGAGACCGGCGGCGGGCACATGTCCGGCACCGGCGGCGCCACGGCGCTGGTCGTGATGGCTCTGCTCAACGCCGGCTGCAAGCCCGAGGACGAGTCGGTCAAGCGCGGCCTGGAGTACCTGCGCAACCTCAACCCCGACAAGACCTACTCCGTCGCGCTGCAGACGATGGCCCTGTGCCTGGCCCGGCAGCCGACGGTCGACAAGGGCAAGGTCGAGCGCAACGTCCGCTGGCTGCTGGCCGCCCGCATGAGCGACGGCTGGAGTTACGGCAAGCTCAACGCGATGACCATCGGCATCGCCGACAACTCCAACACGCAGTACGCGCTTCTGGCGCTGCACGAGGCGATCCAGTACGGCGTGCCGGTGGACGAGAAGGCCCTGAAGGACGTCCAGGCGCTGTACGTCAAGAGCCAGTCGAAGGGGCAGGGCGGCGGCGGCTGGGCGTACCGGCCGTCGTCGCGGTCCACGACGATGACGATGACCACGGCCGGCCTGGCCAACCTCATCATCACCGGCCTGGACCTCGCCGCCGGCAAGTCCGAGCTGCGGGCCGACGGCAGCGCCGACCGCTGCGGCCAGTACGCCGACAACGAGCCGGTCGCGTCGGCCCTGACCTGGATCGCCGACCGCTTCCCGGCCCGGCTGACCGAGGAGGTCGCCTACGACCGGTTCGTCCACCCGTTCTACTGCCTCTACGGCGTCGAGCGGGCCGGCCGGCTCAGCGGCCAGCGGTTCTTCGGCGGGCACGACTGGTACGAGATCGGCTGCCGCTACCTGGTGGCGTTGCAGCGGGCCGACGGGTCGTGGGCCGGTTCCGCCTCACGTGGGTCGCTGGACCACTGGCCGGTGGTGGCGACCAGCTTTTCGCTGCTGTTCCTCTCCAAGGGCCGCACCCCGGTGCTGGTCTCGAAGCTGGCCTACGGCAACGCCAACGACATGGGCTGGAACAACAAGCGGTCCGACGTCAAGCACCTGGTCGAGTTCACCAGCCGCGAGCTGTTCAAGGGCGAGCCGCTGGCCTGGCAGGTGTTCGACGTCCGCAACGCCGACGCCCCGACCGAGGCCAGCCGCCGGGCGCTGGCCGCCCAGCTGTTGCAAACCCCGGTCGTCTACTTCAACGGCCACCACATGGCCCCGCGCGACAAGGAGGCGGAGATCCTCAAGGAGTACCTGGCCAACGGCGGGTTCGTGCTGGCGGAGAACTGCTGCGGCAAGGACCACTTCCCCGGCTTCGACCGCGACCTGCGCCAGCTGGTCCGCACCGTCCTGCCCGACGCGGAGCTGAAGCCTTTGGAGCCGGACCACCCCGTCTGGACGGCGTCGGGCAAGTTCGTGGCGTCGCCGCGCGACTTCCCGCTGGAGGGGGTCAAGCAGGGCTGCAAGACCATCCTCATCTACAGCCCGGTGCCGCTGGCCGGCTTCTGGGAGGGCAACCGCTTCGCCGACAAGGCCCGCGGCCAGAAGGCGTTCGAGCTGGGGGCCAACGTCCTCGCCTACGCCACCGGCCTGGAGGCGCCGCGGCCCCGGCTGAGCAAGGTCGAGGTGGTCAACGACAACCCCGGCGAGAAGGTCAAGCGCGGCTTCCTCCAGGTCGGCCAACTGCGCCACGAGGGCGACTGGCAGCCGGCCCCCAAGGCGATGCGCAACCTGATGGCCGAGGCCCGCAAGGTCGGCCTCGACGTGGTCCTGAAGACGACCCCGGTCTACCCGACCGAGGACGGCGTGCTGGACTACCGCTTCCTGTACCTGCACGGCCGGGGCCACTTCGAGGCGAAGGCGGCCGACCTGAAGAAGCTGCGGTTCAACCTGAAGTCCGGCGGGGTGCTGCTGGCCGACGCCTGCTGCGGCTCCAGGGCGTTCGACGCGGCGTTCCGCAAGTTCGTCGAGGAGCTGTTCGCCGGCGAGGGGGCCAAGCTGGAGCCGATCCCGCCGGACGACGAGCTGTTCGGCGCGGAGCTGAACGGCGAGGCGATCGCCACGGTGAAGCGGCGGTCGCTGGCCGCCGACGGCAAGCGGGTCGAGCCGGAGTTCAAGCCGTTCCGCCCGGCCCTGGAGGGGGTGAAGGTGCGCGGGCGGTGGGCGGTGATCTACAGCCAGTACGACATCGGCTGCGCCCTGGAGAGGCACTCCTCGCCCGACTGCCTGGGCCACGACCCGCCCAGCGCGCTAAGGCTGGGGCGGGCGGCGGTGCTGTACGCGGCCTGCGGCGGTAGCCGCTGATTTAGCCCGAGAATTGCCAGTTGGAGGTTGCAATCGGCCGGAGACCCGGAGTAAAAATGCAGACGGCCTGCGGACTTCCGCCGGCTCCCGAGTCGCCCTCCCCAGCTGGCCCGTTGCGATTCCCGCATGGACCGAGTGCCGACCATCGACCGGGTGACCGACCTGGTCGCCCACATTGAGCGCCTGATCCTCACCGGCGAACTGATGCCAGGCGACGCCCTGCCGTCGGAGCGGGCGATCGGAACCGAGCGGGGCGTCAGCCGCAGCGTCGTCCGCGAGGCGATCAGTCGGCTGGCCAGCCTCGGGCTGGTGCGCAGCGTCCACGGCTCGGGCACCCGCGTCCAGGAGCCGTCGGGCCGGCCCATCACCCAGGGCTTCCAGCGGCTGCTCCGCCAGGGCGAGATCGACCTCGGCCAGCTCACCCAGGTGCGGCTGCCGCTGGAGACCGCCCTCGCCGGCCTGGCGGCGCGGCACCGCACCGACGAGCAACTGGCCCGGCTGGACCGGGCGCGGAAGCCGTTGCGGCCGCCCGCAGGCCACCCTCGACGCCCAGGTCCGGGCCGACATGGAGTTCCACGCCGTCCTGGCCGAGGCCAGCGGCAACCCGTTCTTCGGCCTGGTGCTGGCGCCGATGCAGGAGCTGCTGATCGAGAGCCGCCGCCGCACGCTCGGCCGGCACGGCGCGCTGCTGGCCCACGACCACCACGCCGCCATCCTCGACGCCGTCCGCCGCCGCGACGAGGCCGCCGCCGCCGGGGCGATGCGGCGGCACCTGGAGAAGAACATGCAGCACCTCGCCGGCGAGCGGGCGGCCAGCCGCTAGGCGGCGGGGCTTGGCGGAACCGCCGCAGCAGCGAGCGGAGCAGCTCGCCGCCCTGCGCCACGTCGTCCCCGCGCATCCCGCCCCAGCCCAGCTCGACGCGCAGCCCGGCGTTTGCCGCCGCCCGGGCGAACTGCTCGCGCACCCGCTGCGCCCACACGAAGCCGTAGGCGTCGCGGAACGACCGCCAGGCGTCCTCGCCCCGCCGCCGCGACATGGCCCCAGCCACGAGCACCAGCGCCCAGCAAGCGGCATCGCGCCGTCGGGCACCAGCTTGTCGGCCAGGCTCGGCGATCTCGACGCCAGGCGCGGCGCCAGCGCCGTCAGCCCCTGCCGCGTCGGCAGGTAGTTGGCGACGCCGACCGCGAGGCTCGCCCCGAGGAACACCAGGTGCGGCGTCTCGAGCTTCAGGCTCGCCCAGCCGCTGCAGGTACGGCCGCAAGAGCACCGCCAGCAGCCCGGCGAGGACGAGGTTCCAGGCCGCGGCGCCGGGCCGCCTCGCCCCCAGCACCGCCACCCCGGCGCAGGCCGCCAGCGCCAGGGCGAGGTACCGCGCCTCATGGCCTCCCCCCGTCAGCCACGCCACGCCGGCGGCCAGCCACGCCGCCGCCGCCCACGCCGCGGCGTGCCGCAGCGGCGTACCCGCCGTGCCGCGCCAAAGTCGGTACAGCGGATACGCCCCGGTCAGCAAGAGTAACCCGTACAACCGTCCCATTCCCTTCGCTCGTCGCCTCGGCGCCCCTGGTGTGAAACTATGGCGCACCTGACGCGACCGAAACGGCCCCGTTGCCCGGATTCTCCGTCTTGCCAGCATCCCGGCCGCCGACCGGGCCGATCTGAGACCGTGGAAACACGGCGCGCCGACGTGCCGGCCCCACGAGGCGACACCGGGAAAGGGAACCCGACCATGCGCTACCGCTGGCTGCCGATCCTGATCGTTCTGCCCTTCCTGGCCGAGCCCGCCCAGGCGGGGATCTTCAGCCGCAAGAAAGACAAGCCCGACCCGAAGTCGCGCGTTCCGGAGCTGATCGCCACGCTGAGGGGCGACGGCGACGCCGACAAGCGGGCCCACGCCGCCGAGGAGCTGCGGAGCTACGACGCCGCCGCCCACCCCGAGATCGTCCCCGCGCTGATCGAGGCGCTGCTGGGCGACAAGAAGCCGAACGTCCGCGCCGAGGCGGCCCAGAGCCTGGGCAAGGTCCGCCCCGTCACGCAACCGGCCGGCGAGGCGCTGGAGCAGGCGATGGCCGGCGACTCGTCGTACCGCGTCCGGCTGCAGGCGCGCAGCTCCCTGCTCGGCCTGCACTGGGCCGGCTACCGCAGCGGGAAGAAGACCGACGTCCCGCCGCTGACGCCGACCACCAAGGAGCCGCCCGCCGTCAGCACCACCAACCCGCCACCGGCCCCGCCGTCCCGGCTGGTCCCGGCGAAGGTGCCGCCGCGCCCGGCCGTCTCACCACCCACGACAAAGGAGCCGCCGCTGGCCCCGGCCGGGCCCGCGTTGCCCCCGGCGACCCCGCCGGCGAGCGAGCGGCCCGGAACTGCCCTGACCGCGACGACCCCTGCCCGGTGCCGCCGCGGGAGACCGCCTCCCCCTCGCCGGTCGCCCGGGCTGTTCTGACTTCCCCGCGTCCCATCCGGCCATCTCGAGACCGCCCGGCCCGCGAGGAATCTTGGCCGGGCGGCGATATTTTTGCGAACTTAGTGTTGAACAACACCAGGGACGCCGCGGCGCTCGGTTCGACCCTCGGGTAAGCGACGATGCAGCCTCACCCGATCGCGCGTCGCCGGCGGCCTTTTCCTCGCCGCCGCCATCACCGCCGTCGCCGGCGACCAGTCCGGTCAACCGCCCAAGGCGAACTACCACCCCGACGCCAGCACGAAGGCCCTGCTCGTCAAGCCGACGTTGCCCGCCGGGCAGAAGCTAACCGCCGGCCAGCTCGCCGCCCACATCGACAAGCTCATCCTCGCCCGGCTCCGCGCCGACGACGCCGACCCGTCGCCGCGCGCCTCCGACGAGGAGTTCCTCCGCCGCGCCTACCTCGACATCACCGGCAAGATCCCCCCCGCCGACAGGGCCGCCGAGTTCCTCGACAGCAAGGACTCGAACAAGCGGGCCAAGCTCATCGACCAGCTGCTCGCCAGCAAGGACTTCGGCCGGCACCTGGCCGACGTCTGGCAGCGGCTGCTGCTGCCGCGCGACTCGGACAACCGCCGGCTGATGCAGTACTACCCGCACCTGGTGGGCTGGCTGGAGGAGAGGTTCAACGCCAACCCCGGCTGGGACGTGACGGTCAAGGAGATCCTCACCGCCACCGGGCCGGTCGAGAAGAACGGCCCGGTGATCTACTGGCTGGCCAACAACTCCGCCGACAAGGTGACCGACAGCGTCGGGCGGATGTTCCTCGGCGTGCAGGTCCAGTGCGCCCAGTGCCACAACCACCCGTTCGCCGACTGGAAGCAGACCGACTACTGGGGCCTGGCCTCGTTCTTCCTGCACGTCCGCCCCACCGGCAACCCCAAGGCGGCGGCGAAGAAGGGCGAGTCGGTCGGCATCGTCGAGAACGCCAACGCCAAGCGCGGCAAGCGGGTGATGCTCCCGGAGTCGGCCAAGGTCCTGCCGCCGAAGTTCCTCCAGGGCGCCCAGCCCAGGCTCGGCCCCAACGCCGCCCGCCGCCCGGCCCTGGCCGAGTGGATGACGAGCGCGAAAAACCCCTTCTTCGCCAAGGCGATGGTCAACCGCCTCTGGGGCCAGCTGTTCGGCCGCGGCATCGTCCACCCGGTGGACGACCTGTTCGCCGCCAACGCCGCCTCGCACCCCGAGCTGCTCGCCGACCTGGAGCAGCAGTTCGCCGCCAACAAGTTCGACGTCAAGTACCTGATCCGGGCGATCTGCAACAGCGAGACCTACCAGCGGACGAGCAAGCCGCACGGCGGCAACTCCCAGGCCGGGCCGGAACTGTTCGCCCGCATGGCGATCAAGCCGCTGACGCCGGAGCAGCTGTACGACGCCCTGACGCACCTGACGGGCGCCGAGCGCCGGCCGGCGCTGCGCAACCGCGCCCAGATGAAGGGCGGCGCCGGCGGCCCGCGCGAGGCGTTCGTGAACTTCTTCTCCGCCGAGGACGGCGCCGACCCGACCGAGTACCAGACGGGCATCCCGCAGGTGCTGCGGCTGATGAACTCGCCTCAGTTCAACAACGCCGCCGCGCTGGCCCCGCTGGTGCGCTCCGGCAATGGGCCGGACGAGGTCATCGAGAGGCTGTTCCTGACCGTCCTGGCCCGACGTCCGACGGCCGAGGAGAGGGACCGCGTCCAGGAGCTACTTCGACAGGAACAGGGCAACCGCCGCGAGCGGCGCCGGCGTGCTGTGGGCGGCTGATGAACTCAGCGAGTTCGCCTGAACCGCTAACCCCACGAGCCGCGCTGCGTGGCGGTCTCTGACCCGACCGCTTATTCGCGCGGCTCGCCCAAACCGACATAAGGACTCCACGATGTCTTCCACCCACGACCTCACCCGCCGCGACGCCCTCAAGCTCGCCGCCGCCGGCGTCTCGGCGCTGTCGCTGTCCGGCTGGTTCAACGTCCTTGCCAAAGGCGCCGCCGCCCAGGGCAACAAGGCCAGGTCGTGCATCCTCCTGTGGATGGACGGCGGCCCCAGCCACAAGGACACGTTCGACCTCAAGCCCGGCACCAAGGACGGCGGCCCGTTCCAGGAGATCGCCACCTCCCTGCCGGGCCTGAAGGTCAGCGAGCACCTCCCGAATCTCGCCCAGCAGATGAAGCACGCCGCGGTGCTGCGGAGCATGTCCACCGCCGAGGGCGCCCACGGCCGGGCCAAGTACAACCTCCACACCGGTTACCGCGAGGGGCAGGGAGGCGTCGCCTACCCCAGCCTCGGCTCGATCGTCGCCAAGGAACTGGGCCGCGAGGAGTTCCCGCTGCCCAACTACGTCTCGATCGGCAACCGCACCTACGGCTCCGGCTTCCTCGGCACGCGCTACAACCCGCTGGTCGTCAACGACCCCAGCCGCGGCGTCGAGAACCTGCGGCCGCTGGTCGGCGGCGCGTCGTTCGACGGCCGGGTGGACCTGCTCGAGGCGATGGAGAAGGCGTTCTACCGCGACTACCAGGCCGGCGCCGCCGCCGCCCACCGCACGACGTACGATCGCGCCGTCACGCTGATGAAGTCGAAGGAGGCGAAGGCGTTCGACCTCTCCTCCGAGCCGTCGTCGTCGAAGGCCGCCTACGGCGACAGCCGGTTCGGCCAGGGCTGCCTGCTGGCCCGGCGGCTGATCGAGACCGGCGTGAAGTTCGTCGAGGTCAGCCTCGGCGGCTGGGACACGCACCAGAACAACTTCGAGCGCGTCAAGACCCTGTCGCGGCAGGTCGATCCGGCCATGTCGGCGTTGATCGCCGACCTGAAGGACCGCGGCCTGCTCGACTCGACGCTGGTGATCTGGATGGGCGAGTTCGGCCGGACGCCGCGGATCAACACTCGCGGCGACAAGCCCGGCCGCGACCACTACCCGCGCGCCTGGACCAGCGTTCTGGCCGGCGGCGGCATCAAGGCCGGCCAGGT
This sequence comes from Gemmataceae bacterium, assembly GCA_046350195.1. Taxonomy (GTDB): domain Bacteria; phylum Planctomycetota; class Planctomycetia; order Gemmatales; family Gemmataceae; genus CALDUY01. Next base: position 10,066 of record JAXMAW010000085.1, read on the forward strand.
GATCGGCCGGACCGACAAGGAGGGGGCGGCGGTGCTGGAGCGGCCGGTCAACGCCGGCGACTTCCTGGCCACGGTTTGCACCCTCGTGGGAATTAACTATAATAAGACGAACACGACCTCGAACAACCGCCCCGTCCGCATCGTGGACAAGGGCGCGAAGGTCGTCCAGGAACTGCTCGGCTAACTCCCGCCTGCCGGCGCTTCGCGGAAGCGTTCTTCCGCGAAGCGTCACCCACCGACCGATAGGCCCCCCAGCCTGCCGATTCGCCCCTTCCCACCCGCCTGAACGTCTCCTGGCCTCCCGGCCGGAGCACCTCTTGAGAAAGGTCCATTTCATGCGCCTCATGATAAGGCTGTTGTGTTGTTTTCTGGTCGGGGCGTTGTGGACGGCCTTCCTGGTCGTCCCGTGGCTGATCACCGACGAGACCCTGGAGCTGGGCCGGGACTGGCTCCGCCAGCGGTACCGTCACGAGGCGATTGCCACGCGGGACGAGGCCGTGCTGCGACGCCTGGTCGCCAAGCGCGAGGCCGTCGTCGCCCTGATTGCCGGCCAGGTCACCTTTGCCGACGCCGTCGAGCGGTTCCGCCAGCTTCAGGGGCTGACCTGCGACGGGCTGGACGAGGTCCTGGGGCCCTACCGAGGCGCGCCGTCCGGCGACGAGGCCCTGAGCGCCAACGTCCTCGGCTGGGCGATTGGCGAGATGAAGGACCGCCCGAACGCGGAGGGAGTGATCGCCCCGTTGGTGCGCGAGCGACGCGCCTTCCTGGCGAGCCGGAAGGCCGCCCACTGATCGCCCGGACGCGGTCGGCCGGCCGCGGGTCGGCTCACCGACCCTTTCCCACCCGGGAGTGGACGCAGACGGCGACATGGCAATTGTTCGTCCCCCGGCGGGCGGCTCGAAGGGCCAGCCGCGAGGCGATTTCGGCCGACCCGCCGGTGCCCACGCCGTACACCGTCTTGTCGTCCCCCAGCGCCAGCGCGCACCACATGTTCACGCCCACGACGACCACCTTCGCGTCCTTGGCGTTGGCATTCTTGACGGCGCCCCGGCGGGAGAAGTCCGCGATGGAGTGGTCATACTTGTAGCCCCACTTGCCGGTGGACTCCGAGTAGGCGATCGCCGCGACGGTGTCCCTCTCCCCGGTCGGGGCCGGGGTGTACCGGTACAGCTCTTCCGCCCCGGCCGTGACCGCGACCGCGCCAGTTGCCAGGGCGGCGAGCAGGAACAGCCGTGGCGGGTGTGAGGAGTGCATGGTGGACCCTCCCGGATGGTGGCTCGCGCCAAGGCGAGCCGCCTCACTACCCGCTACGGCGACGACTCCGGATTGTGACCGCTCCGTGTCCGAAACCAGAGCACGACGCCGGGCAACCGGGCCGTCCGCGGCGGGGACAGGGCGCGGCATCAGGCGGCTGTGAACTCCCGGAACCGAATCATGCCGCCGGGTCAGGTGCCGCGCCCGGATCGGCCTGCCCGCGGCAGCCCGGCGGAGTCACGCGCCCGCGGCGGTCACGTACCCCTCGACCCAGTGATCCTGGTCGATGCGGTACTCATCAATGTGGAACCCTTCCTCCGCGTCTGCGAAGCCCGGAAGGAGGGTGAGGCGGGCGGCCGCCGCTTGGGCTTTCTCGCGCGAGGAATAGACGCCGATGAACTTGACGTCCTCGTCGCCGCCTTCCCGCTCATGAACGTGCTGCAGCACGAAAACACTCGCCATGGTTGGCCTCCCGCTCGTCACTCGAACGCCCGGTCGCCCCACTTCTTGATCTTGTTGAACTCGCTGCCCGGCCCAGTGGGGTAGTTTCCAGCGCCATACCGGTCGTCGAGCAACCGCTTGGCGAAATCACGCCCGCTCTCGGTCGCCAGGGGTCGTTCGCCCTGCGCCCAGCTCGGTACGTCATCAGCTGCTTCCTTGCCACTCAGCCCCGCCTTTTTCCTTTTGCACATCGCGTACGTCCGGTCACAGCACCCGTGAGCCAGTGGCAGGGACTCTATCCTACCAAGCCTCACTACGGACCGCCACCCTGTGGCCAAACGACTGCGGTCACTTGTCGGGCCGGCTGCAACGAGCGTGACTTCCCCGAAGAGCCGCCAGGGCGGCCCGGCCAAGTGCAACGCTATGTTCGGCCGCGCCCCTCGGTCGCCCGGGCACCTCACCTGTCCAGGGGTTGCCCCACGGACCTGCCACCGAGGTGGCCTTGCTGAACCCACGTGGGTTAACGCGCCGCTCTCGAAGCGACCCTGGTGGGTCCCTGTCAGGGGGGCGGTTGAGGTCTTTGCACACGGAAGAGGGCACCGTCACTCCTGGCCCGGAAGGGCCGCCCCCCAGTCCACATACCCCTCGGTCGTGAACGGGATGTCACGGGGCTCTCCGCGGACCTCGAGGCTCGCTCCGGTGCGGTTGCCATCCTCCAGGGCGGCGGCGGAGACAAGCAGGTCCGCCAGCTTCAAGGTACTGTGGATCAGCACCAACCGGGGGCAATGCTTGCTCGGGCTCACCGCGAGCGCCGTCTCCAAGGCCTCCCGGTCGTTGGGCAGTACGATCGGCATCCGGGCCTGACAGGGCGCCAGCGCGGTCAGGCAGTTGAGCGCGGTCACCTCGGGGTCCACGGCGGCGCGAAAGCGTTCCGTGATGAACTCGCAGAGGCCCATGCCGATGGCGTTGCCGTGATTGCCCGGCGTCAGCGCGCTGCCGATGATGTTGAAGATTCGCGGCGTCCCCGGAACCCACGGTTCCCCCTGGACGGCCCCGTAGGGCGACCGCCCGATCGTCTTCGTGTGCATCCCCTGACCGCTGAGGTTCTTTCCCAGCCAGTGGCACCACAGCACGTCGATCTCGCCGAACGGCAGCCGCGGCATCAGCGCCCGGGACTCGGCGAGGAACCGGGCCTCGGTCGCGAAGAACTCATCGACCGCCGCGTCGCTGGCCGAGACGGCGGCGCCGACCACCGCGGCGGTCTCATCGTAGGCACTCTCGATGAGCCCCACCCCGCCGAGAACCTTCACCTCCCCGCCGCGTAGGATCCGCCGGGCGGACGCCTCGATCGCCACGCCGAGCGTCTTCCCGTGCACGTGCTGGTGTTGCGCCAGCGCCTGGAGGTGACTCAGGCCTAGCGCCAGGATCTTCGCCCAGCCGCTTTCGAGGCCGAAATGGCCTTTCGGCAGAGGCGTCTCCCAGAGGATGTCCGTGTGTTCCTTGATGCGGTTGACCAGGATGACCCCGTCGCAAGCCATCGCCGCTCGCCCGACGTGGACCTCGACCCCGTCGATCGTGTCGAGGTGAGTCGTCTCGATATCTCCGATCACGTCCGCCCCGACCCGTTCCGGATCGATGCCCCGATTCCGCGCCGTCTCCAGATTCCCTTCGGCCGTCCCCCCGCCGTGCGAGCCCATGGCCGTGAGGACCTTCGGGGTGGCCCCGAAGGAGCGAAGCGCCGCCGTCAGGAGGCGCAGGACCGGGCCGATGTCCCGGATCCCCCGACTGGGTGCGGTCAGGCCCACCACCTTGCCACGGACCAGGGTCGGATCGGGGATCACCTGCGCCAGGGCCGCCGCCACGGCGGCGGCGAGGTCCTTCACCCGAGGGCGGTCGAAATGCTGCCGCACCGGGATGACCGCCGGGATCGGACTTTTCGGAAGGCGCGACGTGTTCATGTGCGAATGACTCTGCTCGCCGACGCGGCGTCGGACGTCCCCTGGTATCTGTCAAGAAGCCTGGCGCCGTCGGCCAGGTCCGCCTGGATCGACGCCCGTGTCCTGTTCGCGATTCTGTGTGCATATGCCCGGAACAGCTTCCGGCAAGGTCCCGGTTGTGCGGCGGAAGCCCGGCGGCGGCACGCACCGAGAAGAGCCGCGGGGGCGTGTGGCGTTTCTGCGCCCCACGGCTCATCCAGCCCCAGCGGCTGCTGAGAGGTGTCGTTCGGCCGCCGCCCACTCCCGCGCGCAGCAAGCCGTAGACGTAGAAGTCGTGCGGCTGGCCACGACACACGCGGTAACTCCGCAGGCAACCCTCCCGCACGAACCCGCTGCGCTCGAGCAAGCGACCCGACCGCCCGTTATCGACCCGGACGAACGCATGCACGCGATCGACCTGGCCCTGGCCGAAAGCCCACTGAACGACCGCGGCCACGGCCTGGCGCATCACCCCCTTGCCCCAGTGGGCCGGCGCCAGGTCGTACGCCAACTCCGCCCAGCGGTGGACCTGGGACCACTCATTGAACCCGCAGGTGCCGACAAGTTGGTCGTCCTGCCCGAGTGCAACCCCCCACTTCGACAGCTCGCCCGCCGCCCACCGGCTCAGAGACCTCTCGATCATCCCTTCGACCATTGGCACCGTCACGACGGGATAGCTGGTCAGCTCGGTCACGACGGGATCCCGCAGGTAGGCATAGAGCGCGCCCGCATCGGCCGCACGGAGCGGGCGCAGGCGCACTCCGCCGTGTTCGATCGTCGGCGGAAGTCGTGGCTCGTCTGCCATGAATCTCACCCCGCGCGGCCTCGGAACGACCCAACGCAGCAGCGGCGGGGGCCGAGTGAGCTGCGAACCTGGGAAAGCCTACCTGCCCCCGCCGTCTGCTGCAGCGCCTGGTTCGGCCGTCTCCGCAGGGGGAAGCTGGGGATCGCCGAGGGGCACGGTGTAGCTCAGGTGCAGCTCCGCATGCCGCATGTGGAACCGGTCCCACTCGTCGCGGGTGAACACTCCGAAGCACTGCGCCCAGTCCCGCTCGCCCTCCGCCTTCAGCCGGCCGATGGCCCGACGCAGCGCCGTCAACCCGTCCTCCGTACTCACCCGATCGGGCGGGGCGACCTCCTTGAACATCCCGGCGGGCGGGCGGATCCCGGCCGGTATGCCCCACCGCAGCACCCACCGCTTCCAGAGCGGTGCGAACAGCCGGCCGGCCCGTCGGGCGAGCCAGTTCGGCTTGTACTTGGTGCCGTCGATGGACTTCTCGAACACCGTCGCGAGGTGAACGAGAATCTGCCCGAGCGACCAGTTACCGAGTTGCTCGGTCGGCACCCCGGCCAAGTACTCCGCGTCCGCGAGGATCGCGTCGAGCGACTCGAACCGCAGGTGGCGGCGACCGGTGACCTTCGTCGTCTTGATGGCCACGCCCGCGCCTCCCTCCGCGACACGCTTCTGGGGCCGAACAAAGCGTTGCACTTGACCGGGCCGGCGTGGCGGGTTTTCTAGACATGGCGATCCTTGTTGCCGGCCCGGCAATTGAACGCAGTCGTTGCCCCTCACCTGCCTCGACCTGCGGGGTGGCAGTACTCGCGTCCCTGAACCTCGCCATGACTGGTAGTGGGTCAGTTTGATTCGGACTCGGCGTTTGAGCTTGGCAGCGGGTGTCGGTCGGCCACCGCTGGATCTCGCTTTAGGTTTGTGCGAGCTACACCGGCCCCAGCGAGTCCAACGATGACCAGAGAGAAGCCGAGTCCCATTGGAATGCTCCCGATAAAGCCCACACCCCGGACCAGCTCGGTCGTCATCATGCCGACGCCGAATCCTGTAGTGCCTGTGCAGGCAGCAAAGATGTTTATCCACCGCAGCATCTGGCGGCCCTCGTTTTAATGTGACTGGAACCTGTAACCGCCATATCTGCCTCGCCCCCACCGCATGATCCTGTCGTTTGGGGCCGAACGACCCAGCTCAGCAGCGGCGGGGGCCGAGTGACCTATGACCCTGGAAAGCCTACATGCCCCCGCCGTCTGCTGCGGCGCCTGGTTCGGCGCGCTTTCACTCCCGCCGGTACTGGGTAGCGAAGTTAGCGATCGCGATGGCGATCATAAACAGCGCGATACCGATCCGATACCATAACCATTTCCCGCTCTCGATGCCCTCCCACACCAGACCGGCGAGCAAAAGTGCCGCAATGCCAAGCAGGACGTAGGTGTTCAGGTATTTCCACCAAACGAGAGAATCTCTCCCCCTTTTCGGGGGAGACGCAGGTGCTTGGGAACCGCCCGTAGGCGGGGTGCTGTCAGCCATCGCCTTTTACCCTCCGGTCTCCGCCGCCGAACCAGTAATTATCCAACTGCCGCGCGCCCGAACACGACGCGGTTCTCGTGGTTTAGCCGCGCCAGCCGTATGGCTGGCCAGGCTAACCTCTCCCGGGCTGGCTGTCAAACCCCGCGCCCCGTTTTCGCCCACGGGTGACGCCGAGCGGCGCCCAGATTCCCCCATAGTGCTATGCGCGGATGCCGTGCGGTATGGGAGAATGCGCGATGGCGCGGCCCAGCCTCCGCGCCAGAAGTATAGGGTGACCCATGTCCGTGACCGAGGAAACTCTGCAAGCTAACCCCGAGCAGCGCGGGAGCAACGGCCGCTTCGCCAGGGGTAACCCAGGTGGCCCCGGCAACCCGTTCGCCCGCCGGGTGGCAGATGCGGCTCCTGGCCCTGGAGGCGGTGCCCGATGAGGACCTGACCGCCATCCTCAAGAAGATGGTGGAGTTGGCCAAGGAGGGCGACGTGCCCGCCGCCAAGCTCGTCCTGCAGTACACGCTGGGCAAGCCGGTCAGCCAGCCGCACCCCGACCGGATCGACCGCGACGAGATGCAGGCCTGGCTGGCCAACAGAGCCCGCTAATCCGGGAAGGGGCCTTTGCCCGACAGCCCGACGCTTGGAAGGGACGCCGGCCACCGCCTGATTCGACGAGGAAGCCTTGGGGAGAAGGGTGAGGCAACGAAAGCGTCTTGGTCCGGACGCGAGCCTTCCTGGCGGGTCAGGCGCCGGGCCGGACCGCGTCCGAACCAAGACGCCGACGGAAACCGCCTGGGACGACCTGCCCCGCGCGTGAGCCATACCGAACGGGACGCCCCGGCACCGCCGGGGCGAGCCAGCCGCACTGGACGGGCCACGGCGGCGGGGACGAACGAGTATCGGGTCCGGCCCCGCGACGGCGGGGCCAGCCGCCGCCTCCCGGAGGCGTGCCGCGTGAGACCCATAAGGTGTTGGGTGCAGGTCGCCTCGGGGCGGCCGAAGCCTGCTCGGCATGCGACCAGTCAGGAAGTCCACGAGGAACGGTCTACCCTTGGCTACCACGACACACGCCACCTAGAAAAAGCGTGTTCAGAGAGCTTTTTTCTCTCGACTTAGAGATCCTTTAAGGGGTTCGGTGTCAGCTCACCCGTGCCAGGCGAATATCGACCTCCCGCTCAACGAACTTCCACTCCTCCGTCTCACGGAGTGCGGCCAACAGTTCGTCGAACGCGGTCGCGTCGGCCTTGGCGTAGTCGAACAGGGTCAGGAAGTCGAACGCCTCGGCCTCGCCCATGTCCCGACAGTGGTGTAGTCGGCGGGCCACCCCTGGCAGGTACTTCAGCCCGACGGCGATGTGCTTGGACTTCTCCTCGAAGACGACCCGCCGCTCGTCCTGGGTCAGGGCCCACCACTTCGCGGCTCTTACGGATGGGGATCAGGGCCGCCAGCGTCGATTCCGGGCGGCCGAGCGCAACCTGCTTCTTGACGAGCGAGTCCTTCTCGGCCCGGGTGACATACCTGTCGTTACTGGTGACGCCGCGGAGGACCCACTTCCCGCCCTCGAGACGCGCCGCCGCGGCGCGGTCACGAAGTCCACCCGCTCGACGGCAGGCAGCGGGTCGCCCACGACTGCCTTGGCCGAGACCACCGACCACCCGCCCGCTTTGCCGCCGATGAAGCTGAACAGCCGGGGGTTCACCGGGGCACCTCCTTTGGCAGGCCCCGCCCCTGCGGCCGAGGGCGGCACGCCGAGAGCGGCCACCGCACCGCCGAGGGCGACCGCGCCGGTCAAGAAGCCACGCCGGCTCGAACTCGGGCCGCACACGCGGCGATCCGTATCAGGACTGGTTGTGTCTTCGGGCATCGATCGCCTCCGCAAGTTTCATGTCACCGAACCAGTAATTATCCAGCTGCCGCGCGCCCCCTAAACACGACGCGGTTCTCGTGGTATAGCCGCGCCCGGCCGTATGGCTGGTCAGGCTAACCTCTCCCGGGCTGACTGTCAAACCCCGCGCCCCGTTTTCGCCCACGGGTGACGCCGAGCGGCGCCCAGATTCCCCCATAGTGCTATGCGCGGATGCCGTGCCGTATGGGAGAATGCGCGATGGCGCGGCCCAGCCTCCGCGCCAGAAGTATAGGGTGACCCATGTCCGCTCACGACTCGACCCCGAAGACTCACCCCGAGCAGCGCGGGAGCAACGGCCGCTTCGCCAGGGGTAACCCAGGTGGCCCCGGCAACCCGTTCGCCCGCCGGGTGGCGCAGATGCGCTCCCTGGCCCTGGAGGCGGTGCCCGATGAGGACCTGACCGCCATCCTCAAGAAGATGGTGGAGTTGGCCAAGGAGGGCGACGTGCCCGCCGCCAAGCTCGTCCTGCAGTACACGCTGGGCAAGCCTGCGAATCAGCCGCACCCCGACCGGATCGACCGCGACGAGATGCAGGCCTGGCTGGCCAACAGCCTCCAGCCGGGCGACCGCTACGCGCTGGCCGCCGCCCCCCTGGAAGTCGTCCTGCCGATGGCGCGCATCGTCTGCCCCTCCAACGGCCAGAAGTTCGCCGGCGACCTCCTCGACGGCCTCCACAAGATCGAGGACCGGGAGGCCCGGCCCGCCGTCAACAAACGGCCCAAACGGCCGGCGGCGATGCCGGTCAGCGCCGATCCGTCCATTTCGCTCTCCCAGACCGAGACGATCCGCCTGGTCAACCAGCCCGACGCGGCTCCCCCGCCATCCCCCGGCCGCCGCCAACGACGGCCGGTCGTAGGGCAAGCTGCCAGCTTGCCCATCCGCGTCAGTCCGGTCACGCGGCCCTCCCCCTCCGGGGCCGCCCGGGCCGCCACGTCCCGGCCCGAACCCCCGCGTTGACACGCGCGACGCCCTTGGCTATAGGTCAGCCCCGATTGACAGCGAACCCCAGGCCACCCGGCCTGTCCTGCCCACAGCGGAGGCGTGACGGATGATCGGCAATGCTCGCACTTGGTTCGGCGGCCGCCGGCTGGCCCGGGCGGCGGTCCTGACGGCCGGCGTCACGGCGCTCGCCACCGGCGCCTGGTTCGGCCGCGGCTGGTTCGTCCACCGCGCCGCCGCCCAGCAGGCCTCGGCCCCCGCTCCCGCCCCGGACCCGGTCCCCAGCGACTACACCAGCCGGGTCGTCGCCTACATTCACGGCAGCCAGCCGGTCTCCCGCCAGGAGGCTGGGCGAGTACCTCATCCACCGCTACGGCGCGACAAGCTGCCCCTGCTACTCAACAAGCGCATCGTCGATGAGGCCTGCCGCGAGCGCAACATCCAGGTCTCCGCCGCCGAGGTCGAGGCCGCCTTCGCCGAGCACCTCAAGGGCCTGGCCGTCGATCGCGACACCTTCCTCAAGTCCGTCCTCAGCAAGTACAAGAAGAACCTCTTCGAGTGGAAGGAGGACAACGTCCGGCCGCAGGTACAGATGTCGCGGCTGGTGCAGTCGCGGCTGGCCGTCTCCGAGGAGGAGCTGCGCAAGGCGTTCGAGTCGGCCCACGGCGAGAAGGTCGAGTGCCGCATCATCCTCTGGCAACACGCCAAGGAAAAGGAGGCCCTGGACCAGTTCTCCAGGCTGCGCGACAGCGAGGCCGCCTTCGCCGAGGCCGCCAAGCAGCAGGAGACCAGCTGGCTGGCCGCCGCCGGCGGCAAGATCAAGCCGATCGGCCGGTGGTCGGCCAACGAGGCGATGGAGAAGGAGGCGTTCAAGCTCCAGCCCGGCCAGGTCAGCACGCTCATCCGCACTCCGGAGGGCATCATGCTGCTCAAGTGCGACAAGCGCCTGCCGGCCGACACCACCGTGAACTTCGACGCCGTCCGGCCGAAGCTGGAGGCGGAGATCCGCGCCCACAAGCTCAACGTGGAGATCACCGCCGCCTTCCAGGCGATGAAGGAGAAGGCCCGGCCGCAGCCGCTGCTTCAGAAGTACGACCGGATGCCCGAGGGCGGCACGCCGGCCCCGACGCAGGTCGTGGCGTACCTGCACGGCTCGAAGCCGGTCACCCGCGAGGAGCTGGGCGAGTTCCTCATCGCCCGCTACGGGCCGGAGAAGCTCGAGTTCCTGGTCAACCGCAAGGTCATCGACGCCGCCTGCGCCGCCCGCAACGTCGTCGTCACCGACGCCGACGTGGACAGGGAGCTGGCCGACCAGCTGGCGGTGCTCAAGTGCGACAAGAAGCACTTCGAGAAGGAGTTCCTGACCAAGTACGGCAAGTCGATGTTCGAGTGGCGCGAGGACGTGGTCCGGCCGGAGCTGATGCTCAAGCACCTGTGCCAGGGGCGGGTCAAGGTCACCGACGAGGACGTCAAGAAGGGGTTCGAGGCGTACCACGGCGAGCGGCTGGAGTGCCGGGTGATCCTCTACCCGCCGGACCAGGCCAAGTTCGCCATGACCGAGTACGGCCGGCTGCGCGACAGCGAGCAGGAGTTCGCCACCAAGGCGAAGAGCCAGCCCTCCTCGACGCTGGCGGCCCAGGGGGGAAAGATCCCGATGTTCGGCAGGCACACGATCGGCGACGAGCAACTGGAGCGCGAGGCGTTCAAGCTCCAGCCGGGCGAGGTCAGCCCGCTGATCGGCACGCCGCAGGGCCAGGTCATCCTCAAGTGCGACCGCCGCATCCCGCCCGACGCCAACGTGAAGCTCGAGCAGGTCCGCGCCACCCTGGAGAAGGAGATCAAGGAGAAGAAGGTGCAGCAGGAGATGCAGGTGGTGTTCAAGGGCCTGCGCGACGCGGCCAAGCCGCAGCTGATCCTGAAGAACACCGGCAAGCCGGAGGACCTGCTCGCCGAGACGCAGAAGCTGCTGAGCGACCTGCCGCCTCTGACCCCCGGCGCCGCCGCGGAGAAGAAGTGATGTGAGGGACACGAACGCTTCAAGAGCGGGCCGGGTACTCCCCGGCCCGCACCGCGTCCAGGTCACGCTGCCAGGCGGCGACGCGCTCGCCGGGGTAGGTCAGCTCCATGCCCTCGAAGTAGGCGTCCCCCGGCCGGCGCGTGTCGGCCCGCACCACGAGGGCGGGCAGCGGAGCCAGCCCCTGCCTCCGGCACAGCCCGCCGACCTCCCACAGCGCCGAGTACAGCTCCTTGCTGCGGTGCGTCAGGTGCTCGAAGGCCGGGTCCACGTCGCGCAGCGCGCGGGCCAGCTCGGCGTAGGTGATGCGCGGGTCGTCCCGCCGGACGCGCCGGCGCAGCACCTCGTAAATCGCCTCCGCGAGCGGGTTCATCTTCGCCTCCGCTCAGTCGGCCTTCGGCTTGCGCAGGCCAGGGCGCCTGAGGCTATCGCGTTCGAGGATGCGGGCCAGCTCCTTGACCGGCGCCTCGTGGTCGTCCACCCGCAGGTCCACGTAGCGGTCGCCGCCGCCGATCCCGCCCTTCTCGCGGACCACCAGCACCGCCGCCGACTGCTTGCCGCGCTTGTCGCCGCCGGCCTCGTCGCCGGCCTCCAGCGCCGCCATCAGCCGCCAGGCCAGCGGCCACTTCGGGTGCGCCTCGTAGGCCTTGGCCATGCCCTCGATCACCTTCTCGCCGGCGAGGATGTTGCCCTGGCAGGCGTAGTGCCTGCCCGTCTTGCCGCCGGCGTACCCGTCGCACTTCTTGCCGGTGAACGTCGCCGCCTTGCCGTCCTTGTCCACCAGGCCCAGCTGCCGCGACTCGATGAACCGCTCGCCCTTCTTCAGCTCGTCCAGCGCCTCGGTCGCCGACTTGCCCTCGGCCATCAGTTCGACGCCCTTCGGCCCGAGGTTGTAGTTGACGTACGCCTGCGTGGCGACGGCGCCGACACCGGCCCTGGCGTGCGGCACGACGGCGCCGGCGGCAAGGGCTTTCGACGCGACCGCCACGCCCCACTCCCGCTTCGCCGGGTCGTAGGCGACGATCGAGAACGTCGCCGTGTACGGGTCGGGCGGCAACTCGGCGGGCCGCGAGGCGGCCAGCCCGAGGGCCATCACCAGCAGCAGCAGGGCCAGGCGGACGCGCGACATGGTCGGGGCCTCCAGCGTCGGGGGACGGGCGTGCCGTGGGGGGATTATATCGCCCTTGCCCGGCCGCGGACGTCCCGGGTACGATGCCCGCGTTTCCCCCGTAGGACAAGCAGCCTTGCTTGTCCTGTTCACCCGGACAAGCTGGCAGCTTGTCCCACGCCAGCAGGGTTCCCCCCATGCGACTCTTCCTCAGCGCCGGCGAGCCGTCCGGCGACATGCACGGCGCCAACCTCGTCCGCCGGCTCCGCGAGCACCACCCCGCCCTCGACGTGCTCGGCTTCGGCGGCGACAAGATGGCGGCGGCCGGCGCCCGGCTCGTCTACCCGCTGTGCGACTTCGCCGTCATGGGCATCGGCGCCGCCGTCCTGGCCGTGCCCAAGCTGTTGGGCATCCTGCGAATGGCCGAGCAGGCGTTCGACCGCGAGCGGCCCGACGCGCTGGTGATGATCGACTACCCCGGCTTCCACTGGTGGCTGGCCCGCGCCGCGAAGAAGCGCGGCATCCCCGTCTGCTACTTCGTGCCGCCGCAGATCTGGGCGTGGGCCCAGTGGCGAGCCACCAAGATGCGGCGGCTGACCGACCAGGTGCTGTCGAGCCTGCCGTTCGAGCACGACTTCCTGCAACAGCGCGGCATCGCCTCGCGGCTGGTCGGGCACCCCTACTTCGACGAGCTGGAACAGCAGCGGCTCGACGGCGACTTCCTGGCGGCCCAGCGCCGCAAGCCGGGCACCGTCGTCGGCATCCTGCCCGGCTCCCGCAAGCACGAGTTGCACTACAACGTCCCGTCGCTGCTCCGCGCCGCGAAGATCATCCACACGAAGCGCCCCGACGTGCGCTTCCTCGTCGGCTGCCTCAAGCCGCACCAGGCCGAGTTCGTTCGCGCCCGGGCGAAAGACGCCGGCCTGCCGATCGAAATCCACCACGGGCGGACTCCGGAGGTCATCCACCTGGCCCACTCGTGCATGGCGGTTTCGGGGTCGGTCAGCCTGGAGCTGCTCTACCGCGGCAAGCCGGCGACGATCCTCTACCGCGTCTCCACGACGACGCGGCTGCTGGGCAAGTTTCTGATGAGGGCGAAGTACATCACGCTGGTGAACCTGCTGGCCGACCGCCCGCTACTCCCGGAGCACGTCTCGATCGGCTGCCGGGCCGAGGGGGTAGCGGCCGACGTGCTGGGCTGGCTCCAGGACCGGGCGAGGTACGAGGGGGTGTGCGGCGAGCTGGCGGCGCTGCGGGCAAGGTTTGCCCAGCCGGGAGCGTGCGACCGCGCGGCGGCGGCGATCGGCGAACTGGTGGCGGGAGCCGCCGCGCGGAGGGCGGCGTGAGGGCCATGGGAGTCGCTTGTGGGGAAACGGAAGGAGATCCCGAAAAAGAACAACGACCCGATAAGCCACTAGTGATGCTGCTACGAAGTCATGCAACATATTCATTGGGCGTGTGCCGCGAACCACCTGCG
>JAXMAW010000086.1:0-22003 GCA_046350195.1 Gemmataceae bacterium
CGGTCGGACAACTGGCGACGGAGGTGATCGGGGCTATGTTCCTGAGCAAGCTGCGCGTCGGCCTGGCGGCGCTCGTGGTGCTGGCGGGGCTTTCGGGGGCGGGGTTGGCCTTCCTGCCCCGGGCGACGAGCGCCGCCGACCCGCCCCCGAAAGTGGCGCCGCCGGCCGAGCCTCCCGCGAAGAAGCCGGCCGCGCCGGAGCCGCCCGCCTGGCGGAAGGCGTTCGACGCTGCGTACCGGCTCCCAGACGGCGCAGTACTGAAGCGCGTCGGCCCGCCGTTCCCCGAGTGCCGGATGGACTACTTCCGCAACGAGTACGGCTTCCAGTTCAAGAACACCCCGTACCCGCCGGCGATGTTCGCTCTGGCCCAGGAGGGCAGCGCGGTCAAGTTCAAGTCGATGACGATCGGCGGCCGTAACGCGTCGGCGGAGGGGGTCTCGCTGACCACGGTCCTGGAGGCGGTCGGCGTGACGATCCAGCTGCACGTGGCGGCGAAGGAGGTCGCCGAGACCAGGGTGACCGGGGACTGGGTGGTCCGGTCCGGCTCGTCGCTCGACGAGCGGATCCTCACCCTCAACCGCATCCTGCGCCAGGAGTGCAAGCTGCCGGTGCGGGCGTTCTTCAAGGAGACGACGCGCGAGGTGGCCGTCGCCAGGGGCACGTTCAAGATGAACCCGCTGCCGGGCCGGAAGGGCAACGCGGTCGATCTGTATGCCCTCAAGCCGGTGCCGGGCAGCGGGGCGGGCGGGGGCAGCGGGACGTTCGAGGAGTTCCTCACCCAGGTGGGGCGGTTCACCAACACGCCGGTGATCAACGAGGTGAAGGCCCCGCCGAAGGGCACCGTCAGCTGGTACAACCACGTCCGCAGCCCGATGCTCAAGGACCCCGCCCGCGGGATCGACACCTACGCGGAGGACACCGACCCGGCGAAGGTCGTCGCCAACGTGGCGGCCCAGACCGGGCTGACGATCACCCTGGAGCGGCGAAAGGTCCGCGTGCTGGAAGTGGTGAAGGAGGAGCCGGCCAAGAAGGACGCCGGCTCGCCCTGAGCCCGCCGGCTACTGGGTCCAGCTTGGGTAATGAATCTGTGCCAGCCAGGTAGGGAGCTATTTCCCAGGCCAGACCGTCAGGGAGGGCGCGGCGTCACCCGGGGCGGAGCGGCGCCCTCCCTCACGGTCGGGCCTCGGACAAACCACGCCCTCCCCTCACGGTCGGGCCTGCGACCGGATCATCCCCTACCCTGGCCCCAGTAAGGAAAGGCGATCCGGGAGCGTGACAGGAGTCCGTCAACCTCCGGTAACGCTCCCGGCTCGCCTCGCCGCAATGCACCCTACCGCTCTAGAGCCTCCCGATACCGCCTCGGCACGCCCGAGTACGTCTGCCGATACGTCTCCTCCAGCGGCACGTTGACGTAGGTTTCCTGGTCGAGGAACAGCGGCATCGCGGTCAGCTCGTCACCGACCCCGACCGGCTCGACGTAAGCTCGCACGCCGGGGCTTCCCCGGTAGGCGGCCAACGTAAGCGGCTTCCCCTCCGGCGGAACATACGCCTGGTGGCGGTCGATCCCCTCCCAGATCAGCGGGTG
The DNA here is from genome assembly GCA_046350195.1 of Gemmataceae bacterium. Lineage (GTDB taxonomy): Bacteria > Planctomycetota > Planctomycetia > Gemmatales > Gemmataceae > CALDUY01. The sequence continues at coordinate 1,586 of JAXMAW010000086.1, forward strand.
GATGCCGCGCGGGTCGCAGGGGCCGGGCGGCAGCAGGTCCACGACCAGCAGGTGGATGCCGTCCCGCATCAGCCGCCGAGACTTCTTCACGAATGTTTCCGTCGCGTAGTCGGTGCTCTTGTTGCCCGGCGAGACGATCTCAAGGACCGCCACGGTCGCGTCGTCGCTGGCGTGGCGGACGGCGATCCGCTTGCGCCGGATCGGCGGGATCGGCTCCGGGTCCAGGCAGAACCGCACCTTCGGCGGGGCGGCGGTCAGCGTGCAAGCGGTTGGCCCTTTGGAAGGTAAAACGGCGGGCGCGGGGGAGCCGTTCGTTCGCAGCGTGAGGACATCGGGGACCGCCCGGGTGATTTTCTGCTCCGAAAGGGCGTAATAGTCCGGGGGGAGAACGCCGTTGTTGAGCGCCTCTTTGAGGTGCGTGATCCACGAGCCGTGGAAGTCATGGAACACCCCGTCGATCACCCGCGTCCAGTCGTGTACCGGCATGGCGGTCCTCCTATCGTGGTTAGGCCAATTGTACCAGTCAGAACGGCCCGCCGGAGCGCGGACGAACCGGCCCCTTGGTGGACCGTCTCGGAGAACCTGTTAGGCTTGGGATGTGTCCCTTCCGCGTACAATGAGATACCGGGCGGCCCCGCTTCCTCGCCCTTCTTGACACCCCCCGAGACGCCGATGGCCGACCTTCCCGAACTCATCCTCGCCGCCGTCAGCCGGTCCACCTACGCCCCGCTCAAGCCCAAGGCGCTGGCCCGCAAGATCGGCGTCACCGCCCCGCGCTACGCCGAGTTCCGCAAGGCCCTCCGCAAGCTCGCCGACGACGGCCGCGTCGAGTACGGCAAGAACCACACCGTCCGCCCCGCCGGCCCGCACGGCACCGTCACCGGCACCTACCGCCGCACCGGCACCGGCGTCGGCTTCGTCCGGCCGCGCCCAGTGGACGGCAAGGTCGGCCAGGAGGTCCGCATCTCCGAGGACGACTCCTCCGACGCCGCCACCGGCGACGTCGTCCTCATCCGCATCACCCGCAAGCCCAACCGGCCCGACCTGCTGCCGCTGGGCCAGGTGGTGCGCGTGCTGGAGCGCTCGACGCACCAGTTCGTCGGCACCTACTTCGAGCGCGACGGCGAGGGGCTGGTGCGTGTGGACGGCACCGTCTTCAGCCACTCCATCTCCGTCGGCGACCCCGGCGCGAAGGACGCCCGCCCCGGCGACAAGGTCGTCTTCGAGATGGTCCGCTTCCCCACCCCCGACGACCGCGGCGAGGGCGTCCTCACCGAGGTGCTCGGCCCGCACGGCGAGCCAGGCGTCGATACGCTGTCCATCATCCGCGCCTACGGCCTGCCCGACGCCTTCCCCGAGGACGCCTTGGAGGAGGCCCGCCTCGCCGCCGAGGCGTTCCGCGAGGACGACCTCGACGGCCGCACAGACTTCACCCACGACCTGGTCGTCACCATCGACCCGGCCACGGCCCGCGACTTCGACGACGCCGTCGGCCTCACCTTCGACGAGAACACAGGCCACTGGGAGCTGTCGGTCCACATCGCCGACGTCGGCCACTTCGCCCCGCCGGGCGGGGCGCTCGACCGCGAGGCCCGCAAGCGCGCCACCAGTGTCTACCTGCCGCAGCGCGTCCTGCCGATGTTCCCGGAGCTGGTTTCCAACCACCTCGCCTCGCTCCAGCCGCACAAGGTCCGCTACGTCAAAAGCGCCATCATCGGCTACACGCCCGACGGCAAGAAGACCGCCGTCCGCTTCGCCAACGGCGCCATCCGCTCGCGGCGGCGCTTCAGCTACGAACAGGTCCTGGAGCTTCTGGAGAAGGGCACCGTCGGCACGGCGGTCGAGCCGGAAATCTACGACATGCTCCTGCGGATGCGCGACCTGGCGATGATCCTGCGGAAGCGGCGCCGCAAGCGCGGCTCGCTGGAGCTGACCATGCCGGAGGCGGAGCTGGAGTACGACGCCGAGGGCCGCGTTGTCGGCGGCCACTTCCGCAAGGACGACGTCAGCCACCAGATCATCGAGGAGTTCATGCTGGCCGCCAACGAGGCGGTCGCGGAGCACCTCACCGACCTCAACGTCCCGTTCCTCCGCCGCGTCCACCCCGACCCCGACCCGTTCCGCCTCGCCGCCTTCGCCGACTTCGCTCGCAGCCTCGGCTACGACATGCCGACCGACTTCGACCGCTTCGCCATGCAGGAGGTCTTGGAGCAGTCCGCCGACCAGCCCGAGGTGTATGCGGTACATTACGCCCTGCTCCGCAGCCTGAAGCAGGCCGTCTACAGCCCCACCGACGACGGCCACTACGCTTGGCCAGCAACGATTATTGCCACTTCACCTCTCCGATTCGTCGCTATCCCGACTTGACCATCCACCGCCAGCTGGGCAACTGGCTGCGGACGAAGAGCCGCCAACGCCAGCTTCCCGAGCCTGGTCGCGCTGGGCGAGCATTGCAGCAAGATGGAAGCCGCCGCCGAGGCGGCCGGGAGCCGCGAGCCTGGTCAAGCTGAAGATGCTGACCTACCTCAGCGACAGGCTGGGGATGGAGATGGAGGTCATCATCACCGGCGTGGCCGACTACGGCTTCTTCGGCCAGGCCGAGAAGCTGCCCGTCGAGGGGCTGGTCCACATCAGCACGCTGCCGGACGATTACTACTACTACGAGGAGGCGACCCACAGCCTCACCGGCCGACGCACCGGCCGGCACTACCAGCTGGGCGACCGCGTCCACGTCGAGGTGGTCCGCGTCGATCTCCAGCGGCGGCAGCTCGACTTCCGCGTCAGCCGGCCCGCCAGCGCGAAGCAGCAGAAGTACGGCCGCGGCTGAGGGCGCAGTCGCCGGGGCCGGCTCCAGGGCGTATAGCGACCTTATCCACGCCCTCGGAGACCCACGCCATGCCGCGCACTCTAACTGCCCTCGCCGTACTGGTCGCCGCCGGCGCCGCCCCCGCCGCGGACAACTACCCCGCCTTCCGCGGCGACGGCAACGGCCGCGCCGAGGCGAAAAACCTGCCGGTGGAGTGGTCGCCGAAGGCCCTCGCCTGGAAGGTCAAGCTGCCCGGCTACGGACAGTCCAGCCCGGTCGTCCACGGCGGCAAGGTGTTCGTCACCGCCGTCGAGGGGCCGAACAAGGAGAAGAACCTCGTCGCCGCCTACGACCTCGCCACCGGCAAGGAGCTGTGGAAGGCGGAGCTGCCGGCCACCCAGACGGTCAAGTCGAGCTTCTCCGTGGCCCGGGCCGCCCCCACCCCGGTGGCCGATGCCCAGGGCCTGTACGTCTTCTTCGAGTCCGGCGAGCTGGCCCGGCTGACCCACGACGGCAAGACGGAGTGGCTGCGCTCGCTGGTCAAGGAGTTCGGCCCGATCAAGAACGGGCACCAGCTCGGGTCGTCGCTGGCCCAGACCGACGACCTGGTCTTCGCGCTGGTCGATCACGAGGGGCCGTCCTACCTGCTCGCGGCCGACAAGAAGACCGGCATGGACCGCTGGAAGGTCGATCGCCCCAGTCGCATCTCCTGGACCTCGCCGGTGGTCCTGAGGCACGGCGGCAAGGCGCTCGTGCTCGTTTCCTCCGGGGGGTCGGTCGATGTGTACGACGCCGCCACGGGGCAGGTGCTCTCGACCTATGCCGGCGTGAAGAACAACAACGTGCCGTCCGCCACCGCCGAGGGGGACCGGGTCGTCGTGGGGGCGTCCGACCCGCCCCGCGGCGGCGACCGCGAGACGACCCTGAAGTCGTGCTGCTGCCTCGCCCTCGACGCCGAGGGAAAGCTGTCGAGCAAGCCCCTTTGGCACTCCGAGAAGGCGACGGCGTCGTTCGCCAGCCCGCTCATCTACCGGGGCTGCGTCTACTACCTCAACACGGTCGGCGTGCTGGCGTGCCTGGACCTGAAGACCGGCAAGGAGCACTACTCCGAGCGCACCCCGGGCGGCTGCTGGGCCTCCCCGGTGGCCGCCGGCGATCGCGTCTACCTGTTCGGCCGCAACGGCGTCACCACGGTGGTGCGGGCCGGCCCGAAGTTCGAGAGGCTGGCGACGAACCGACTGTGGGACGAGGCGAAGGGCCCGGCGGCCGACGCCTACCAGGGCGACCGCAAGGAGAAGGGCCCTGGCGCGATGGCGGCGATGTTCGGCGACCCGATCCTGTACGGCGTCGCCCTCGTCGATGGCCTGATCCTGGCCCGCTCGGGCACCGAGCTGTTCGCTGTCAAGGCGAGGTGAGCCTCACCGCGACCGCACCAGGAACGTCATCGCCTCCTTGCCCGGCTCGCCGATTCGGCAGACGCGGTCGCACCGGTTGCGCTGGATCGACTCCAGCAGCTTCTTGCCGTCACCCTGGCTCTCGCGCAGCTGTAGCACCACGCGCGGCCCCTGGCAGAGGGCGTAGCCAGTCACGACCTGCTTCAGCTCCAGCTGGTCGGGCTTGAACTCCTCGGCCCGCACGCCCAACGGCACGCCGCGCGGGGCGGCGCCGCCGGCCAGGAAGTACGTCAAGTAGGGCGTGTCGCCGCCGAGGCGGACCTGCTCGGTGAACCGGTAGTGGCGGAGGGCGGAGAGGGCCGTCCGGGCGTCGTGCGCCGACGGGCCGAAGTTGGCCAGCACCAGCCCGCCCGACTTGATCCGCCACTCGCCCTGCTCCTGCACCAGGCTGGCCCGCCGCCAGTCGAACGGCACCCGGCCGGCCTCCGCCTCGGCGGCCGCCTGGTTGGCGGGAGGCTTCGCCTGCCACTGGAACGGCCTGGGCTGGTCCTGGGCCCGGTCCGCCGCCCGGTTCGCCAGCGGCGGGACCACCGACGCGGCCAGGCCGTCCGGCGCCAGGCCCGACGCGGGGGCCGGGGCGGCGGCGCGCGGCGAGCCGTCCTTGTTCTTGGCCAGCCTCGAGAAGTGCGGCGGCTCGAGCACGCGGCCCGTCCCGACCCCGCGCGTCGGCGGCAGGCTGGGGGAGGCGTCGCCGGCCCCCCGGCTGAGGAAGACGTACATCGACGGCGACACCTGCCCTAGCACGCCAACCTGGTCGAACTGGTACTTGCGGATGACCCCCAGCGCCTGGTGGGCGTCGTCGGCGTGCTGGCCGAAGTTGAACAGCACCCGCGCCTTGTCGCGCAGGCACCACTGGCCCTGCACCTGGGCGACCTCCAGTGCGCTGGGCGTCAGGGACGTTGCCCGGAGTCCGGCGCGGGGCAGCCCCCGCGGGGCCTGGCCATCGGCCAGCCAGTACTCCATCGCCGGGGTCGGCCCGCCGACGACGCCGTGCTGCGTCAGGCCCAGCTCGCGGATCACAGTCAGCGCCTGCCGGGCTTCCTGCTCGTGCGTGCCGAAGTCCTTCACCACCTCCCCGCCGGAGGTCAGGAGCCAGTGGCGGTTGGCCCAGACGATTTGCAGGGCCTTCGGGTCGAACGACTGAAGGTTCTCCCCCTGTAACGGGAAGGGCGCGGGGGCGGCCGGCGCCTGGTTCCCCACCGACATGGGTCGGCCGAACGTCGGGCTGGCCACCCTACCGACCTGCGCCAGCGCCGGGGCCGCCACCACCCCGCAGAGTACCAGGCCGAGCATCTTTCGCATGTCCCCGCCCTCCCCCAGTTCGCCGCGCCCCGACGGGCGCACCGTCTCCCCCATCACCATCGGCACGGCGACCCATCCGGCATTACCCGCGCAATCGTCAAGATCAAACTCTTCGCCAGCCGATGAAGGGAGGTAGGAGGTCGTCTCGCCGGGAAAGGGCCGCTCATGTCCTCGGGTCGCACACTGGTCGTCGTCGCGGATGACTACGGCATCGGACCGGAAACCAGCCGGGCGATCGCCGAGTGCGCCCTGCGCGGCGCGGTGACCGCGACGGTGCTGCTGGCCAACTCGCCCCACGCCGAGGAAGGCGTCGAGGGCTGGCGGAAGGTCGGCTGGCCGGCGGACCTCGGCTGGCACCCCTGCCTGACCATGGACGCGCCGGCCGCCCCGCCCGGTGAGGTCCCCAGCCTGGTCGGGGACGGGGGGGTCATGTATCCCCTCGCCCAGTTCCTCCGCAGACTCCGCCGCGGGGCGATCCGCCCCGAACACATCGAGAGGGAGCTTCGGGCCCAATACGCCCGGTTCCTCGACCTGACCGGCCGGCCGCCGCCGCTGGTCAATTCGCACCAGCACGTCGCCCTGTTCGGGCCGGTCGGCGCCATCCTCCGCCAGGTCCTCCGCGAACAGTCCCCCAGGCCGTTCCTCCGCCGCGTGCAGGAGCCGACGCGCCTGTTGGCGGAAATCCCCGGCGCAAGGGTCAAGCGCTGCTTGCTGAACCTGCTCGGCCGGCCCCAGGCCCGCGTGCAGGCCCGCGAGGGCTACCCAGGCGCGGACTGGATGATTGGCGTGACCGACCCGCGCTGGGTGCGCGACCCGGCGTTCTGGCCGCGCTGGCTGGCCGCCGTGCCCGGCCGGGTCGTCGAGCTGATGTGCCACCCCGGCCACCACGACCTGACGCTGCTGGGCCGCGACGCCCGGCCCGGCGACGGGCTGATCCGCCGCCGCGTGGACGAGTACCACCGGCTGACCGACCCCGCCTTCCTGGAGGCGTGCCGCCGCGCGGGATTCACGTTACTCCCGCCGTCGCGCCTGCCGCAAACGCCCCACGGAGACCGCCGGCATGCCGCCTGAAGCCGACCCGCTGACCCGCAACCCCTGGGTGCGCGCCGCCATTGTCGTCTGGGCCGTGATGACGGTCGCCGTCTGCGCCCGCAGTGTCGTCCAGGGGCACCGCCAGAGCGTCTTCCCCGTCTGGCAGCTGGCCGGCCACGACTGGCGCTCCGGCCACGACCTCTACGACCACCCCAAGGGCCACCCAACCCGCTCGGGCTACCGCTACAGCCCGCTGTGCGCGGCGCTGTTCGTCCCGTTCGACCTCGTGCCCCGCCCCGTGGGCGACGTCGCCTGCCGGCTGCTCAACGCCGCCGCCTTCCTCGCGGCCGTCGGCTGGTGGCTCCGCCACGGCGTACCGGGCACATTGACCTCATCGCAGGTGGGGATCGTTTACCTCCTCATGGCGCCCGTCGCACTGGGCAGCCTCAACAACGGGCAGATGAACCTGTTGATGATGGCGATGCTGCTGGTTTGCCTGACCGCGGTGAGCGCCGAGCGGTGGAACCTCGCCGCGTGGAGCGCGGCGGGGGCCGTCCTCTTGAAGATCTACCCGATCTCGCTCGTCCTGCTTGTCGCGCTGATCCACCCGCGGCGGTTCCTGCCGCGCTTCCTGGTGGCGATGGCCGTCCTGTGCGTGGTGCCGTTCCTGTTGCAGGACCCGAACTACGTGCTGAACCAGTACTCGTTCTGGTGGATGCGCGTCCGGCACAACGACGCCTACCGCCGGTTCTGGCCGCTGCCGGTCCTCTACCGCGACGTCTGGCTGCTGCTGACCGTGTGGAAGGTGCCGCTGACCGTGCCGCAGTACACCCTGGTGCAGCTGGCCGGCGCGGCCGGCTGCGGCGTGCTGGCGCTGGTCGGGCGCTGGCGGCTCGGCGCGGGGAAGCGCCTGCTGTTCACCCTGCTCTGCGCGACCACCGTGTGGATGCTGGTGCTGGGGCCGTCGCCGGAGTCCTGCACCTACGCGGTGCTGGCGCCGGCGATGGCGTGGTGGCTGGTGCGGTCGCACCAGGAGGGGCTCCTGGCGGCGCACTACCCCGGCGTGTTCGGCTACGGCCTGCTGCTGCTCTGCACCGTCGCCGGGACCCACTCGCGCGGCATCGAGTTGTACCACGTCCCGGGATTGCAGCCGATTGCCGTGCTGGCATTCGCGGGGGGGGCGCTGACCGGGTTTGCGGCGTGGTGCGCCCGCGGCCGGTCCGCCGTGCCCGTCGCCGCCACCGTCCCGCCTGCCGAGGTCCGCCTGGCGGCGTGAGCCACGCCGCCCCAACGTACGAGGGCCCGTCCATGTCCGCGTCACGACCGAGGCTTAGCGTCGTCTGTCCGGCGTACCAGGAAGAGGAGGTACTGCCGATCTTCCACACGGAGTTGTCCCGCGCCCTCGCCCCGCTGGCGGCGGAGTTCCCGACCGAGGTCGTTTACGTCGATGACGGCTCGACCGACGGGACGCTGGCGGTGCTCCGGCGCCTGGCCGCGGCCGACCCGCGCGTCCGCTACCTGTCGTTCAGCCGCAACTTCGGCCACCAGGCGGCGGTGACGGCGGGGCTGGAGCACGCCCGCGGCGACCTCGTGGTGTCCCTCGACACCGACCTCCAGCACCCGCCCGCGCTCATCCCGGTCCTGATCGACGAGTGGCGCAAGGGATACGACCTGGTGCTGACCGAGCGCGAGTACCCCCCGGCGACCGGGTGGTTCAAGCGCGTCAGCTCCGCCTGGTTCTACCACGTCATGGGGCGGCTGAGCAATGTGCCGGTTAAGCCGGCCGCGTCCGACTTCCGCCTGATGTCGCGGCCGGCGGTGGACGCGGTGCTGCGGATGCGCGAGGCCCACCGGTTCCTCCGTGGCATGGTGAGCTGGGTCGGGTTCAAGGTCGTCTCGGTGCCTTTCCGCGCCGCCGAGCGCGCCGCCGGCCACACCCGGTTCACGTTCCGAAGCCTCATGCGGTTGGCCAGCGACGGGCTGCTGTCGTTCTCCAGCCTGCCGCTTCGGCTGCCGCTGTACGCCGGGGCGGGGCTGCTCCTGCTGGCCGCCCTGCACGCCCTCCTGGTGCCGACCTGCGCGCTGCTCGGGGCGGGCGTCGGGCCGTGGGCCTTGCACGTGACGGCAGGGCTGACGCTGTGGCTGAACGGGTTGGTCTTGACCAGCGTCGGCGTCCTGGGCGAGTATCTGGGCCGGGTGTACGAACAGGTCAAGCAGCGGCCGCTGTACGTCCTCCGGGAGACGTCCGTCGATTCCGGCGCGCAGCGCTCACTCGGGCCGCCCGGCAACGCCGCCGCCTGACCGCCCTGGGCCGCAAGGATGTCGCATGTCGCCGTGGCAGGACCGCCCCCTCAAGCTCGCCGTCGCCGTCTGGGCTGCCCTCGTCGTCGGCGTGTGCCTGCGGCCGCTGCTCCAGCCGGGCCGGTCGGACTTCGGCCTGCTGTGGCACGACACCGGCCGGGCGTGGCTCCTCGACATGTCACCGTACCGCACCGGCAACGAGTTCGAGAGCTTCCGGTACAGCCCGCTCATCGCCGGCCTGTGCGTCCCCCTGGGCCTGTTGCCGGAGCAGGCCGCCGGCGTGCTGTGGCGGCTCATCAGCGCGGCGGTGCTCCTGGGTGGGCTGCGCGAGTGGCTGCGCTGGGCGGTGCCGGCGGCGTTCGACGCGGATCAGACCGGGTGGCTGCTGCTGCTGCTGGCGCCGCTGTCGCTCGGCTCGCTGAACAACGGCCAGGCGAACACCGTCCTGGCGGGGCTCCTGCTCCTGGCCGTCGCGGCCGTGGCCCAACGCCGCTGGAACCGGGCGGCGCTGTGGCTGGCCCTGGCGTCCTGGCTGAAGGTCTACCCGCTGGCGCTGGCCCTTCTGCTGGTGGCGCTGTACCCGCGCCGGCTGGCCTGGCGCTTCGCCGCCGCGGTCGCGCTGCTCGGCGCCGCCCCCTTCCTGGTGCAGGCACCCGGCTACGTCGCGGGCCAGTACGCCGTGTGGTTCGACATCCTCCGCACGACCGACAGCCACCGCAGGTTCCTCGAGGTCGAGAAGGCGTACCGCGACCTGCTGTTGCTGCTGCGCCTGTGGCGCATCCCGATCACCGCGGCCGGCTTCGCCGCCCTGCAAATGGCCGGCGGCGCGGCGTGCGGCTGGCTCTGCCTCGCCGGCCGCCGGCGCGGGCTGTCGGAACGCCGGTTGCTGCTGCGGGCACTGGTGGTGTGCGTCGGCTGGATGATGCTGCTGGGGCCGGCCACGGAGTCGAACACGTACATGCTCCTGGCGCCGGTGGCGGCCTGGGTGGCGGTGTGGGCCCACGCCCAGGGGCCGGCGGCGGCGCGCTACCTCGCCGGGCAGGCCGTCGGCCTGCTGCTGCTGTGCGTGCTGGCCTGCGCGGTGCCGGCCGGGCGCGTCCTGTATCACTCGGCCGGACTGCAGCCGATCGCGGCCCTGCTGCTGCTAGGGGCGTTCTTCCTGGCCGAACGGGCGGCCAGCGAGGCGGGGCCGCGGGGGCGGGAGTTCCGGCTGTGGCGGGAGGATTCCCCCGCGGCGGCAACCGGCGACGGGGAAATGGCGAATCTGGACAGGAGTCGCTTGCTCGGGCGATCATCGTGACCTATCTAGGGTGTTAGTGCTAACGGCGCCGGCAGTTTTGGTGCCGGCGCCGGGGGCGACCCTGAGCGTCTCGCTCGGACCGAAACGCCTTTCATCCTCGAAAGGGCAAAGCCGCCGCGAGGCGGCGACGCAAAGAGACAGGTGTGGGGGAACGACCCCCAGACGGCTGCTCTGCCGAAGGGGTGGACCTCTGGCGATCCCACCGTCCATCCCGCGACCACGGCGAGAGGAACTCCCACCGTAGTCGTCCCGGTCCGGGGCTGAAGTCCCTTCAGTACGCTCGCGGTCGCCCTGCCTTTTCCCCCGCCGCACATCCCAGCATTGCCCTCTCGCGCCTCGGCACATTACACTAGACTGTGTTGGTCCTTCCCCACTAGCTCAGCCGCCCCCGCCCGAGGCCTGCCATGACCCCGCACTACTCCGACCCCGACACGACCACCACCACCCAACCGCGCGAGGAGACGCGCACCCGCCGGCTGCCGCCGTACCACGTCATCCTGCTCAACGACGACCACCACTCGATGGAGTTCGTCGTCGAGGTCCTCTGCAAGGTCTTCGGCTGGCCGGTCGAGAACGCGATCCGGCACATGCTGGAGGCGCACACCTCCGGCCGGGCCGTCCTCTGGACCGGCCCCAAGGAGGTCGCCGAACTGAAGCAGGAGCAGGTGACGACGTTCCACGAGACGCGCGGCCGGGACGGGGCCGACCTCGGCCCGCTCGGCTGCGTCATCGAGCCGGCCCCCTGAACCCACCCCGAGGACTCCCCCATGCCCCTGGAACCGCTCGCCGTCGGCGTGTGCAGCTGGTCGTTGCAGGTCAAGAGCGTGCCCGAGCTGAAGGCGCTGCTCGGCCGGCTCGGCGTCGATGTGGTGCAGATCGCCTGCGGCGACCCGCACCACGCCGACTGGCAGGAGGGCGACGGCCTGCCCGCCGCGGCGAAGGCCGCCGGCTTCCGCATGACCGGCGCCATGCTCGGCTTCCCCGGCGAGGACTACACCACGCCGCAGACGATCCAGCACTCAGGTGGCTTCGGCAACCCCGCCACGCGCGCCGAGCGGCTGGAGCGGTTCGGCTGGGCGCTGGACCGGACCCGCGAGCTGGGCCTGACCGACCTGATGCTGCACGCCGGCTTTATCCCCGACCCGGGCGACGCCGACCGCAAGCCGTTCCTCGACACCCTGGGCCAGGTCAGCGCCCTGGCCCTCGCCAAGGGCGTGACCGTCGCCTTCGAGACGGGGCAGGAGACGGCCGACCTGCTGCGGCGGACGCTGGACGAGCTAAAGTGCCCGAACCTGAAGGTGAACTTCGACCCGGCGAACATGTTGCTCTACGACAAGGGCGACCCGATCCGCGCCGTCGAGGTCCTCGGCCCCGACATCCGCAGCGTCCATGTGAAGGACGCGAAGCGGCCCAAGGTGCCGGGGACGTGGGGCGAGGAGGTGCCGCTGGGCGAGGGCGAGGTCAACATCCGCAAGTTCTTGCAGACCTTGAAGAGGGTCGGCTACCAGGGCCCGCTCTGCGTCGAGCGCGAGGTCGGCGACCAGGAGGGCCGCCTCCGCGACGTCGCCCACGGCATCCGCTACATCCGCGAGAGCCTGTCGTAGGACAAGCTGCCAGCTTGTCCCGCTTCCCCGAGGACAAGCTGGCAGCTTGTCCTACGACGTTGACGCCGTGCGCCCAGAACCCGGTGCGGTGGAAATCCAGCGTCGGCCGTGACTGAGGAAACGGCCCGGCGCGGTCAGACCTTCCCAGCCGCCTTATACCACTCGAGCGTCTTCGCCAGCCCGTCCTCGAAGGGCACGGCCGGGTTGTAACCGAGCCTGGCTCGGGCCCGGCCGACGTCGGCCCGGGAGTGGCGGATGTCGCCGGCGCGCGCCTCGGCGTGGCGGGGCGTCACCGACGTGCCGAGCAGCCTGTTCATCGAGGCGACGAGCTGGAGCAGGCTTGTCCCGCGTCCGGTGCCGACGTTGAAGACCTCCCCGGAGACGCCGGGCTTGCTCCCCGCCAACAGACAGGCCTGGACGACGTCGCTGACGTAGGTGAAGTCGCGCGTTTGTTCGCCGTCGCCGAATATGGTCGGCGTGCGACCCTCGCTCAGGGCGGCGGCGAAGATGGCAATGACGCCGGAGTAAGGGCTGTCGGCCCGCTGGCGCGGGCCGAAGATGTTGAAGAACCGCAGCCGCACCGTCTCCAACCCGTAGGTGGCCGAGAACGCCTGGCAGTAGACCTCCCCGGCGAGCTTCGCCGCGGCGTAGGGGGACAGCGGCATCGTCGGCGTCTGCTCGCTCTGGACGTCCCCGTCGGGAACGCCGTAGGCGCTGGCGCTGGCGGCGTAGACGAGCCGCCGCGCCCCCGCCCGCCTCGCGGCGTCGAGGACGTGCAGCGTCCCGGTGGCGCAGACGGAATGACTCTCCGCCGGCGCCTCGACGCTGCGCTGGACCGACGCCACCGCCGCCAGGTGGTAGACGACCTCGACGCCTTTCAGGGCGCGGGCCACCGCGTCGGGTTCGGCGACGCTGCCCCGGATCAGTTCGACGTCCAGCCCGGCGAGGTTGCTTTGCTGCCCGGTGGACAGGTCGTCCAGGACGCGGACGCGCCGGCCGGCGGCGATCAGCCCCTCGACCAGGTGCGACCCGATGAACCCGGCGCCGCCGGTGACCAGGCAAAGGGTGGACATGAGGGTTGGGCCCCGAAGACAGAGGGACGAAGAGAAGAGATTGTAGAGAAGCCCGCCCCACAGGGCAGGACTCTTCCCCTTCTTCCCGTCTTCGCGGCGCCAACCCTCCCCGACTCGCCGGGCCGGGAGAAGCGCGACCCCAGCCCGGCGAGATTACCTCAGGCAGGGGGTGTCGCCCGCCGCCGCCTCCAGGTGAACCCCAGGGCGCCGAGGGCCCCGATGCCCAGCATCGTCAAGCTCCCCGGCTCGGGGACCGCGTTGGGGGGAGCCCCCAGCCCGACGAGCGGGGCCACGTCGTCGATGTTGCCGAACCCGCCGGTGATGATGATGGTGTTGTTCGGGTTGGTGATGTCGCCCGACTGGCTGTAATCGATGAACGTGATGGCGCCGCTGCCGGCGATGAAGGCGTGGCCGAAGCCGTCCACGCTGCCCTGGTCGAAGTCGCCAATGTTGGGGACGTCGAACTGCTTCAGGCTGTTCGTGATCTGCGTGTTATTGCCGGCGTTGGGGTCGATCGTGGCCACCTGACCGCCGCCGAACATCGTCATCAGGCCGGTGAACGGGTCATAGATGATCCCGTGGGCCGCCACCACCTGGTTTGGCCCGATCAGCTGGGTCGTCGAGTTGGGATTGCCCAGGGTGAACAGGCCGATCGACCCGTTCGCGTTGGGCGTCCCGTCGGTGTAGAAGACCTTGCCGTTGGGGGCGAACGCGAGTTGGGTCACGTTCGGGTCGATGCCGACGATGGCGGTAGCGGTGGCGTTGTTGACGGTGCCGTTCGGGTTGATCACGAACGTGTCCAAGGGGCCAGAAAACCGGGTGTACCGATCGCTGGAGTAGAACTTGGTGCCGCTGGGGTCCAGCGCCATGTGGAAGTCAGTCGAGCCACTCGTTGCGATCGTTTGCAGGACGGCCCCGTTGGCCGGGTTGATGCGGTAAACACTTCCGACGGTGTTACTGGTGACGAGCAGGTTCCCGTTCGGCGCGAACATGATGCCGTCCGCGCCGTTCACGGTCGCCACCCCAATCTGGCCGCCGTAGGCGAGGCTCTTGCTAACGTCGTTGTAAGTGAACCCCACCTTCAGGACGTTTGGTCCGCCCCCTGTGAAATGGGTATAGTACAGGTCTCCCTGGAACAGAGTCGCCTGGCAGGGTGAAACGGCCATCATGCCGGCCAGGAGCGACAGTGCTCCGGACATTCGCCAAAGCCGAAACATGAACAGTCTCCATATTCCCAGAGAACGGTTTCGTGCCACGAAAGCGATACGAGATTACGGCGAAAGGGCGTGTGGAAACGCCCGGAGCCAGTCCGGCCTTCCCAACGCCGCTGACCTTCCTACGGGATGAGTTTCTCGTCTGCCCTCACACCTCCTTCGGGGATGCCTCGAGCCCCGTCGCCCTATCCCGATCAGGACAGCTCTGGCGGCCAAAGTACGGCTTGTTTGAAGTCACGGATTACCGCCATCGGCCGTTCGAGGCCGACAACCCTGGACGCAGCTCGGCCAATAGGCGTTCGCTGCCCCGAGGTATTGGGGAGGCAGTATCCCCCTTGGTCCAGCTGCAAAAAACCATCGACGTGGATGGCTTTCGCCGGGTGCCAGCGGGGAAGACCTCAATCAAAGAAAAACGCGATCAATTATTGCGGTGCAGGAACTGCGCCATCGCCTCGTCAAATTCGGCCGGGGGCTTAATCGATCGCAATGCCATCCCCGTTTTGCAGTTACGACAAGGCGCGCGGCACGACCGGCGGGCGCATACGCCCTCCGCCGGGTTGACACCCGGCCGCCGACTGTAAATCGGCGGCGACAGAATGCCCTCCGGAGAGCCCGGGGCGTTTCTCCGACGACCGGTCAGGTGCCCTCGGCGAACAGGGCCTCGACGTAGACCTCCGGGTCAAACGGCTCCAGGTCGTCGAGCTTCTCGCCCACGCCGATGTACTTGACCGGCAGGTCGAGCTTCCGCTTGATCGCGAAGATGGCCCCGCCCTTGGCGGTGCCGTCGAGCTTGGTCAGGATGATGCCGGTGCAGCGCACCGCCTTTTTGAACTGCTCGGCCTGGGCGATGGCGTTCTGCCCGTTGGTGCCGTCGAGCACCAGCAGCACCTCGTGCGGGGCGTCCTCGACCACCCGGCCGACGACGCGGTGGATCTTCTCCAGCTCGCGCATCAGGTGCGTCTGGGTGTGCAGCCGGCCGGCGGTGTCCACGATGACGACGTCGAAGCCGCGCGCCTTGGCCTTCTCGCCGGCGTCGTGGGCCACAGCGGCGGGGTCGCTGCCCTGCGCGTTCTTGACGATCTCGACGCCGATCCGGTCGCACCAGATCGTCAGCTGCTCGACGGCGGCGGCGCGGAACGTGTCACAGGCGGCGACGAGGACCTTCTTGCCGTCCTGCTTGAGCCGGTTGGCCAGTTTGGCGATCGACGTCGTCTTGCCCGAGCCGTTGACGCCGGCGACCAGGACGACGGTCGGGCCGACCGGGCGGAACTGCAACCCGCCCCCGGCGCTGAGCTGCTCCTTCAAGAGCTGCTTGACGAACGCCTCGACGTCGCCGGTGATCTCCTTGTCGAGGAAGGCGGCACGGACGCGGTCGATGATCTCGGCAGTGGTGCCGGTGCCGACGTCGGCGAGGTAGAGGCGCTTCTCCAGCTCGGCGAGGAAGTCCTTATCGACCTTGCCGCGCAGCCGGAACAGCGACGCGACGCCGGCGAACAGGTCGCGGGTCTTGCTCAGGCCTTGCTTGATCTTGTCGTACAGGGCGCGGAACATGCTTTACCTCGTAACCGCTCCAACTCCTCGTCCGAGACCGTCGCGGCGCCGACGGCCCGCGGTCCCGGCCCGTGGCAGTCGCTGCCGCCGGTAACTGCCAGCCCCAGCCCGGCCGCCCAGCCCCGCAGCGCCGCCCGCTGCGAGCGCGTCGTGCTGGGGTACTCTACCTCGACGCCACCCAGGCCCAGTGCCGCCAGCTCGGCCAGCGCCGGCCGCGTCTCGCCATCATAGGCCGGGTGCGCCCACGCCGCAACGCCGCCCGCCTGCCGCACCAGCCGGATCGCCTCGCCGACGGCCAGCCGCGGCTTGGCCACGCAGCAGGACGCCCCGTCGCGCAGCCAGCGCTGGAACGCCTCGCGCACCGAGCCGGCCCGGCCCTGGGCGACGAGCAGCTCCGCCAGGTGCCGCCGGCCCAGCGAGTGCGCCTCCAGCCCGCCCACCTCAACGGGCACCCCGGCCTGGCGAAGTCGCTCGACCATCGCGCCGAACCGCGCCGCCCGCCCCTCGCGGATGGTAGCCAGGGCGTCCATCAGAGGCTGGGATTGCGGATCGACGAAGTAGCCGAGCAGGTGCAGCTCCCGGCCGCGGAACTCGCAGGTGATCTCGACTCCGGCGATGACTTCGAGGGATACAGGTGCGGCGGCGCGGGCCGGGCCGGCGCCGGCCACCGTGTCGTGGTCGGTGATGGCGATCGCCGCCAGGCCGGCCCGGCGGGCGAGATCCACGACCTCGACGGGAGTGTAAGCCCCGTCACTGGCCGTCGTGTGCAGGTGCAGGTCGGCCCGGCCGGCGCGCGGGCCGCGGGCCAGCTGCTGGCACAGGTAGGTGAACGGCTGCCGGGTGGGCATCTTTTTCAAAGGATGAAGGATGAACTCAGACGGTTGGTGTCTCTTCTTCCTCTGATTTCATCCTTCCGCCTTCATCCTTCATCCTTTCCTTGTGAAGCCGGTCGAGCACGCCGTTGACGAACGCCGGCGAGTCGGCCGAGCCGTACTTGCGGGCCAGCTCGATCGCCTCGTTGAGGGTGACGTTGGCCGGCGTCTCGGGGTCGTCCAGCTCGTAGGCCCCCAGCCGGAGGACGTTGCGGTCGATGGTCGCCATGCGGGGCAGCCGCCAGTTCTCCGCGGCGCGGCTCAGGCGCTCGTCGATCTCGGGCATCCTTTCCCGGGTGCCGTCGTACAGCGCCAGCGCGAAGCGAAGGGCGTCGTCCTCGTCGAGCTGCTCGCGCGCCAGCCGGAGCACGTCCTCGCGGCTGACGGTCGGGTTCAGGTCGTGCTGGAACAGGAGCTGAAGGGCCACTTCTCGGGCCTGGGTGCGTTTGCGGATCATCCCCTTCAGGGTAGGGAATCGGCCATCGGTTCACAACTCCGCCCCGGGGAGCGGAATCGTTGTCCCGTCCCTGCCCGGGGCGGTAGGATGCCCGGGGTTCCCACGAGTCCAACTGAGGCGACCCATGAAGGTGCTGGATGTCGGCGACACCGTGATCCACCTCCGCTTCTTCCCCGACGGCCGGCGGCTGCTCGTGGGCACCGTGAGTCAGAATCGCCACGTCCACTTCGACGTCGTGCCCCTGTCAGGCGGCGAGCGCGTTCGACTGCGTCTATTTGGGTCTGACGTCTCCTCCTGGCACGACGCCAACTACGGCAGTCCGACGGCCATCCACCCGTCCGGCGAGTGGTGCTACGTCGCCTGGGGCGGCCACCTGTCCTCGTTCTGGTCGGAAGACGGCTCTGGGCGTCCGATTCCGACTGCCGTCCGGGCGAACCAGGTGGTGCTCTCGCCCGACGGCGGGAGGCTGCTGGCGGCCCAGGTCACCCTCGGCGGCCACCAGCAGCTCTCGGCCCTGCTCGTCAAACCGGACGGCGACAGCGTCGTTTGGGAGGAGGTCCCCTCCGCCGCGTTCCGCAGCGTGGCCGGGTTCCTGCCGGACGGGGAGCGGTTCGTCACCCTCGACGCGGTGGTCCACATCCGTGCCTTCGCGTCGGGAGAGGGGCAGGCCGCCGGCCGGCTCCGGCTGGTCGGCACATACCACGCGCAGGTTTCCCCGGACGGCCGTCACCTGGGGGCGGTCGGGTACAAGAGCATGTACCTGTGGGACACGGCCACGCTCGCCAAGCCGCGGCGGATCTCCCAGTCGCAAAGCTTCGGCAACTTCGTCGGCTTCGCCTTCCACCCCGACGGCCGCACGCTGGCCGTCATCCACGGCGGGCCGACGCTCGTCAAGCTCTATGACGTGGAAACGCTGAAGCTGACCGCCAAGTTCAACTGGAAGGTCGGTGAGCTGGCGTCCGTGGCGTTCAGTCCCGACGGCATGCTCGGCGCGGCAGGAAGCCGCGCCGGCCGCATCGTCCTCTGGGACGTGGACCCGTGAGGGCGCCCCTTGCGTCGCGCGCCTCCAGGTCCGATCATATCCCCGTCCCCTCCGCCTCATCCCCAACACACCCTGGAGGTGTCGCCGATGCGCCGCCTGGTCGTCCTCTGCCTCTGTCTCGCCGCCGCGCTGGCGCCCGCCGCCGGCCCCGCGCCGTTCCAGCCCGACCCGCGCACGGTGCAGCGCCACGGCCCCGGCTACCGCTACCCGCAGGCCGGCTGGGTCGTGCTGCACATCGAGGGCGAGCCGTACGAGCGCGGCGTGCAGCACGGCCGGCTGCTCGCCCCCGAGATCGCCGCCCACCTGCGCTGCTACTCCGCGATGCAGTCGCCCAAGGCGCCCGAGGACGCCTGGAGGCACGCCCGCACGCTGGCCCACGCGCTGTTCCTCCGCGGCTACACCAAGGAGTACCTCGAGGAGATGAAGGGCATCGCCGACGGCGCCAGCGCCGCCGGGGCGCGCCTCCACGGCCGCCGCATTGACCTGCTCGACATCGTCACGCTCAACTCGTGGCCGGAGGAGATGACGCTCGACGGCGCCCTGCGGGCGCTGCCGGCGGCGCTGGACGGCCTGCGCTTCCCGCTGGAGAACCCCCGGCCGAAGGCGCCGCCGAAGTCGGAGCACTGTAGCGCGTTCGCCGCCACCGGCCCGGCGACGCGCGACGGCAAGGTCGTCTTCGGCCACATCACCATGTTCAGCCTCTACCCGGCGAACTTTTACAACGTCTGGCTCGACGTCAAGCCGGCCCGGGGCCGCCGCGTGCTGATGCAGGCGTTCCCCGGCGGCATCCACTCCGGCATGGACTACTACCAGAACGACGCCGGCCTGCTCATCAGCGAGACGACCATCGGCCAGACCCGGTTCGACCGGACCGGCCTGCCGCTGGCCTCGCGCATCCGCCACGCCATGCAGTACGGCGAGACGATCGACCAGGCGGTGGCCATCCTCAACAAGGGCAACAACGGCCTCTACTCCAACGAGTGGCTCCTCGCCGACACCAAGACCAACGAGATCGCCATGTTCGAGCTGGGCACGCACAAGACCCGGCTGTGGCGGTCGAGCAAGGACGAGTGGTTCGGCGGCACCCGGGGCTTCTACTGGGGCTGCAACAACACCAAGGACCTCGACGTCCGGCTGGAGACGATGGCGACGACGGCCGGGCGGCCCGGCTCGACGCTGTTCGTCCCCTCCACCCGCGACCAGAAGTGGATCCAACTGTTCGAGAGGTACAACGGCAAGATGGACGCCGAGTTCGCCAGGTTGGCGTTCACCACGCCGCCTCTGGCCGCGTTCTCGTCGGTGGACGCCAAGTTCACGACGACCGACCTGGCCAAGGACCTCCGGTCGTGGGCGATCTTCGGGCCGCCGCTGGGCCGCACCTGGGAGCCGACGTTCGACGAGCGCTCGAGGTTCGCCGAGGTCCGCCCGCTGGTGAGTAACCCCTGGACGGTGCTGGGCGGCAACGCGCCGCCCACCGGCAAGCCGGTCCGGCTGGCCGACCTGCACGACCCGGAGAGGGACAAGCCCTTCGCGTCCGCGGACGCCGAGCCGGAGCCCCACACGGGCACCGCCTGGCGCGGCACCGTCCTGGCGAAGACCGACGCCGACCTGTGGCTGGCGGCCGCCTTCCCCGCCGCGGAGCGCCTCGCCTCGCTGGAGCGGGCCCTGGCCGGCGAAAAGGACGGCAAGCTGTCGCCGAAGGCGCGCGACCGCCTCGCGGTGGAGAGGCACGCCTACCGCGCCCTCTACGAGGGCGGCGTGCGCGGCGACAAGGACGTCCCGCTGGCGAGGCTGACGCGCTCGCTGCGTGACAGCCACTGGCACGAGCTGGCGCTGGGCAAGGGCACGCTGTTCCTGGACGCGCTGAGGGCGCACGTCGGCGGCGAGGCGTTCGACGCGGCGATGGACGGCTTCGGCGTCGCCCACGCCGGCAAGGAGGTGACGACGGCCGAGTTCCAGGCCCACCTGGAAAGGGCGACCGGCCGGAAGCTCGCGCCGCTGTTCGGCCCCTGGCTCAACGACCCGGGCCTGCCGTCGGGCCGCGAGGGCGGGCCGTTCACCGTCTCCAGCTTCTACCCCGAGGTCGAGCAGGCGCTGATCGTCTACGGCACCGCCGACGAGGAGGCGGCCAACCGCGAGGCGGCGGAGGCGCTTCAACAGGCACTGCGCCGCCGCGGCGCCAACGTGACGGTGCCGGTGCGGAGCGACCGGGAGGCCGGCGACGAGGAGCTGAAGGGGCACCACCTGCTGCTGATCGGCCGGCCGACGACGAATCGCGTGACGGCGCGGTTCGCCTCGACTCTGCCCGTGACGTTCGCGAGCCAATCGATGTCGGTACGGGACGAGGCGTACGCGCACCCGGACACGGCGGCCCTGGTGGCGGCGGAGAACCCGTTGGCGAGGCGCTACT
>JAXMAW010000087.1:0-21801 GCA_046350195.1 Gemmataceae bacterium
GGTGCCGTTGCGGCGGATCTGGTAGATCTCCCCCTCGAACAGGTCGTGCGGGTAGGCGTCCACGGTGAACTGGACCGCCTGCTTGCGCTCCTGGGCGGAGCGGATCAGGCCGATGTCGGCCTCGTCCACCGAGGCGTGGATGTGCATCCGCTTGTCCATCTCCGGGGCGACGGTGAACAGCTCCGGCGTCTGGAACGAGGCGGCCACGGTCTGGCCGGGATCGACCTTGCGCTCGATGACGATGCCGGCGACGGGGGAGCGGATCTCGCAGTAGCCGAGGTTGGCCTCGGAGTTCTTCATGCTCGCCTTGGCCTGGGCGATCGACGCCTGGGCCAACTTGGCCTGCGCCTCCAGGCTCTCGCGGTTGTAGCGGAACTGGTCCATCTCCGTGTCGGAGAGGTAGTCCTTGTTGATCTTGGTCAGCCGCTGGGCGCGGCCCTCGTTGCGCTTGGCCTGCTCCAGCAGGGCGGTGACGCGGCGGAGGTCGGCCTCCTGGGTGTGGACCTGGGCCTGGTCGCGCTCGTAGGCCGCCTTCAACAGGCGGTCGTCGATCCGCGCCAGCAGGTCGTTCTCCTTGACGCGGCTGTTGTAATCGACGAAGACCGCCTTGATCGGCCCGGAGACGAAGGCGCCGACGAGGACGGTGCGGACCGGCTTGACGGTGCCGGTCGAGTTGACCGCCGACTCGACGGCCCCTTTCGAGACCTTGGCCGTCAGGTAGCGCGGCTTGGTGCGCTCCTTCCACCAGCTCGTCGCCGACACGGTGGCCCCGTAGCCCACCCCGCCCAGCACGCCCAAAATGACCAACCACCGGATCAGCCGCCGCATCAACCGTTCTCCTTTACGGGGTAGTTCGTCCCCCGCCGAGCCATCTTTTCAAGGCGGCCAGCTCGTCCTTCGCCAGCCGCTTGCGCTCGCCGAGGCCCTCCGCTTCATACTCCCCGTGGAGGCTTATTGTTCCAGCAAACTTGCAGTCCTTCAGCGCCCGGCCCACGTCGGGCCACTTCACGATCCCTTGCCCGACCGGGACGACGTGGTAGCTCCAGCCGGCCTTGTGCTTCGCCCAGGCCATGTCCTTGATGGCGACCAGGGCCAGCCAGCGCCGGACCAGATCGACCTCCATGCGTGCCGGGCCGCCGTTGACCGCGGTGTGCCCGGTGTCGAAGAACGCCCCGACGTGGTGGGGGTCGCTCTCCTCGAGCAGGAGGCGCAGGCCGGCCGCGTTGTTGCCGAGCATGCTCCCGGAGTGCGTATGATAGCACGCCTTGACGTTCGACGCCTGGGCGAGTTTGGCGAAGCCGTCCAGGCGGCGGCGGGCGGCCTTCAAACAATCGTCAAATGGGGCGCTGTAGGCGAAGTAGCCGAGCTTCAGCGCCGGCACCTCGGCTCTGGCGCAGGCGTCGAACAGGGCCTTGGCGGTGCGGGAACCGGGGTCGGTGAGGTTGGTTGGGGCGCTGACCAGGCCGATGGTCAGCCCTGCTTCCTTGAGCTGCCTGGCGACGTCGGGCAGGGCCTTGAGGGCGTTGTCGGGGTGGACGGGGTAGCCCGGGCGGACCGCGAGATCGACGCCGTCGAGGCCGACTTCCTTGCAGAAGGCGATCAGTTCGCCGAGGTTTAGCTTCTGGAGCGTCTTGGTGAAGTAGACGTAGCGCATGACGACCTCCTCGGGGGGGTTCGGCCTGCTGCTACGATACGGTTCCCAGCTGTGGCGTCATCACGGCCATCGGCCGCGCCGTTCGACGACCGACGCCTGGTTGACCCAGGCGGGGCCGTCGTCGAGGGTCCTGTTCCGGTCACACGCCGCCGGTGTCGTTGATGGCGGCGAACAGGTCGTTCGCCTCCCGCCGCTTCGTCCGGTCGGCGGACGCCGAGAATAGCCAGCCGCCGGACGCCTGGCTGTCGGCCGCCGCCAGCAGTTGGGCGACGGTGTAGTAGCCGGCTCCGCCGGCCCGGCCGAGGGACGACGCCTGCCCGCCGCCGGCGAAAGTGACCTCCGACGCCAGGGACCCGCCGCCGAGCACGAAGCCGTATCGCTGGGCGGTCGATTTGCCGAGGGAGGTGGTGTTCAGCGTCGTGTCGGTGACGTACGCCGACAGGGCGGTGGCCATCACCTGGGTCTCCAGCTTCGGCGTGCCGGTGACCTTGAACAGTGACCGGAAGTGGCTCCAGACCCCGTCGGGCGTTCCCCCCGACAGGCTTCCGTACAGGTTCGGGTAGGACGCCGCCAGCCAGGCCCCGACCCGGCTCGCCCCCGTGGGGGTTGTGCCCAGGGCGTTGATCAGTGCCCGCCCGTTCGGCCCCTGCCAGAACCCGATCCCGGCGGCCTTCCCCCTCGTGACCAGCAGGCCCCCGGCCAGGGTTGCCCCGTTCTCCTGCCAGGTGTCCCCGAACATGGTCACCGGGTAGAGGGTGGTGTTTACCAGCAGCTGGCCGGCCCCGTTGACGTTGATGACGTTGCGGCCCGGATCGGCGGGGGTGCCCAGGTCGAGCGTCCCGCCCTCGACGCGGATCGCCACCTGGTCGTAGCCGGGACTCTCCTGGACCACCGTGTTCCGCAGCGTCAGGCTCCCACCAAGGAGCCGGACGGTGGGGGCGTCGGTGGCGTTGGTCAGGGTCGAGTTGCGGACGATCACCGTGCCGAGGGCGACGGTCAGGGCCGGCGAGGCCCCGACGAACGTGACGCCGTCGAGGACGAGGATGACGCCGGCCGGGACCCGGACGGTCTGGCCGGGGGTGACGCCCCCGGCCGAGGTGAGGACGATGGTGGCCGGCGTGGCGGCGGCCGGGTTCGGGGTGAGGTCTGCGACTGCGTTGAGGTAGTCGGTGATGTTACCCTGGTCCACCGCCTGGGTGATGGTGGTCGAGCCGGCGGTGCCGGCCCAGATGGCGTCCACGTCGGCCTGGAACACGGACGGATGCACCTCGAACGCCCCGATGTCGATCGCCGCGCCGGCGATGCGCGTTCGCCCTCGCTGGTCGGTCGCCGGCACTGGCAGGCCGCCGTTAGTGTCGTCCCCGGCGTCGATGGCCGGGCTACCGGGCAGCGGGGCGATCGTTTGTGTCGGGCCGCCGTTGTCCCGGAGGGGACCGACGAGCGGGTCGAGCGGGGAGGCGGTGGTGCCCGTGCGATCGGAGGCCAGCCAGCCGGAACTGCCGTCGGCGATACCGATCAGGTTATGGCCCAGCGAGATGACGGTGGTCGGCAGATAGATATCACTCATACGGGTAGCCGTACCGTAATAATAGCTCTCGGCCACGATGGTGTTGCTCATCTTCAACGAGCCAACCCAACCGGGCGCTTGATCACCGCTGATGCTGCCCTGATTGCTCGAGTTGCCGACGACGGTGCAGTTCGTCAACGTCGTCAGATTCCTTCCGCCGATGGCACCGCCCAACCAACCGGATTCGTTGTTCGTGAACGTGCAGTTGGACAGCGCGATGGCCGAGTAACTGAAGAGGCCTCCGCCGTTGACCTGAGCGTAGTTGCCGGTGAAGGTGCAGTTGGTCAGCGCCATGGGCCCAAGGACCGCGATGCCGCCGCCGTACCAGTCGGAGGAGTTACCGGAGAAGGTGCTGTCGCTGATCAGCGCGGTGCCAGGGCCGCGCTTGGAGATGGCTCCGCCCTCCCGGCTGGAGGTGTTGCCGGTGAAGGTGCAGTTGGTCACCGTCAGCGGGCCGCCGCTGGTGTAGATGGCGCCGCCACCGGAAAGCCCGGGTTGACCGATGACTCGGTTGTCGGAGAAGGCGCAGCTGGTCACCGTCAGCGAGCCGCCGGTGCTGAAGATGGCGCCGCCGTAGGCGTCGGAGCTCTCGGCCAAGTTATCGGAGAAGGAGCAGTTGGTCACCGTCAGCAACCCGCCGTCGTTGTAGATCGCCGCCAGTCCACCAGCCAAATGTAGAGGGTACGTTAGTACCGTAGCCCTCCGACAGGGTCAGGCCGAGAGGGTCACGCCGACGCCGAGGGCGACGTAGAACTGGCGGACGGCAGCCCTCCTCCGCTCACCGTCAGCCGGTCGCGGCCGGGCCCGCTGATGATCAGGTTTTTGTCGAGGGTCAGGGTATCGCTGAGCGGGATAGTGCCGGTCAGGCCCGGCTGAAACGCGATCGTGTCGCCGGCGGTGGCATCCAGGATGGCCTGCCGGAGCGAGCCGGTCCCGCTGTCGTTGATGTTGAGCACCGTGAGGGTGGAGAGCACGACCCGGCCCTCCAGCACCTCAAGCAGCAGGCGGGGGCCGAGATGCCTACCGCGTCGAGCTTGCGGTCCGGGTTCCCGGCGGCGAGGCGACTCGGGGAGGGTGGTCAGTCGGCGGAGCCAGGAGGTGAACGGCGTCATGGAAAAATCCTTCGTTGGAGGGGCCCGGGGGTACGCAGGCAGCGGTATCGCCCCGGCGCGCAGGCCGGGCGCCGGGGCACGTCCTCGTCAGGCGGTTAGGGATCAGCGCTTCTTCTGCAACTGCTCCAGCAGCAGGCCGAGGCCGTACCAGTCGGGGCTGAGGCCTCCCTCGGCGGGGCCGCCGGCCGCCTCGAAGGCGAGGTCCAGGGCCGTGTTCTTGCTTTGTTGCGGGGTGGAGGTGCCACCCGCGCTGAGGGGGGCGGCTGTGTCGAAGCTGCCGTCGGTGTTCAGCCGGGCCAGCGCGAACCGCGTAGGGTCGGCCGACACGTAGTCCGCGCCGCCGACGACCAGGATCTTCCCGTCCGGTTGGATCGCGACGTCATGGCAGACGCTGTTGGGGTCGGCCGAGGCCGGGTTGAAATGGAAGATCTGCCAGCCGTCGCCGTCGAACGACGGGTCCAGGACACCGTTAGTCTGGAGGCGGGCCACCCAGGCCAGGCCGTAGCCCCCACTAGCGACGATCTTGCCATCCGACTGGAGCGCGACGCTGTCGAAATAGGCACCGCCGCCGAACGGGGAGACGACCAGCAGTTTCCCGTCGCCGGCGAACGTTGTGTCGAGGGTTCCGTTCGGGTTGTAGCGGGCGACGGCGAAGTCGTCCGGGGCGATGCCGTTGGCCTTCCCGACCACCACGATCTTGCCGTCCGGCTGGAGGGCCACGCCGTAGGCCGAGTCCTCGCTGCGCGAGCCCGGCTGCTCGGAGCGGAAGTCGGTCAGCACCTTGCCGCCGGTGCCGAACGTCGTGTCGAGGGAGCCGTTGGGGTTGTACCGGGCGACCGCGAAGTCGAGGTACCCCTCCGCCCCGGTGACCCGGCCGACGACCACGATCTTGCCGTCGGCCTGGACCACCACGGCCTGCGCCTGCTCATAGGCGGTGCCCTTGCCGACGAAGCCGGTCACTTTGCCGGTGCCGTTGAACGTGGTGTCGAGGGTGCCGTTGGTGTTGTAACGGACCACCCCCCAGGTCCTGTTGTCGTTGACGTAACCGACGGCGATGATCTTCTGGTCCCACGGCTGGATGGCGATGGCCGCGATCTCGTCGGTCTGCTTCTTGGCGAAGCCAGTCGTCACGGACCCGTTGGTGCCGAACGTCGGGTCCAGGGCGCCGGCGGCGGTGTAGCGGCGGAGCAGGAAGCTGTCGTCGCTGGCGCCGTAGGTCCGGCCGGCCGCGAGGATCTTCCCGTCGGCCTGGATCGCCACGGCGTTGAAGTAGCTGCCGGTGGAGGTGATGACCCCCGGCTGGCTGCCGCCGGGATTGAACGTGACGTCCAGCGCGCCGTCGGTTTTGTAGCGCGCGAGCCCGACGTTGCCGGCGACGACGATCTTGCCGTCGGCTTGCAGGGCCGTGCCTTGGATCCACTCGCCGGCGGTGGCCGCGACGTCGGTGAGGACGATGCCGTTGGTGCCGAAGGCCGGCACCCACCGGTCTTCCAGCGCTTCTAGCCGCGGTCGGAGAGGCGGGCATCGGTGGGCGGGCAATGTGGGACGGGTCATGCGAAGTCTCCTCGAAGGGGTGGCGGCCTGCACTGCCGAACAAGGCGGTTGGGTTCCACCCGGCGCGCAGGCTGAGCGCCGGGGCGAAAATCTTGTCGAACGGAAATAATCCGGCGTCTCGGACGGGCCGGTTACGCTGGGGGTATGCAAGCCCCCACAGATGAGCCTCGGGTTGGAGAGTGCGGGGTAAGAGTCACGGCGGTGAGGGTGGCCGAGAAGGTAGCCGCAACCCCGGCTTCGGGTCTTCCTGTAAGCCGAGCACCGCGGCGGCCTGCGCCCGTTTCACCTGGTACTGGTACTTGGCATAACCTCCAAACCTATCCGTCACCAGCTGGTCGCCCCACTTGAGGTAAGCTCGGGCCTTGTCCTCCTCCCCAAGACGGCCGAAGGTCGCGGCCAGGTAGTAAGCCAGGGACGGGTCGTTTCGCGAGGTTTCAGCGGCGCGGAGAAGTGATGCCCGTGCGGCGGGCCACTGCTTTGCCCGGTACTGGGCCACCCCGAGCCAGTACCAGGATTCCTCTGACTTAGGGTCCATTTCCAGTGCCCATTCGGCCGCCCGGAGGGCCTCTTGCGTGTCGCGGAGGCCTTCGTCGGGGCATTCGGTCATGAACCCCACGAGGGCGATCCATTCACGCCAGTCATCCTGGCGCTGCCGCCACAGGATGAGAACCAGCTTCCGGGCAACGACGAGGTGTTCCCTCGCCTCACGACGCTTGCCCGCGGCGATCAGACTGCGTCCCAGGCGGACTAGGGCTGCGGCGTACCAACTTCGCTGGTCGGTGTCTTCGGGGTGTGCTTCGGCCAGATCGGAATGGATCGCGAGGGCCTGTCTAAACAACGCCTCGGCCCGGGCGAACTCCCACCTCGCCAAGTGGAACTCCCCCAGGTCCTGGAGGAGCCACCCCGCCTGTAGGGAAAGCTTCGGGGCGCCAGTCCCCTCGTCCTTTAGGCGCATGTAGACCTTTTCCATGCGGGCCGACACAGCCAGGCGGAGGGCAGCGACCTCCGGCATGTCCGACCACTTCTCGTCATAGACCTCCCGCAGCACGTCATGGGGCATTCCGGCTGAGAGGATGCTGAAATGCGCGTCGGCCCTTTTCGTTTCCTGCTCCTTCTCAGCTAGCGCATGCTTCACCCGCTCCTTCTCGCGCCACAGCAACAGGCTGCCGACCCCCAGGGCGACCACGCCAAGGAGCAGCCCCACCCCGACGGCCCAGGCCAGGCCGACTCGCCGCCGACCCCAAAGGGCCACGAGCTTGAAGACCGTCGGCCGGCGGGCCTGGACCGGCCGGTCGTCGAGGAAGCGGCGGAGGTCCGCGGCCAGCTCCCCGGCGGTGGCGTAGCGGTCCTGCGGGGCCTTCGCCATCGCCTTGAGCACCACCGTCTCCAGGTCCACCGGGACCTCCGGGACGACCTTGCGCGGCCCGATCGACTCCTCGAAGGCGATCTGGCTGATGATCTCCTGCCGGTCCTTCCCCCCGACGGCCGGGCGATGCGTCAGCAGTTCGTACAGCGTCAGACCCAGGGAGTAGACGTCGGTGCGGTGGTCCACCAGCCCGTGCCTGGCCAGCGCCTGCTCCGGCGACATGTACCGCAGCGTCCCCATCACGTCGCCGGTCATGGTCAGGTCGCCCTGGCCGGTGCGGGCCAGGCCGAAGTCGGCCACCCACAGGTGCCCCCGGGCGTCCAGCATCAGGTTGGCCGGCTTCACGTCCCGGTGCACCACGCCCATCGAGTGGGCGTACTCCAGGGCGTCGGCCGCCTCCGCCCCGATTCGCGCCACCTGCTTGAAGTAGGCGTGGTCCGGTATGTCCCTCGCCGTGCCGTCCCGCGCCCCGGGCTTGGTCGGCCCAGCCTCCGTCCTGAACGGATCGGCCTCCGCCTCCCGGTCGCGGAGGAACTCGGCCAGCGACCGGCCGTCGATGAGTTTCATGGCGTAGAAGT
Organism: Gemmataceae bacterium; assembly: GCA_046350195.1. Classification (GTDB taxonomy): domain Bacteria; phylum Planctomycetota; class Planctomycetia; order Gemmatales; family Gemmataceae; genus CALDUY01. The sequence goes on from JAXMAW010000087.1 coordinate 7,832, forward strand.
GGACGCCACGCTCACTGCCCACCCCGTAGACCGGCACGATGTGCGGGTGCTCCAACGAAGCGGCCGCCCGCGCCTCGTTGTGGAACCGCGTCAACCGCCGCGGGTCCATCGTGGCCGCGAACGGCAGCACCTTGAGGGCGACGCGGCGGCCGAGGCTGACCTGCTCCGCCTCGTAGACGACACCCATGCCGCCGCGGCCCACCTCCCGCAGGATGCGGTAGTCCCCCAACGTGCCGGCCGTCGGCTCGCCGCCCGCAGTACCCGACCCGCCGCTCCAGGCCGCGAGCGCCCCAAGCGTCGGGATCAACTTACGCAGTTCCTCGGCGTGCTCGGGGTGGAGGGCGGCGTAGGCCTCGACGTTCACGGTCTCGCCGGCCTGGAGCCGGTTGGTGATCTCCTCGACCAGGTCGGCGAGCACGCCCCCCGCCCGGGAGGCGGAACGGGAAACGGGCCGGGACGGTGGGCTCATGACTCCTCCCCCAGCTGCCCGCGCAGCCGCTGTAGCGCCCGCAGGTGCCGGCTCTTGAACGCCGCCTCGCTCAGCCCCAGCACCGCGGCGGCCTCGGCTGTCGAGAGCTGCTCCAGGTGCCGCAGCACCAGGACCTCTCGGTCGCGCTCGCCCAGGTGTGTTAGCGCCTCCCGAACCCGGCGCCCCACCTCCTCGCGGACGACGTGGGCGCTGGGGCTGCTCGCCAGCGATGCCAACCGGCCGGCCAGCTCCACCGCCGACTCGTCGGGCAGCTCGAACAGCCCCGGCTCCTCCCGCCGCACCGACCGCTTGCCGGCGTGCAGGTGTCGGCGGTGCAGTTCCACCAGCCGGTCCCACGCCAGTTGCCGCAGCCAGGGGTAGAACGGCACCGGGCGCCTCCGAAGGTACTCCGACAGTTCCCGGGCCGCGTCGGCCAGCGCCTCCTGGACGACGTCCGACGGGTCGATCCGGCCCGCCACCCGCCGGTCCATGTGGTAGGCAACCATCTTGCGCAGCCGGTCGCGGTGGCGCGTCAGCAACTGCTGGCGGGCCTGGCCCTCGCCTCGCTTGGCGAGGTCGAGCAGCTCGTCGGTATCGGGGCCGGACTGGGAGGGCATGGACGGTTCCTCTATAGACTGATTCCGCAACGGGGCGCCGAACGATTCACATTTCCCACGGATTGTAGCCCGGCGTGGCCGCCCCGCATCGGCCAGGCGCTCCCTCCGGCGAGCCGGGTCCCGCCGCTCGGGAAAAGCCCAGGGCCTCCATCTTGACGTAACCCCTCACCGCGGCTACGCTCCGGGTTAGCCGGACTTGCTAGCGAGGTAGCCCGCCCCACCCCTCACCAAGGCGTCCGGCCAACCACGTCCTGGGCGTCAGGAGGCGCGTAGTGGCCGTCGGCTGGGAAGGCATACCGTTCGTCCTCGCCGTGCTGCTCGTCGCCGTCGTCCTCGTCGGCGGGGTCTGGCCCTACGTCGGCCTGAAACTGACCATGTGGGTGGTGGCGCGCTCACTGCTCTGGCTGCGCGTGCGCGGGGCCGCCAACCTCCCCCGCACCGGCCCGGTCCTGCTGGTCGCCAACCCCGTGAACTACCTCGGCTGGCTCCTCCTCCTCGCCGCCTCCCCGCGCCGCGTCCGCTTCGTGATCCTCGCCGGCTGGACCAACCAGGGCCTGCCCGCCTGGCTGCTCCGCCGCGCCAACGCCATTACTCCAACCGGCTCCGACGCCGCCTCGGTCGAGCAGGCGCTGTGCCGCGCCGGCGACGCCCTGGCCAACGGCGAGGTCGTCTGCCTCTTCGCCGAAGGCTGCGCCACCGCCGACGGGCGGGCGTGGGCCTACTCGGCCGTGTTCGACCAGGTGCTCGGCCGGCAGCCCGTGCCGGTCGTGCCGGCCTGCCTGCACCAACCCCAGGGCAGCTTGTTCGCGCTGCTCCGGGGCCGGTTCGTCCGCAAGCGGCCCCCCGAGATCCCCTCGCCGGTCTGGGCCGCCTTCGGCGAGCCGCTCCCGGCCGGCACGACCGCTGGCCAGGCCCGCCAGGCGCTCCAGGAGCTGTCCGCGAAGCTGGCCGTCGAGCGCGGCCCCTGGCGGCGGCCGGTCCACCGGCAGTTCGTCCGCATGGCGGCGCGCCACCCGTTCCGCCTGTGCTGGGTCGATTCCAGCGCCCCCGGCCAGGACCTGACCTACGCCAAGGCCTACGTCGGGAGCGTCTGCCTGGCGTCGCTGCTGCGCCCGACCCTCGGCGACACGGCGATGGTCGGGATCTGGCTGCCGCCCGGCCGCGGCGGGGCGCTGGCGAACATCGCGCTGGCCCTCCTGGGCAAGACGTCGGTCAACCTGAACTACACCGCCGGGATGGAGTCGGTCCAGTCGGCGCTGCGGCAGTGCGACTGCCGGCACGTGCTGACGGCGCGGAAAATGACGGCGCGGCTGCCCCTGGACCCGGGGCCGGGCGTCGAGTTGGTTTACCTCGACGACCTGCTGCCGAAGGTGTCGCGGTGGCGGAAGCTGCGGGAGCTGTTGACCGCCGTCCTGATGCCGGGCTGGTTCGTCGAGCGCGTCGTGCTGCGGCTGGGCCGGCACTCGGTGGACGACCTGGCGACGGTGATCTTCTCGTCCGGCTCGACCGGCGAGCCCAAGGGCGTGATGTTGACGCACGGCAACATCGTCGCCAACGCCGAGTCAATGGTCCAGGCGGTAAGCCTCAACCCGGACGACCGCCTGCTGGGCGTGCTGCCGTTCTTCCACAGCTTCGGCTACACGGTCAGCCTGTGGGCGCCGCTACAGATCGGCGCCGCGGCGGTCTACCACGCCGACCCCCGGCAGGCGCGCGAGATCGGCGAGCTGTGCCAGAAGAACGGCTGCACGATCTACATCTCGACGGCAACGTTCCTCCGCTTCTGCCTGCGCAAGTGCCACGCCGACGACTTCAAGAGCGTGCGCATCCTGATGTGCGGCGCCGAGAAGCTGCCGCCGTCGCTGGCCCAGGACTTCCACCTGCGGTTTGGCGTGCTGCCACTGGAGGGCTACGGCTGCACTGAGCTGTCGCCGGCGGCGGCGGCGAACATGCCCGACCAGCCGTTCGGCGGCCTGACGCAGGTCCACAACAAGACCGGCACGATCGGCCCGCCGCTGCCCGGCTGCGCCGCCCGGATCATCCACCCGGAGACCCGCGAGCCGCTGCCCCTGGGCGAGGAGGGGCTGGTGCTCGTCACCGGGGCGAACGTGATGAAGGGGTATTTGCACAAACCGGACCTCACAAAGGAAGTCATCCTCGACGGCTGGTACGTCACCGGCGACATGGGCCGGCTCGACGCCGACGGGCACGTCACGCTGACCGGCCGGCTGTCGCGCTTCGCCAAGGTCGGCGGCGAGATGGTGCCCCTGGAGCGGATCGAGGAGGCCCTGCACGACGTGCTGGAGACGTCGGAGCGCATCTGCGCCGTCACCTGCGTGCCGGACGAGGCGCGCGGCGAGCGGGTCGTCGTGCTCTACATCGAGGAGCAGCTGGCGACGTTCAACACCGGGGTGCGGCCGTGGTGCGCGAAGCTGGCCACCGACGGGATGCCCAACCTGTGGCAGCCCGGCGAGCGCGACTTCTACGCCGTGCCCGAGCTGCCCGTTCTGGGCTCCGGCAAGCTGAACCTCAAGGCCGTCAAGCTGCTCGCCCTGTCGCTGGTCCAGAAGTGAACCGGGTCCGCGTCGTGCTGGTCCGCACCGAGGTCGCCGCCAACATCGGGGCGACGCGCGGGTGATGCGCAACCTGGGGGCGAACGACCTCGCGCTGGTCGCCTCGTGGCGGACCACCGGCCGAGGCGGCGCGCCAGCTGGCCACCCACCACGCGACGGAGCCTGCTGGAGCGGGCCCGCGTCGTGCCGGACCTGGAGGCGGCCCTGGCCGACTGCGTCGCCAGCCGCCACCTTCGGCGAAGGTCGGTGGGTTATTTCGCCGTCAAACGGTCGGCCCACCCGAGCAGGTCGCCTCGTCGCTGACGGCGGCGATGGCCGCCGGCCCGGTGGGCGCTGGTGTTCGGCCCGGAGCCGCACGGCCTTCGCAACGATGAGCTTACCCGCTGCGAACACCTGATCCAGGTCCCCTGCGACGAGTCCTACCCGGCTTCAACCTGCCGCAGGCCGTGGCCATCTGCCTTTACGAGATGCGCCGCGCCTGGCAGGGCTCAGTCGAAGCGACTGCCGAGATCGCCCCGCTGGCGGACCAGCGGCGGATGTTCGCCCGCCTGGAGGAGGCATTGCGCGAGGTGCGTTACCTGCGCGGGGGGCGCGGCGACGCGCTGATGCACGCGCTGCGGCACCTGGTCGGCCGGGCCAGGCCGTCGCCGATGGAGGTGCGGTTACTGCTCGGGCTGGCGCGGCAGCTGCGGTGGGTGGCGGTGCGGGCCGGCTTCGGGGACGACGATGACGCGAAGAACGCCTCTCCGAAGCATCGCTAACCGCACTGGGCCCGCCACCGCAGCCAGTGGTCGGCCAGCACGACCGCCAGCATCGCCTCGCCCATGACCACGAAGCGCGGCAGCAGGCACGGGTCGTGCCGGCCGCGCGTGACGATCTCCGCCGGCCGGGCGTCGCGCGTCACCGTGGATTGAGGCTTGGGCAGGCTGCTCGTCGGCTTCAGCGCGACGCGGCAGACGATCGGCTCGCCCGACGAGATGCCGCCGAGCATGCCGCCGTGCCGGTTCGTCGCCGTGCCGACGTGGCGGGCCGGTCGTCCTTGCGGACGAACACGTCGTTGTTCTCGCTGCCGCGCATCGTGGCGACGGCGAACCCCGCCCCGTACTCGAACCCGACCACCGCCGGCAGCGACAGCAGCCGCCTTGGCCAGGTCGGCCTTGAGCTTGTCGAAGACCGGCTCGCCCAACCCCGCCGGCACTCCGGTGGCGACCAACTCGCACACGCCGCCGATCGAGTCGAGGTCGCGGCGGACCTCGTCGATCAGCCCCATCATCCTCTCGGCCGCCGCCTGGTCCGGGCAGCGAACGGGCGTCGCTTCGACCTGGTCGAGTGTGACCTTGGTAGGATCTTCGACATCCGCCACCACGTCGCCAACCTGCTTGACGTAGCCCAGGATGCGCACGCCCTCGCGGGCCAGCAGCTTTTTTGCCACCGCACCGGCGATGACGCGACAGACCGTCTCGCGGGCGCTGGACCGGCCGCCGCCGCGGTAGTCGCGGGTGCCGAACTTGGCGTCGAAGGTGAAGTCGGCGTGGCCGGGGCGGTACTTGTCCTTGATGTCCGCGTAGTCGCCGGAGCGCTGGTCGGAGTTCCGCACCAGCACGCTGATCGGCGTGCCGTCGGTCACCCCCTCGAAGACGCCGGACCAGATCTCCGGGGCGTCGTCCTCCTTGCGCTGCGTCACCAGCTTGGACTGGCCCGGCCGGCGGCGGTGCAGGTCCGGCAGGAGGTCGTCCACGCTCAAGGGCAGCCCCGGCGGGCAGCCGTCGAGAATCACGACGTAGCCCGGGCCGTGGCTGACCCCGGCCGTGGTGACACGGAACCGCTCGCCGAAGGAGTTGCCCGGCATGGCTCAGTCGTCCTCCTTGGCCGGAGGCGCCTTCGACTCCAGGACCGCCCGCGCGTCCCGGTCGAGCTTCTGGAGCCTCGGCACCAACTCCTTGATCCGCGTGGCCGGCTTCTCGTCGTCGAAGTTGACGTCGGGCTTGAGCTTGTTCAGCTCGTCCACCATCCGCTTGGCGTGCCGCTCCACCGCCCTTAGCAGCCTCGTGACCCCGAACGAGTCGTCGGCCTTCGCGCAGACGGCCAGGGCCGACTCCGCCTCCTTGAGGCGCGACTCCAACTCCTCCGTCGAGAGGTTGGGGAACGTGCGCACCAGGAAGTCGCGCGCCAACTTGTGCTCCTCGCCCTTGGGCTCCCACACCTTCTTGAGGTGCTCGACGTGCTTGGTCAGGGCCTCCGTCACGAACTTCTCGGGCGCCTTCTCGTAGATGGCCAGCGCCTTGCCGACCTCGCCTTCCTTCTCGAACCCCTTGGCTCGCTCGACCTGGATGAGCCATTCCTTCTTTTTCGGATCGTTTTCCTCCTTCTCGATCTGCTCCAGCTTGTCGATGCGCTTGAGCAGGTCGGCCTCGCCCGCCTTGATCAGCTCCAGGCGCTCGTTGATCACCTTACCGTCGGCCCCGGGCGGCAGCTCCTTCTCGGGGAGCTTGGCCACCTCCTTCATGACCTCGTCGCGCTCGACGCTGAGTTCGGTGTGATCCTGCCGCAGCCGGTCCAGCGTCTTGCGCGCCGCCGCCAGCGCCTCGGCGCGGCCGTCGGGCTTGTCGATCAGTTCGTTGAACTGGCGGAACTGCTCCGCCTGGACGAGGAAAGCGTCGAGCACCCGGCGCTGGAAGCCGCGGAACCGCTGGGCGATCAGGTCGCCCTCGGCGCTGGACGCGGGGACGATGAGGACCGTCAGGCCGTCGTCGAGGATCGGCACCGGGACGCGGGCGCGGACCGTCTCGCCGGTCAGCACCGTGACGAACGCCAGCCGGTCGAACTGCCCACCCTTGGCCCGCTTGCGCGTGTCGATGTCGCGGCCGGCCATCGCCGTGACCGACAGCCTCGAGGTCTCCTCCCCCTCGAACCCGTGGTGGCGCAACTCCAATCGCACCTGCGACTCCAGCGGGCCCACCCCCCCGCCCGCCCTCTCCTGCAACAGCCGCAGCCGCAGCGGCCCGGTGCGGGTGCCGAGCAGCTCCGCCCGCAGGCCGGCGACGCGCGGCTGGCGGTAGCGTGAGTACAGCTTGCACACACAGGCGCCGTCGCGGGCCGGCTCGGTCACCTGCAGGTAGGTCCACTCCTCGGCCTGCCCCGGCCCCACCCCGCCGACCCGGACCAGCCGGAACACCTCGCCCTTCCTCACCCAGCGCGACAGGTCCACGCCCAACCCGCCGGCCTTGAGCGACACCCGCACCACCCCCGCGGCGTCGGGCCCGGTCTCGACCGTGCCGAGCAGCCCCAGGTCGCGCTCCAGGAGGAAGGCCGCCTCGCGGGCCACGTACTCGCGGTCGTCGGTCCGGGTGCTTCGCACCACCGGCGAGGGCAGGCCGATCACGCCGTCGTGCAGGCGCGACTGGACGCGGTAGTGCGTGCCGCTGAAGTCGATCAGCACGAAGTGGGTGTGCTCGCCCGACCGCTCGCGGTAGCCGTCCAGGGCTCGCTGCAGCCCGTGCCGGCGGATGTTGGCCAACTCCGGGTGGCTGTCCGTCACCTCGACCCGCGCCGCCGCGCCCAGGGCCGCCTGGAGGCCATCGCCCAGCTCGCGGGCCACCCGCTCGCGGAACACCTTCGTCAGCTGCGGGTGCCGCTCGACGTGGACGACAAGGCGGACCTGGTAAGGGTCCTTCTCGCCCGAGGCCAAGGTTGAGCCACAGAGACACAGGGACACAGCGAGGGCAAGGAGAGGGAGGCGGAAAGGCATTGACGGGACTCCCCTCAGCGGAGCTTCTCCAGGTCGGCGAAGAAGCCGGGATAGGTCTTGGCGACGCAGCCGGGGTCAGAGATGACGACGCCCGGCACGAGCAGGCCGACCAGCGCCAGGCTCATCGCCATGCGGTGGTCGTCGTAAGTGCGTATGGTGGTGCCCCGCAAGGGGCGCGGGGTGATCGTCAGGCCGTCGTCGAACTCCTCGACGTCCGCGCCGACGCGGCGCAATTCCGTGGCCAGCGCGGCGAGGCGGTCGGTCTCCTTGTGGCGGATGTGGGCGACGTTGCGGATCGTCGTCGGCCCCTTGGCGAACAGGGCGACGGCCCCGAGTGTCATCACGGTGTCACTGATGTCGTTCATGCCGACGTCGGTGCCGGTCAGCTCGCCCCCCTGGACGGTGATCGCGTCGGCGGAGCGCTCGACGGCACAGCCCATGCGCTCCAGCACGTCCACGAAGCGGACGTCGCCTTGCAGGCCGTGGGCGGACAGCCCCGGGACGGTGACGCGGCCGCCGGTAATCGCCGCGGCGGCGAAGAAGTAGCTCGCGGCCGAGGCGTCCGGCTCGACGGCGTACGCCCCGTTGGGCAGACCGTCCGCTGGCTGCCCTCCGGGGACGACGTGGGGTGAGGACGAGGTCGTCACCAGCCGCCAGTCGTGCATCATGCGGCAGGTCATCTCGACGTAGGGCTGCGACACCAGTGGGCCGACCACCTCGAACGTCGTCGCCGCCGGCGCGAACGGCGCCGCCATCAAGAGGCCGCTGAGGAACTGGCTCGACACGTCACCCCGGACGCGGACCTTGCCACCGCGCCACGAGCCGCCGTCGATCACCACCGGCGGGCAGCCGTTGCCGCGCTCGCTCCGGGCCTGCACGCCGAGTTGGCCCAGCGCCTCCAGCAGGTCGGCGATCGGCCGCTCGCGCATCCGCGGCACGCCGTCGAGGCGGTAGCGGCCGTGGCCCAGCGCCAGCATCGCGGTCAGGAAGCGCATCGTCGTGCCGGAGTTGCCGACGGACAGGTCGGCCTCGGGGGCGGGCACGACGGGCCGGTCGCCGCGGAACACGCTGACGGCCGAGAGCGGCCCGGCCCAGTCGGCCTCGACCTCGTAGCCGAGCTTCCGAAGCGCGGCAATGCAGACCTCGGTGTCCTCCGACCGTAAACAGCCGGTGAGCAACTGCGGGCGGCGGACGCTGGACAGGGCGGCGAGGACCAACGCGCGGTTGGTAATGCTCTTCGAGCCCGGCGGCGTGACGGTGGCGCGCGGCGGCCTCGCCAGCGGCGGGATCGGGAGTTCGTCGGGGTAGGAAAACTCCGGCGGCATCAGTCTCGCTCGTAGTAAACGCGCACCAGGAACAGCCCGCGGGCCGGCGCCGTCGGCCCGGCCTCGGCCCGCTCGCCGGAGGCCAGCACCCGGGCGACGTGGCCCTGGGGCCAGTAGCCCCGGCCGACGTTCATCAGCGTCCCGGCGATCGCCCGCACCATATTGTACAGGAAGCCGTCCGCCTCCACATCCAGCCGCACCCAGTCGCCGTCGCGGCGGACGTCCAGCCGCGTCACCGTCCGCACGCTGCTGGCCCGGTTGGGCCACTCCGTCTCGAAGCAGCGAAAGTCATGCGTCCCCAGCAACACCGCCGCGGCCCGGCCCATCGCGTCGGCGTCGAGCTTCCAGCGGCAGTGGTGGCAGTAGCGGCGCTGGAACAGGTCCGGCACGTCGCCGTCGTGGAGGACGTAGCGGTAGTGCTTGCCGACGGCGTGGCGGTTGGCGTCGAAGTCGTCGGCGACCACCTCGGCGGCGCGGACGACCACGTCCTCCGGGAGGTTGGCGTTGACGGCGCGGCGGAGGGTGGCGGCGTTGAGTTTCGTGGCGGCGTGGGCGTTGACCACCTGTCCGACGGCGTGGACGCCGGTGTCGGTGCGGCCGCTGGCGTTGACGCGGACGCGTGGTTGGCCGGTCACCTGCGCGAGGGCGCGTTCCAGCGTCTCCTGCACGGTGCGGAGGCCCGGCTGGGTCTGCCAGCCGTGGAAGTCGGTCCCGTCGTAGCTCAAGGTCAGGCGGAAGTTCGGCATCGGGTTCGGGTTCAGGTCGCCTTGCTGGCGGGCGGGGGGCTAGATATAGTCTAACAGGCGGTGGGGTAGCGGTTCGGCCCCCGCCGCCGCGCGCAGGAGCGATCGCATGCCCGTGGACTCCCCGCCGTGGTCGCTGACGATCCCGAGCGACCTGCGGCTGCTCGCCCTCTCGCGGGCGTTCGTCGAGGCGGTCTGTCAGGTCGCCGGCCTCGACGAGCGCGCCACCCACGCCGTCGTCCTCGCCACCGACGAGGCGATCAACAACGTCATGCGCCACGCCCACCGCGACCGGCCCGAGGCGACGGTGCAACTCCAGTGCTTCCTCGGCGAGGACCGCGTCGAGATCCGCCTACACGACGAAGGCGACCCGTTCGACCTCGCCGCCGTCCCCCACCTGAACCCCGCCGAACTGCGCATCGGCGGCCGCGGCGTCTTCCTGATGCGCCGACTGATGGACGAGATCACCGTCGAGCCGCGCGGCAACCACGGCAACACCCTCCGCATGGTCAAGTTGGTCAGCACGCCGAGCGCGCCTAGCGCGTCACCGGCATCCCAGGCTCAACAGGTTTCCCATTCCCCGCCGGCGAGGCGGTCGGCGCCGCGGCGCCCGAATTCCTGCAACCGGGGATCGCCGGGGGTCGATACTGAAAGCAGAACGGGTCCGGTGGGCAGTCGAACACTACTCACCGGGTCCGGCCCCCGGCCTCCCGCGGCCGGAGGGGCGGCCCGTTCAAACCCGTCGTGAATCGAAGCCGCCCGTACCTATCTGCGCGGCTTCGGGGGTTGATTTCGCGCATCTCATGTCGCGGAAGTTCCTGCCGGACGGACGTTCGTCCCGACGGCGGGGGAGACGAAGGATGTATCGCTACGGCTCAGCCTGTGTGATGGAGAAGGGGTCGCGTCCGCGCGGTCGGGGGCAGGAGGGCCCCGCGGAGGAGTCACCCCGCACGGAGTTTGACGGTCGCAAGGCGCGTTCGTCGATCAGGGATGGGATCCGCTACGACCTCGTGGCCCGAGTCCGCCAAGAGATCGCGGCCGGGACCTACGACACGCCTGAGAAGCTGGAACTCGCCCTCGAACGGATGTTGGACCAGTTCGGGGAGTTCTGAGGGATTCGGAACCCGACAACCGGCCTGAAACTCAGGCCGGTTGTTCGCTTTTGTTCGGCCACCCTTTGCAACCTATGCCGTCCTGGTATACTGATAATCAAGAATCATTATCGATTGAGGGGAGGGAGCACCGTGTCGCTACCGGCGGTGAAAGTGTCGCAGTCACCCGAGGACAAGTTCCGCGAGTACCTCGGCAGCCGGGCGAAGCCGCAGCGGTTCACCGACCAGCAGCGCGACATGGTGCAGTTCATCTTCAGCCAGCACAAGCACTTCGACGCCGACCAGCTGATCGATGCGATGAAGGAGGCCGGTCTGGACGTCAGCCGGGCGACGGTGTACCGCACCCTGGCGAAGCTGGTGGACGCGGGGCTGCTGCGCAAGCTGGAGATCGGCCCGCGGATGTGCTACGAGCACGACTACGGCTACCCGCAGCACGAGCACTTGCAGTGTGGCCAGTGCGGCAAGATGATCGAGTTCCAGCACCGGGCGATCGAGGAGACGCTGCGCGAGGTGTGCCTGAAGCACCACTTCAACCCCAGCGGCCACACGCTGATCATCCGCGGCACTTGCGGCGACTGTAACCGCAACCGGACGAACAAGCGGATGCTGGATTTGATTTGATTAGCGACGCTTCGCGGAAGCTTGAGGAGTAGAACACCTCTGCGAAGCATCGCTAACCGTCAACCCGCCCGGCGGACCGCCCGGCGGGCGAACGCGGCGCAGGTCGAGACGACCCGCTCCTGCTGCGCGGGCGTGATCTCCGGGAACATCGGCAGCGCCAGTACGCAGGCGCTGGCGGCCTCGCTGACCGGGAAGTCGCCGGTCTGGTAGCCGAGGTGCGCCAGGCACTCCTGCTGGTGCAGCGACAGCGGGTAGTAGATCTCGCAGCCGACGGCCTGCGCCTTCAGGTGGCGAACGAGCGCGTCTCGCTCGCCGCGCCCGACGCGCACCACGTACTGGTTGTACGTGTGCCGCCGCTGCGGCGCGGCCGTGGGCCGTTCGAGGTAGTCGAGCAACTGGTGCTGCTCGAGCAGCGCGTCGTAGCGGGCGGCGGCGGCCTGGCGCTGGGTGATCCACTGGTCGAGGAACGGCAGCTTGACGCGCAGCAGGCACGCCTGCAAGGCGTCGATGCGGGCGTTCCAGCCGAGGTACTTGTGGTAGTAGCGCGGCTCCATGCCGTGGACGCGCAGGCAGGCCATCCGCGCCGCCAACGCCGGGTCGCTGGTCACCGTCAGGCCGGCGTCGCCGTAGGCGCCCAGGTTCTTGGTCGGGTAGAAGCTCAGGCAACCCATCAGGCCGAGGCTGCCGGCCCGCTTGCTCTGGTACTCGGCGCCCAGGGCCTGGGCGGCGTCCTCGACGATGGGCAGGCCGTGCCTCTCGGCGAGGCGCCACAGGGGCGCCATGTCGGCGCACTGGCCGAAGAGGTGGACGATGAGGATCGCCTTTGTCCGCGGTGTAACCTTCGCCGCCACGTCGGCCGGGTCGAGGTTGTACGTGACCGGGTCGATGTCCACGAAGACGGGGCGGGCGCCGGTGCGGGCGACGCAGCCGGCCGTGGCGAAGAAGGTGAACGCCGGCAGGACGACCTCGTCGCCGGGGCCGATTTCCAGGGCGTGCAGGGCCAGCGAGATGGCGTCGGTGCCGGAGCCACAGCCGACGCCGTGACTGGCGCCGCAGTAGGCGGCGACCTCCTCCTCCAGTGCGGCGACCTCGGGGCCGAGGATGACCTGGCCGGAGGCGAGGACGCGGGCGACGGCGGCCTCGAGTTGCGGCTGGAGTTGCTTGTACTGGGTCAGGAGGTCACACAGCGGAACGCCTGGGGACGAGTTCGGGGACATGCGTTGACTCCCTTCAACGGCTCACCCGGGGGGCTTGGGCGGCCCGTCACGGTATGCCGAAGGGCGGCCCCAGTCAATGGCAGGTGGCGGGCCGCGGCGGTTCGGCTTGATCGGCCTGCCCGGACCGCCCATAATGTGGCCGCTTCTGGCCCGATGGTAAAGGACTACCATGCACACACTCAGCCCAGCGCCCGCCCCGCCCGCCGACCGCCGGGTGGGGGACATCCCCCGCACCTCCCCGCGCCCGGCCGAGCCCGCCCCGGACGCCGTCGCCCGCCGCGTTCGCCTGGTCGGCGGGATGGTCGCGGTGCTGGTCTGCGCCTGCCACGCCCTGGCCAACCGCCACCTGATCAACCCCGACGGCATCTGCTACCTCGACGCGGCCGCCGCCTACCAGCGCGGCGACTGGGCCGCCGCGGTCAACGCCTACTGGAGCCCGCTCTACTCGTGGCTCCTCGCGGCGGCCTTCGCGGTCGTCCGCCCCGCCCCGTACTGGGAGTGCGCCGTCGCCCACGCGGTCAACTTCGCCTCGTTCCTGCTGGCCCTGGCTGCGTTCGAGGGGCTGCTCGCCGAACTGCTCCGCGGGCGCCGGGCGGAGCGCGAGCGGTTGAGTGAGTCCTGGCACGACCTGTTACCGGACTGGCTGGTCGTCGGCGTGGGGTACACGCTCTTTATCGTGGTGGCGCGGCGATTGGTGACCGTCTCGGCCGTCACGCCGGACATGCTCGTCCTGGCGGGAGCACTGGCCGCCTCCTGGCTGTTGCTTCGGCTGAGGCGGACGCGCTCCGGCCGCGACGCCGGGCTGCTGGGGGTGGTTCTCGGGCTGTCCTACCTGGCCAAGGCGGTGATGTTCCCGCTGGCGTTCGTCTACCTCGGGTTGGCGCTCCTGCTCACCGGGCGCGGCGGTCTGCGGCCGTTCGTCCTGGCGGCGGCCGGCTTCGCCGCGCTGGCCGGCCCGTGGGTGACCGTCCTTTCCGTCTCCCGCGGCAAAGCCACGTTCGGCGAGAGTGGCCGGCTCAACTACCTGTGGTACGTCAACGGCCTGCCGCACCCCAACCAGTTGGCCCGCCGGGAGACCCCGCTGACCCCGCGCGACCCGCGGGCGCTGATCGGCACGCCGCTGCTGACCCGGTGCGAGCCGGAGGCCGGCGAGACGACGCCGTTGTGGTACGACCCGACGCGGTTCTATGAGGGGGTCACCCCGCGCTTCGACCTGCGTCAGCAGGCCGCCGCCAGCGCCCACGTGGCCGCGTTCTACTACTCCCTGTTCGTCGAGCGGCTCATGGGCTGGACGATGGCCGTGCTGGCGCTGGTGGGGTACGGCTACTTCGCGGGGCGAAACGGCTGGCTCCTCCGGTGGTCGGCGGCGTGGTGGCGGTACGCGCCGCTGCTGTTGCCGGCGATCGCCGGGCTGTCGTTGTACCTGGTCGTCGGCCACGCGGAGGGGCGGCTCGTCGGGCCGTTCGTCCTGCTGCTCGGGCTGGGCCTGCTGGCGACCGTGACCCTCCCGCACCCGCGCCAGGCCTCGGCCCGGCCGTTTGGGGCGGC
>JAXMAW010000088.1:0-18869 GCA_046350195.1 Gemmataceae bacterium
CTTGGTATCGACCAGCGCCCCCGACCGGTATTCCGCCAGCCCCTTGGTAAAGGCGGCCTTCCCCTCGTCGGTGGCCCCCAGCGCGCCGGCCAGGGAGGCGCCGACCAGCACCGCCAGGGCGGGGGCCGTGCTCGCCGCCGCGCCGAGTTGCCGCTCCCGCTTCGCATCCGTCAGGGTGTAGATGTACGCGGGCACGGTGTCGCCCCGGCGGACGTGCTCGAGCCACTGGTTGATCACGTCGCTGGCCAGGCGGGCCCCGCTCTCGAACAGCTTGGCCTGGGCGTTGGGGCGGTAATCCTCGACCTTGGTCCCTTGCGGCATCACCTGCCAGCGGCGGCGCGTCCCCGTGGCCTCGGGGACTTCCACCCCCTGGGTCCCGACCTGAAGCAGCAAGGTGCCGGCGGGGACCTCGACCCGGTAGATCAGCCCGACCTGGTAACCGCCCCGGTCGAACTCGCTGTGGCCGATGCGCTCGAACGAGAACCGGCTCACGCCCATCCGCATCAGCTGGGTGTACTGCGAGGTCCGGAACTGGGTGAACGCCCCGGGCATGCGGCCGGTCGGGTCCTGCGTCTGGTTGTGCATGACCTCGATCTCGCGGCGGAAGTCGGAGGCCGGGCGGGCGCGGACCGGCAGCATGAGGGTGAACGCCTTGAGCAGCGCCTCGGGGTCGTCCTTGTCGGCGATCAGGCGGATGAACTCCTCGGCGACGTCCTTGGCCTGGGAGCGGATGGCGAACGTGTTGGCGGCGAGGTACAGGCCGTAGGTCAGCCCCGCCCCGAGGCTCAGCACCAGGCCCCAGTTGGCCAGCGACGCCCCGCTGAGGGTGCCCTCGGAGGCGGCGATGCGCGACCGGGCCAGCCAGCAGAGGAACACCGCGGCGGCGACGAGCGCCCAGCCGGCCCCCTCGAGCAGCAGCCAGGGGTTGGTGCCGGCGTAGGCCAGCAGCCCGCCGACGCCGACGACGACGAGCAACGCCAGCAGGCCGGCGGCGGCGGCGACGACGACGCGCCAGCCGCCCTTTTTCTTACCCAGCAGCGCCACCTGGACCCCCAGCAGCGGGGCGACGGCCAGGAGCAGCCCGAACAGGCGGGGGTTCTGGGTGGCGACCGGCACCAGGCCGCCCAGCAGCACGAGGAAGGCGTAGACCGCCGCCAGGGCGAACCCCGCCACCGCCAACAGCGACAGCGGCTGGTACGGCTCGTCGCGCGGCGCGTCGGCCAGCGGGGCCGTCGTCACGGTCGTCGGACGCTCGGAGGTGTCGGCCATGGTGCTACTCCGGATTGCAGATTTGAGATTGCAGATTGCAGAATGACAAGACAGCAGAAGCGACTTCTTCCATTCTGCAATCTGCAATCTGCAATCGGCAATCGGCTCTTACTCGTCGCTGCTACTGAGGTGGCCGGAGACGTCGCCGAGCATCGCCCGGCGGGCCATGTCCTGCGCCGACATCCCCCTCGACTGCACCGTGCCGGTGCTGTCGAGGTAGATCTTGTCGTGCAGGATCTCCTGGATCACCACCGCCATCTTGTCCCCGCCGCGGACGTCCACCAGCGGCTTGGCCCCGGTGTTGAGCATGATCAGCCGCTTCTGGATCAGCGTCGAGAGCTTGAACCGGCCCCCGAGCTTGTTCACGATGCCCTCTTCCTTCAGATCGTCGTGCATGTCCGTCTCCAGGGGTCACTTGCGGGAGGGCCGGTACCCGGTCAGGATCTCGCGGAACCGGGCCACGGCTTGTTGCAGGTCGTCGTTGATCACCACGTTCTGATAGTCGTCGCGGCAGGCCAACTCGCACTCCGCGGTCTTCAGGCGGCGGGCGATGCCCCCCGGCGTCTCGCTGCCTCGCTGCCGCAACCGTTCTTCATACATTTCCCACCGCGAAAGGGCCACGAAGATCGACAGGTGCTCCGGGTACAGCTTCCGCACCTGGTCGGCGCCCTGCACGTCGATGTCGAGGACGACGCCGATCCCCCCCTCCCGGTAGCCGTCCACCTCGCTCCGCGGCGTGCCGTAGTGGTACAGGCCGTGGACCACCGCGTGTTCGAGGAAGGCGCCCGCGTCGAGTTCGCGGCGGAACCGCTCCTCGGTCCAGAAGTGGTAGTGCACGCCGTCGATCTCGCCGGGCCGCGGCGGGCGGGTCGTCGCCGAGACGGCCAGCCGCAGCGGGTAGGGCGGGTCGTCCAGCACCCGGCGGATCAGCGTCGATTTGCCGCTGCCCGACGGGCCGGACACGAGGATCAGCGGGCCGACGGTCATCGCCCCTCACTCGACGTTCTGGACCAGCTCGCGGACCTTCTCGAGCGTCCCCTTGATCTCGACGACGTGGCGGGAGATCTCCACGTCGCTGGCCTTCGACCCGATCGTGTTCGTCTCCCGGAACATCTCCTGCGTCAAAAACTCGAGCTTGCGGCCGGCGCTCTCCGGCTCGTTGATGATCTCCTGGAACTGGTCGAGGTGGCTGGCCAGCCGCACCACCTCCTCGCTGATGTCGGCCCGCTCCGAGAAGATGGCCACCTCCTTGATAAGATCCTTACGGTCCATCTCGACGTCCAGTTCGCTCAGCACCGAGCGGACGCGCTCCAGCATCCGGTCGCGGTACGACTCGGCGACCAGCGGCACGCGGGCCCGGACGGCCACCAGCTGGCTGCCGATGTGGTCGCGGTGCTGGAGCAGCTCCTGGGCCATGGCCCGGCCCTCGTCCAGCCGCATCTGCTGTAGCCGGCTGATCGCCTCCTCCAGCACCCCCTCCAGCACCGGCCACTCCTGGTCGAGGTCCAGGGCGACCGCGGCCGGCTCGGGCACCACCCCGGGCAGCGCCAGCACCTGGGCCAGCAGGGTCGGGGCGTCGGCCAGGCCCAGCTCGGCGGAGAGCCCCCGCAGCTGGCCGAGGTAGCTCCGCAGCGCGACGGCGTTGATCCGGAAGTCCTGGGAGGCCAGCTGGCGGTGGCAGCGCAGGTGGACCTGGATCGTGCCGCGCTTCACCCGGCGGCGGACGACCTTTTCCACCTCCGGCTCCAGGAGGTTGTACGGCTCGGAGGCGCGCAGGGAGACCTTCAGGTAGCGGTTGTTGACGGCCCGGAGTTCGACGGCCACCTGCAAGGCGTCGCTGGAGTAGCTCGCCTCGCCGTAGCCCGTCATGCTGTACAGCACGACCACCTCGCTTCTGAACCAATTAGCCTGACGCGCGAGCGAGGCTCGCCTTGAACCTCGCCGCGCGTCGGCCGCGGCCGATCGGGGCGTTACTGCGCGCTTCTTCCCCGGGCTGCGGCACCTGGATCCGCTCGCCGCTGTCCTTCAGCGGGGTGGTGTCCTGGGTCAACTTTATCATGAACATGATCAGCAGGATCCAGATGGCCGCGGTGTAAATCGTGATCCGGGTGAACGTGTCGCCGGCCCGGGAGCCGAACGCGCTGGACCCGCCGGCGCCGCCGAAGGCCCCGGCCAGGCCGCCGCCCTTGCCGCGCTGGATCAGCACCAGGACGATCAGGAACAGCCCGGTCAAGGCCAACACGATGTCAAGCACCAACGGAACCCAGGAAGGGGGCGCGGCCCACAACGGCGTCAGCACGCTCGTCATCTGTACGTCCTTTCCGGCCCCCGGGGTGGGGGTGTGGTCGATCCGGTCGAGGCGGAGGTTACAAAACGTCATTATACGCGCCGCGGGCACCGGGAGAAGGCGGGTTTGCCCTTTCCTCCTCGAGCCGGGGTCAAGCCCGTTGCCGCCCCCGCCGATAACTATCCCTGTCCCCAGAAGCCCCCAGGGGCCTCCCGGTCTTCCCCCCCCCAAGGCCCACAGGCCGCGGGAACAGGCCACGCGCCGCAGGACGCGGCCGGGGCCGACCTCCTCACCGATCCTTCCCCCCCGACCCCACCCCGGAGGTCCGTTCCCGCGGCCCGGGCCTGCCCGGGACAGGCCGTCTGCCGGTCGATAAAACAACCGCGTTGCATCCCCGATGTCACGAGGCGACCGGACCGACCATGACCGCGATCGAACACATTCACGCCCGCGAGATCCTCGACAGCCGCGGCAACCCCACCCTCGAGTGCGTCGTGCTACTGGAGGACGGCAGCACCGGCAGCGCCGCCGTGCCCTCCGGTGCCAGCACCGGGGCGCACGAGGCGGTCGAGCTGCGCGACGCCGACAAGGGCCGCTACCTCGGCAAGGGCGTCCTCAACGCCGTCCGCAACGTCAACGAGGTCATCGCCAAGGAACTGCTCGGGATCGACGCGCTGGAGCAGGTCTCCATCGACACGGCGCTGATCCAGCTCGACGGCACCCCCAACAAGGCGAAGCTGGGCGCCAACGCCACGCTCGGCGTCTCCCTGGCCGTCGCCCGGGCCGCCGCCAGTGCGGTGGGGCTGCCGCTGTACCGCTACCTCGGCGGCACCAACGCCCGCTACCTGCCGGTGCCGCTGATGAACGTCATCAACGGCGGCAAGCACGCCGACAACACCATCGACTTCCAGGAGTTCATGGTCGTCCCCATCGCGGCCCCCTCGTTCAAGGAGGCCCTGCGCATGGGGGCCGAGGTGTTTCACCACCTCAAAAAGGTGCTGCACGACCGGCACCTGAGCACGACCGTCGGCGACGAGGGCGGCTTCGCCCCCAACCTGAAGTCCGCCGACGAGGCGCTGGAGGTCCTGGCCAAGGCGGTCGAGTCGGCCAAGTACAAGCTCGGCTCTCAGATCGCCTTCGCCCTGGACCCGGCGACGACGGAGCTGTTCGAGGAGGCCAAGCACAAGGGAAAAACTGGCTACTGCTTCTTCAAGAGCGACCCGTCGCGCATAGCCTCTTCCGACGAGATGATCGCCCTGTGGAAGGGCCTGTGCTCCAAGTGGCCAATCGTCTCGATCGAGGACGGCCTGGCGGAGGACGACTGGGACGGCTGGAAGAAGCTGACGGCGGAGCTGGGCGGCAAGGTGCAGCTGGTCGGCGACGACCTGTTCGTCACCAACACCAGGCGGCTGGCCGAGGGCATCGCCAGGGGGTGCGGCAACAGCATCCTGGTGAAGGTCAACCAGATCGGCACGCTGACGGAGACCCTGGACTCGATCGAGCTGGCCCGCCGCAGCGGGTTCTCGGCGATCATCAGCCACCGCAGCGGCGAGACCGAGGACACGACGATCGCCGACATCGCCGTGGCGACGAACGCCGGGCAGATCAAGACCGGCTCGGCCTGCCGGACCGACCGGATCGCCAAGTACAACCAGCTGCTGCGGATCGAGGACGACCTGGAGCAGGCGGCGCGGTACGGCGGCGAGATCTGGCCGGCCGGCCGCACCGGGTTCTGGAAAGGATGAGCGGTATGGAGCGGGGCTGGGTCGGCCGGGGGCTGTTCGCGCTGGGCTGTGCCCTGGCAGGGCTGATCGTCGCGGCCGTGGCCCTGGCCCCGCTGTACGACGACGAGGAGGGCAGCAACCGGGCCGTGGCGGTGCTGGCGCGGGACGGGGCCTTGCGGCGGACGTGCCTGGCCAGCGCGGCGGGGCTGGTGGTGTCGGCGTGTGTTCTTCCGGCCGGGGCGGCGGGTCACCACCGAGGCGACGCCGCCGCCGCCGCCGGCCGGTCGGGGGGATGGCGGGGGCGTAGCGACAACTTCTCCTCGCCCCCTGCACTCAGGGGGCGAGGGGGCCATAGATTGCAGAATGCAGATTGCAGAATGCAGAATAGAAGAGGGCGGGGTCGCCTCTGCTGTTTTCCATTCTGCAATCTGCAATCTGCAATCTGCATTCTGCAATCCGGAGGGGCGATGTTCGACTGGCTGTTCGAGGGCCGGCTGACCGTCTACCTC
Organism: Gemmataceae bacterium; assembly: GCA_046350195.1. Taxonomy (GTDB): domain Bacteria; phylum Planctomycetota; class Planctomycetia; order Gemmatales; family Gemmataceae; genus CALDUY01. The sequence goes on from JAXMAW010000088.1 coordinate 5,790, forward strand.
GCGCTGGCCGTCGCGGCGCTGATCCTGCTGGGGCTGTGGGTGCGCGACCGGAAGCGGGGGTGGCTCTTCGGCGTCGCCGCCCTGACGTTGCTGGCGGTGGCCTACTTCCTCCTCGATCGCGCCGTGGAAACCGGCCGCGAGCAGATCGCCCGCAAGCTGCACGAGATGGCCGCCGCGGTGCGGGCACGGAACACCGACGGCATCTTCCGCCACATCTCCGACACCTTCCGGCTCCAGGGCCAGAACAAGGCCGGCTTCCGCGGCTTTGTCGAGGGCGCCCTGCGCGGGGGCGGTGTGACGGAGCTGGAGGTTTGGAACGTCCAGGTCACCGACGACAACGGGGCCGTGAGCCTCCTCGCCAAGCCGAAGGGCCGCCTGCCCGGGACGGATGCGTACTACCTCGTCCGCGCCCGGTTCGTGAAGGAGTCCGACGGGCAGTGGCGGCTGGACTCGTTCCAGGTGTTCAACCCGTTCGCCGACACCACCACGCCGCTCGAAATCCCACAACTGGGCCGATAAGAGGTTTCGACTCACCGACACCCACGGGCCGGCCACATGGCGAGCAGCGACCTCCACCCGGATCGACGGCGCGCACTTTCTTTGGCAGGCGTTGGCCTCGGAGTTTCGTCCCTGGCCGGGTGCGCCAAGGGGACCAAGGCGGTGCCTGCCGCGCCCGGCAAGCGCGCCGTGAAAATGCACGTCGGTTGCCAGCGGGCACCGACGACCCCGGAGCGGTGGCTGTTCTTCAAGCGCCACGGCGTCGAGCACGTCTGCGGCTACCCGGTGATCGAGGACCGCGACCGCGGGCACTGGACCGCGGCGGAACTGGCCCGGACCAAGGCGACGTGCGAGAAGCACGGGGTCCGCCTGGACATGGTCGCGTTGCCCTTCCTCACGTCGAGCCACATCGACCGGGAGGGGCGGCCGGCGATCCTGCTGGGCAAGGACCCCGACCGCCGCAAGGACATCGACGACATCCACAAGTGCATCGAGGCGATGGCGAGGGTGGGCGTGCCGGCCTTCAAGTACAACATGAGCCTCCTTGGGGTGGTCCGCACCGCCCGCACCCCGGGGCGAGGGGGGACCAGCCTCTCCACCTGGAAGCTCAAGGAGGCCAAGAAAGACCTCCCTCTGACCCGCGCCGGCCGGGTGACCGCCGACGTGTTCTGGGAGCGCATCCAGTGGTTCCTCGACCGGGTGATCCCGGTGTGCGCCGAGCACAAGGTCCGCGCCGCCTGCCACCCGCACGACCCGGGCATGCCGCCGGAGGGCTACCAGGGGGTGGATAACGTCCTGGGCACCGTGGAGGGCCTGAAGAAGCTCGTCGCCCTGCGCGACAGCCCCTACCACGGCCTGAACCTGTGCGTCGGCTCCGTCGCCGAGATGCTCCGCGACCCCGCCAAGGAGATCCACGACGTCGTCCGCCACTTCGGCGAGCAAAAGAAGGTCTTCAACGTCCACTTCCGCAACATCCGCGGCGGGCGCGACGACTTCCGGGAGGTGTTCCCCGACGAGGGCGACATGAACATGGTCGAGGTCGCCCGCACGCTCCAGGAGGTGGGCTACGACGGCATGGTGATGCCGGACCACGTGCCGCACCACGAGGACGACTCGGGCGGGCTTCAGGCGTTCGCCTTCGCCTACGGCTACATCAAGGGCGTCCTGCAAGCGCTGCGTTGAGCGGGCCGGCTCAGTCTTTCTTCTTCGTCAGCATCTCGACCGCCTTGGCGATGCGCCGGGCCCGCGTCTCGGGCTTCTTCGCCTCCTCGATCGCCTCGACGTGCTCGCGCCTGTGCGACGGCGGCAGCTTGGCGAACGCCGCCTGGGCCGACGGGCTTGCCGCCGAGGCCTCGGCCAAGTCCGCCGGCACGACGACCTCGCCCTTCGGCTTGGCCGGCTTCTTCGCGCCCGGCTCGGCCAGCTCGTAGGCCATCCGCAGGTAGTACTTCACCTCGTCGTCGATGTCCGCGAGCGAGGTGACGCCGATGCGGTGCGTGATGCGGTCCTTCTTGGCCGTGCCGCCGGTGTCGAGCAGCCGCCCGGTGAACGGCGTGCCGCGCAACGACAGCCCGAGGTCGAGCCGCGTCTTCGTGGTCGGCTTCAGCTGGGCGAAGACGTGCTCGCGGAACAGCGGCACGATGGTCTCGCAGGGGCAGGCCTTCACGTCCTTGCCGAGGGACAGGCCGAGCTTGAGCAGTCGGTCGTACAGCGGCCGCAGGGTCGGCTTGCCGGCGAACATCGCCTCGACGTAGGCGTCCGGGTCGTACTGGTCGGCCCCGGTGCCCTTGCCCGCGGCGACCTCGGCGACCCACCAGGCGTAGTTGGTCGTGAACCCGTGCGTCGCCTTGAGCCAGTCGCGGCGCTCCTTCTCCGTGGCCGGGCCCTCCTGCTTGACCACCTCGACCCACTCCTCCATGGTCTTGCCGGTGCGCGCCAGCAGGTTCGCGGTGTAGGCCGCCTCCATCTTGTAAGCGGGGTGCAGGCTGTAGATCGACTTCGGGTTCATTGGGGGGACGCTCCTTCAGGGCCGGGATCGTGGGAAGCGTACCTGCTCGGGGGGGACCGCTCAAGGCTGGTTGGCGGAAGCCGTGCTAGAATCGAGTGCGTCGCGGGGAGGGCCTTGTTCCCACGAGGGTCTGTCATGTCCGCCACCCGGGCCCCACAGCTGGTGACCGACGACATGGACCTGTTCACGCTGCTACTGCGGCTGCGGGTGAGGCTGGACGAGGACGACCCGGCGAACCTGGCCTGGGTGCTGCCGGAGGTGCTGGTGCGCTGCCAGTCCGGCGTCGATGACCCGGAGCGGGTGCTGGACGCCGTCGCCCGGCTGGCGTGCGCGGCGCCGGGGGCGGGCCGGTCCGCGCTGATCGAGGCGCTGGAGCGCGGGGTGGACGTGGCGGTCCTGCCAGGGCTGGTCGAGCTGCTGGCCTCGCTGGGGGCTAACCTGGCCGAGTGTGAGGCCGACGCCTTGCGGCGGGTGAGCGACCCTCTGCCGGGGGAGCGCGTCCACGCCATGTACTTGCTGTGCGCGCTGGGGCCGACGACGGAGGGGGGATGCCGGGCCGCCCTGGAGGCCGCCCTCGGCCGGCTGTGGCGGCTGGAGCAGCTCCGCGTCGAGGCGCTGGCTCGCAACCCGGGGCGATCTCTCGCCGTGTGCATCGGCGGGCTGGCCCACGCGAGGAGGCGGTGAGGGCGCGGCCGAGGCGGCGCTGGGAGTCAGCGACGCGGCGAGCGCCGTGCCCGCCCTGCTGGCGATGCCCCCGTGGAGGTGCCGTGGACGAACTGGCCCAGCCCCACCTGTACTCGATCGGCGAGGCGGCCGTCCCAGCAGGCGAGCGCTGACCGACCCTCCCCGCTGGTTCGGCGCCCTCGCCGCCTGGGTGCTCGGCGACGGAAGCGCGTCGCCCGAGGCCTGACGCCGGCTCAAGGCCGAGCGTCCGGAGAGCCCCGTGGCCGGTCATCCCACGGGGCAGGCCACCCCATGCCGATCTCTCGGCCCAGAAAAGAATGCCCGTCCAGAAAAGTCCTAGTTGTTGGCCGCCCTCGACGGGACTATACCGAGGAGGCCAATCGGGATCATTCGATTCTTTTCCTTCTTGTCCTTGCGGAGTCTCGTGATGACCAGGAGTGTCGCTTCGCCGGGGCGATGCCCGCCCCGGCTGGCGGTCGCTGGTGGGGGCAGGCCGCCAGGGGTGGCCTTCGTCACCGACCCAGCGGGGGATTGCCGACGTACACCGGGGCGCCAAGCACGGCCTTCGACGTGATCGCCGCGGGCGGGACGTTCGACGGGACGACGTTTCACCTGTTCGCCATCTTCGCCGCCGCGGTCAGCGACGGCGCTGGCCGGATCGACGCCGTTGTACGTGGGGGATCAAGACGGGGATGGACTGATCACCTCGGCACCATTGGGAATCCCAACGTGCAGTTCAACACGGTCGCCACCCTGAACGCCGCCGGGGGCACGAACAACGCAGCCTTCGTCGGGAGCATCAACGGGGCGTCGATCTCGATCGACGTGCCGCTGTCCGCCCTGCCCGCGTCCACCGGGTTCGCCCCGCAAGACTACCTGTGGAACCTCTGGCCGCGCGACACCTCCGCCCAGCCCGGCCCCGCCGGGGGCGCCTCCGCCATCTCCGACTTCGCCCCCGATAACGCGACGGCGGCCTTTACCGCGGTCCCCGAACCGTCCACACTGGTGATGTGCGCCGGGCTGTTGGGGACGCTCGGGGTGTTCGCCCGCCGGAGGAGGCCCGCCCGGGCCTGACCTGCCCCTCTCGTGAGGAGTCGAACATGAGGACCGCCCTGTCGGAATGCCCTTCGGGTGCCCCGGACGGCCCGGGGTGGGCCAGCGACGAGGCCCTGGTGGGGCGCTTCGTCCGCGGCGCGGACGAGGAGGCGTTTGCCCAACTGGTCCAACGGCACGGCCCGATGGTGCTGGGCATCTGCCGGCGGACGCTGGGCAACCACCACGACGCCGAGGACGCCTTCCAGGTCACCTTCGAGCTGCTCGCCCGGAAGGCCGGCTCCATCCGCCACCGCGAGCGGCTGGCGAGCTGGCTCTACGGGGTGGCCCAGCGCTCCGCGATGAAGCTGCGCGACCTGCGGCGCCGCCGCGAGGAGGTCGAGCGCGGGGCGCCGCCCGCCCCGCCTGGCGGCGCCCTGGAGGACGCCTGGCGGGAGGTGCAGCACGCCCTCGACGAGGAGATCGGCCGGCTCGACGAGCCGCTGCGCGCCGCCATCATCCTCTGCTACCTGGAGGGCAAGACGCACGAGGACGCCGCCCGCGAGCTGGGCCGACCGTTGGGGTCGGTGTCCTGGCTGCTGGGCCGCGCCCTCGCCGCCCTGCGGAAGGGGCTGGCCGGCCGCGGGCTGACGCTTACCGGCGGCATGTCCTCGCTGCTGCTGGCGCTGCAAGGCCCGATCTCGATCCCGCCGGAGCTGTTGGCCGCCACGCTGCGCTCCGTGGGGGCCCTCGGCACCGCCAGCCCGCTGGCGGCCCTGATCGGCGCGGTCCTCCGCGACCTGCCGACGGAGGGCGAGTCGCGGCCGCTCCGCGCCGCCGCGGTGGCGCTGCTGGTGGTCCTGGGCGCCAGCGCCGCCGGCTACAAGGCCCTGGCGTCGGCGGGCTCGCCCGAGCCCCCGGCCGGGCAACAGTCCACTTCCGCGGGCGGGTGCGGCGGGTGCTCCCGATAAAGTAGGAAGGGAAGGGGGTGCAGCGAGGGGCCGGCGGTCGCCCTCGCTGCACCCCCTTCCCTTCCTGCTCAAACTCCACGCCTGGGAGGCTCGACCAAAAAGGCGGCAGCCCGGAGCGGGATCCGGGCTGCCCTGGGTCATTCGGGGGGTGAAGGGGGCGGGTGGGAGGCACCTCACCAGCTGCCCAGCACCTCCATGGTGAGCTGGCCCAGGCTCTGCTCGCTGACCGAGGCCGGCCCGCCGCACTCGGAGCAGCGGATCGTGCCGCAGGCGAACATGGTGGAGAAGATCATGTCCTCGAACGTCTCGCCGTCGCCGAGGGCGTACCACGGTCCGTCCTCGGCCATGCGGTCGAGCACCTGGCTGGCGGGGGCGTCCGGGGCCGCGACGAACGACGTGTCGCAGTGCGGGCAGTACAGTTCGACCTGCATGGCGATCTCCTCCTGACGAGCCGTTTGGATGTGTTGTAGTCGTCGCGGAGTGATGCACACGGAATACCAATCGCCCGCCGTGTCAAGCCGATTTTTCCCCGGCGCGGGCGGAACCGGTGACGCGACTGGGGGATGAGGCGAAAAAGATGTTGCGACGGCACTTGCGATCGGCCCGAGGCGCGGGGTGACTGCAAAGCGCTCTTTGCAAGAAAGGGCAGAGGAATGTACAACAACGGTTCTATCGGCGCACCGACCGAGAATCCGCGTTATCAGAGATAGGTTCTCTCAACTTCCCAACTTCACACCCGGCGGGTTCATTCCGGCAGGGTGACGACCAGCCCGTCGTTGCGGACCGCCAGCCTCTCGATCAACGCCGGGTCGGCCGTGTCCTTGAAGAAGCGGACGCTGCCGTCGCAGAGGACGAAGCTCACCCCGCCGGTGTGCGGGCTGCTGAACGCCCACGGGTCGGGGCCGTTGAGCCGGAGGTTGGCCTGGTCGATCGACCAGTACACGCCGCTGACCCACACCAGTTGGCCCTGATACTGCCCGAACGACCCGACGCGGGCGCAGCCGGCCCAGATGCCACCCCACCAGTTGCGGCGCTCGTTGTACGACGTTTCGCCCACGGCGAACGTGTTGGATAGGCCGTCGGTGACGTCGAGGAAGCGGACGCGGCTGTTGGCGAACAGCACCCCGCCGCGGTCGGCGGCGATCGGCTTCAGGTAGAGGTCGCCCCCGCCGCCGACGCCGCGGTAGTTCGACTTGCCGTGGTTGTCGTAGAAGGGGTTGGCGAGCGGCCCGTTGTCGGACGGGCACTGGAGGATCTTGAGGCTGGTCTGCGTCAGCGGCGTGGCCGGGACGGGGTTGGCCCCGTTGCCGAAATTGGTGCGGGCGGCGTCGAGCGCCTCGTACAGCGGGGCCTGCTCCAGGTACGGCAACAAGAAGACGGGCCAGCCCCAGCCGGGGATGGCGTTGGGCAGGCCGAGGTTGCGGTAGCCTGGCGGCAGCGAGCCGAGGGTGTGCTCGTAGTTGTGCAGGGCCAGGCCGACCTGCTTGAGGTTGTTCTGGCAGACGAGCCGCGCGGCGGCCTCGCGCACCTTCTGGACGGCGGGAAGGAGCAGGCCGATGAGCACGGCGATAATGGCGATGACCACCAACAATTCGATCAGCGTGAAGCCCCGGGTGTGGTTGCGGTGCGGGCGGGTCATGGTCGTCCCTCCAATGGGAATGGTCACGAACACCTCGCTTGCACTCCCCCAGCATTCCATCACCTCGACACTTATTACCCTTTCACCACCTTGACAGATCCGAGGTCGGCTCCAGGTGAAAGGTCAAAGATCACACTGCCTGCAGCGGCCACCAGATGAACCCCCTGGGCGCAAATGGATACGGTTCATATCCTGAGTCTGATAGCACTTCGAGAAGGACCTCTCCGTCAAGCTCCGCAATAAGGTCGTCCGTCTCAGCGCGTACCCGCACCGACAACACGCGCCGTCCCCTCAACAGCGACTCTGCCTCGGCGTAGGCGTCGAGCGGGGCAGGGAGGCCGTACTTCTGTCCGTGGTCTTGCGAGGTGCGAACCAGCCGCCCGCCCGCAACGATACGCCAGAGGCAATCCACCAGCACTCCCGGCCCGAACTCGAAGGAGAAGTTGTGGGGGTAGTGCTCGTAGACGCGGGTGCATGTTCTCCTGGTTAGCCACTCGGTGCCCACAACCCCCTCCGTTCCGAACTCTTGATGGCGGGTCACCCGCGGCATCACCCTACCGCGCCTCCTGTCGTCCAGCAACGACCAACCCTCCCCACCTTCTGCCGATTCCACCGCCCCAACGTAGATTGCACCCCCGCCGCGAATCGGCGATGCTGGGACGGGTGTGAGGACGACCTGCAGGACCTGGCTGAGCCTGCCCCGGTAGCTGCCCGGCCGCCAAGCGCGGGCGCGAGTTGCTGGGCGCAAGCCTCGACCTCGCCACCGTCGGCGACCTGCTCTACCACTTCCCGCCCTGGCCGAGGACCTGACCGACCTCGCCATCGCCGACCTTGCCCGGACGTGCCGCAGACCGTGCAGGGCGAGGTCGTCGAGATCGGCTCGGCAAGGAGCCGATGGGCGCAAGTCCGTCGTCAGTGTCGTACTTGTGGTGACGACGGCCAACACACCCTCGAAGGCGTCTGGTTCAACAGCCCTACGCCGCCCGCCGCTTCCGCTACGGCCGCCGCGTGTCGTTCTCCGGCAGGCCCAAGTGGTACCGCGACCACTGGCAGATGCCGTCGTCGGCGTCCAGTCCCCTGACGAGGCCGCCCGCCACCCCCGGCATCGTCCCCGTCTACCCGCTCACCGAGGACCTCCGCCCGAGACATGCGCAAGCTCATCGGAAAGCGCGCTGGAGCCGCCACGGCGAGGCGGTGCCGGAACGATCGCCCGAATCGCCCGCGACAGGCACAGCTGGCCCGGCGTCGTCGAGGCGATGAGGCAGGTCCACTTCCCCGACAGCGTCGCGGCCGCCCTCAAGGCGAAGGACCGCTTCGCCGAGAGCTGCTCGTCTTTGCAGCCGGCCCTGGGCGCTGCGGCGGGAGGGAGGTCCGCGACCGTCAGCAGCGCCTGTCCTCGAAGTCACGGCCGAAGATCGACGGCCGCATCCTCGCCCTGTTCCCGTTCGCCCTCACCGGCGACCAGGACCGGGGCCGTCGCCGACGCGGTTCGCAAGGACCTGGCCGGCCTCGGCCGATGCAGCGCTGTCCAGGCCATGCTCAAGCGCCGGCAAGACCATCGCCGTCTACGCCATGCTCCTGGCCGTCGCCCGGCAGCACCAGGCGCGCTGATGGCGCGACGGAGGTGCTGGCCCGCCAGCACGCCCGCACCCTCGACCGCTACCTCGCCCATAGCCGCGTCCGCCGCCTCGGCTGCTGACCGGCGGGCTGTCGGGCTCCGCGAGCGGCGGCAGGGGCTGGAAGCCCTCAAGGCTTCGGCGAGATCGACCTGGTCGTCGGCAACGCAGGAAGCGCTGGTGCAGGAGGGCGTCGAGTTCGCCCGCTCGGGCCTCGTCGTCATCGACGAGCAGCACGTCGGGCGTCCACCAGCTCCGCGTCCGCCAGCTGGGGGCCGACCCGCACTACCTCATCATGACTGCCACGCCGATCCCGCGCACCGTCGCAAGCTGACCGTCTTCGGCGACCTCGACGTCACCCTCGTCCGCGAGCTTCCGCCCGGCCGGCAGCCCGTCTCCTCGCGCTGGCCGCGCGAAAGCCGCCGCGATTGGCTGCCGATCGCCTCCGCCAGGCCCTCCGCGAGGGGCGGCAGGCCTACGTCGTCTGCCCTCGTGGGTAAAGACTCCCCGACGTCGGACCTGGCGCTCGGCGGCGGGGGTGTTCCAGGAGCTGTCGGCCGGGCCGTTCCCGCGACTTCCGCGTCGGCCTCTTGCACGGCCAGCAGGACGAGGACGGTCAAGGCCGACGTCATGGACCGCTTCCGGAGGAAGCAGATCGACTTACCTGTCTGCACTGGTGGTCGAGGTCGGCGTGGACGTCCCGAACGCCACCTGGCTGGTCGTCGAGCACGCCGAGCCGCTTCTCGGGCTGTCGCAACTCCACCAGTTGCGGGGCCGCGTCAGCCGCGGCACGACCGCCGGCCAGCACTTGCTTCCGCCGACCTCGCCGACTGACGACGGCCGCGAGCGGTTGCAGGTGTTCTCGCGCACGACGGACGGCTTCGCCCTCGCCGAGGAGGACGCGGCGGCTGCGGCGGCAGCGGCGAGCTGTTCGGCACGAGGCAGCACGGTTGCCGGCGAACTGTGGGCGGTCGGCCAGGCGACGACCGACCTGCTCGACAGGGCCCGCCGCGACGCCTTCGCCGTCGTCGCCGCCGACGCCGGGCTGCGCCTGCCCGAACATCGCCGCGCTGCGCGCCCGTGCCGGAGCCGCTACGGAAAGACCTCGAGCTGGCCGAGGTGGGCTGAGCCGCGCCGAGCGAACCCGCCCACCGTGAGCCGGGCAAGCGACCCGAATCGGCCCGGGTGGGTCTGCCCTGGATCAACAAACCTACGTTTGGTGGACGATATACACCCCGTGGGAAATCTCACCCCAATGCACCGAAATACGAGTCTTATAACTCGTTAAGACAAATGGCCCCAGATTTGCCGTCGCGGCATCCGGGTTGCAGAATCCCCAGGGTTACAAACCACGGACAGAAAGCCGCCCCAAAGGCGTCAGCCTGTATCACCCTCTTCGATAGCAATGTTTAGAGCGTTTGATGCGTAGCGAGTGGGTGAAGAGACCTTCCATCCCCTCCTGGCAGTGTTCGCAGGTCACCGTGACGCTACGACCGCCAGCAGACACCCACCACGAACGAAAGGGTAAGGCTGATGAAGCGATCGACCGCACTGTTATTTACTCTGACCGCGTTGTTGAAGCGCGACAGGGCAGGCGGAGGCTGTGGCCGCTCTTCCAGACCGATCCGCCAAACGGCATTTCCATTGGCCGCAATCAATTCGGTATCGCCACCTTGTTTACGGTTGCGAACTCCGTGAACTTTACCAACATCGGCGTCGAGATCGACCTGGAAGCGAACGGGAACCTCAACTATTTCATCTTCAACTCCACCACCGGGGCCCTGCTCTTTCAGACCGGATCGAAGGCCTTCGTCGATGACGGGATGAACTTCAAGCAGGCCTCGACGCCTTCTCCTTCACCTTGAACCCGGGCACCACCTATGCGATCGGGCGTCGTGACCGACGTCGGCTCGTCCTATGCCTACGTCTTCCCAGGCGGGAAGACCCCAGAACGACATCACCTCCCGGGAGGGAACCAGAACGCCAACGGGTTCCTGAACCCGACCCTCAACCTCGCGTTGGCCGGTACGGATGGCAGCACGCAGCTGTTCGGCGGCGACGTGTCCCCCATCCCCGAACCCACCAGCCTCGCCCCGCGCCTGGCATGGCTACCCGCCTTCCCCGACGGGATGCCACGGGCGGCGCTGCCGCAAGCCGACCGGGGATTGACGCCCCGCGGGTTTTGTACTCCTCCGCCTCCTGGAGCCGCTCAAGGGAAAGCTCCCCGGCCTTCCGGCAGGGGGCTTCTTTATTGGCGGCATCGGCCGGGCCGCCCGCCTGCCAGCGCCGCGGCCAAGGCCAGGAGTGGGCCGTGCGGGGCAGGTGCCACGCCGGTGCGGGCGTTGCCGGACTGCGGTCGCGTTCCCGAGGGCGCTGCTGCACTCGGCGAGCGATCCCCGCGGACGATGGCTCCATCGCACTGGGGCCGGGGGCCGGACAGCGATCTCGCCGCCGGCCCCGGGAAACGTCTGAGGCGGTTCACGCCCGGCCAGGAACTCGGCCGGCGGCACCCTACTGGCGGGGCCGCGGCTCGAAGGAGTAATCGACGAACCCGGATCATCATCTCTTCCCAGGTCTGCTCGCCCCAAATGACCCCCGTCTTCGGGTTGGGGTTGTTCGGGTTGTCCGCCGAGTTGTCGAAGTGCGCCGTGCAGTCGATCCTCGTGCCGGCGGGCAACCGGAGGGGTTGTTCCAGCCGGTAGTTGCTCTGCCAGTTGAAGTCAAGCGCGGCACCGACAGCAGCGTCTCCTTCCTCCCGTCGGGGAAGGTCGCCTCGTACTTGAAGTCCTTGCCGCGCAGGTGCATGTGCGGCAGCAGGCTCATCAGCGTCACGTCCCGGTCGTAGGTCGTCTTCGACTTGACCTCGTGGGCCTTCGACCCGGGGGGGATGCGGAAGAACTGCTGGGCGATGCCGCGCGTCCGCACCTCGTACTTCGGCGGCCCCTTGGCGAACACCAGCCCGACCGACGAGCGGTCCTTCCGCTCGACCCCGTCGTGTAGTGCATCTGGAAGACCACCAGCGCCCCCTTGGGCAGCCTCTTGGCGTAGCCGGCCGGCAGGTTCAGAGGCATGTCGCCCGGGGCGTACGCCGCCAGGAAGCCGTTGCCGATGCCGTCGCGGATGTCCCCGACCCGCCCCCCTTGCCGTTCTTCTACCCGCGCCGGATTCTTCGACCACGTAGACGATGATGTGGTGAACGACCCCGCCCCCGGCCGGCCCTCGCCGCCTGGATCCACCGGTCCTCGGCGGGCGTTTTGGTCGGCACCCGAATGTACTCGTAGCGGATGCCCCGGGCCCGCCGTCGGCCGGCACGGTGAACGGCCTGGGCATCTCGAACACCACGTCCGGCTTGCCGATCATCCAGCCCTTGGCGAACTCCTTCGCCGGGGGCAGGTCCTTGTCGTCGCCCTTGGGGCAGCCCTGCGTGATCCAGCTCAGGAGGGTCTCCTTCTCCTCCTTGGTCAGGCTGCGGTCGTTGGCGAACTTGCCGTGCTTGGGGTCGGCGTGCCACGGCGGCATGCGGCCCTCCGAGACGACCTCCTCGATCATCCCCTGCCACGACAGCGCGTCCTCGTAGCTCAACAGCGGCATCGGGCCGACCTCCCCGGGCCGGTGGCACTCCTGGCAGCGGTTCTGGAGGATGCGGCTGACGTGCCTGGCGAACGTGACCGTGCCGGTCTCCTTCGGCTGGATCGCCCGCGCGATCAGGCAGCCGGGCGCGTCGGTCAGCGGCGTCGAGACCGGCTTGCCGGCCAGCGCCTCGTCCAGCGCCACCGCCAGGTCGCGCCGGGTCGGCTCCTTGCGCTTGAAGCCGACGCCGATCTGGTCGTCGATCCGGCCCTGGTAGAGGACCTTACCGGCCGGCGACACGACGAACGCCTCCGGCGTGCGCCGCGCCCCGAAGTCGTCGGCGACGGCGTTGCCGACGTCCTTGAGGACCGGGAACGGGACGGCGTTGGCCTTGGCGTGGCCGGCGACCCGCGTCGCCGTGTCGTGGGCGTTGCTGTTGACGCCGACGAAGGCGACGCCCCTGCCGGCGTACTCCTTGTGCAGCTCGGCCAGCCGGGGCAGGTACTGGTTGTTGATCGGGCACTCGGTGCCGAGGAACAGCACGACGACCGCCTTCTTGTCCTTCTGGCCGGCCAGCGACCAGGCCTTGCCGTCCGCGTCCTTCAGCGAGAACGACTTGACCGCCTTCGCGGGCTTCGACTCGGCCCCCGCGGGGGTCAGCCCGACGAGGAGGGCCAGGATCGCCAGACCGGTGAGCAAAACGGCGACGCGTCGCATGCGGGTGTCCCTCGGGGAGGGCGAGATGGCGGAGTATCACACCTTATAGTAACCTCGCCGCCGCGTCGAGGTTTCATTCACGCCCCGGCGACCTGCCCCGCCAGCAGCAGGCACTCCGCCAGTTCCAGCACATCGACCGGCCAGTACTCCCGCCCGCGCGGGTGCCGCGTCGGCGCCCCGTCGAAGGTCCGGCACGAGCGGACGCAGCGCTGCCAGCGGGCCGGCACCGCGTCGCGGCCGTGGACCGCGCCCAGCAGCGCCCCGGCAATGGCGGCGTTGGTGTCGGTGTCGCCGCCCGCCATCACCGTGGCGACAACGCCTTCCTCTGCCGACGGCGCGTGCAGC